>JBPOIC010000026.1:0-63702 GCA_052034865.1 Myxococcota bacterium | reverse complement strand
ATTTTTCTCACAGCCGCCCAATCGCTTTTTGCCATCACGGTCATTTCCAACCTTAGATTTTCGATTACGGAAGCCTTCATCCTTTTCGCTCTATTTGGAACCCAGATTTTCTTTACTTCAACGGAGGCAAGAATTATCTACGCCTGGCTGTATGTCGTCTTTGCCGTGGGATGGGTTTTCATCATCAAGGACAACCGTGAGGGTTTATTTAAAATATTCAAGCACGGGCTCGGGAAATCAGAAAAATCCTAATCTAATGAGGTTTGCATGAAACGCACACTTTCTCTTTTTCTTGTTTTGCTGATCTTCATTTTCGCGGGCTTTGCCTGCTCAAAGCCCTCTTCTCCTCCTGAAACAAAAAAGAACTCTGCACAGGCTGCTGATAGTATTCAGATCTTGCAGGGAGAGATGAAACCTGAGACCCCTCCTCCCTCGATGCCAACCCCCACAACTCAGCCACTTACTCCGCCTGCGCACTCTGAACCAGAAATCCAAAATCAGCTCCCTTCATCATTACCAGCTCCAGGCTCGATGCCTTCATCGATGCCCGACACTTCTCCCGCGCTTCGGTAGAATTTTGTAACGCTGATCTATAAACAGGAAGAAGAGCTCAAGTCTTGATGATTGGATCTGAGGAGTGAACAGGCAAACACACAAAGCTTTTCAGTGATGATGATTTTTAGAATCCCATGAGGATATGAAAGGATTTTTATGAAAACCCCAAAGGCCCTCTTCACTTTGGTTATCCTGGGGCTCATTTGCACGGTTGGTTGCAGCGAAAAACAGGAATCTGATTACATTCCCCCTCCACCTCCTGAACCTCCCAGGGCGATTACAGCTCCTCCAGCCAACCCTTTCCCGCTTCCTCAGACTCTGCCCGGGACAGAATCAAAACCGGAAAGTCTGCCTGACTCCCTCCCCATTTCCCAGACGATGCCTCAAACCCAGCCAACCCCTCCTTCCCTGGAAACCCTTCCCAGGATTTCAGAAAGCAATTCCCTCCCAACCACCTGGTAATAAAGATGAGTTTCAAAAAGACAGACAAAAGCAATATTGCGAGAAATTAATTCAGATAGTGATAAAACAGGGCTGAGCCCAAAGGAATCAGGAAGTTATCGAAAGCTCCAAAGGGTAAGGATTCCAACAAGGATCCAAACAGGGCAATCAGGAGAGCGGGCCAGAAAGGCAGGAAAAAAAGCTGAATTGCAAAAGCGGTCAAAAAGAAAACAATGGTACCCACATAGGTTTTCTCAGGCGAATAAAATATCTTAGCTCCTCCCCAATATTTTCCTGCCACCGCTGCAGCGCCATCTGAAACACATACCTGCAAGAAACCGCAGGCAGCCGCTGGAAAGTTGAAAAAGAGCAATGTCACAATCAATCCCAATGCCAAAAAAGGAGGACCTAAATCCAGGCCACGATCGCGTTTTAGTCTCTTGATTAAAAACGAAATCATCGGCAGGCCAGCGCGCCCCTCCCGCTCAAGAAGCACGGCCATAAAATAGATTCCGATCAAAAATGTCAGGAGAAAAATGGAAAGAAGGTAATTTTCCCGGCTGAAAAAAAGAAAAAACAGTCCCGGAAGGTGTAAGGATTTTCGGAGGATTTCCTTTTTAAAATCCATAATGCACTCTTAAATGCAGCGAATCTGAACCAACCTCCGGAAGCAGTGAGATCTTTTGAAACCTGCCCTTGTGATAACGTGCTGTCCCATAACCGATCACGGTTCCAATCACCGCACCCATTAAAACATCCGACAAATAATGCTTATCTGAATCAATTCGTGAAAGACCCACAGCCCCTGCCATCAAATACGCGGGAATTCCAACCTTGGGACCATACAGCACCTCAAGACTTGTCGCCGCGCTGAACATGCCACTGGTATGAGCCGAGGGAAATCCTCTCTTTTCTCCGTTTGGTCGATCTCTGTTAAAAGCATATTTGGCAACGATTGTAATCCCTTCGCTTAAAAACAGTGACTCCAAAAGTATTTCTCCGGTTTCTTGAAGTCTGGCATGGCCGGCACCTGCCCCAACAAGCGTAACAATCAAATCAACCCCTGCCAGACTGTAAGGGGCGCCCACGTATCCCAGAATATCATTTCCTGTTTTTCCAAACAGACTGTGACGATCCAGTTTTTTTTGAATTTTTTTATCCTGGGTGGACATGCCTCCAGCAAGACCAGATCCCAGCACAAGCCCCAATCCACCCCAACCCCAGACACTCGTTTTGAGATCATTTCCCAGATGACGGGGAAGTTCCGAAAATACAAAACGGGAAACCCGCTGCGATCGGTCAAGATACGCCTCTTCTACTTTTAATTTATCATTTTGGAAGATTTTTTTTTGAGATTGTGCGCCAGGAAAGGTCTCGGCCGAAAGGCTCTTCGTCTTCTGGTTTTTCTCTTCTGCCATCAGTGAAATGGGAAAAAGAACCTGCAGGATGTACAAAAGAAGAACCAGGAATGCTGATCTTTTATAAAAGCTCATGGCAGAATTCGATGGAAACCGTTTGATGGTTCGATGAAGTCCTGTCAAACATGTAAAATCGGACTTAATGTATTACAATTTTTGGATGAGTCTGGTCGGGGCATAACATAGCCCCCAAGTGTGCCCAAGAAAAATCTATGAGAGGCATCTTTTTCAGGCTTGTGAGGTAATCTTGACAATAAGAAATCAACCCTCGATAAAGTTCCCATGAATCCGGAAAACTCTCAACTTGAAGTGATTATCGCCAAAAGCTCTGGTACCTGTTTCGGAGTTGAAGCGGCAATTGAATTGGCTGAATCCCATCGAAAACCGATTTTAGGTCCCATTGTTCACAATCCTAAAATTGTCCAGGATTTGGCCAGGAGCGGGATTCCCATCCTGGAGCGCTACCAGGATCTTAATAAATTAGAAAATCTGGGGATTCAGGAAGTCGTCATAACAGCTCACGGGTACCCACTGGAGCTCAAACATGATTTAGCTCAAAGAGGAATTCAATATCACGACGCCACCTGCCCCGTGCTTTTAAAATGGGTCTATAAAAAAATAGAAACCTTTGAAGCTCAGGGCTATGCGATCATCCTGATCGGAAATCCGAATCACGCTGAAATCATTGCCAGTCGCAGCTATGGCAAAAATATTCACGTGGTCTATTCTGAGCAGGAAGTCGATCAATTACCCACAAATCTTGGGAAAACAATTGCGATCTGCCAAACCACCATCACGGAAGAAAAATTTCAGGGGCTGATCGACCATATTCGCCGCACTAAATACAGCGACATGAAAGCCGTCGACACCCGCTGCAAACCCGTCAAAAACCAGCAACAGGCAGTCAGTGATCTTGCACAGTGGGTCGATGCAATGTTTATTATTGGGGGCTACGACTCCTCCAACACTACAAACCTCGCAAAACTTGCGAAAAAATATCTTCCTCACACGACCTATCACATCGACTCTCCCAACCTCATTAAAACAGAGTGGTTGCAGGGCATCTCCCATTTGGGAATTGGTGCCGGAACTTCAACTCCCAAATCTCAAATCGATGATGTTCGCAGACGAGTGGTCGAACTTTTTTCAGGGAAAGTTTATTTTAGGCAGGAAAACGATTCGAATGAGCTGTTTTCAGAAGACGATACAATTCTCTAACTCTTTCATTCACCGCCCTCTTTTTCAAATGACACGGGACAGATGATTTTAGCTCAGCGGATCTATCCTGTTAGCCAGAGACGATCTGTTAGGAGCGTTTTTTGAATCACGATCCAATTCCAACTCACGACGTCATCATCCTTGGAGAGGGAGCCGCAGGACTCATGTGCGCTATTGAGGCAGGACGCCGTGGGCGAAAAGTATTGCTCCTGGAGCACCAGGCACGAGCCGGCTCGAAGATTCTCATCTCGGGCGGGGGTCGATGTAATTTTACAAACCGGGAAGCAAATGCAACAAACTATCACTCCCAAAACCCCCATTTTTGCAAATCCGCTCTTTCGCAATTTACCTCGGAAGATTTCATTCAACGGATTCAAGAACAAGGGATTGCGTTTCATGAAAAAAAACTTGGCCAGCTTTTCTGCGACACCTCATCCAAGGAAATTCTCAATTTTTTACTGAAGGAAATCAGGAAAGCCGACACCGAGCTCCTGCTGTCGACAACCGTTTTATCGGTGAAAAAAAGCGATCAGGGTTTTACTCTGGAGACCAGCCGGGGCTCTTTTCTCTCTGGATCTCTCGTCGTTGCTACAGGAGGACTTTCCTTTCCAAAGCTTGGAGCCTCCGATCTCGGCTATCAAATCGCGAGACAGTTTCATTTAAAAACAGCTCCTGCAACACCTGCCTTAGATGGCTTTATCCTGCCGGACTCTCTTCAAAAAAAATTATCGAATCTTGCTGGAATATCGGTCGACTCAAAAGTTCACTGCAACGGCATTTCTTTTCGAGAAAACCTTCTCTTTACCCATCAGGGTTTGAGTGGCCCTGCCATTCTTCAGAGTTCTTTGTATTGGAATCCGAATGAAACGGTGACCATTGATTTTCTTCCGGATTACGATCTGGAAGCCAAGCTGATGCTACTCAAAAGAGAGGGGGCAAAACAGGAAGTGAAAAACTGGCTTGCATCTCTTCTTCCCAAAAAGCTCGCAGAGGTTTGGGTGGAGCTTTATCTTAAGGAAGTGAAAACACCTCTTTCTCAGATTGCAGATCGCTCACTTGAAAATTTTTCATCCTCTTTAAAACACTGGGAATTTGTTCCCCAGTCTACTGTGGGTTATTCCAAGGCTGAAGTCACACGAGGTGGCGTTTCAACGGATGAGCTTTCCTCAAAAACCATGGAATGCAAAAAGGTTCCGGGGCTGTATTTTATTGGAGAAGTCGTCGACGTCACAGGCTGGCTGGGGGGCTATAATTTTCAGTGGGCCTGGTCTTCAGGATGGGTTGCGGGACAATCTGCTTGATTTTCCCCTCGTAAAGAAAACGGCACCCCTTGCGCCAACCAATCAAAATGCATCATCTTGTAATCAGCTATGAATGCACCCGCTGCTGATTTTTCATCAATCCAGTCCATCAAACAAAAACACCCCAGAGGCTTGTATGTCCTCTTTTCTACCGAGATGTGGGAGCGGTTCAGTTTTTACTCGATGCTCTCCATGTTTACTCTCTATCTGCAAGATCCCATTCAGGGCTTTGGATGGAGCTCAGCGCAGGCGACCGAGCTTTATTCCACCTATCTGATGTTTGTTTATGCAAGCCCTTTGGTGGGTGGATGGCTGGCCGACAAGAAATTAGGCTACCATCGAGCGGTTCTCATCGGTGGAATCTTTTTTATGATTGGCCATCTTTTACTGGCCTTTCATTCACTGAGCTTTGTCTATGCCGCCCTTACCTGTCTGGTAATCGGAAATGGTTTTTTCAAACCGAACGTCTCTGCAATGGTTGGAAACCTATATCCTGAAAACAGCCCTCTCAAAGACAGTGCTTTTATCATCTTCTATATGGGAATTAATATCGGGGCCCTGCTTTCATCAATCATCGCTGAGATTGTTCATAATCGTTATGGATATCATCCAGCCTTTGCGGTCGCTGCGGGGGGAATGGTGATCTCCGTTTTCATTCTGATGTATTTCAGAAAACAGACAGAACCTTTTAGCACAACGCATCTGCGTATTGCATCCTCTCCAGCCCAGGATCAAAATCCTCCACTTAAACCTGAAACAGTTGCTGTATCCATCGATAAGCCACCCCGAAGTTCACAGGAAGAAACACTCGAAACAGTTCCGGAAAAAAAGCGTCTTTTTGCCCTTGGAATTGTCTTTCTGGTCGTTATTGTTTTCTGGATGTGTTTCCACCAGAATGGTTCAACATTTACCTACTTTGCAGATAAAAATACCCGCTGGAATGTTTCAGGGGTCATCTCCAATGCCATCAATCCTTTCTGGATTATTGTTTTGACCTATCCCTTAATCGGTTTCTGGAAAAGGCTCCGCGCAAAAAATCTGGAGCCCTCTACTCCCACCAAAATGGCGATTGGAATGGTCCTTACGGCTTTTGCATTTTATTTCTTGGGAATTGCAGGAAAAATGGGAGGAGATGTAGGAAGGGTTTCCCCTGCCTGGATCATTATCGCCTATCTGATTCTGACCCTGGGCGAGCTTCTGGTTTCACCGATGGGGCTCTCGCTCGTTTCAAAAGTGGCTCCCATCCGCATGAGAGGACTCATGATGGGCATGTGGTTTGTAGTCACTGCCATTGGAAGCAAACTGACAATAATAGGAATCTATTGGGATGTCTGGAAACACTCCAATTACTTTGCGCTTTTGGGAAGCATTGCCCTTCTGACCTCACTGATTCTTTTCCTGCTGATACGCCCCTTAAAACGGGCCATGCCTGGGGTTTAAGCCACTGACTTTCACACTGACAGAATCTGAAGCTCTTTCCCTTTTTGACGGGATAGGTCTGGAGGAACAATTTTTTCGATCCTCTGTCTGAGTGCCATGATCAGGGCCTGCTTATATTGAGTTCTTCGGTAGACCAGACTGATCTCGCGAGCAGGCACGGGTTTGTAGAATGAAACCTGATGAAGCCCACGCAAATCTTTTGGAAGTGCAAGGGCCGGAAGCAAGGTAGCTCCCTCCCCCTGTCGGACCAAAGAAAGCAGGGTTTCAAAATTGCCGCTTTCAAAATGAATGTTTGTAAAGACCCCCACATTTTTTCTGGTGTCACAAAGTTTGATCACCTGATTGCGAAAACAGTGGCCTTCCCCCAATAGCCATAATTTCTCACCTTCCAGATCCTTCACAGCTACCCTCATTTTTTTTGCCAATCGATGACCCGTCGGGAGCATCAGATAAAATGGCTCATAATAAAGAGGGACTTCCACCAATGAAGAAATTCCTAACGGCGTCGCCAATACACCAACATCCAGCCGATCGTTCTCAAGCTCTTCAATGAGCTGATCTGTCGTCATCTCCTGAATGGAAAGTTCGATTTTAGGATAAGCCCTGGCCATCGGTGAGATCAGTCTGGGAAGCAGGTACGGAGCTACTGTTGGAATGACTGCCAGATGTAAATCTCCCTGAACTTCTTCTTTTCTGTTTCGACAAAGAAAATCTAGTTTTCGCACCTGAGACAGAATTTCTTTTGCCTGCTCCAGAATCGGGACTCCCTCTGGTGTCGGGAGGATGGGCTGCCTGCTTCGGTCGAAAAGACACATCCCGTACTCCTCCTCAAGCTTTGAAAGCTGCATGCTCAAAGTCGGCTGGCTTACATGACAGGCACGCGCAGCTTTTCCAAAGTGTCGGTATTTCTCAACGGCAACGAGATATTCCAGCTGGGTAAGGGTGGGCATGAGCAATAGGTAATATCTATCGAATGATAAGATCAATCGATTTTACATATTTAAAATCCTGTCACAATATTGATCTCAGAAAAGACAGAGTCTGAAAATGATTTCAGACCTAAAAATCAAATGAGGAGGAATTATGTTAGGCATCGGCAAAAGGTTTCCACAATTCAGGCTCAAGGCAGTCACGGGATCGACAATTAAAGATGCGTTTCAGGAAGTGGAAAACAGCAGTTACCGAGGAAAATGGCTGGTGGTTTTCTTCTATCCTAAAGATTTCACTTTTGTCTGCCCCACCGAGATCAAAGGGTTTGCAGATTTAAACACTGAATTTCTGGACCGTGACACTCAACTCCTGGCCGCCAGCACGGATTCTGAATTCGTCCACCTGGCCTGGAAACAGCAAAAAGAAGAGCTGAAAGAACTTCCGTTTCCCATGCTTTCAGACATTCGTCGGGAGCTCTCCCAAAATCTTGGAATCCTGGATGAGAAGGAAGGTGTGGCCTATCGTGCAACTTTCATCGTCGATCCCGATGGAATTATTCGTCATGTATCGGTGAATGACTTATCTGTCGGACGCAATCCTAAGGAAATTTTACGAACCTTAGATGCTTTGCAGACCGATGAACTTTGCCCCTGCAACTGGCAACAGGGCGAAGAAACCATCCAGGTTGCCTGAATCAGTTCTCAGGATTTCATAAAAGTACTACCGAACAAGAAAGGAGGAGAATTGTGAAACTTGAAGAGATCAAACATCATCTGGGAGATTTTGCCAAAGACACACGGTTGAATTTGAGTCGGATCCTGACAGAAGAAGGAGCGGCCGGTCTTACCCCTCTTCAGATCTGGGGAATCGCTTTGGCCTGTGCCTACTCTACAAGATCTGCCAGGCTGATCGAAGCCTTGATGGATGAAAGTACCCAAACGCTTACTCCGGCGGAGGTCAACGCTGCCAAAGGGGCTTCCACCTTAATGGCTATGAATAACGTTTATTATCGTTTCCTGCACTTATGTGAAGATAGTGAGTTTTCCAAACTGCCTGCTTCACTCAGGATGAATTTCATCGCAAGTCCCGGAGTTCCCAAAGTTGATTTCGAGCTTTACTGTCTGGCGATCTCGGCTTTGGCGGGTTGTGGGATGTGTATCAAATCTCACATTCATGAAGCACTCAAGGCAGGCATTTCACGAACGGGAGTCCAATCGGCGGTGCGAATCGCTTCTGTCATTCAGTCAACCACACAGGCCCTTTTTATCGCTGACTTATAAAAGGAGAAATCACATGAAGGTAAATACAGGAATTCCAGATGAAAATCGAAAACCCATAACCGTCATTCTAAATACTTTATTGGCTGATGAGTTTCTCTTGTCGCTTAAAACTAGAGATGCCCACTGGAATATCACGGGACCGCATTTCTACAATTTTCACAAACTTTTCGAAGCTCAGTATGACGAGCTTGAAGAAGTGATCGATGAAATAGCTGAAAGGATCAGATCACTTGGAGAGCACACCACGGCCACATACGGAGAGTATTTAAAACTTTCCCGGCTGATAGAAGAGCCAAGTTCCCGCTTCGATCTTCAAACGGGGGGTCTGCAAATCCTGGAAGCTCACGAAGCCATTCTCAGGGCCCTTCGGGAAGACCAGGAGACCTGTGACGTCCGCTATCAGGATGTTGCAACAGGTGATTTTTTGGTAGGGCTTATCGAAAAACACGAAAAGATGGCCTGGATGCTCAGGGTCAGTCTAGAGAAATAATTTTGCGTCTAAAGAAAAAGAGAAGTGCATGTTAAAAATGCACTTCTCTATTTCATGACAAGCTTTGATCTTACCTCTTTAGGACTTTCTTAAGTGGGATGAAATTCTAGTCCTTCTCCACGATGTTTCCTCATTTGAGAAATCTAAAGTCCATCGTGGTTAGAAAAACTTGTGCCTTCCCCAAACTTATTACACATCAATGATGTGCAAGGAAAAACTCTGTAAGAAAACCCAGCGTACTTTCAGGCACGTGAGGATTTTCTGAAGGAATTATAACGATGCAAATCGCTTAAATGAGAAAGTCCTATTCTCTTATTTTTTGCAGGTATTGATTCCAACAGGAAAATAGGCAGGGCAAATTCCAAAAATCCCTGTCAGCAGTGGAATCGCCCCAAGATAGGCCCAGGGGGTTTGAGGACCTACAAAGGCCAATGATATAACAACCGCACCTGCGGCAATTCTCAAAACACGATCAATTCCTCCAACATTACATTTCATTTCATTCTCCTTTCGTCTGATGGTTTTATTAATTTTTTCCTACGCTTTCTCAATCGGAACACCTGAAAATCGGGCCTGTAAAAATCCTCCCTTTAGATTGCAAGCTTGAGAGAATCCGGATTGTTTCAGGATTTGTGTTGCAAGATAGCCCCGTTGGCCCTTCTGGCAATACACGACAATTCTTTGATCGACCGGAAGATGGTTCAGCGAATCCCGGAGGTCATCGAGAGGAATATGACTCGCCCCTGCGATTTTGCCATAAAGTTTCAATTCATCGCAGGTGCGCACATCGAGAAGAAAAACTTCTTGGGGTTTTAGCTGAGCTGGATCTTCGATACGAATATCACCACGCACTTCGTGCGAAGCTACAAATGCGGCCACATTCGCAGGATCATTGGCCGATCCAAAAGGTGGAGCATACGCTAAATCAAGAGATTCCAGATCAGCCACGCACATTTTTGCGAAAATGGCTGTGGCAAAAACATCCACACGTTTATCAACCGCCTCTTCTCCCAGAACCTGGGCGCCCAGAATCCTTCCGGTTCCTTCTTCAACAAGGATTTTAATTAAAAGGGATTTTGCACCTGGGTAGTAAGAGGCATGGGAATTGTCTCGAGTCATCGATGAAAAAAAGGAAAAGCCTGCCTCTCTGGCCTGGCGGGAATTAAGCCCGGTATAGCCGATCGTATGGTTCAAAATCCGGACAATAGAAGTGCCCAAGGTCCCCGGGTAAGTCAGGTGTCCTCCAGCAGCATTTGCTCCCGCCACGCGGCCCTGTCTGTTGGCAGGACCTGCCAGAGGCACACGAACGCGAGATCCTGTCATGAGGTGAGTTGTCTCGGCCGCATCACCCACAGCATAGATATCAGGATCAGAGGATTCCATTCTCCCATTCGCCCGAACGCCTCCCGTATTTCCAATCGCGAGCCCTGCTTCACGGGCGAGCTTGATCTCGGGTTTCACTCCAACACTCAGCAAGACCATATCTGCGGGCACGCAAGTCCCATCTTCAAGAATCACTTCTTTTTCACCCAATTCAGTTGCCCCAATTCCGGAGCGGATCTGTAGTCCTTTCTGAAGCAGAATCTCGGTAAGTTCCGCGGCGACATCGTTATCGAGCAAGGGAAGAATGTGGGGAGCTTTTTCAATCACCGTCACCCGAATATCGCGATGAAAAAATGCCTCAGCCATTTCCAGACCAATGAATCCACCCCCAATCACAACAGCTGTTTTAGGATTATTTTTCTTTAAGAATTCATCGATGCGATCCATATCAGGAATATCGCGAAGGGTAAAAACGTGTTTCTGGTCGACGCCTTTAAAAGGTGGGACAATGGCTGCGGCCCCCTGGCTCAGAATCAGCTTATCGTAAGGCTTTTCAAAAACCTTCCCTTCCCCTTCCACCAAAACCACTTTTTTGGAACGATCGATTTTTAAAACTTCGTGATGGGTATAAACGGAGATGCGATATCGATCCCAGAATCGCTTGGGCGTCATCAGAAGAAGTTTTTCCCGCGATGTAATTTCTCCTCCGAGGTAATAGGGGAGCCCACAATTGGCAAAAGAGACGTATGGCCCTCTTTCAAAAACAGTGATTTCCGCCTGCTCGTTTTCGCGTCGGGCCTTTGCGGCTGCTGTCGCTCCGCCCGCAACACCACCAACGATAACAATTCTTAGGCTCATATTTTCTCCGGTTGATTCATGGAATGGGAACACCCTCTTCGGTGAGGATCAGATATCAGCAAAGTTTTGGTATCTAGAAGATTGTGTGTTTTTATTTTTTTCCGGAAAGTTTCAAGTGCCCCTCACAAATGACAGAACAGATGCGTTTCACGTAAGGATCTGAAATAAAATAATAGACCGTGGTCCCTTCCTTTCGACAAGCAAGCAGTCCTTCGCGATAAAGAACTCTTAAATGCTTGGAGATATTCGCCTGACTGAACTCAAGCAGATCCACGATTTCTCCAACACTCCTTTCACCCTCATGCAAAAGCTGCATGATTCGAAGACGCGTTTTGTCTCCGAGCGCCTTGAGCATTTCAGCGACCTCTTCCAGAGTTGATTCAGAATGTTGGGAAAGAGATTTCACGTACAACACCCTTTTGAATCGCCAGTCGAAGCAGATGAATCACAGGATTTTAAAACAGCCTGGTTCCAGGGAAGCATTTCCAAAAGTTTTGCCATCGGGCACAGACCACTCACTCCCGCAAAGATAAGCCCACAGGCGACAAAACCGGAGAGATAGATCCATTGAGCGCCGATATAATGGGATAAAATCAGACCTGTTAAAACAAGGGATCCTGCAACTATCTGTACCTGACGCATGATCGGAAGGACTGACTTGTTGCAGATGGTTTCTCCCTTTGCACTTTTGTAGGCACTCATCCCGCCAGAAATATTGACAAGATTCTGAAAGCCTTTGGTTTTCAAAAGATCGATCGCCGCCAGACTCCGCATGCCACGGGCACAAATGACATAATAGGCCTGTTGAGGATCCAGACCTGAAAAATCGCCAGATTTAAGCCTGGAAAGGGGGTGATTGAGGGATTTCGGGATCGACTCGCGGGAGTATTCATCGACTTCCCGAACATCAAGGATTGGAAGAGGATTGTTTTTTAGCTGCGCGATGAAATCTTGAGGCGAAATAGAATTTTTCTTCATGACTATTTAGTTATGTAGTCAACGAGGTAAGGTCAAGACCTAAATCCATTTTCTCCTTTTGAACAACACCAGCATGAACGTCACGATCATGGCGATCGCACCCCACACCAAGAGGTAGCCATAATGCCACTTCAGCTCGGGCATATGCTCGAAATTCATCCCATAAACTCCAACCAGAAAAGTGAGAGGAAGAAAAATCGTTGAGACTACCGTCAGGGTTTTCATGACCGCATTTTGTTTTTGGCTAATGCTGGAAAGATAAATATCCAGAAGCCCTGACAGCATTTCCTTAAAAGTCTCAACGCTATCGATCATCTGGGTAATGTGATCATAGACGTCTCTAAAATAGGTTTTTGTTTTATTCTGAATGAGATCAGACTCCACACGATCAATGCCCGCCAACACTTCCCGAAGAGGCCACACCGACCGTCGAATCGAGACCACTTCTCTTTTTAAATGATGGAGCGTGGCAATGTGATCGGACTGGGGATCATCCAGAATTTTCTCTTCGAGTCCTTCGACTTCATCTCCAATTCTTTCAAGACTGTTATAGTAATGATCAACGATGACATCGAGCAGGCTGTAGGCCAGATAATCGGCCCCCATTTGTCGAATGAATCCTTTTTCCCGCTTGATTCTCTCGCGTACGGGCTCAAACACATCCCCTTCTTTTTCTTCCTGAAAGGTCAGTACCCAGTTAGAGCCAAGAACAAAGCTCACCTGCTCGCTCTGAATTGTTTTTTTCTCAGGATGATAGGTGAGCATTTTAGAGACCAGATAGAGATAGGTGCCATAATCTTCCATTTTCGGACGTTGATCGGCATTCGCTATATCCTCAAGCACCAGCG
The DNA here is from genome assembly GCA_052034865.1 of Myxococcota bacterium. Lineage (GTDB taxonomy): Bacteria > UBA10199 > UBA10199 > JADFYH01 > JADFYH01 > JBPOIC01. Next base: position 50,622 of record JBPOIC010000026.1, on the reverse strand, counting down.
GATGGATGCGAAAATGCTCCCCTAAAGCACGAATGATCTCAGGATCGTAGATTCCATCGACATTGATCCACAAAATCGTATTCTCAGGAACCAGGGCACGGCACTCCTCGAGAGTGCTTTTCTCGACGATCTGGCATTCAGAGGAAGAATAACGAATGATCGAGAGCTGGATCGGAGATTTAGGATGTTTCCCGATGTGAACAAGGCTGCCGGGTGGCAACCCTTTCTTTTTCGAACGTGACTTGAACACTAGAGACATAAAAACTTCCTGAAATGATTATTGGGATGGAAGTGAAGGATGAAAGGAATCTGCAATTTTTTTAACGAGAGGATCAAAGGTTGATCGCTCGGATTCAGGATAGCGCAGGATAAAGCTGATGAAGCGATCTTTCACAAGATAGGTTTTTTGATAAATAACATTTCCATTCTCCAAACCAGACACCACAAAAAAATTCTTTTTAAAAACCTGATAGGTGAACTTTTGATCCACACTATTTAACGTCACATCTTCATACCACACTTTTAGACTTTCTTTGGATGCGTTAAATGAGCCGAAAACCACCAGAGAAGCCTTAGAATCTTTCGAAATAAACTCCTGACCGTCTCCATTCGCAGACTCGCCTTGAGGAATCAAAAGATTGGAAGGATAGGAAATCGAATAGGCAAAGCGGGGATTGAGGTAAGTTTTTAAAGAAAGTGTGTTTGCAAAGCCGGAGGGCAAGAAAAGGAGCGAGAAAGCCAGAAAGAGATACATAAAATAGCAAAGCTTATTTTTTGAATTATCACGAAACATAACATCTCCTTGAAAATGGTTTACTCTAAAGACAAGGGCGTGAGTGGTAAATGAAGAGGGAGTGTGCAATCTCCTCCCCTCATTTTCAACCTTATTTTATAGCCCTACTGAAGGTTTGCTCTCGCCATCAAATCATACTGATCCAGATGGTGTTGATGAATAATCGACATGATTTTGTCGGTATATTTTGGATCGGTCGCATACTTTGACTTCCCGCTTTGAAGAGCCGAAATGAACTCAAGGGGAGATCCAGTATGCTCCATTGCGTGCTTGAGGTATTTGCTGTGAGCAATGACTTTTCCATGATCGATAAAACTTTCAACAGCTGAATTGTATTTTCTAAAATTGGCACTCACGGTTACCTTTTTCCCATCGATCACTTCCCAGGTTTTAAGAGATTGAGTCCCCGCCGGTCCTGCGCCTTTTATTCCAAAAAAATTATTTCCAGGCGCTGATTTTCCCCAGTTCGATTCCAAAGCGGCTTGAGCCAGAGTGACCGATGCAGGAATACCGGTTATTTTTTGAGACTCCACCGCGTGCACCGAGTATCGGTTGATAAACTCCTGGGCACTGAGTGATTTTTTGGATGGAAGGGCATTCACTTTGGGAGAGGCAGGATCCAGCAAGGCACTGAGAGTTTTTTGGCCGACGATTCCATCGGCGATCAGGCCGTGATCGGACTGAAATTTCTTTACCGCCATTTCGGTCTTTGAGCCAAAAAATCCACGCTGGCCTCCGTGTTGATCTTCAATGGAGTAACCTCGCGCACGCAAAAGATCTTGTAGCAGTCCGTTTTCTTTGGAGGGTTGAGTGCCCCTACTCAAAGTTCTTTTTCCGTCAGAGACCTCCTGAATGCCTGGATTTTTGGAAAGAAAATGCTGACGCTGGGCATTTGCAATCGATTGCGCGGTCATCTGATCTTTATTTAGTGTACTGTGGTTTTGAACGAGTTTTTTCAAATCACCCATCAGGGCAGGAAGGGGTTTTGAAACCTGATGCACCGTTTCTGAAATCGCTGAGGATATTTTGGAAAGTGTGGGTGTGATGTGTGTATTAAAGGATTGGATAAGGGATGAAACGTTCATGCGTGTTCTCCTTGTGAAAAGAAAAGTTTGTAATGTGTGTCGACACAAACCTTTCACAAAGCAAAACCCAGGCCAAGAAGAACCAAGTCCAATTTGTCTTCTGATTGAACTTAAAAACCTTTCTGATGGCGGATTTATTGGAAAATGCTGAGGAGTTTTTTGGAAATTTGAACTTCCAGCCGAACGATTTCTGGAAAGTGTTCGAAAATCAGTCACTCATCTGTTCATGAGAGAAAATTTGAGAGATTGTTTGAATCATTCCCTCTGTCGTTGCAGTGGATGGGCAGGGAAGAATTTGCTGAAATCCTTGGGTATGAAGAAAGCCTTGAGTCGTCGATCCAAGGGCTACGACAGGAAGTTTTTTTGCCAGGGATTTTTTATTTGCGGGGATTCCATCCAGAAAGTGTTTTACTGTGGAGGGCGAGGTGAAGGTCAAGAGATTGAGATGGGAAAGATCTAAAGATTGAAGTGAGGCGAGCGCATTATCAGGCACATGATTTTCATAGACTGTGATCTTCTCTACAAAAGCTCCTTTGGATTTTAAAAGAGCAGGAAGTTCCTCTCGCGCGTCTTTGGCGGCAGGAAAAAGAATTTTCTTACCCGCAATCTCTGCTGCCTCAAACATTTCTCCCAGGGCCTTCCCAGAAAACTCCTCGGGAATTCGGTCGGGTTTCAGAAAATACTTCCCGAGGGATTCACGGGTAGACGTTCCCACCGCAGCGATCTTGAGCAATCCAAAAACCCGGCAATCTTTTTCACGCTCCCAAACACGATCCATAAAAAAACGCACTCCATGGGCACTCGTAAAAAGAAGCCAGGCATAAGAGGATAAATTCTCAATAGCCTGATCCACCTCATCCCACGAGTGAGTTGGCCGCAATTCGATCAGAGGGATTTCGATCACCTCGGCCCCGAGCGCACGCAAAGACTCTGACAAAGCCGCCGCATCTTTTTGGGCACGGGTCACCAAAATCCGTTTACCAAAGAGGGGACGAGATTCAAACCATGCAATCTTTTCGCGTAAATGGACAACCTCCCCCACCACGATCACTGCCGGAGGCATTAAATGAATTGCCTTCATCTGAGAAGCGATGGCGCCGATCTCGCCGAGATACGTCTGTTGTTTGGGATCGCTCCCCCAGCGAATGACCGCCACAGGGGTTTTGGGATCTCGACCAGCGGCCATCAGTCGATTCATGTTCTCTTCAAGGGTTTTAACTCCCATTAAAAAGACAATCGTCCCCATTTGGGCCAGGGCCTGCCAATCTATGGGATGATCATTCTTTTGGGTGTTTTCTGTTTTGGGATGACCCGTTACAAAGGTGATGGTTTTTGTGAAATCGCGATGGGAGAGCGGAATTCCGGCATAAGCTGGGACTGCAATCGCCGAACTAACCCCTGGCACGATTTCAAAAGGAATTTTTTCTGAGGCCAAGCGCTCAGCTTCTTCCCCTCCCCTTCCAAAAATAAAAGGATCGCCTCCCTTTAAGCGTACGACGCACTTGCCCAACCTGGCCTTTTCCACAATCTTATCTTCGATCTCACGCTGATGGGCGCTACTTCCCTCACCCCGCTTGCCGACATCAATGCACTCGGCTCCGGGCTTCGCATTTTTCAGCAGGAGAGGATTGACGAGATTATCATAAAAAATCACATCCGCCCGACGCAGAAGACTCTGCGCCCTGACCGTGATCAGGCCTGGATCTGCAGGTCCGGCACCGACGAGATAGACTTTTCCGAAATGGATCTTCATGAATGGATTTAGGTCGAATAAGGTAAAAGAAGCGGTAACTTTAATATCAATGCCTTAAAAATCGGTTTTGGAAATCCGTTTTAAAATCTCTTTCGCTCCTTTTTGAATAAGAACTTCCGAAACTTTTCTACCCAGCTCTTCCGGATTTTCGAGTGGACCAGAAAGCTCGGTCTTGATCCATTCCTTCCCTTCCGGATCAGCCACGAAGGCTTTCAAAATGATTTCATTTCCACGCCGACATGCCTGAGCTCCCAAGGGAAGCGTACATCCTCCGCCGACCTGATGCAAAATCACCCGCTCGGCGCTCACGCAGGCAAAGGTTTCTGAGTCATTTAAAAACTGAAGTGCCTGATCAAGCTCACCATCCTCACGACGATATTCGATGCCAATGGCGCCTTGACCAGGGGAAGCAATAAACGAAAGTTTTTCGGTCGCCTCGGTAGCAAGCCCCAGTCGCTTCAATCCTGCAAAAGCAAGAAGGATAGCATCCCATTCACCCTCTTTTAATTTCTTAAGTCGGGTATCGACGTTTCCGCGCAGGTCCTGGATATCAAGGTCCGGACGGAGCTTTTGCAACTGTACTTTTCTGCGTAAAGAAGTGGTTCCGACTCTTGCGCCTAAAGGCAAATCCTGAACTGATTGGTATTTTGCTGAGATTAAAACATCTGCGGGATCTTCTCTTTTTAAAAGCACTCCCACTTTCAGTTCTGAGGGAATCTCCGCAGGGACATCTTTCATACTGTGCACAGCGAGATCTGCCCGTCCATCCAGCAAGGCTTCTTCAATCTCTTTGACAAAAAGTCCCTTGCCTCCCTCATTTCTTAAGGAGCGATCTAGAACAATATCCCCTTTGGTTTTAATTTTTAAAAGCTCCACGCTTACCTGCGGGTGTTGCTTTTCTATACATTGTTTGACGTAATTGGATTGTGCCAAGGCCAGCGCTGAGCCTCGTGTGGCAAGGATTAGGGATGATCGCACAGACACCTCACAAGAAGATTGGAAAGTTTGACCTGAATCTGCTTCGCCTGTTTCACCACCTGCTCGTGCGAAAGCGAAACCTTTTTATTTAAAGAAAGCTCATTCGTAATACATGAAATCACGGCCGTAGGAAGCCTTTGATGGGCCGCGGCAATGACTTCCATTAAAGTCGACATACCAATGCAATCCCCTCCCAGTTTTCGAAACATCCGAATCTCGGCAGGAGTTTCATAGGAAGGCCCTGTGATTCCGACATAAATTCCCTTCTCCATTTTCTGTTTAATCTTTCGGGCTGTCCGTTCAATTTTCTGGTTAAGGACTGGAGAGTACGCAGAGCTCATATCGACAAAACGGGCACCCAGCTTTAAGTCATTTTCGCCCATTAATGGATTTTGTCCGGTCAGATTCAAGTGATCCTGAATCAAGACCATCGAGCCTGACTTAAAACGCGGATTCAAGGCTCCGGCTGCGTTCGTTAGGATCAGGGAGGTGATCCCCAACTGTTCATATACACGGATGGGAAAGGCAACCTCGGCAGGAGAATAACCTTCGTAAAGATGAAAGCGCCCGGCTCCGACAATTACAGGAACAGAGTGAATATAACCGAAATATAATTTTCCGGCATGGCCCGGAACTGTGGATTTCTGAAAATGGGGGATTGTCTCGAAGGGAAGACAGAGAGGATCTTTCAGCTGAAGAATAAAATGATCGGCAAGCGCAGATCCGAACACAAGACCGACAACAGGCGGATGGGGGATTCGTTTCTTGATAAATCCAGCCGCCTGCTGTATCCGGCTTCCCAGTTTGGTTTTGGACATGTTCTTAAGATATCGAGAAACCCAAGAGAGTCAACAAAATGAAAATCACGATCAATGATCGCGCTCAAAAACGCCTTGAAAAAGGCCATCCATGGATCTTTAAATCCGACCTTTTAGGAAACGACCTGTTTCAGAAAATCGAAACTCTTCCCCCCGGCATCGTGGCAATCCAAAACTCCAAAAGAAAATTTTTAGGCCAGGCTCTTTTTAGTCCTCACTCTCAAATAACCTTACGGATTTTGACCCAAAAAGAAGAGCCCATCGAAAAAACTTTTTGGAAAGATAAAATTCTTAAATCCCACAAGTTCAGAAAAAGCCTGAATCTCCACACCAACGCTTTCCGACTGATCCATGGAGAATCGGATGGGATCCCCTCCTTTATTTTAGACCAGTACGCCAATGCCTATTCCTTTCAGATTTTAAGCGCGGGGCTTGAAACACAACGTGAAAGCCTGCTTGAGTGCTTGAAAGAAATTTTTAATCCGGAGCTGATTGTGGAGCGCAACGATGTTTCCGTTCGCGCACTTGAAAAGCTTCCCCTGGTTTCTCAAGTGGTGGAAGGAACCGGAAGCACCTGTGTGTCGATTCAGCAAGGGGCTCTTCATTTTGAAGTAGATTTGCTGGAAGGACAAAAAACCGGTGCCTTTCTTGATCAGCGAGACAACCGGATTCAGGCTGGAATTTGGGCAAAAGGAAAAAAACGCGTGCTCGACGCCTTTGCGTATCAGGGTTGGTTTTCCTGTGAGATGGCCTCAGGCGCTGAAACGGTCCTGGCCCTGGATCAAAGCGAATCCGCCTGTCAGCAGATCTCAGAAAACGCTGAGCGCAATGGATTTAAAAACATCGAAGTAAGATGCATGAACGTTTTTGATTATTTAAAAAATGCCGATCAGAACAAGGAGCGCTTTGACTGCATTAATCTCGACCCCCCCGCCTTCGTTAAATCCCGCTTACAGCTCAAACAGGCTTTAAAGGGTTATAAAGAAATCAACTTAAGGGCGATGAAATTGCTGGAACCCAATGGCATCCTTATCACTTCATCCTGCAGCCATCATCTCTCTGAAGAAGACTTTCTGAAAGTCCTCCATGAAGCCGCGTTGGATAGCAAACGCAAGGTTCAAATGATCGGGATTGGCCAACAAGCCGCCGACCATCCGGTGTTGTTAGGATTTCCAGAATCGAAGTATCTGAAGTGTTTTGTCTTGCGGGTACTTTAGTAACCGATTGTGCTGGCCCTAAAACATTTCAAACAACCAAATCACCAGCTGCATTCCGGTCGCTGAAAAAATCGGAATGACCAGATTGTCATCTAATCGGAATGTCACCCATTCAGAGGCCATTGCAATGAAACCCGCAAGAAAGGCGAATAAGACGATGGGTCCGGTAAAGGTAGGAACCAGAATCGGATAGAGAAACGAAAGACAAAAAGCAGTCACAAAAAAGGCTAAACTTCCCTCCAAACTCAGGCGCTTTCCAATCTTGTGGCGTCCCCATTTTACCCCAACGATCGACGCTACGACATCTCCAATGGCCAGAAACAGAATCGACAAGACAGCGATCCCCTTTGGGAAAATCAGACAAACAAGAAAAGTGGAAACCGCATAAAATGTCATGGAATTCAGGCGCGTCGCCTCGTTTTTGCGCATGAATTTTTTAAGGTCACGCATGACCATCGCATTAAATTTAGGAGAAACCAGACGTGCAACATCGCAGATCAGGGCATAGAGGGTGAAAGATCCGAAGATCGCCATTTTGGCGAAGAAGGTCCCTAAGGAAAACAGGTAAATGCTGATAATCGAAAAGCCGGCCATCATGTGCCAAAGTTTTCGACTCCACTGAATTTCGTGCTGCTGTCCCAGCGAGTCGAATCGTTCGACCAAAAAAGCATCGGTCACATGGGCAAAGGTTTGTTTGAAATCGATAGCACCGAGGTGTTCCTTGAGTTGAGTAACCTTTTCAGCCAGTGAGGCATAATAAGGACCCCATTCCTCGCGATTTAAGTTTAAATCACGATATTTGATGGCAATTTGCTGACTAAGCTGCTGGGCCTCTGCAATGACGTGGTCCAGGCGAGAACCAATGTTGGAGCGCACCTTGTGGCTATTCACATGTTTGACGAATTGATCAATTTCCTTATGAAGATGCTTTTGAAGACGATTGTATTGGTTGGATAAATTTTTGATTCGTGGAGAAGGGGTCTCTCGAACCTGGGTACTCAAATCCTGGGCAATGAGTTGGAGACGATCCAAGAGAATGAGAACACGGTTTTGTCGGCTACAGAGTTGAACGACAGCGCGGGAAGCAGACATGTCATTTCTCCTTATGATTCTGGTGGAAGAGTAAGGGCCCTCTGTTTATGCCGAAACTGGCAAGATTAATCAAGATTTTGAACCATTTCGATTCTGACTTTTTTAAGAGAAAAGTTGAGAATCGTGAAAGGATTTGCCAAGTTTTGTCAGGAGGCCTTTTTCTCCCAGGCCTCTTTGACTGCATCCACTTTCAGATCAATCCATTCTGAAATCTCAACTCGATCTCCCCCCACCTCACCGACTTGCTGGATAGGACAGAAAAACTTCTGAGCCAATTGCAGAATCGGCCCCACGTGTTCGGGAGAGACGGAAAGTAAAATCCGGCTCTGACTCTCACCAAAAAGCTGGGCATCTTCCCGAATTGAAGATGAAAGATTCAGCTTCGCCCCTAAAGGAGCATCTTGCCCACCGATACAACACTCCGCCAGGGCAACCGCAAGACCTCCTTCCGAAAGGTCGTGCGCACTTTGAACAAGTCGACTCTGAATGGCCGAAAGCACAAAATCCTGAACCAGTTTTTCTTTTTTTAAATCAATAGTTGGAATGGGTCCTTCAACACGCTTATGAATGACATTGAGATATTCAGATCCTCCCAATTCCTCGAAGGTTTCTCCGACCAAAAGGATGAGATCTCCCTCTTTTTTGAAGAATGCCGTGGTATGACAGGAAAGATCCTCGATCAATCCTACCATCCCAATCGTCGGGGTGGGGTAAACTCCCTCCCCTTTGGTTTCATTATAGAGACTGACATTTCCACCAGTAACGGGAGTGTCTAAAAAGCGGCAGGCCTCCGAGATTCCTTCAATCGCCTGACTGAATTGCCACATGATTTCGGGCTTTTCGGGATTTCCGAAATTCAGACAATCGGTAATCGCCATGGGTTTAGCCCCCGAGCAAACGAGATTTCTCGCCGCTTCGGCGACGGCAATCTTGCCCCCTTCTTTTGGATTCAAATAACAGTAGCGGGAATTACAATCGGTGGTGATCGCCACCCCTTTTTGGGTGTCTTTGACACGTAAAACGGCGGCATCGGAGCCAGGAAGGACAACCGTATTGAGCATCACCTGGTGATCGTACTGCTCCCAAATCCAGCGCTTGGAAGAAAGGTTCGGGCTTCCAAGCAGTTTAAGAAGGACATCATTATAGGAAACCTCAGGAATAGAATCCAAATTTAGCTGATTTAATTTCTTAAAGTATTCCGGCTCTTTAGAAGGTCGATTGTAAAGTGGTGCCGCAGAAACCAATGGAGCGATTGGAAGCTCGGCCTGAATCTTTCCTTCTTTACGAATTCGCATAAACCCATCGTCGGTAACCCGACCAATAACCGCGACATCCAAATCCCATTTTCTAAAAATGGCGGCCGCCTTTTCTTCATAGCCTTTTTTGACGACACAAAGCATGCGCTCTTGAGATTCGGAGAGCATCAACTCGTATGCGGTCATCTTTTCTTCACGCATCGGCACCGCGTCCAAATCCAGCTCAATCCCCGTTTCGGCCCGTGAGGCCATTTCAAATGAAGATGATGTCAGCCCCGCCGCTCCCATGTCCTGAATACCAACCAGGTAATCTTCCTGCATGAGCTCAAGACAGGCCTCCAATAACAGCTTTTCAGTAAAAGGATCTCCCACCTGAACCGTCGGCCGTTTTTCTTCGCTCTTGTCATCAAATTCACTGCTCGACATCGTGGCGCCGTGGATACCATCGCGCCCCGTCTTGGAACCCACATACAAAACCGGGTTTCCAACCCCTGATGCAAAACCTTTAAAAATCTTATCCTTACGAACCAAACCGACACACATCACATTCACTAAAATATTCTGGTTGTAGCAGGCATCAAAGTAGGTTTCTCCCCCAACAGTGGGAATTCCCATGCAATTGCCATAGCCTGCAATTCCCGAAACTACTCCATTGATCAAAAAAGGTGTCTTGGGATGATCGGCCGAACCAAAACGTAGAGAGTCGAGCAAGGCAATCGGACGAGCCCCCATGGTAAAGACATCGCGCAAAATCCCTCCCACTCCCGTCGCCGCCCCCTGGTAGGGTTCGATAAAGGAAGGATGGTTATGTGACTCCATCTTGAAAACAAGCCCCAGTCCATCGCCAATATCGATAACTCCCGCATTTTCACCAGGGCCCTGCAGCACACAGGCCCCCTTCGTGGGAAATTTCTTTAAATGGACTTTGGAGGATTTATAACTGCAATGCTCCGACCACATCGCAGAAAAAATACCTAGCTCGGTGAGATTGGGTTCGCGGCCAAGCACCTGGAGAATGCGTTGGTATTCGTCACTGGAAAGTCCGTGTTGGGAGATGATCTCGGGGGTAATCGTTTTCATATTTTTTAAGTCAGCATCATTTCTTATTGGATGAAAAATCTTAACAAGGAGACAAACGAATAATTAAAGAAGCGCTACCCTGCCACCGACTCAAAAATCGCCCTTCCCATTTCTCCACCCAACACAGATTCGGAGGCTCGTTCCGGATGCGGCATCATGCCCAGCACATTCCCAGCTTTATTGATGATGCCCGCGATATTCAGACGTGCTCCATTTGGATTGGCAGCATCAGTTACCTGACCCTCGTCATCACAGTATTGAAAGACAATCTGATCGTGATCTTCGAGAGCCTTGAGACCTGCTTCATCGATAAAATAATTACCTTCCGCGTGAGCGATGGGAAGGTGAATGACAGAAGATGGATCGTATGCACGCGTAAAAGATGTTTGAGTATTTTTGACTTTAAGAGGAATCGTTTTGCAGATGAAGTGGAGATTGCGGTTGCGAAGCAAAGCTCCAGGCAATAGATGCGATTCGGTGAGGATTTGAAATCCATTACAGATGCCGATCACCTTTCCACCCTGATTCGCGAAACGAACCACTTCTTTCATGATCGGCGAAAACCGGGCGATCGCCCCACAACGCAAATAATCCCCGTAAGAAAAACCTCCAGGGAGAATCACACAATCAGTCGGCGGAAGCACGGCCTCTTTGTGCCAAACGTATTGGGCCTTAAATCCCATTACATTCTGAAGGACGTGATGGGTGTCGTGATCGCAATTGGATCCTGGAAATACGATAATTGAGAATTTCATAATTTTACGTTTTTTATAAGTGGACAACCTAAGTTCTGTCGAAGGATGCCTTGTCCAGGGTTCGACTCTTCGTCAGGCTTAGGGCTCATCAGATCCCCAATGAGCGATCAGAGTATTAAAAAAAAGTTGCGTCTCAACGGATAAAAAAACTTCAATCCAATTTCATACCTTCTTCAGATGTTCCCAATCGAATGGGGCATCATGATCTCTTTTATAAATTCAACCCCATCACTCCATCTCGATTTTATAATCTTCAATCACCGTATTTGCGAGCAACTTCTCGGCCATTTCTTTGAGCTGTTTTTCTTCATGCTCGCGCTTTAGCTCGATCTCGAAAAACTTTCCCACGCGAACCCCTTCCACATCCTGAAATCCCAACGACTCGAGGGCATGATGGATGGCCTTTCCTTGAGGATCGAGCACTCCTTTTTTCAATGTGACATAGACCTTTGCCTTCATAAGAATGAATTCCTTTCGTTAAGCGATTTTCCCATACACCCGCTGATAGATCGTATCGACATGTTTCAAATGATGCGTGAGGGTAAATAACTGATCAATCTCTTGTTTTGTGAAATGTTTTTGAATTTCTGGATCGGACCAAAGCTCTTCTTTAAAATCTTTTTCAGATCGCCACGTGCGCATGGCATTGCGTTGAACAATTGCATAGCCTTCCTCGCGTGTCAGCCCGCGTTTTACCAGCTCTAAAAGAATCTGCTGGCTGTAGATCAATCCTTTAAGCTTATTCACATTGCGCATCATATTTTCGGGATAGACGATGAGTTTATCGAGCATGCCGGTGAGACGGTGAAGCATAAAATCGATGAGGATCGTGCTGTCCGGTCCAATCACGCGCTCAACCGATGAGTGGGAGATGTCGCGCTCATGCCAGAGGGCCACGTTTTCCATTGCGGCCAGAGAATTGGAGCGGACCAAGCGTGCGAGACCGCAGAGATTTTCTGAGAGGATGGGGTTTCGTTTGTGAGGCATTGCGGAAGAGCCTTTTTGACCGGGAGAAAAATACTCTTCGGCTTCCAACACCTCGGTTCGTTGAAGATGGCGGATCTCGGTCGCGATTTTTTCCATCGAGCTCGCAAGCAGAGCAAGGGTCGTAAAGAAGTGCGCATGCCGATCGCGTTGGACGATTTGAGTAGAAATGGGATCGGGCTTCAAATCGAGTTTTTGACAGATATAGGCTTCAACACGGGGATCAATATTGGCAAAGGTTCCAACGGCGCCGGAAATTTTTCCGTAAGAGATTGTTTCGATCGCTTCATCCAGATGGCAAAGCTGACGCTTCATCTCTTCGTACCAGACCGTAAATTTCAACCCAAAGGTGATCGGCTCGGCATGAATACCGTGGCTGCGTCCCATCTGAGGCACGTCTTTATATTCGAAGGCCTTTTTCTCAAGCACTTCCAAAAGACTGACAAGACCTTTGCGAATCAAAAGTCCGGCTTCCCTCAGCTGAGCACCGAAAGCGGTGTCTACGACATCTGATGAAGTAAGCCCCAAGTGCAAATAGCGCCCGACCTCCCCCACCGACTCTGCCACACAACTCACAAAAGCGATCACATCGTGCTTGGTGGTTTTCTCGAGTTCGAGCACACGATCGACGGTAAAGGTGGATTTTTTAAGCAGGACTTCCACCGCTTCTTTAGGCACCAGTCCTAGCTCAGACCAGGCTTCACAGGAAGCCAGTTCGATCTGCAACCATTTGTTAAACTTCGCTTCGTCTGTCCAGAGCGAGGCCATTTCGGGCCGGGAATAACGTGGAATCAAGGGAATCTCCTTATTTTGTGATCAAACCGACTGATCAATCTTTAAAAAAACAAAGTTATTAAACCTTCATCAACTTCTCAGCAATCGTCCGGTAGCGATAGAGTGTTTCCTGCACGATTTCATCCGGAAGCGCAGGTGGAGGACTTTTGCGATCCCAGGGTGAATTAAGCAGATAATCGCGAACAACCTGTTTATCCCAGGGCTTGGGAGATTTTCCCGGTTCGTATTCGGCAGCCAGCCAGAAACGTGAAGAGTCGGGAGTTAACAATTCATCAATGAGGATGAGTTGATCTCCGTCGATTCCGAATTCCATTTTGGTATCAGCAATCATAAGCCCCTGGGCATCCGCCTTTTGACTGGCATCCTGAAAAATTTTCAAGGCCGCCTCTTTGATTTTATGTGCCCAAGCGGATCCTAACATTTCGATGACCTGATCAAAAGTCATGGGTGCATCATGGTCGCCCATCTCGGCTTTCGTGGTGGGTGTAAACAAAGGCTCGGGTAATTTGTCGCCGTCGCGCAATCCCTTGGGTAATTTGATTCCGTTGACTTCGCCCGTTTTTTGATAACTAGCCCAACCACTACCGGTTAAATATCCCCGTACGATGGCCTCGACATCCAGCCGTTTCACCTTTTTTACAATCATACTGCGACCTTCCAGCATGGCGAGTTCTTCGGCGTTGGCCACGTAAGGTGAGACATCGGTTGAGATCAAATGATTGGGGATGAGGTGTTTGGTTTTTTCAAACCAGAAAACTGAAAGTTGTGTCAGAACTTTTCCTTTTTCAGGCACCGGAGTGGGGAGGATATAATCGAAAGCAGAAATGCGGTCGGTTGCTACAATCAGCATGTTGCCTTCTGGCTCATACAGATCGCGCACTTTTCCGCTATAGACCAAAGGGTATTTGGAAAGATGGGTTTTGATGACAGCAGGACTTGCCATGGGGCCTCCTTGAAAAAATGATGATGAGCGCTTCTCATAGCGTTCGTTTTTTAAAATTTCAAAGGGAAAGATGGGGTGAAAGAAATCTTTCAGGAAGGAAGCGGAGTCAAATCGAAAAATACCCATCAATTCAGAACCATCGGAATGTGAGTGAGTATTTGGACCGCTTTTGGCTTACTAAAGGATTGTAGGATAGGATTTTAAAATGAACATCGTCCCGTTAATATTCAAGGATTAATAACGGCGCGATGTTAAAAATCAAATGGCACCTTGAGCGATCTGACAGCTCTACGACTCAAACCGCACTTTCATAAATCGTCTTTTTCCGACTTTAATCAGATACTCCCCGCTCATTTCAATCTCGGCCTTGATATCTTCGATTTTTACTCCATCCAGACTCACGGCCTTTTGTGAAATCTGGCGCCGGGCATCGGAGTTACTCTCTACCAAACCGGTTTCGGCCAAAAGCAGGGCCAGGGATTTTTTACTGGAGGATGCCGGATAGATTTTTTCGGGGATTTCATCCGGAAGCTGTCCCGCCTTAAAAATCCGCTCAAATTCTTCTTCAGCTTCCTGAGCCAGTGCAGGCGTATGAAAGCGGGCGACGATTTCTTTCGCAAGATCGAGCTTCGCGCGCTTTGGATGATAGCGCCCCTGCTCCACATCGGTTTTTAGGGTGTGAAGATCAGAGAGAGACCGATCGCTTAAAAGCTCGTAATAGCGCCACATCAATTCATCGGACACACTCATCATCTTTCCAAACATCGCCGAGGGTTCTTCGGTGATTCCGACATAATTCCCCTTCGACTTGCTCATTTTTTCAACGCCGTCCAGACCTTCGAGAAGCGGAAGCGTCATCACGACCTGGGGCTTTTGACCCTCTTCGCGCTGAAGCGTGCGCCCCATCAATAAATTAAATTTTTGATCGGTTCCCCCCAGTTCCACATCGGCCTTCAGCTCAACCGAGTCCCACCCTTGAAGCAGCGGGTATAAAAACTCATGAATCGCCAAAGGCTGACCTGCCTTGTAGCGTTTCTCAAAATCATTACGCTCCAGCATGCGGGCGACCGTGTATCGGCTGGCCAGGCGAATCATATCGCGACCGCTAAAACGGTTAAGCCAGGTGGCATTGAACACCACACGGGTTTTTTTAGGATCGAGGATTTTAAATACCTGCTCCTGATAGGTTTGAACATTTTTGGAAATTTCTTCGGGCGAGAGCGGAGGACGTGTTTCGTTGCGTCCGGTGGGATCGCCAATCGAGGCCGTAAAATCTCCGATCAAAAACAGAATTTCATGACCGAGCTCCTGAAACTGCTTGAGCTTTTGAATCAGCACCGTATGTCCCAAATGCAGATCGGGTGCGGTAGGATCGAAACCTGCCTTGATTTTTAAAGGGCGCCCTTCTTCCAGGCGAGTTTTCAGATCCCCTTCTTCGATCATTTCAACCACGCCCCGTTTAAGAAGTTCTAGCTGTTCTGAAACTGATTTCATTTTTGCTCCTGAGGAACATTTATAAAGAAAGTTCACGTCGATTCTGGATAGAGGAAAGTGCCAAGGTGATCCTTTTTCCGGTAGGGGCCACACAAATACTGATGTGAGCTTTCGTCGGCCGAAGGGTGGAACGATCTCCCTGGAATGTTTTCATCTCTCCTCTGAAATTTTTATACTGAATGAGCATTTGGTTTGAAGAGGATGAAGCTGAAACTGGCGCAGAGGGTTGATTCATGCTGGTTTGACCCGCTTGAAAATACCGACAGGCGGGATTTGAGCAATAAAGGGCAAACCAGGTCTTGCGCACATCAGGGGTTCCACAGTTCGGGCACGTCACACGTTTTTCAAAGATACCCATTTTTCCTCCTGAAAATAATAGAAAGGGGCGATTAAAAAACGAATACTTCGCTTTAGCGAAGTGTTCTTCAATCACACCCGTGGACAAGAATCCCCTCTTCCTCACAAGGTTATTTTGGATTCCTGCTTTCGGGTTTCAAGGAAAAGGCCTTTTGAGCCCTGGCAACCGCCCCTTTCAATCCTGTTTTTACGCAACGATTCTCTCCAAATAAAAAAAGAACTCTCCACCCGATGATGACGCAACAGGCGGGCCCGATGGCACAGCGAAGGAAGACCTGCTCGACGAAGAGTTTTGTAACAGATTATTCTGAAATTTCCTTTTCGGTGACCCGTCTGCAAAATTTGGGCAAGCACCTCCTGGGCGAGCCACAAGTCGAGTTCGCGAAGCTGCCTTTCATCCTGGGTGTGAGTCAAATAGTAATCCAGAATGGCGACATTGCGCACACCCTGGCCTATCACATCTTCAGAAATACGGATCAAAAAAAGCATTCTTTTTTGAAGATCCTGGATGCGTGCCAGTTTCTTTTTATGCCGTCGGAACGCATAGCGAAACAGGTTTTGTATCTTTCTTGTTTTCTCTTTGGAAAGACCGTGCACTCCATTTGCCCGGAACTCGAGCCCAAGATAGCGAAAACGGTCGATGGAAGGATTTAATGAACGCTCGGTCGAAAGATATCCTTCCCACAGACGGGAAGAACGAAGGGTCAGATTCAGAGAGGTCACGGTATCTGTCAGGATTTTTGAGGCCGCCTTTACGGTTTCAAAATCCTGAGAGAGCACCAGAAGATCATCGGAATACCGAAAGTAATGCAGATTCGGAATCGCCGTGATTTTTTCATCCAGAGGATGAAGATAGAAATTGGCAAAAAAACAGGCGATCGCACATCCAAAGGGAATCCCGCGATCGGCCTGAAAAAGTTTGCCCCGATCTTCATATCGAAAAGCGATTCTCTGCTTGAGCAACTGAAAGAAATAGTCCCGTGGATCAAAGAAGTTTTCGAGTTGTCTTATGAGAATTCCATGATCAATGGAGGGAAAATAATTCTGGATATCCTGCTGGATCAGATACCACGGACCTTTCTCTTTCATTAAAATTCGACCGACTTTTCTCTGGCAGGTGTTCAGGTTCATTCCCCCAAGGCGATAAGCATAAGACGAAGATGAAAAAAACGGATGAAATATTTTGCCTAGAATCTGAAACAACAGCGCATCGACAATGCGTTCCTCCCAGGGATAGAAATAGAACGTTCGATGCTTGCCCCGAAAATTGTAATGAAGCGCAAAGCCAGGTCGATAGGAAAATTTTTCGTTCAAGAGACTGCGATGAAGGTTCGCCAGATTTTTAGGACCTCGACGGGAAAAATCATAGAGAGTTCGCCCATCAATTGAAAACTGCGAGGCATGGGGACGGTTGAAAAGGGATTTTGTATAAATTTTTAAAGCCGCATTGAGGAGTGCGGGCTCCCGATAGTAAGAAGACCAGGCGATTTTAGAATTGAGTGACATTCAGGTTTCTAGTTTATGTAAGAATCGACTCAAGCGTGAATTGAAATATCACTTCCACCCTCTTTGAATCCTCTGAATCGATCGCGCTTTCCCGGTACTTTCCTCAATATCAAGGATGACGCCCGATAGGCGCACATCGCCCGTCGCCGGTCTGAGTCGATTTTGAATGCCGGTCTTAAATTTCACCACGGCCTCTTCGCGGTTCATGCCGATCACCGAATCGTAAGGTCCTGTCATGCCGAGATCAGTAATATAGGCCGTTCCCTGAGGAAGGATACGCTCATCGGCGGTTTGAACATGCGTGTGCGTTCCAACCACTGCGGCCACCCGTCCATCTAAAAACCATCCCATCGCAATCTTCTCGCTGGAGGCCTCGGCGTGCATGTCGACGAGGATGAGATCGCTGCCATAGCGAATTTTTTCAAGCTCGCGCTCCACTGCTTCAAAAGGATTATTGGCAGGAGCCATGTAGACCTGACCGATAAGATTGATCACGCCCACACGAATTCCGGCATAGATTTCTCCCGACCACGAACCGGCTCCAGGACAGACAGAAAGATAGTTCGCAGGTCTTAAAAGTTTGGGTTGTCTGGGAAGGTAGTCGAGAATTTCTTTATAATGAAAAAGATGATTGCCCGAGGTGAGCACGTGGATGGGAAGAGAGAAAAGCTCTTCTGCCACCTTGGGGGTAATTCCCAAACCACCAACGGCGTTTTCACAATTTGCAACCACCAGATCGATTTTCTGCTCAGCACAAAGCGGTGGAACGAGTTTTTTAACCGCCAGCAGACCGGCATCTCCAAAGATATCGCCTAAAAAAAGAATTTTCATGAGCTTTCACCTTTTCTTGCCACTGAAACGATCACCTCGGAGCGCAATCGTTTCTTTCTAAAAACAACTTACTTTCACAAGCGGCCTTCTGAATCAAGAGACCTGGCTTCATCAGCAGATCATCAAGGTTCTTTTTCTATTCCTTCTATCATTTGATGCATCGATTCAGGATTTCGTTTTGAAAAAAAATCTTTTTTAAACTGAGGAAAACGATCTTCCCGAAGGGCCTGGCGAATTTCTTCGAGCAGATTCAGATAATAGTGCAAATTATGAATGGAATTGAGAATGGCTGATAAGATTTCTTTAGCGTGAGACAAATGGCGCAGATAAGCACGGCTGAAATTTTTGCAGGTATAGCAGGTGCAGGTTGGATCGATGGGGCCTTCATCGGCGGTGTAAGCCGCGTTTCGAATATAGATAAAACCTTCCTGGGTAAACAACATCCCATTGCGGGCATTGCGGGTGGGAATCACACAGTCGAACATATCGATTCCGCGATCAATGGACTCAACGATATCCTGAGGAAGTCCAACTCCCATCAGATAACGAGGACGATTTTCGGGTAATCGCTCGGCACAAAATCCGGCGATATCATAGGCAATCTCCATCGGCTCTCCGACCGAGAGTCCACCGATTGCAAATCCATCAAAATCCAGAATTTCATCGGACATTTTGTGCGTTGCGTGCAACGACACCAATCGTTCGGCACATTCGGCCCTTAAATTTTTATGCATTCCTCCCTGCACGATGGCAAAAAGGGCGGAGTTTTTTTTGCGTGCGTGCAAACACTGTGCGGCCCAATCCAGCGTGAGCTCCATCGAAACGCGTGCCTGTTCTTCTGTGGAGGGATAGGCCAGGCATTCATCCAAAACCATCATGATGTCAGAACCCAAGGCTTCCTGAATCTCAACGGCCAAAGCGGGGGTGAGAAAATGGGAAGATCCATCGAGGTGTGATTGAAACAGCACCCCTTCTTTTTGAACCTTTCTAAATTTGGCGAGGGAAAAAACCTGATAGCCACCGCTATCGGTGAGGATAGGACGCGGCCAGCCCATGAAACGATGAAGACCTCCCATCTTTTCGATGAGTTTGTGACCTGGGCGCAAATAAAGATGATAGGTATTTCCAAGAATGATCGGGGCATTGAGCTCGTGAATGAGTTGATCGGCCCGAATTGCCTTCACAGTTGCCTGCGTGCCCACGGGCATAAAGACCGGCGTTTGGATTTTTCCGTGTGCCGTGGTGATCTCGCCCAGGCGCGCGCGGGTGTTTTGATTTTTTTTGATCAATTGAAACTTGAACGCAGATTCCATAAGGGCCCAAATAAAAAAGGGTTAAAGGAGTGAGATTTCCTTTAACCCTGTTCGATATTCTTCTATTTAAATCAAGCAGTTTTCAACTTAAGGGATGATCTTTCCAAAGAAGCCGTCAGGAATTATCAAGCTGGTATTTCCCGTTAACGTTCGGGTAAATTTCTTCTGAGTCCCAGCAAAGATATCGAGTGATGCGCTGCTAAAACCGCCTGTATAGTATAAGCTCTTCGATGGATCCTCAGTCAGTCCATAGAGGTAATCATCTTCATTTCCTTGAGCAGTGACTCTCCAGATAATAGCGCCAGTCGTAGGAGCCACCCGCCAGATCGCAGCATCATGTTTGTCTGTCTGGGTATTTGTGAAGGTATCTCTCGGCACCGCGGTGCCGATTGCCGCATAGGTCTTCATCTGCAACGTACCACCATCGACGCCCCCCAGCGCATAAAGATTGCCGGAAGAATCAAGCTGGATATCAATGTCATCATGATAAACTACTCCCGACGTAGTATTGATCTTATTGACCCATTTAAAGGTTCCATCATTGGGATCGACCTGACCAAATATGGCGTCAAAGGTATAGTTGGTTTGATCGGAATCTGCGTTGGGAAGAGTTACGGTCACGAGGCCAAAGGGAAGTTTTACAGTATTTCCTGCAAATTGGGCCGCTACATACAAATGCCCGGTTTTATCGGCAATCAGCTCATGCACATGATCAGTACGATCGGTACCTACCTGAGTTAACCAAATCAATTCGCCTGTGGCTGGCTCAATCTTTCCAAAAAAACCATCCAGCAGCAAGTTGGAGCCACCTTGATTGCTGAGATGCAAATTACCACCTGCAGTGGTGGTCATAATTAATTGTGAGCTTCTAAATTCTCCGGTGTAATAAAGGTAACCGGCAGGATCTTCGGTAAGACCCGCTAAAAAATCTTGTGCATCACCTGTAGCAGAAACCCGCCAGACCAAGGCCCCATCCGAAGGATTAACACGCCAGATATAGGAATCTGTTTTTTGTGGAACAGAGGTATTGGTAATATCTCCCCGGTCGATGGGATTGGAGTTCGCTTTGTAAGTGGTAACATTGTAGGTGGTGTAATCCAAAAGACCCATCGCATAGAGATTTCCTTTGGAATCGAGCTGAATATCAACTTCATCATTAAATTTTGTGGAAGTTTTTGTTCGGAACGTATCAACCCACTTGAAGGTCCCATCAACAGGGTTTACCTGCCCCATGAGAGCATCAAACGTGTGGTTACTGGTAGCTTGATCAGTATTTTGGATGGTGATATCGGCTGAACCCGATTTGAGAACAAGAGTATTTCCCCCAAACTGTGCGCTTACGTAAAGATGGCCTGTTTTGTCGGCAATCAACTCACGCACATGGTCGGTACGCTTCGACGCTATCAGAGTAATCCAACCCAAAGCACCTGTGTCAGGGTTGATCTTCCCAAAAAATGCATCAGCAATAACTACCGATTCGTCTGTTTCAATATTATCGATAGCCTTATCCCCTCCACCTGAAGACACTAAAACCAACTTCTTGCTATCGAATTCACCCGTATAATAAAGATTTCCAGCGCTGTCTTCTGTAAGACCCCAAAAATGTTCTGTATACCCGGGTTGATTTGTCAGTCGTGTACCTCCAGCAGAGACACTCCATATGACCGAACCATTCGTCACATTGATTCTCCAAATGTATGAATCTATCCTATCATCAACAGAAGTATTCGTAAGCGTAACCCAATCCTGTGAAGTTCCACTGGGCAGATAAGTCTTAATCTTCAAAACTTTTCCTTTGATACTCCCTAAGGCATAAAGACGCCCGGCTGAGTCGAGATGAATATCGACATCATCATCATAGAAATAAGTGGCTTGACTGGGGGCAGTATAGTTATCTGTTGCAATCACATCCACCCACTTAAACAATCCTGTCGCAGGATCTACCTCACCCAAAAAGGCCTCGTAAGTTTTATAATTTTGATCCTGATTGGAAATCGTGACGAACTTATTACCCACAAAGGGAAGAACAATAGACGCCCCTGCAAACTGCCCGCTGACGAACAAATGGCCAGATTTATCTGCAAGAACTTCGTGAACAAAATCTGTTCGCTCACTTCCGACCTGTGTTAACCAGGGAAGAGTGACTCCATTCACACAACTACTGGTATCAAACTGACAGGTGCTGGAGCACTTAAGGTTTCCGGATACAGAATTAAATCCCAAGGCCTGACAGGTTTTACCATTCAGACTTGTCCCATCACAGCTCTCACCCGTATTAATCGTGTTGTCTCCACAGGTCGCAAGACTACAATCCAAATGGCAGGTGCCGGTGTTACTGTTATTTGCACCCAAATCACAGGATTCCCCTTCCTGAAGAATGCCATCTCCACATTTGGCTGTCACACCCGGGCTGTTAGTACAGTCGCTTTCGCAACCATCTCCATCCGTCAGATTGCTATCGTCACATTGTTCAGTGCCTTCGACAAACCCATTACCACAGACAGGCCCTTCTAATTGACAGCTGCTGTCGCAGCCATCGCCCGAAGTCGTATTTCCATCGTCACAGGTTTCTCCAGTCTGAATCTGTTCATCTCCACAAACCGGGTCTGGATCCTGGTTGCCTCCGGTCGAAGTCAGGGTGCAATCGCTCTCGCAACCATCTCCATCCGTCAGATTGCTGTCGTCACATTGTTCAGTGCCCTCAACGGATCCATTTCCACAGATAAAGTTGGATCCTCCCTGATTCGTGCCATCTAAGCCACCGCCTCCACAGCCAAGATAAGGGGTGATGAAAATAAAAGAGAGAAGCAGCAGATAAGAACATTTGCGCATGAGGGTTTCCTTAAAAATTGAACATGATAAGAGTGATGAATGAGATCGGTAAAATAAATGAGCCTTCATTCAGCGTCTCTATTATCGATTGAGATTGAAAAATAGTTGTCTCTTATTTTTCCTTTAATTTTTTTTTAAGAACCTGTCTTGTAGGGACAGTCGCTTAAATGCCGTTTTATCGATTTTATTTTTTCAATGTCAGACAAATTGCCGACATCGAAAAATTCAAGCCTTTGAAAACGAAAACTTTAGTGAGCGCCTCTAAAAACTTTAGATCCTTCGATGAGCTCAGGATGTGCCATTAAGATAAATACAAGTGACATGGTGATCCTCCAGAGGCGGACTTGGCCTGTCGAAACATGGACCTACCGAAGAGCCGAACTGTAAAATAGAGTTTTTAGAGGGAACCAAATGAATAAAGTCGAGCTAAGGGAATTCATCTTTACTTGACGGGATCGATTGATTAAAACTTTTTACATTCATCCCACGGTTAGAATCCAATTGATAAACCTTAAACGAGGCAAGACCTTATGGCTCAAACCTGTAAAAGATTGTTTATCTTTGTTGGAATGTTCGCTCTCCTCTTATCCCCACTGTATGCACAAACCCCATCCTCTGAATCCCTTCAGGCAAGCGAAAACATGTCGATCGGGCAGGAAATCAAAGCCCTGTTCCTAGCTTATGGAAAGATTAAAAAGATTTCGGGGATCGACGACCCCAAACAGGTAGTGCCTATCCTGGAAGGTTTAAATCAGGATCTCGACAAACTGATGATTCTTAAAGAAAAATTTTCTCCTGAAAAACGAAAAAAACTGGAGAATCAGCTAGGTCAGATCAAGAAGAAAACCATGGCCATCGGCGAGAAGAAAGGAAAGGAAGTTTCATCTCAGCTGGATGAAATTTCAGGATCGGTTCTAAACCTTATCAATGTTTTGATGGATTTTGATGATAGTAAATAAGCAATACATCTTTATTAAAAGGAGTTCTGATTTATGAGCACAACCTTAATAGTACTTTTAGTTATCGCGGCCATTGTCATTCTGTGGCTGATCACTTCCTACAACAGCCTGGTGTACTGGAAAAACCAGGTGAAAAACGCCTGGTCGCAAATCGACGTTCAACTCAAACGGCGCTACGATCTGATCCCCAATCTTGTGGAAACCGTCAAAGGCTACGCCAAACACGAGCAGGGAACGCTTGAAAAAGTCATTCAGGCCAGAAACATGGCCATGCAGGCCCACTCCCCCGCCGAAGCAGGTCAGGCAGAAAGCGTCCTTTCCGGAACATTGAAATCGCTTTTTGCCCTTTCCGAAAACTATCCGGATCTAAAAGCCAATCAGAATTTTTTGGGATTACAGGAAGAACTTTCCTCGACCGAAAACAAGATCAGCTTTGCCCGTCAGTTCTATAATGACACGACGGCAAAATATAACATCTCCATCCAAAGCTTTCCGACAAACATCATCGCCGGGCTCTTCCGCTTTACCGAAGAGCAACTCTTTCAGGTGGAAAGTGCCGAGGAAAGAAAGGCCGTCAAGGTTCAGTTTTAATTACCATGCCTCCTCTCCATCTTTACGAACAAATCCGTCGAAACAAACGCAACTCCATCCTCCTGATCATTTCGATGATCGTATTGCTTGTGGGGATTGGATATGTTTTTGGATCGACCTACAACGACCCGTGGATTGGCGTTGGCGTGGCGGGAGCTTTCTCGATCTTTTATGCCCTCATCAGTTATTTTGCCGGCGATGGAATTGTGCTTTTGTCTTTGCAGGCCAAACCCATCGAAAAGCAGGATCATCCCCAGCTTTATAATGTGGTTGAGGAAATGGCCATCGCCTCGGGCCTTCCCATGCCAGAGATCTATCTGATCCACTCCCCTGCCTCCAATGCCTTTGCCACCGGACGCAATCCACAAAAAGCGGCTATCGGAATCACCACCGGTCTTCTGGAAATTTTAAATCGCGAAGAGCTTCAGGCCGTCGTTGCTCACGAAATGGGTCACATTAAAAATTACGATACGCGTTTTGCGATTTTGATGGCGGTCATTGTGGGAGCGGTTGCCCTGCTCTGCGATCTGTTCTGGCATATCCGGCTGCGAACCCGTTCATCCTCTAGCAAGAATGATAATAATCAGATTCAGCTGATTCTTTTTGTGGTGGCGATTGTTTTCTCTATCCTGGCTCCCATCGCTGCCAAGATCATTCAATTTTCAGTTTCCAGGAAACGGGAGTATCTCGCCGATCAAACCTCTGCTGAACTGACCCGGAACCCGGAAGCCCTGGCACGTGCTCTCGAAAAAATTGCCACCGATCCTGATCCTCTGGATCTTAAAAATCGCGGTGCCCAGCATCTATTTATCGCCAACCCCCTGAAATCACATGAAGCCTTAAAAGAAGAAAAGGCGGGTTGGTTTGATACCCACCCGCCTTTAGGCACACGCATTAAAATCTTAAGAGAGATGGCTCACACCTTCTCTCCTTCTGCTTAGAGAAAATCAATCTGCTTTTCGGATCACGAACCTACTGCACACCGATATCCTGTCTTATTGCACGCATCGATAATCTGATCCTGTTTGATCAGGGTTGCATCGTAGTCTACCTTTCCAGTCCCCTTCTGGTCATCGACACTCACCTGAGTGACGCCCGACTGTTTTTTGAGATAACCCTCCACCCGCTTTGCACAGGTGCTGCAATACATCCCATCAATTTTTAATGGCAGCGTTTTCATCTCGGCTGCAAATCCAGTTGAAGAGATGAGCAGCAAGATCCCCATTCCTATCCCTTTTATTTTTCCGTTCATACAGTGTTCCTTTGGTTTAAATGATGAATTCAACGACACTCTTTAGAATCATTTTTTTGATAAAACAAAGGCCCGATCGAAAAGTCAATCGGGCCTTTGAAAAGAGCAAGAATGAAACGTTCCTAGTTTTTGATTCTCATTCCGTAGAACGATCTCCACACAAACACCAACGAGATAGCAAACAAAATGCCTGCAGCAACCGCACTGGTCTGGCGGGGAAGCTCTTCGGCAAGCTCAACGGCCAGAAGACCAAACAAGGTGGTGAATTTGATGATCGGGTTCATGGCCACCGAGGAGGTATCTTTGAAAGGATCACCGACGGTATCTCCAACGACGGTGGCATCGTGAACAGGAGTTCCTTTCTGTTTAAGCTCGACCTCGACCAATTTCTTGGCGTTATCCCAGGCACCACCCGCATTTGCCATGAAGATCGCCTGGAAAAGACCAAACAGGGCAATAGAGATAAGATAGCCGATAAAGAAGTAGGACTCTACACATGCAAAAGCGAGGGTGCTGAAAAAGACCGTCAGGAAGATATTGAACATTCCTTTCTGCGCATACTGTGTGCAGATCTCGACGACTTTTTTACTGTCTTTCATTGAGGCCTTCTCGGTTCCTTCGAGCTTGATATTGGCCTTGATGTATTCGACCGCACGGTAAGCCCCTGTTGAAACGGCCTGGGTGGAAGCACCTGTGAACCAGTAGATTACCGCACCACCTGTAATCAGACCTAAAAGGAACGGAGGATGGAGAAGCGACAACATCTCCATGTTAGTCGTCAGTTTGTTGGTTAAGATCACAATAATGGAGAAAATCATCGTGGTGGCACCCACAACGGCAGTTCCAATGAGCACCGGCTTGGCGGTTGCCTTAAAGGTATTTCCGGCCCCATCGTTTTCTTCAAGAAGCTGTTTGGCTCGATCAAAATTTACATCAAACCCGTTCGTTGTTTTGATTTCTTCTTTCACATTCGGAATATTCTCGATGAGAGAAAGCTCATAGACCGACTGGGCATTGTCGGTGACTGGACCATAAGAGTCTACCGCGATGGTCACAGGTCCCATGCCTAAAAACCCAAAGGCCACCAGACCGAAGGAAAAGATCGCTTCGGCAATCATCAGATCGCTTAAGCCCATCGTGCTGATGCCATATGCGGTTCCCATCAAACCGACGATGAGAATTCCCATCCAGTAAGCGCTGAAATTTCCAGCGGTGAGACCTGCCAGGATGTTGAGAGAAGCTCCTCCTTCTTGTGAAGCCGAAAGAACTTCGCGTACGTGACCCGATTCTGTGGAGGTGAAGATTTTGATGACTTCAGGAATGACGGCCCCCGCGATGGTTCCACAGGTGATGATGATCGAAAGTTTCCACCAGAGAGTGGAATTTCCACCCAGGTCCTGAATCAGAAGATAGGAAACTAAAAAGGTCATGGCGATGGAGATGAAAGAAGTCAGCCACACCAGCGAAGTGAGGGGAGCTTCGAAATTCATCTTGGACGCATTCCCATACTTGGCTTTCGCAAAGGCTTCGTTGATGAGGTAAGAAAGCGCACTCGCCAAAATCATCGTGATGCGCATCGCAAAGATCCAAACCAGAAGCTGGACCTGAACTTCAGTGGTTTTCACAGCCAGGAGGATAAAGGAAATCAGGGCAACGCCTGTCACGCCGTAGGTTTCGAATCCATCGGCAGTAGGACCGACTGAATCACCGGCGTTATCTCCGGTACAATCGGCGATAACCCCAGGGTTTCTTGCATCGTCTTCTTTGATCTTAAAGACGATCTTCATCAGATCCGAACCGATATCGGCAATCTTGGTAAAGATACCGCCCGCGATTCGGAGGGCTGAAGCACCTAAAGACTCACCGATGGCAAATCCAATAAAACAGGATCCTGCATAGTCGGCAGGAACAAAAAGCAGAATCGCCAGCATCATCAACAGTTCGACGCTGATGAGAAGCATCCCGATGCTCATACCCGCTTTTAAGGGAATGGTATAAATTGGATAGGGTTTTCCTTCTAGGCTGGCAAAGGCCGTGCGTGAATTGGCGAAAGTGTTGATTCGGATTCCAAACCAGGCCACACCGTAGCTGCCGGCAATTCCCAATAAACTGAAGGCAATAACAATCAAAACCTTTTCAGTGGTCATGTGCTGGAAAAACTTGAAGTAGATGACCATGATGGCGCCAATGAAAACTTCCAGAATCAGGATGAATTTTCCCTGGGTAAACAGGTAGGTTTTACAGGTTTCGTAGATGAGTTCGGAGATATCTCTCATCGATTGATGGACAGGCATGCTTTTGACCTGGCTGTAGATCACCAAACCAAAAACAAGTCCCAGGGCGGACACGATGAGTCCAGCCATGAGCAGTTGATGGCCGTTGATCTGGCCTCCCAGGAACGAAACTGAAGAAAGATCCGGCAAAATCAGATCCGCTTCGCTGGCGTGGGCCACAGAACCAAACACAGCGAGAAGAATAAAGATTGAAGCGAGCTTGAAGCCCATTCGGCCAAATTGCCGGGTGGCTACCGCAATGTTTCGCAGGACATTACGTGAGAATAGTGACACGTCCGTCATGAGAGTCTCCTGTTATAAATTGAAGAATTATCATTCGAGTTCTGAAAAGGCGGGCCCAGATAGCATGGGATTCTTTTAAATGTCGAATCAAAAATGAATGATTCTTCATCCATTCTCAGGGGCTTTAAAAAAGCGGAATTTCCAGAATTCTTAAAGGCTTCAGATAAAGCTTTTGATTGAAGGAAGAGATTATCGGCTGGCTTAAGGTAAGGAGTTTTTCAGGAGTTTTCGTGAATAAGGGTTTTAGATGCTCTCTAAGCTCTGATTCGCTTCGTCCAAAGCCTGCAAAGTCGAAGGGAACGGTTTGTCCATACAACAAACGCTGAATTGTTTCTGGATCTGAAACTTCCAGAGAAGAAAATATTGGGCCCAGGATTTTATTTAGGTTCTGAAGCAGAAAAAAACGGAAGGTTTCAGTTTTCTCAAGAATCTTATCGAGTTGCTCAAGCGAAATTGTTTCGGAAAGTCCAAAAAAACCACTCTGTGTTCGACACAAATCGGTCAAATATCCTAGTGTGCCCAAAGCTTCTGCGATGCTGAGTCCCAAACTGCGAATGTAAGTTCCTTTCCCCACCCTCGCAACAAATCGAATCGAGGTTGAATCAAAGTTTTGGAGATGAAGCGAATGGATGGAAACCTTTCTGAGCTTTAGCTCGACCTCCTCTCCTCTTCGGGCATAACGATAAAGCGGAATTCCCTGGACCTTGATTGCAGAATATTGAGGCGGGGTTTGCAGCTGCTCTCCCTGGAGCAATTCAAAAACAGCCTGTATTTTATCGCGAGTGAGGACTGGCACCGGTGAGGTGTGGAGGATTTGTCCTTCGAGATCAAGCGTATCGGTCTGCGCTCCCAACTTCAGGGTTGTTTCATAGACCTTCTCATCTTCAGGAAGATAAGGAATTATTTTGGTGGCCGATCCTAAAAAAATGGGAAGGACACCTGTTGCAAAAGGATCAAGTGTGCCCACATGACCGAGTTTTTGTTTGGGAATTTTCTTTTTGATGCGATTGAGGATTTGCTGGCAGGTGAATCCCGGCGGTTTGTTCAAAAGGATAAGACCATGCATGGCAGGATTTATTCGTGGATCCGTTTTTTCTCGATTTCCAGAAAGAGCGTATCAATTCTATCCTGAAGCTCTAAAGATTCGTCATAAAAGAAGTCGAAGTTGGGAGCAAATTTGTGATTGAGCCGCTGGGCGACCGAACGTTTGATAAAGCTGGCACTTCTTTTTAAACCTTCCTTCACCTCTGAGGCGCGGTCCGGATTTCCGGGAATCGTAAAATAAACACGCGCCAGACGTAAGTCAGGAGTCATCTTAACCCCGGTGACCGAGACGCCGTAAACACGCGGATCCTGAATTTCGAATGAAATGATCGTCGACACTTCGCGCCGGATTTCTTCGGCAATCTTTTCCTGACGTGGGGTTTTGAGATCTTTCATAAATCTATCCTGCATTTTCCTGGCTAACGTATTCTCTCGAATAGACTTCACTCAACTTTCAGGAAAAAAAACTGACTTTAATAATCAAAAAGATCCCGCTTTTCTTCCTCGATACGAAGACCTTCGTGTTCTTCAAAAAAGTTCAGGAGTTTATCAATCTTGTCGCGGATCGCATTCTCGTCGTTTCCCACCAACGCAAAACCCATTGTGGTAAAAGCATGTGCCTCGATCACCTTTGCCTCGGACAGGACAACCCGAAAATGGGCCATCGCTTTTTCTTTGATACGCTGAAGCAAACGCGCGCGATCGGAGGGGGAATACCCTTCGGAAAGATTTAATGAAAATTTGCAGAGGCCAACAATCAAGTGAATTTATAATGGGTTTAAGGTCTCGTGAATCGCTTCTATAACTTCGTTGCTACTGTCTCGATATTGAAGGCCTCCACCACATCCCCCGCCTTGATATCGTTGAAATTCTCAAGAGTGAGACCGCATTCGTAACCTTGTTGAACTTCTTTTGCGTCTTCCTTGAAACGTTTAAGGGTCGAGAGTTTCCCAGTGTAGACAATTTTGTTATCGCGCAGCAGACGAACCTTGCAATTGCGGTTGATAGATCCATCGATCACGAAAGCCCCACCGACCGATCCGACTTTGGTGATATTGAACACCTGGCGAATCTCGGCACGTCCGAGATATTTTTCGTTTAAGGTAGGAGCGAGCAGACCTTCCATCGCCTTCTTCACATCTTCGATGACATTGTAGATGATCTCGTAGACCTTGATCTGAACGTTTTCCGATCTGGCAGTCTCCTGGGCCTTCATTTCAGGACGGACATTGAAACCGACAACGATTGCGTTGGAGGCGGAAGCCAACATGACATCCGATTCGGTAATTCCTCCCACACCGGTGTGGAGAATATTCAGCCGAACCTTATCGGTAGAAAGTTTTCCGAGAGATTCGCGGAGTGCTTCCACAGATCCTTGCACATCGCCTTTAAGAACCATGCGCAACTCTTTTGCCTCTCCGCGCTGGATCTGACCAAAAAGATCTTCCAGTGTCGTCTTGGCCTGAGCAGCCTGTTTCTGGGCTTTTTCCCTGTTTTCACGGTTTTCGGCAACGAGCTTGGCAACCCCTTCTTCATTGACGACGTAAACAATCTCTCCAGCGTTCGGAACACCTGACAAGCCGATCAATTCAACCGCATCGGAAGGACCTGCTTCGGTCAGTTCATGCCCCTGATCATCGCGCATCCCGCGCACACGACCAAAGTGTACTCCCGCAACAATCGAATCACCGACACGCAAGGTTCCTTCCTGAACCAAAAGGGTAGCCACTGGCCCCCGTCCTCGATCAAGACGCGACTCAACCACGATAGCGCGGGCGGATTTGTTCGGATTAGCTTTTAACTCCATGACTTCAGCTTGCAGGAGAATCATCTCCAAAAGCTCTGAAATCCCCTGCCCTGATTTGGCGGAAACATAAGAAAAGATGGTATCTCCCCCCCAGTCCTCTGAAAGAAGCTGGTGTTCGGAAAGCTGGCGTCGAATGCGATCGATATCTGCCTCGGGTTTATCAATTTTATTCACTGCCACAATAATGGGAACTTCCGCAGCGCGGGCATGATCGATCGCCTCGATCGTTTGTGGCATCACCCCGTCATCAGCAGCCACAACCAGAATAACAATATCTGTGACTGAAGCCCCACGGGCACGCATGGCCGTAAAGGCAGCATGGCCTGGAGTATCGATGAAGGTAATAGATCCTTTTTCGACTTCCACACGGTAAGCACCAATATGCTGGGTAATCCCTCCGGCTTCTCCCGATGCGACTTGCGTTTTTCGAATACCATCGAGCAGAGAGGTTTTTCCGTGATCGACGTGCCCCATCACTGTTACCACAGGAGGACGCAAAATCAGATCTTCGTCCTTGTCTGCCTTTGATGCCAAAATCTCGTTTTCTTCAAAGATATCTTTTTTCACTTCATAGCCAAAATCATGAGCAATGATGGAAGCAGTATCAAAATCAATCGGTTGATTCATCGTCACCATTGATCCCATGCCCATGAGTTTTTTAATGACCTCACCCACCTTCACGCTCATTTCATGCGCGAGATCACCGACTATAATGGTTTCACCCATTTTAATGATACGCTTGGAGGCTTTTTTGATTGTGAGTTCTGTCTTGCGACCTTCCCGACGGACAACACCCTTACGTTTTCTGCCTGAACGGCTGGGCTCAAAAACCCGCTCCCTCTCGACATAGTTAGGAGTCGTAATGGTCGATGCCATGCGGGTAAGCTGGGTCAGGGTAGCAACCTTATCGATTCCTTCAAGTCCCACTTCAATTTCTTCACGCTTGGATTTCTTGGCAACCTTTTTAAGCCTTCTGGCTTCTTCTTCCGAAGGAGTCAGGGGAGCTTCTTTTCCAGGAACAAGAGGTGTACCGACGCCCGGACGTGCAATCGCAGGTTTTGTATCTGGTCTCGCATTCCCTGGACGCGCAGCCCCTCCTCTGGAGGGAGGAGGCGTTCTTTGGGGAAGTTCAATCCGGCCGACGACTCTGAGCCCTAGACGTGGTCTGTCATCTTCTACTTCCTGTACTTTTCTGGGAGTGACTTGCAAAACAGGTGACGCTGAAACCGGTTTTTCTTCGGGTGCAGGAGGCGGTGTGGAAATGGGGTGTGTGGCTGGGGGCGTTACCGGTTGACGTATAATTGTGGGCCCCCTCACAACTGGGGTTGCAGGCTTAACCACAACAGGAGGGACAGATATGGGTGCTACCGGTTTAGTCTTTTCCTCTAGGGGCAAAGACGGTGGAGTGAGCACAGCCGTTGCAGGTTTCTGGGCTTTTGTTTCAACTTTGGCCGGCACCTCAGGTTCTGTCGCCACAGGTTCAGGTGCAGGCGCCTCAACCTTCGCTCGGCGACGAATGACCGTAGGTTTTATTCTTTTTTCGACGATCTCGGATTTGGATTCCATAATTCTTCTTGATTTAAGCCGGTTTCTCTCCAGAGAAATTGTCTTTAAATGGAAACCACAACTTCAAAGGATTTGAAACACCCCTGAAAACGCATTCTCTGATTTCACCCTCTCTGTCTTTTTTCTCAAATACAAAGTCACTCAGAAAACTGGATGAATCAGGCAAGCCCAGAAAGATCAATAATTAAGATAGATCTGTTTTGACATCCTCCTCTTTACTGCCAGCAGCAAAACTTACTTCTTCTCCTGCTGATTGAACTTCTTCTGTAGGTTCTGCAGGTGAAGGAATGGATGATGCAAAAGGTTGTTTGTCGGGCCTTTGTTTTGCCCGCTCGTGAATCTGAGTTAGAAGCTCCTGACCGATGCCGGGAAGCTTGAGCATCTCTTCGAGCGGCAGCTCGGAAATCTCGCGGGTTGAGCGGAAACCATGACTGTAAAGAATACTGGCCAGGCTTTCATCAATCTGAAGCTCTTCGGCCATACTCTTCTTGGCCCGTTTTTGAATTTCTTCGATTTTGCTCTCGCTATAAATATCAATATTCCAGCCCGTAAGCTGAGCAGCCAGACGAACGTTTTGCCCCCGTTTTCCAATCGCCAAAGAAAGCTGATCATCAGGAACAATGATTTCCATGGAAAGATTTTTGTCATGAACAATGACTTTATTGACCTCGGCAGGTTTAATGGCGTTGCAGACAAACTGGGCAGGCTCCTCAACGTAATTGACGATGTCGATTTTTTCCCCGCGCAATTCCTGAACCACACTCTGTACTCGGGAACCTTTCATACCAACACAGGCGCCCACGGGATCCACATCACTGTCTGAAGAATATACGGCAATTTTTGCGCGTGAACCAGGTTCTCGGGCCACCGCCTTAATTTCAACAATTCCTTCGGAAATCTCAGGAACTTCCATCGAAAACAAGGCTTTGATCAGGGCAGGATGGCGGCGGGAAAGCACAATCTGCGGACCTTTGTTATCTTTTCTCAAATCGATCAGGCAGGCCTGGACACGATCGTTCACTTTGTAATTTTCTGTAGGCACCTGCTCTTTTCCTGTAAGAACGGCTTCTGTTCTTCCGAGATCGATAATCATGCTCCCCTTTTCGATCCGACGGATAATCCCTGTCACAATCTCACCCACGCGATCTTTGTATTCATTGTAAATGATATCGCGCTCAGCATCGCGCACTTTCTGAATAATCACCTGCTTGGCGGCTTGAGCGGCAATACGACCGAATTGGTTGGAATCAATTTTCTCTCCGAGGCTGTCTCCAAGGACAGTTTCCGGATCGAGTTTATTTGCATCAGAGATGGAAATTTCTGTATCGGGATCTTCCACTTCTTCAACCACCTGGCGGAACATGAAAAGCTCTACTTCTCCGAGCTCTTCATTATAATGAGCTTCGAGTTCAACCTCAGGAGAATAACGTCGACGGGCTGCGGACAGCATGGCCGATTCGATCGCCTCGACCAGGACTTCCTTGGGAATTCCTTTGTCTTTACCCACCTGTTCCAACACGCTGTTCATATTAATGAACATTGACTTGACGCCTTCTTTGGCCGTTTTTCTTTTCTTGGCTGGCATTATTTCTACCTCGGTTACCGGTTTGTTAAAAAAATTAAAATTAAGGCTTTCTTTTCATCACCTCAGCCCAATCAACAAGCAAGTGGGCTCGATGAATGTCTGAGTATGGTATTGAAATCAGGCTTCCCTGTGATTCCAGTTTGAGAATCTCTTCTTCTACCTCAAGGAGTTTTCCTTTGAAATGGCTCCGTTTCCCAATGGGATGTTGGGTTTTAATATCCACCTTTTGACCTACAAAGCGGATAAAATCTTTTAACTTTCTTAAAGGCCGCTCAAGTCCTGGAGAGGAAATTTCAAGCTGATATTTTTGAGGAACCACTTCTTCTACATCGAGCAAGGGATCGAGCAGGTAGGAAAGCTGCTTACAGTCTTCAACCCTTACTCCGCCTGGCCGATCAATATAAACACGCAAAATCCAGCGACCCAACTCGGAAACCCAATCACAGGAAACGAGTTCGCACCCAATGGATTGAGCGACGGGCTCAATGATAGCTTCAATCTTTTCAAGGTCTACAGGGTTCATTAAAAAAAAATGGGCTCAAGGCCCAGTACGTGAATCGTTCGAAGAGAAGATTACGCAGACATAGGACAATTAAAAGAAAATTGGCAAGAAAAAATCTGGAATTTGAATTAAGGACCTTATTTCTCTTACGCTTCAATGGTTTCATCCAATCGTTTAAATTCTTTGAACTGAGGAAAAAGAACCCGCCATAGTCCAACAACGAGTAAAGTTCCAACCCCGCCCACAACCACCGAAGGAACCACGCCCAGATATCTTGCCATCACTCCTGTTTCAAATTCGCCCAGCTCGTTGGAGGCCCCGATGAAAATCAGATTAACCGCACTCACCCGTCCCCGCATCTCAGGGGGAGTCTTGACTTGAACAAGAACTCCCCGAATGACCACACTGATCATGTCGGCTGCACCAAGGACAAAAAGGCAAATGATTGAAAAGTAAAAATTTTTGGAAATCCCGAAGAGGATGGTCGCAATCCCAAAAATGGCAACAGCGACAAACAGGGTGGATCCCGCTCTTTTTAATGGAGGAAGATGCGCGAGGGCGATGGCCATAAGGGCAGCCCCGGCAGCCGGAGCGGCACGCAGAATACCATTTCCCAAAGGACCTACCTTTAGAATCTGATCCGCAAAGACGGGCATCAAGGCCACCGCTCCTCCAAAGAGGACGGCAAAAAGATCTAATGAAATGGCACCCAACAAAATCCGATTCTGAAAGACATAGCGAAGTCCCGCAAACAATGTATCGAGGGAAAGCTCACTTCCCTGCCGAAGCAAGGGATAAGACTTCAGGGACAAAATCATTAGAAATGAAATGGCACGCAACAGGGCAATGAAAATGAGCGGGGGGATCACACCTCCGAAAATTGCATAGAGCCAGCCACCAAGGGCCGGGCCAAAAATAAAAGCAATCTGCATGGTCGAGGAGTTCCAGGCGACGGCATTGTTTAAATGTTCAATGGGAATGAGTTGGGTAAGAATCGCCTGACTGGAAGGACCATCGAAAGCATAGGCCGTCCCCAAAAGAAATAAAAGAAGATAGAGAACGGCAATGGGTTTCAGTCCCAGAAAACCAAATAAAATGAGAGAGATGATCACTAAGAACTGGGAGCCGCGGCAAAAAAGGATGACTTTTCTTCGATCAAAACGATCGGCCGCATGTCCTGCCAGAAGAGAAAAGCTCATCTTCGGCAAAAATAACGAAAGACCAATGTAGCCCAGGTGAAGAGGATCGCGAGTTACTTCATAGACGGCCTGGGAAATCGCCACGATGAGGATTTGATGGGCAGTGAGGGATAAAAAACGCGCAAAAAGATAAAGTCGAAAATCCCGATATTGAAAAGCGATTCTTCCTCCTGTCTGATTATTTCCTGAACTCATTTTTTGAGAATTCATATTTTTTTCGACCTGTTTCCCAATCTTTATTTTCAGACCTCATCGTCAAGAAATTCCTATTACCTTTTAAATCATTGGAAGAATGGACTAACCCACATGAATCGGATCCACATCCACGGTTAGTCGCAATCCCAGGCGTATCCACTCATTTCGAAGACTGGAGATCATGGGTTTTAAAAAGACATGAGGCAGGGATTGTGGAGGATATTTCAGCAAGATCTGCCAGCGGTACTGATTTCGCAATTTTTCTATCAGGCAGGGAGCGGGTCCCAGAATTTCCAGGTTGAGGTGTCTGGTATTTTTCAGCTGAACCAGCTTATTTTTCATGAGATCAATTCCCTGCATCACCCGAGTGGGATCGGTTCCCTGCACACGCATCACCATAAACCGACTGAAAGGCGGATAGCTTAGCTCCTGACGTTGGGAAAGTTCCTGACCGTAAAACTTTTCTCCCTCCCCTCTTGAAGCATAAACAATACTGTAATGCTCCGGTGAGAGCGTTTGCAGCAAAACCAGTCCTGGAGAATCTTTGCGCCCTGCCCGACCGGCAACCTGTGTCATCATCTGAAAGGTTTCTTCAGGAGCACGAAAGTCGGGATGATGCAAAATTGCATCCGCCATTAAAATGCCAATGAGGGTTACATGGGGATAATCATGCCCTTTCGCGATCATCTGGGTGCCTACCAGAATGTCAATCTCACGCTGGGCAAGCCTTTTAAGGATTGCTTCATGAGAGCCTTTGCGCCGCGTCGTATCACGATCCATTCTTTCAATTCTTGCACTCGGAAAACGTGCCACCAGCTCCTCTTCAATTTTTTCGGTACCGCTTCCAAGCCCTGTCATCCGGCTTCCCGAACATTTGGGACAAAGATCTGGAGGAGGTTTTTGGTAATCACAATAATGGCAAATCAGTTTGAGAGATCTCTTGTGATAAGTCAGTGTAATATCGCAGTGCGGGCACAACGGAATTTCTCCACACTCCTGACAGACAAGAAAATGAGCAAAGCCCCGCCGGTTGATAAAAATCAGTGTCTGCTCTTTTTTCAGCAAGGTCTTTTGAATTTGTTCAATCAATGGGTCGGATAAAAGAGAAGGTGAGAGCGAAGATTTTATTTTTTTCTCACCGGGTTTTGATCTGAGATCAATTAAACGCACCTCGGGAAAACCTGCTTTTCCGTAGCGTTCCGTCAAGGCGTGATAACGATACTTTCCTTTCTTAGCATGGGCATAGGTTTCAAGCGAGGGAGTCGCCGATCCTAGCACCACCGGAATCCGCTCCATCTTCGCGCGCACGATCGCAAGATCCCGCGCATGATAGCGTCCCCTTTCTTCCTGCTTGTAAGACCCATCCTGCTCTTCATCGATCACAATCAGTCCGAGATTTGAAAAAGGAGCAAACAGGGCAGAACGGGTTCCGATCAACATATCCAGCTCCCCGCGCTTGCAGGCCCAGAAAATTCGCGCGCGTTCGTTTTGGGAAAGATCGGAATGGTAGATTCCGATCCGGTTTCCAAAATGTCGTGCGTAGCGCTGCAAGGTTTGGGGAGTGAGTCCAATTTCCGGCACCAGACTGATCACCTGTTTTCCCTGCCTTAGCAGCTGCTGAATGCAGGCCAGATAGACTTCGGTCTTTCCGGACCCCGTGACTCCATGGACCAGGTGAACCTGAAAACCTTGTCCGGCAAGGATTTCATCGACAATCGCCTGTTGGGAAGAAGTTAAAATCAAATCAGAAGACGGAGTTTCAGAAGAGTCTGAGAAGATCAGGCTTTTTGGAGTGGATCTGTTTTTCTTCAAGGCTCGAGAGGGCCTTACCCGCGCGAGAGGCGCTGGCATAGCGACACGAAACATTTCACCAATGGGAATGAAATAATAATCGCTCGCCCACTGAATAAACTCCATCTGAAGGGAATTGAAAAATGGAGGCTCTTCCAACAACGCCTCAATGGGCTTTAAAGAAAATTTTTTTTCGGGCGGATGAGGATGAATGGCAAGTACGACACCGGCGACTTTGCGACGGCCGAGAGGAACTACAATACGCTGACCTGGCTGAATGGAAGTCTGGAATGCCGAAGGAACGGAATAAGTCAAAGGGGTTTCCAAAGGAGCTAACACTGCAACTTCAGCAAAAACTTCCGATTTCATTATCTGCTTTCATGAAAGTGTAGGAATGGCAAAAAGAGAGCCCGAAAATCGCAACATTGATAAGGTTATCTCTTTTTATTCATCTTTTTAGGAGCCTCTCAAAAACTCCAAGAAAATTTTAGACGGTCTCTTAACTCGAAATCCGAAAATCACCATAATCACATGCCGAAGGCGTATGTGTCGCATTTCCATCGGTCATCAAACCAATGCCTGAGGGATCACGCGTGGGATCTTTTTTGAAATATTTTTTATAATCTTCTACGACATTTATTTTTTCATTTTCCCAACGATTTAAGTTTCCAACCCCCGATGCGGCAACAATGATATAAAACTTTCCAGGCTGTTTCTCCCACACATGCCCCACGGGAAGCTCTGAGCTCCACACATATTTTAAGGCCACTCCACTGGTTTTTCCAAAAGCAACATACACCGCACAAGCGCTGTCATTCATCGGGCCTCCATCTTCACGAGCCCCTTTGGGTAAAGTAATTGCACGCCATTTCCAGCTTAAATAAGGATGCTGCCTTAAACTCCAGGGCAAATCACGAAAGATGGGAGTGGAGATATCTTCATGATCATCGGCGTGAATAAAGCGAAGATTTCCTTCCTGTTTGATGCGGTAAACTTTTTTGGCCTTGCCCTTTTGGAATGGATAAGTGTCCCAGCTGGCAGGAAATCCTTCAAGAGCAGAAGAATAAAAATCATCAACCGCACGCTCCTCAGACCAGGCAGTGGTGGATAAAAACAGAAAGGAGAGAAAAAAAGAAAAGAAAATAGAACGTCGAAGCGAAGGGAATGCAGGATTCATGATTTCTCCTTAATAGAGATGTAAGAAAGGAACCTATGAATATCGCCAACGCGACCTTCTTTGATTTGATCTGGGAGGGGTTCCCCCAAGATAAGGAAATCAAACCGGTTCATTCTACACAAGTGTTGTAAGGAACTCTTTCAAATTATCATGAAACTCCTGGCGCTTCAAACCATAAGCCAGATTCGCTTTTAAAAAACCCAGCTTATCTCCAGTGTCATACCGAACTCCTTCAAACTCAAATCCGTAGACCTTTTCCTCACGAGCCAAAAGACGTAAGGCATCGGTCAGCTGGATCTCTCCTCCAGATCCCGGCTTTACCTGTTTTAAAATGGAAAAAATTTGTGGAGGGAGCAGATAGCGACCCACAATCCCTAAATGCGAAGGGGCTTTCTCGATGGAAGGTTTTTCAACAAGATCCGAAATTAAGTGTATGCGAGGACGCAGGGGAGCGGCATTTAAAATACCATATTGATGAACCTGATCGAGAGGAACCTCCTGAACCGCAATCAGGGGTTTTTTAAATTCGGCATAAACCTGAAGCATTTGCGAAACACAGGACTGCTTGCTATCGATCAAATCATCCGGGAGACAGACAATAAAAGGCTCCTGACCCATCACCTCCTCTGCACACAAAATGGCATGCCCAAGCCCCAAAGGACTTGGCTGAAGGACGGTTGAAAAATGAGCCAATTTTGAAAGCCGAAAGAGGATCTCCAAAAGTTCGGTTTTATTTCTTTCCTGAAGGATTTTTTCCAGCTCGGGATCTCTATTAAAATAATCGAGGATGGCATTTTTTCCCTGGCCAGTGACCAAAATGATTTCTTCAATCCCCGAAGAAGCCAGCTCTTCTACAATATACTGGATTGCCGGTTTATCAACGACCGGAAGCAATTCTTTGGGAACCACTTTGGTTGCTGGTAAAAAGCGAGTGCCTAATCCCGCGACCGGTATGACAGCTTTTCGAATTTTCATGAGCGCTCCTCTTCAGGAATTTAAGAAAAACAGACCTTTTTTCATCTACAAATTTCATCCATCGTCTGTAAAGACTTCTCCAAAAACACAAACGCCTCCATCCCGAGGCGTTTGTAAAATCAATGAATTCATGGGAGTTAAAACAGATCGTTATACACCGAACTCAAATCACTCAACCGATAAACTTCCACCCCTTCGCTTGTGACAAGAGCCAACTGATCCTCAAAGAAAAAGGCGCGTTTCACTTCGGGATAGAGAAACATCGCATCGAGTGGTTGCGTATTGGAAGGATCAGGACTTGAATTTTGAGACGAAAAGCTTTTCTGAATTTTTCCAAGCGAGCTCATTTGATGGGTCGCAGGATCGAGCGAAAAGATCGCCACCTCCCAGCTTGTGTAAAGATTGATCGGTAAGGCAAAGCGGGTGTGATTTTCGTCGACACCCAAGGCCCGGTAATCGCTGAAAGCCTCCGTCCACCCACTACTGGATCCCAACGTCAGTTGCTGATCGAGTGTAGGGTGCGCAAGATCCGTTAAGTTAAACAAATTCGCGACCGTCTGAAAGGAACCATCAATACCAATTCCCAAAAGAAGATCCTCGGCAATTGGCTCGAGATGATAGGAAACTCCCGCCAGTTCAAGGCTTCCCGTCATGATCGGATGGGCAGGATCCCGCAGATCAAAACAGGTTAAAGGATCAATCTGGAGATAGGTGATGACACACCCCACATTTCCCATAAACCTCGCGGAATAAGGCACTTCGTTTTCTTCGAAGGGTCCAACACCGCCCAACCCGATCAGCTTATCCCCTGAGCGCTCGAAGGTGCTCAGGAAATTTCCAAAATCATCAGTCAATGTTGCTGCCTGTTCATTTTCAGCCACCGCCGCTGAGGGTGTCGCCATCGCACAGCTTGCGCAAGCCGGAGATAACCACGCAAAGGAACTACGATGATAAAACACACGCAAGACGCCGTCCTTTTCATCTAGAAAGAACTGATTTTTGATCGATCCATTCACAGTACCGGAGGCCAAAAACTCAAGTGGAGAGCCGGAGGCAGAATTGAGATCGAATTCGTAAATCTCGCTCGTATCGTCTTCCCAGACGTTTTGAACCAGAAAAAGATGGGCGGGATTGACGGCGGCAAAGCTGCTCCACGCGGATGAAATCACGGTTTGTGAGTGGATGGAATTTTCCTCGCCCAGCTTAAGCACCGAGATGAAGGTTTGGGTCAAAGAGCTGGGAGCATATTTCGGATCAAGGGTATCGTTTTGATACAGCAGAATCTGATCGCAAGATGAAACTGGCGTCGTGGAAGTT
Organism: Myxococcota bacterium; assembly: GCA_052034865.1. GTDB lineage: Bacteria > UBA10199 > UBA10199 > JADFYH01 > JADFYH01 > JBPOIC01. The sequence goes on along the minus strand of JBPOIC010000026.1, from coordinate 10,204 downwards.
CCTCCATTTTCACTCGTCGATTTCTGAACAAGGATATCGTCTTCAGAAATCGCTCCCCCTTCGGTGAGAGGAAGATAATTCTGGCTCACCCATACAATCGAATTTGATTCGGAAATTGCACGGGCTTCCATGAAGGATCCGCGCATTTTTTCGCGCTTAATCTCAACCGGATGAGCGGGATTCTCCACATCGAAGAGGGCGACCATGCTGTAAGTGGTAAGATCAGAACAGGCATCCATCATCTCTGGATTTGACTCAACACAACCCGGCACAGAACCCCAGTTATAGTAGTTTCCAAAAACGATCAGATGTTTTTTTGGTCCATTCGATACAGCCAGGAATTCGCTGGGCTCAAATCCAAGATCGACGCTACTTAACAGCGCATTGCTTGAAGAAACCGAATAGACTTTCAAAACTCCATCAAACCCTGTCCCTCTTTTACCCACATACAAAAGGCTACGGCCCTCGTCCGCGAACGCAATGTCCGATTGAATCACCTCAGGAGCGTTTGTGTCTGGATTTGCCGAGGCATCTGCTGGAGCCCCTGCCCCCTCCTGCATCGGAGAGGCTGCAAACGAGCCGTTTGAAGCCGATTCATCACTTGACCTTGTCATCTGCACAGGCACCAGCACGGTGGAGGATTTCTTCGCTCGCGCGGCATACGTATTTACAAAGCTGGTGACCTCTTCACAGCTTTTCGCCTGCGAAAAACTCCCCACCATTTTTTTTGCAGGTGTAGGATTCGATCCCGATCCCCCGCACGAGGTTGCCAGCAATAGAGTTGAGAGCACTGCTCCGAACATCTTTGTTTTCTGGATAAGATTCATAGGGTGTCCTTTCGGTTTTTTATCCTTGATGGAATTTTTTTCTACCGTTCGCCTGTGGAGGACCTCTCCGTGTCTGGAGGAAACCTCTACAAGAAAAATGATTCCAGGAGGTTTTCTTCTGACTCCTGACTTCTTCCCCCTCACATACTTCCTCCAACATCATCCTCAGGATTTGTCGTCGTATCGTTCGGATTACTTTCATCGGTATCACGTCCCGTATTTGTCTTTGGCCCTTCAACCGTCGGAATCCCCTCTCCAGACGAATCTGGATCTGGTACCGGCGACTGCGATTCTCCGTTCCCCACTTCGGTTCCCCCTTTGCCCAGGCAACCCGTCATCTGAAAAAGCGGAACAGCCAGCAAAAGAAGCGCTAGCAGCATGAATCTTATTTTTCCCATGGAACCTCCGAGAGATTGAATAACTGAAAATTGAGCTGATAAATCGCATCGACTTCGGCGCTGGAATGGCACAGCGCGAGGATTTCTTTTCTAAAACCTTGGATCCGGGATTTAATCATGCGAAAGGTTTCTTCATTCACAGCGACTGTCAGCGCAGAAATATCCCTTTGGTTTTGAGGCGTTTTGCTATGTGCATTTTTTGCCTGATCGATCATCTCCTGATGAAAACGATATACGCCCAGGCCCGAGACCTCATCGCCGGTGGAAATGGGCGCCTGAGTTGATTTGATTTTTCCATCTTCTCCACGCTCGATGAGCTTTAATCGCTCCAGGAGTTTAAGCGTAGAACGAATCTGGCGAATTCCGACTTTGTTTCCGAGCTTGTTTTGAATCCAGGCTGGGTCTTCCTGAAAATCCTTCAGGGTGGTGAGCTCGCGGATGGCTACAGTGTACCAGTGCTCAAGATATTCGTACTGGGCGTGCTCGATTCTTTGAAGCGACAAACGCGGGCGCATTTTTTTTAGGTGCTCATACACGAGCTCGCGCTCTTCCAAAGATTTCGCCTGATTGAGCTGGACGAGGGCTTCAAAAAACTGTCTCTCTGAATCTGAAAGTTTGAGAGCCTGACAGATTTTGGGGATGCTTTTTTCGGTGAGATTGCGCTGACCCTCGATGACGAGTTTTAAAAAATTGGGGGATGAAAAACCGGCTTTTTCATTAAAGGATCGATAGGTAAGGCCTTCGGTTTGTTTTAAATGCGCAAACCGATCCTTTAAAAACTTTCGGTAATCGAGGTAGGAATAAATCGCCTGAGCCATAAGCGCGGCCTAGCACTCAGTCTCAGGCACGACAAGAGAATATTTACTATGAATACAACATTCTGAATACTAAATCTTAATATTAATTATAAAATTCGAATGGTTAATTAGATATTATTTTATTAATATATTTTTAATGGGTTAAATCAGAATACACACTAAGCGCTCCCCATCTTCAAACTGCTAGCTAGAGAGAGGGTGAAGAAATTATATTTTTCCCCTCTCCCAGCCCTCTTTCATGAAGGGAGAGGGGAAAATATAAACAAAATTTCTCATATCCCTCCCTCGATGGGAGCCTTTCCGCTTGTGGAGGACCAGGAGGGAAAATGAAAAATTATGAAAGCCCCCACATGTCACTTACACTTGCACTTTGCGGCCTGGGCGCCGCAGGTCGCGCGCGCTTAAGCGCTGCGCAAACTCTTGATGGAATCACCCTCGCTGGAATCATCTCCAGACGTTCGGATATTGCCACCCTTTCACTGGAGGCTGCGCTGAGCGACCCACAGATTAAGGCCATCGCCATTTCTACTGAGAATACCGATCATCCCCAAAAAGTGCGCACATGTCTTGAAGCCGGCAAGCACGTTCTTTGCGATTACCCTCTCGCCTTTAGCGGCGCAGAAGCAAAAGAGCTCTTTGCCCTTGCGCGGGCAAAAAATCGCATTCTTCATGTCGAACACATTGCACTCCTTACCGAGCAACACCGCGATGTCCTTGTGCAAATCGCAACGCTCGGTCCCCTTAAACACGGACGCTATCACTTCACCGCAAATTTAAGCGAAAAAATGGCTGATCAAAACTTGAGTGGCCCACGGCCCATTCTCGCACTCTCGCGTCTCTTGCAGATAGCCGACTGGTTTGGTGATTTTAAAATCACTCAAAAAAACATCGAAGATACCAAACAGGGAATTCTCATTCAGCTCACGCTCATATTTAAAGATGGAGGAGTTTTGGATTTTACAGAAGAGCATCGCCCAGGTCTTACACGTGGACGCTCGCTGGTGGCCATGTGTGAGAGAGGGCCGATTCAAACCGCCACAGGCACGATGGGTGGAGGCTTGTTTGCAAAAGACCTCGCGTGTTTTCGGGATCGGGTGTTGGGAGTTGGGGAATGTTACTATGACGAAGAAAAAATGGTGCGCGTGTTGGAGGAGATGTTTGGGAGGTGAGATCTTTTCAACTTTTCTTCGTCTACGAGCGACCGAAGGGAGCACGGCAATCCCTTGGCTGCAATGACGCCCGCAACACCTCCCGCCCTAGATGAGCGCATTTTGATAAGTCATGAGCTCGTCGAAGGATGGGCACTTCGTCCCAGATGAAGGGAAATGCGAGACAAGCCTTACAAACAAAGGGACAGGCACCGTCAAACAGAACAAATCTCTGAACCCTCAAAACAAAAATCAATCCAAAAGAATTCTCTCAATGACAATAAACTTCAGCTCTTATCGACCTCTCTCAAGTACAAGAAGTTTAAGCCATTGAGGACCAAACCTTGCCAAATCTTTGAAACAGGCTCTACAGCTTCCATCCTTCATCCAAAACTTTATCCAATTGGTCAATTGAGTTTGCTGAATAAGATTTTTTTGAGCGTCACCCGATCCATACCAATAATTCTGAAAAACTTCCAGGAGACGGTTTTTTAAGACAGGATGATGCGAGAAACTTAAAAACGTAAACACATCTCTAGGATCCTCACTCTCAATCGCCTGACAAAGAAGCTCTCGACAATCAAATACAGTCCCAGCGGTCTTCCAAAACTCTCGGGGAGGAGTGGAACATTCCCCAATCAACCGAATCGTTCTTAAGACCGAAAGCTCGGTTCTGGCTCTTCTGATCATTTGCCTCAGATCTAAGTTTCTTAGGAGTTCTCTATAATGATAAGGATAAGGCTTTTTTTGAGAGATAAGCAGAGCAAGCTGTGAAAGCAGCTCTTCATCATTCGCTATGAGCTCGCGTGCCTTGTAGCTAGCCTCATCATCACGCTCAGTGGCCAATCGGATCATGTCGTGTATATTTGGAAGAGGACCTTCTTTTGCACGCTGAGGTTGAGAAGTCAGATCCGGCTCATCAAGATCTTCCAAGGCTCTTCTATACTGAGCCATATGATCCAAAAGGCTTGCAACATCCAAAGGTTTTCTCTTTCTCCCCGCCATCGCCAACACCCCTGCCGCGGCAGAAAACCCAAGTGCCAGCTTAAGTGGATCGGAAGTTTTTGAATCATCCTGTTTTTGAGGAGGAGTGATCGAGGCTTCTACCTGAGTGTGAGAAGGTGGTGTCACGTGCGCGTGAGCGGGTGAAGGAAGGCCAAGTGTGGAGCCCACAAAAAGTCCAAGAGATAAAGGCCCCGCTATGCGCCATGAGACTCTGGCCCTCTCAGTACGAACCAAAGCCGGATCAAAGGCACTTGGAGTGGTTTTCCCAGCCTCTACTATCGAAGAACCATTTTCAGGATCAAATTTAAAATCAAAAGCATATCGACCTGCAAAAGTGAGAGTGACCTCTTCTTCTGCAATAATAATAACATTTTCTCCTTTTCCCGCAGTCTGACTACAGACATTCGATTGACATACAATTGAACCAGCAGTTGGAGGCCCCTCATTTGTTATTTCTAAAACTCTATAATTTATTCCCCTCTCACTTTGCTCAATAACTCTAAATCCCAGCGCGTAATTAAAAACTGTTGACTGAGCACTTCCTTCGGTAGTGGCTTTGAGAGATGCCTCTAAAAAAGCCTCTTTCTGTTTTGCATGAATGCCCTGATAGATCTCGATAGGTTTATTATCAACAAGCAACACAACTCTTTCTACATCGTAATTATTTGAAACAATAAATTCCGTAACTTTTGTTATTAACTGAGGCAGCCCCCCCCCCCTATCGGGCATCCTTCTGCAATCCATTATCAATGTAGGAGGGCAAGTACTTATATTAAGACTATCTTTCATGATCGTCCGAAGAAGGGTTTGAACCGTCTTATAACTGTGTAATTCAGCACTCGAAGTTTCAAACACCTGCGTAGCATAGACAGGACTCTTGCCCCTTTCATCAAATCGATTAAATTTCTGAACGGAATCTCCTGTCCCCAACTGCAAATCTTTCTTTTCTCCGGCCTTTCTTCCCAAAACTTTTTCAACCTCTCTTGTCAGATCAAAAAAAGCAGGAGGACGACCTCTTGTAACTTTCGCAGCAGCCATCCCAATCACCAACGCACCCAAAACTCCGAGCACCCCACTGATAGGCGCCTCGTGAGGCGTGATGCTGCAAAGTGGAACACTGGCCTCCACAGTAGCGACACTGGCGATTGATTGAGTGGCCTTAGCCTGGGCAGAATGCGCGGCAGCACTCACCCCAATACCAACGCCAAGGGTGGTGAGAGCTGCTTTCGCGAAAGTAGGAGAGACAGTTGATAAAGGTTTTTGCGACCTATTTACTGCCCTGCACTCAGCAAGTAATGCCATTTCCTCAGGATCGCTATTGTCCAAAACCTGGGGAAAGGCACGTGAAAGTTCTTCATAGCGACCTTGTAACAAATGATGCTGACCAACGAACTGTTCAGGATTACTCCCATCATCTGATTTCCCAAAAGAAATTTTTTGAAAAAGCCTTAAATGCAGATCAAATTCCTCATCCATGAGTGAATAAAACTCCTGCCGTTGCTTTTTACTTAACTGGTCATCCGTACTCCCCAGCCCCTGACCGCATAATTCCAGCAAAGCCCTTTGATGCTCTTCCATTTCACGCACACACTGGATGAAATTATTTCTTCTCCCTCCATCTAACTCATCAATGTTCGCGTAGAGCCGCTGCAATCCACTGGGATTACTTCTTAATCTCGCTATCAGTTCCCGATAGTTTTCAAGATGCTGCACCACCTCCGGATTTTCACCTCGGCGATTCTGTTTTCGGAAAGCCGCCGAAGCCCCAGCAGCCACCATTGCTCCGGAACCGATCGGAATCTCAGGCTTGGGAACTTTTTCAGAAGGCAATATCCGAGAGGATGTTTCTCTTCTTTCAGTATGCGGAGATTTTGGTTCGATTTTTAGCGAAGGAGTTTGAGCTTCGGATCTGGCTGCGCTGAGGGCGTGTCCTCCGAACGCCGCCGCTACGGCGATTCCCGCGCTCACAAACAGCGGGGCCATTTGAGTAAATCCGCGGGTTTCTGGAGTTGCAGTCTTGGAAGATGTCGGTTGCGTGCTGGCCGATGCAGGTGGCGGGGGATAAGAAGTCCGAGGAGTTTCTGGAACCTGAGAAAGTTTTTCCTGAAGTGTCTTCCACTCATTTTGATTCAATTCACTTAACGCACCCTGACCTTCTACTTTTCCCTTAAGCCCCCTCACCTGTTTTAAAAAACCCTGGGCTTCTTTACGCAAGGCTCGAATTGCTTTTTGCTGAGCAGGGGTCATTTGGACTTTTTGTCCCTTCCCCCCCTCGCCATTGTTCCGCCCTGCATTTTCGTTTTTCTTCCTTGGTGAAATTTGTGCCTTCGCAGTCCACTCCGCAGCGCTCATGAGAAAATAATCGCGCGCGGGTCCCGCATTAAAGAAATGAGGGGCATGAGCCTGAGACCACCGAGTAAACTGATTGAGAAATTCAAAATCGATTTTATTATCTTTCGCCCACATCCTTGCTGCATCTTCTTTGTTTGCGCGCACAAGCTCAATTCCATCTGCATGATTCAAAATATTCTCAACTACCTGAACGCCCGCCAGAACATCTCCACGATCGGCACGGCTCTTTAGATGATCCATCGTTTTGAGATAAAGACGGCGGTTGGTTTCTTCCAAGGCCGTTTGAAATTCTTCTCGAGTGCTATAGTTTTTGTGATCGAGCATTTCCGATTCAACGACGACTGGACGGGAAGTCCCGATCCTCCACGCCTTTCCCGTTTCCATCTGTCCAATTCCATTGATGACCTGAACAAGAACCAGGGCATCGTTATCTTTGGCCACATGAGAAGTTCCCTGTTTAAACGGAGCAATACTTCCTCTCAGCGGGCGTGTTCCGGAGGGGAAGATATAGGGGCGACGTTTTTTGTCCAGGGTTGAGCGAACGCCAGTATTGAAATTTTCGTGGGAATTTTTTGCCGTACGATCAAGAAGAATACTATGAGTCTTCTCCAAGACTTTCTTCATAATCCAAAACCTGGCCAACTCCTTTTTTGCGACATAGCTGCTCTGGCCATCCAAAGCCGTCAAAACAAATTGATCAAGGGTACTCGTGTGATTCGCCGCAACAATCCCACCACACCCTTGTTCATAGCATGCCACTCTGAAATTTTCGGTATTTCGAAGACTCTCGACACTCTCCCAGGGCCGCCACAATGAAGGAGCAATAGATGCACGACCGATCGGAGCAAAATCCTGATTCCCAAAAAGAATCAGCCGCCACGCTTCTTTCAAAAGGAAAGTCGCCGCCACCAGCGCTGTCCGAGCTAAACTCTTGGGCCCTGCAACGATCTGACCCATCCCGCCTAAGCGAATCACATCCGCAACTCCATCGGCACTCGCGTCAACTGGGTTAAAATCCCGCCCACTTTGGGGAAGTAAAATCCTCTCACGTCTTGTCTTCTGTCGAATCTCTTCGATATCAACAAGTTTTTGACCCACGGCGCGATGATTAATCGCATCTGCCTCTCTCAAAGCCCGCACAAGCGCATCGCCATCCTTTGAATTTGGATCCATCGCTTTTTCAAGCGCATCGATCGTCAATTCATCTGCTGGACTTTTCTCACCCAGGGCGAGGGCAAAATGAAGCTGGGCCTGCCGTTGATTGAGAAGGGCCAGGATTCTGTCTTTGAGACCATGATGCGTAGCCTCGACCCTTGCTCGCAACTCATCCAGGGTACGGCTAATTTCAGACGCGCGCGCACTCACCGCGTTTGGGCTGGAAAGCTGATCGAGTCCATCCAGGGTTTTAAGCTGGGCCTCATTCAAAGGCTCTGCGGATTTCTTGATTTTGGCTTCAGGATTTTCTTTGAGCCGTGCTTTGTTCGCCTCATGCTGCATCCATTGTTTTTCAATTTTCACCAAAGCTCTTAAACGAGTGCGCGCAACCGCCGCCGCCTCACGCACCTGTGCCCGCGCAGCCCCAAGTTTACGGGCTTTACTTAATTCCTCCTGCGTTTTTTCAAGATACTTTTGCGCACGTCGAATTTTATCGCCCACTTCTGTTGAGGCGAGGTGAGGACATTTCTCTTCGATCAATTCTGCAATGGCAGGCTCTAATCTCGGAGTTCTGGCAATCGTCGAGATCAAGGCATCAAAGGGTTTGTTACCACTACGAGTCCGCTCGACTTCCGCTCGATCTATCAATTGTCCAACCAAATCGACGTTGGAGAGTTTGGTGAGATGGGGCGATGAAACCGTCCAGCTCATTAACTGATCGTAATCTTCATCGCTGATGGCAATCGCTGCTTTTTGTGCAGCACCCAATCTTCCAACGGCGTAGAGTCGATTGATATGGTCAGCCAGATTGTTGTGATAGACAGGCGTATAGATCGTATCCACCCGATATTTGCGCAAGACAGGCACATATCGGAGGGCAGGATGGGCCAATATGCGAATGATGGGAGAAACCCTTCCACCATTCTTTTCAGTAATTCCTCGCGCCTTATTCCCTGCATAGGTCGCGTTTGGCTCTGGAACGAGTTGGCTGGAATAAGCATTCATGGGAACGCTATGAGCCACGTAGGAGTACAAACCCCGCACATTACGCCAGAAAAAGAGAGGCGCTGTGACGGCATACTGAAGCGCACGATTGCGTGGTTCCAGATCGACGACCACAATGTCTTTAAAATTCTCCAGCGTAATTTTATCAGGATCAATACGCTCTCCCTTCAAGGTGAGATAGTGTGTGGTGCTATCTTTAGCGAACGCTTCACGAATCGGTTTTAAAAACACCTCCTGTAAGGCATCCTTGCGACCTTCATAAAGGGCCTCGCCCTTATCCCACGAACCCGATCCGTTTTCCCAGAAGCGATAGAACTCAAGCCGGAATGAAAGCCGACACACTTCCTTCAACCAATCTCCCAGCGAATACGTGCTCTCATCCCCCATTCTCAATCTTGCCCAATTCACCATCTTGCGATCGATTGCTTGAATGTGACCCAGCAAATTCTTTTTATCTTGATGGGATTTTGCATACATCACGTTCTGGGCCTGAGCGTCTTTTAAGCGAATCTGGGAAAAACCAAGTGCAGCGGTTTGATCGGCATCAAGGTTTTGAAAAGCCTTTTTCGAGACAAACGAAATCTTGTATTTAAATAATCGCTGAACCGCCGGACCATTTCCTTCTTTGCCCACCACGGCAAAATCCTGTTGAACGGCGGCAAACCCTTCACTCAACCCATCCCTGGAAAAACGCACATGCTTACGTGCCTTGGCGATTTGATCTTTACTCCATCCTATTCGCGCCCCCATGACCTGCATCGCCTGATCGGGATTATCGAGCACGACAAAAAAATCCATTTTCTCAGCGCCCATCTGTTTCAAATCACGATTGCCGCGTGACTCCGCCGTCTCTCCAGGTTTGGGATGAAATGCAGAACCGTAACTAAACACCCCGTTCACATTCTCTTTTCCCAAAAGCTCCAGAATGCCATCTTTAACGATCGCTTCCGCTAATTCACCGGTCGTTTTTACATCTCTTGTCGTGTATTGGCCGACTTTAATTTCTCGGCGCCATTCGAGGGGAAGTTCTTTTTGTGGGTCGCGTTCGGTGTGAGCAAGAATGAAGGAAGTTTTTTGAGGCATGTCGCTTTTCTCTGCGACGGTTTTTTCATCCCCCAACCTATTCTTCCGCCGAAGTAAATAGAAAGCTCCAACTCCCAAGACGGCAACCGCAACCGTGATCCCCGCGCTCAACAAATCGTTCGATTCAGAAGCCTTCGCTGCGGTTTCCTGAGAGAAGCTTGTGGCCGCGTGCGCCTGGGCAAGAGCGGAAAAAGAAACTCCCAGCATAGCAGCGGCTCCCGTTGCCCATCTAGTAAGAGACCCACTATGTCTGGTGGAAGGACGTAAATCTCTCGGTAATTCCTGAGATGGCTTGGCCTGCTCGACTGGAGGCTCCGTTGCATTGGGATCAGACATCTCGAGATTTTCAGAATCACTTTCGGCAGTAACAGCACCCACCCGCTTTTTCTCTTCCTGAGCTTTCGCGTTAACCC
>JBPOIC010000002.1:0-7317 GCA_052034865.1 Myxococcota bacterium | reverse complement strand
GATTATTCTTATCATCAAAATCCAGAAGGGTTTTGGAATCCTGATTTTCACTGAGCATCTCGGTGAGGGAGCTGCGGTCTGGAAGGGTGTCGCTCAACTCAGAACGTCCGCAGAAATCGACATCCTGCCCGTCTTTGGCAGTTTGGGAAGGATCCAGCCGGACGGTTTCAGCCACAATAAAGATGTATCCCTCCCCCACCGGGATCGCGGGCTGCGTTGTGCCAGGCACTAAGGCATCGAGGGCCAAGTCGAGATCTATTTTGTTGGCCGGTGCTGGTGGGTTAGAAAAGTTCTTCGCGTAGAAGGATTCATTTTTCAGATTATCAACGATGCCTTCGTACTCCAGGCGATTGACACAGAATTCACAGCCCGCACAAACAATCGGTCGATCATTGGGCTTGATCTCAGGATGCAAGGGATCCCAGTTTGCATCTGGTGAGTAAATCAAACGCACTCGCATCGGAAGTGTCATGTGGTTCAATCGATCGACCTGCTCTATCAAATGCACCATGTCGGGTTCTTTTAAATCCTCCACCCCATTTACCTGATCGATCTGCTGACTTAAGCGCAAAGCATCTTTGTAAAGATCTTTCGTCGTATCCAGTGGGTCATCCTGCTTAAGATTTAAAGGATCGCTATCGACATAATCGTACAAAGCTCCATTTCCGACTGAGCTGAGAATCCTTTTTAAAGGATACGTTCCGTTGTTCTCAAGGGCGCCCAGCTGGATGGAAATCGGCGTGCGAGTCAGGGTGATGGAAAGCGGGCTCATGTTCTTCCAATCGAAATTCGTATTGTTTCCGAAGGTAATCACCTGATTTGCGGATTCAGGATCGATGAGATTGTTGGATGTGTCCTTCAAGCCCAGATCGACATAGTGGATGTAAGTGTCATGCGAGGCCGTCGTCACGTTGTTGCTCTCAAACACCTCCGGGATCGGATTGGTTGAAAAGGCGCTCGTAGAATCGCGTGGATCGACATAAACCTTGAATCGAATACCACCGCGGACATAGTAAGTTTGCGTGTTGTGATTGATATCTAAAATGGGAGAAAGGAAAAAACTCAAGGAGGGACTATTCACATCCCCTGAATCGAAACCCAGAATGGTTTCGAGATCCTCGGCAACATTCGAGGCCTGATCCAGCGGATAAGAAGCCGGAAAAACTTCTGTGTCTTCATCAGAAAAGGCATTCGCGCTGTTACTGCTGAAATAGGTTTTAAAATCGACCTTTGAAACGTCTTTGAATCCCTGGTTGACGATACGAATATTGGGATTGATGTTTTCTCCGATGAGGGCAACGTAAGGAACTTCAAGTAACTCAACGTAAAGATCGGGAAGAGACTGGACAAGACCATTGGAGCTCGAGCTTCCCTGCAAAACAACAATATCACTTAAGGAGCTGCATTTTCCGTAGGAGTCATTGTTCGAAAGGGTATTGTGTACGATGGGATAACCACTCACAGCCCCGATCGGAATTTTTACGGTTAGCTCTGTAAAGGTAGAAGTTTGAGAGCTGATGAAAAACTCGGTCGCCTGAACGACCGATCCATCGAGCGCAGGAAAGTATACCTCGTTATCGGCCTCGGCAGGCCCAAAGCCCTGGCCCTGGATCGCCACAAAGCCACTTCCCGGAATGGCACTGCGTGGGTTAGTCGCAAAACAGTTTTGAATTTTGACAGGTAGGTAATGGACTGTTAACGAAAAGGGCTGGCCTGGCGAGACATTCGCATCGCCAGCAATTGCGTTGGCGCTGCCTTCTGGCAGACTCGAAAATTCGAGATGAACGATATCGCCCTGTTCGCTTCCACTCAACACCGCCTCAAAACTTCCATCCAAACGAGAATAAACAATCACCCGCTCTTTTTCGGTAACTCCATCGGCTGCCAAATGAATGATTGTCACCTGAACACCGGATGGAACCGAGAAAGCATCGCCAATGACTTTGGAATGCCCATCCGCCGAAGGGGAGGTCGTTCCAATGACGCCAGGATCGAGAATGGCAATGCCATTGGGATGGGAGTTTGGGTCTTTCGGATCGGTTGTGGCGGGAACCCAAACTTTAGTGGTGGATGAAGTCCCAGATAACTTGTTTGCGGATTGATCTTCGTAGCTCCCGTTCATCAACTCGGTAATATTGGAATACCCGTCGCTATCGTCATCAAACTGATAAACCCAGTGCGAACCTACAAAGTCGATCGTTACATCTTTGTCTTCGAGGATCGCAGCTGTTTCCTCGATGGAAGCCAGAGGGATTAAGCCTTGCTGGGCGCTGCTGTGAAAAAGCGTAAGAAGAAATCGGTAATCGCCAATTTTGAGATGATCGATCTTAATTCCTTCGGCGGGAACGACCTGGAGAACAAGGGGTGAGTTCGGGTTATTTGGATCTTTGGGAACATAGCTCACAGCGAGATCTAGGGTTTGGAGAAGAGTGTCATCGGACTGGAGTAAAACTTCCAGTTGCCCCTGGAGATCCAACACAGAAGACAGATTGATCTGGGAAGTGATTGCCGACATCAAGGGAGGGACAGAAATAGGACTCGACTCCGCCTGATTTTCAGCAAGCGTGGCTTCATCCCCTCCCCCACACCCGATGGGAGCATGTGGCAAAATAAAAAGAACGAAGAAAATCAGTAGAAGTAATTTTGAAAAATGAGGAGTCTGAGTGTTTTTTTTTCGCTTCATAGTGTTCTCCATTCATCTGGATCAATTAAGATCTAGCTTCTATGTGTTGTTCATCGATGCGAAAATTTTTCCAACTTGAGCCGGGAAATCTCTTTGCGTAATTTTTTCATCGGTGTGTTTGGCATCAGATTTTTTTGCTCAAATCATTTTCTAAAGAAGAGGAATGAGCTTGTTCTGGAGCCGCTCTCTTAGGGCTGCGGAGCACCAGAAATCGTCGCTGATCCCATCGGCGGAGAAGACCTCGTTAAAAGCAGGGCTGCCCCCGTCCCTCCTCCCGCGACCGCTGCGCCCATTAAGACATAAAAGGGCCAGCGCTTATAAAAGGGCTTGTTCTTTTTATAGCTAGCCAGATAGCGGGTCCCTTTTCCTTCGACTGCTAAAAGCCCTGTTGATTTTTCAGGGGGCTTACCGACAGTCAGATCGGCCAGGGCGTGCACAATACTCACATCCATGTCAGCGAGTTTTGGGTCAACGGCGGCATAACCTTTTGCAATCTCCTTGCTGGAAGGCGTATCGATGGCGGTTAAGAAAAAATCATAACCAGATCCACTTTTTTCAATTCGGGCGGCAAAAATCTGATCGGCCTCGAGTAGTTTTCCCACATCGCCAATCTTCGATATTTGTGACTCATAATCCTTGCGACTCACCACCTCTCCCATGAGTGCATCGAGAGAAACCGAGTCGCCGACGCGATTGATCACCACACTCAACTGATTCACATATTTTTTGTCATCGCTGGATTCTTCGAGGTTCTGAACGATCATCACGTTCTTTTCCCAGGTCTCAAAACCTTCTTTCACCAGGGCAACTTTCTGAATACCCAAAGGTAGGTCATGCAATGTCACCGGTGTTGTACCCAGATCTTTTGATCCAATTAGAACATGCACTCCTTGGGTATTTTCGGTGAGGATGCGCAGGGAACCTTTTTTGATTTTCGGAAAATCGACCTTGGCCTGATAAAACTTGCTGATGACGTTGGGAGGATAATGGATTGGATCAAGCTGGCGTTCTGGATCGAGCGCAGCAGCGTTCAGGAAAGAAACACCCGCTTCTTGTTCGCGGCCCTCAGCTTCGAAAATGAGCCCCTGGGTGAGGTAAGCCTCGCTGATCTTTCGCGCCACGGCACGTGAGGCATCGAAGGTGGCGATCGTTTTCATCGCTTCTTTCATTAAACTTGCTGCAGGACCAAATTTGAAATCGTCGTAGAGCCTGCGCGCCTCACCGATAAACTCGTCAATACGACGGGAAGCAGCGATCTCCTGATCAAGATTCTTGCTCAAGGCTTTTTTCATATCTGATTTACTGTAAACCAGGTAACGCCCAGAATTTGTCACTTCACGGCGCAAGGAGTTGGAAACCTCCTGTAATTCTGGACCGGAGAGAGACGTGGAAAAAACATCCAGGACAGCGACAATAGGCAAAGCACCCATCTTGCGCACGGGAGTTTTGGGTGGAGTTATTGTATTTTTCTGAGCCTCGGCATCGAGTTTCTGAATATCGGAGAGAGTAGAATTTAAATTTTTAGAGGGCTCTCCATTTAAAGTTGAATATTCTGTCAGAACATTCTCCTGGGCGACTTTGGAAGAGGTTGCAGATGTGGAAGTTTTTCCAAGGCGATCAGGCCGCGCATCGACTGCAAAAGCCGAGGAGTTAAAGTTCACGTGAAAAAACTGGATGAGAACAATCCAGGAAATCACTTGAAGGAAAAATGATTTTTGAAATTTTGCCATACGCTCCTCGCTTTTTTTAAGCGCGATACTCTGCGTGGATGAAACGTAAACTCCATTTCCATGGAGCAGACTGCGAGATGGATGCAAAACGCACACCCTGGCCTCGTGGAACAGAAATTCATTTTTGAAGACTCAAAATCCTTCTTAAAAAATGCAAACTATTTGAAAGCTTTAATACCCAAACTGCTTTTTAAGCTCGCGCTGCGTCACCTTGGTGGGGCTTCCGGTATCCGGCAGATGGTTATCCTGCTGGAATTTACGCAAGGCATCGCGTGTTTGAGTGCCTAGCGAACCATCTTCGACCCCAGCATCGTAGCCCAGATTTTTAAGCCGCGACTGAATGCCTTTCACCTCATACACGGGGCGGACTTTTTGGATGTGGATGGGAGCCTGCGTGTCTTGGACGAAGATTTTAAATTCGCGACCATCGGGAATCAGAACAATCGTGTTGGATCGTCCGGCATTGCTTTTCAGGCGCATGCCGCTTCCACCGGAAGTGCGAACCCCGGCAGAAGGAACATTGCCCCCATTGGTTTTGAGGGTGATCGGTGCAGAGGAAGAATCAGAGAAAAGGACACCGCCTTCTTCCACACTACTGAGTTTGAGAAGGGCATCGCGATCATCGCTTTGAAGGGCGGCAAAAAGCTCGGTGCGAGCCTTGGCCTCGGCAATGATTTCGGGTGTTTTTGTAAAGACGATATCGATTTGCTGATCGGTTTTATGAAGGGTGTAAGGGGGGAGTTGATCGAGAACGGTATCGAGGATGATGCGCAGGCGGTCTGCATGCTGGGCAAAGCGGACCCGCGGGAGGATCACGTGATCGGTCAAGGCAGGACTGTTCACGGTCATTCCATTTTCGATGTGTGGGATTTCGAGAAGCAGTCGGCCAGGGCGAACGAGTTTTTCTTCACTGGCGTGCAGAAGGCCACCTGTTGCGCTAATGCGAATGGAAACCGAGGTGGGCACTGAACTATCGAGAGAGAATTCTTTTAATTGGTAAAGGACAGATTCTTCCGATTTTGTATGGGAAGAGGTGTTCTCAGGATTATCAAGAGAAGGTTGAGATTCCAGTTTCGCTGGAGATGGACTCCTGGCGCATAGAGAAGAAGCCAAAATTAAAGATCCAAAGACAGCAAACAGAATGGAAATGGACCTTGATCTCATGAGAATTCCTCCTTCTCATTTCCTCGAAAAACAATGGCAGGCGAAGGATGGCATTTTTCTGTATGGCAAACGGATAGCTCCTTACGAACCTGAATTCGAAGATGATGATGTTTTTCTGCTTTTTTATGGATGAACTGAAATAGAAGAAATCCACGTACAAAATAAATCCATCTCACCATTAAGCGAGATTGCACGGGGTATCAGTCATCCTGTGTACCGAAGACTTTCGTCCTGGTTGAGATTGAAATCTTTTTTACAAAACCACACAAAAAAGATTTCTATTTTTGGAAGGCAAATCGGCTTTACTCAAAGAGTTGCAATTCTGTCAATCCTGAACCCATGTCAGAGCGCGTCAAAAATCTTCTTTGTTTTTTTTCAGCAAGTTGAATTATGAACGCGAGGGTTTATGACTGATTCGTTTTTTGGAACCTGATTTAAAATCAGCCACTCAATGCGGACAAAGTGAACCTTGAGCCGCAAGTTCAGGCTTGGCTGTTTCGATAATGAAAAACGTGTGGGCACCGCCCATACTAGGCTAGCAGATGAATAAACCACCCATGCAACCCATTCCTTTTGGAAGATATCTGCTGACAGAGCGCCTCGCGATGGGCGGAACCGCGGAGATCTTCAAGGCCAAACTGGTGGGAGTCGAAGGGTTTGAAAAAATTCTCGTCATCAAACGCATCCTGCCGCATTGGTCCGCAAACTCCAGTTTTATAGCAATGCTGGTGGACGAAGCGAAGATCATGGTGCGCTTAAATCACGAGCGCGTGGTTCAGGTACATGAGTTGGGAAAAGAAGGTGAGACCTACTACATCGCGATGGAATTTATCGATGGGATCGATTTAAGACATCTTCTCAACCAATCTCAAAAAGCCAATCAACCCCTTTCACTTTCCGAGACCTTAGGGATCACTGCCGAGGTTTTGCGGGGCCTGGATTACATCCACAAACAAAAAGATGAGCAGGGAAAAAACCTGCACATTATCCATCGCGACATCTCTCCTCAAAATATTCTGATCTCTACAGAAGGGGCGATCAAGATCACCGATTTCGGAATCGCTCACGCCGCTTCTCGATCTTACGAAACCGCCACCGGCGTTCTTAAAGGAAAATTTTCTTACATGTCTCCCGAGCAGGCGCGCGGGGCAGCAATCGATCAACGCACAGATCTTTTTGCCTTAGGAATCATTTTGTATGAAATGATTTCGGGGAAAAGACTTTTCTCCGGAGGATCGGATCTGCAGGTTTTAGAGCGCGTGCGCGAATTCGATTCGCAAATTCTTCTCCAGCAGGCGCAAATTGATCATCGAGTCCTTCCGATTCTTATAAAGGCCTTAAAGAAAAACCCTCAGGAGCGCTACGCCAGTGCCCAGGATTTTCTAAAGGATATACAGGATCTCCAACGTGCGATGGGTTTATATTTTGATTTAAGCGAGCTGACCCGCCGCGTTCAGCAAATCAAAACGGAAGGAGAGCTTTCACCCCTTGCTGAAAAAAACGAGTTTCAAACCGTCTCTCGGTTAAACCCTGAAAAACCGGACGAAGAAATCACAGCCTCAATGCTTAATCAGGAGAGCACCCGCGCAATTGACAATACTGGCGCTGTCGTTTCCCCTCCCCAAAGTGTCCAAGAGAAAAATCCTGAGAACTACCTTCCACCTCCTTCTGCTCGATCTAAAAAAAATGGAGGATTGATTTTCCTGCTTCTCCTGCTTGAAGGAGGTTCTTATTTTGGGG
>JBPOIC010000004.1:0-42824 GCA_052034865.1 Myxococcota bacterium | reverse complement strand
AAACTTCATACGCTTTGAGTAGAAGCGTTTCACTTTTTGTAACCCGAAAGTTCACTGCAAGCGGGAGTAGCTCAGATGGTAGAGCGCAACCTTGCCAAGGTTGATGTCGCGGGTTCGAATCCCGTCTCCCGCTTATCCTTTTAAAAAAGCCTTCGTAAGAAAATTACGAAGGCTTTTTTTATGAGAGAACTCACTTTCTTCTTTCCATTCACGCCTTCCACTCATTCTCAACATATAAAAAAGCTTACTGAATTTCTGAAGTACAGTGCGGACAACGTTTTGCTTTTATTGAAACAGAGGACGTACAAAACGGGCACTCACGGATGGCGGGCAGGGAAGGAGGGGGCGTTGTTCTCAGGCGGTTCATTCCACGTACCAGAAAGAAAACTGCAAACGAAATTATAAAGAACTGAATCACTGCATTGATGAACATCCCATAGTTCAACGTGTTGGCCCCTGCAGCCTTGGCGACTGAAAGTGAGGCATAAGGTGGTGGTGTGCTTCCGGACTTAAGCAAGAGATAAAAATTGGAAAAATCAAAGCTTCCCAAAAGAAGTCCCAGAGGCGGCATGATGAGATCATCGACGAGAGATTTGATGATCGATCCAAAGGCCGCTCCGATAATAATACCGACCGCCATATCCATGGCATTTCCCTTAATGGCAAACTCTTTAAACTCTTTCAGCATACTCAAGCTCCTTAAGTTTGGATGCGTTAAAAACAGATCTGGATTTGTTCTTATTCATTCTCGACTTCATCATCAAGGCTTTCTGTTGACACCTTTCATGCCCATTTGTTACTCCCAAATGAATCATTATTCATTTTTTTAAACCTGATTTTATCCACCCTAAACGCCTGCCATAAGGAGATTTGTATGACCCGTACCGTGATTGTCAGTGCCGCACGGACCCCGATCGGTTCGTTCCTTGGATCTCTTTCCACTCTTTCTGCTCCCCAGCTTGGAAGTATTGCCATCAAAGCCGCTTTACAACGCGCCGGAATTTCAGGTGAGTCCGTAGAGGAAGTCTTGATGGGATGCGTCCTGACATCGGCTGTGGGTCAGGCCCCAGCTCGCCAGGCTGCACTCTTTGCTGGCCTTCCAAAGGCAGTTCCCTGCACGACTGTTGCAAAAGTTTGCGGCTCCGGTCTTAAAACCGTCATGCTTGCAGATCAAACCATTCGCTCAGGAGATGCCCAGGTGGTGGTTGCAGGTGGAATGGAAAGTATGTCCAACTCAGTCTATGCTCTTTCCAAGGCCCGTACTGGATACCGGATGGGAAATGGCCAACTCGAAGATTTGATGATCAAAGATGGTCTATGGGATGTTTATAACAACTACCACATGGGAAACGCTGCCGAGATTTGCGCTCGTGAATATAAAATCGATAAGGCAGCTCAAGATACTTATGCCGCAGAGAGCTATCGTCGCTCCCTGAATGCGATCAAAGAAGGCAAATTCAAAGACGAAATTGCCCCTGTCGAAATTCCCCAGAAAAAGGGAAATGCTCTCATCATCGACACCGATGAAGAGCCTGGCAAGGGAAGCATCGAAAAGCTGCCGAGCTTAAAACCCGCCTTTGAAAAAGATGGAACTGTCACGGCAGGAAATGCCTCAAGCATCAATGACGGTGCTGCAGCCCTGGTTTTGATGAGTGAAGACAAAGCAAAAGCCATGGGATTAAAACCGTTAGCAGTCATCATTTCTCAAGCTTCTGCAGCCTTGTCTCCCGAATGGTTCACGATGGCTCCCTCCGATGCCATGAACAAGGCCCTTCAAAAAGCCAACTTAAAAGTCAATGATATCGATTTATGGGAAGTTAACGAGGCTTTCAGTGTCGTCGCGATTGCGAACAATCAGAAGTTGGGAATACCTGCCGATAAGGTCAATGTTAACGGAGGTGCTGTTGCCTTGGGCCATCCCATAGGTGCCAGCGGTGCCCGTATCCTGACAACCCTTTTATATGAAATGAAGCGACGACAGGTGAAGCGCGGATTGGCGAGCCTTTGTATCGGAGGTGGGGAAGGTGTAGCGTTGATTATCGAATCCCTTTAATTCTATTTATTGAAGTTGCCTCACGGCTTTAACTTTTAATTCAAGGAGAGTTTATGTCCATTCAAAAAATCGGTGTCATCGGTATCGGTCAGATGGGAAGTGGAATTGTGCAGGTTGCTGCGTTGGCAGGGTTTGATGTTCTAGCCTGCGATCAAACCGATGATCACAATGTCACAGCGCTCAAAATCATTCAGAAGCAATTCGGAAAACTGGTTGAGAAAGGAAAGCTAACGGCAGAAGCGCAAGCTGCCGCTTTGGGTAAAATCAAATGGACGACACAGCTCAATGATTACGCCAGTTGTGATCTGGTTGTTGAAGCAATTACTGAAAATGTGGCGGCCAAACATAAGCTCTTCATCGAACTCGACAAACTCTGTAGTCCCCATACCATTCTGGCCACCAACACCAGCTCGATCTCCGTCACAGGTTTAGCCGCCGTCACCAAACGTCCCCACCAAGTCATTGGAATGCACTTTTTCAATCCCGTGCCCGTCATGAAACTGCTTGAAGTCATTCGCGCCGTTCAAACCGACGACGCCAGTTATCAGGCGGTTGTGGCTGCGGGTGAAAAGATGGGTAAATCCGTGGTAACTGCCAAAGACTCTGCGGCCTTCATTGTCAACCGCACCTTATTACCTTTCTTAAACGAAGCGATCTTCACGCTCTATGAAGGGGTGGGTACTGCCGAAGATATCGACAAGGCCGTAAAACTAGGTCTCAATCATCCCATGGGACCTCTGGAACTTTCTGACTTCGTCGGATTAGATACCCTCCTGGCCGTTCTGGATGTGATGTACGACGAGTTCGGCGATCCCAAATACCGCGCCTGTCCCTTGCTTAGAAAATATGTCGAGGCAGGTTGGTATGGTCGTAAGGTGGGAAGAGGATTTTATAAGTATTCCTAATTTTTATAAAGCATTCACGCTCTCTTAAAGAATGATAATGGAACCTCTTTGAGAGAGCGTTCTTTTTTAAAATCTTTAGTATCCTGCTCTCGCTTTTATTTAAAAGAAGGAACAAACCATGGAATACAAAAACATCCTCATTGAAAAAAACAACTCTCTCACCACGATTAAAGTAAACCGCCCTCAGGCGCTCAATGCCCTGAATGGAGAAGTTCTTCAGGAATTGGGTATGGCCGTGATTCAGCTCGGGGGCGATCTAGAAACCAAAGTAATTGTAATCACCGGGGCTGGAGAAAAAGCCTTCGTCGCTGGCGCGGATATCGCAGCAATGAAAACAATGACTGCCCTGGACGCCAAAAAATTCTGTGATTTAGGACATGAAGTCATGAGACAAATCGAGACGTGTCCTAAACCTGTGATTGCGGCCGTGAATGGATTTTGTCTGGGAGGAGGCCTTGAGCTCGCTCTATCCTGTGATTTTATCTACGCTTCCGAAAATGCCAAGCTGGGTCTTCCCGAAGTAAATCTGGGTCTTTTCCCTGGATTTGGTGGAACGCAACGTCTTTCCCGCCTGATTGGAAAAAATAAAGCCAAAGAACTCGTTTACTCTGCCAAAACCCTTTCCGCCTCAGAGGCTTTGCTATGGGGCATTGTCAACAAAGTCACTCCGGCTGCCGATCTTTTAAAAGAGGTAGAAACGACCTCGCGCGAGATCATGAAAAAAGGACCGATTGCTGTCGAACTTTCGAAACGCGTGATGAACGAGGGCACCGATTTGGATATTATGAGTGGTTTGGCTCTTGAGAAAGCCACCTTCCCGCTGATTTTCGCAACGGATGACCGTAATGAGGGAGTAGGTGCATTTTTAGAGAAACGAAAAGCGGAGTTTAAGGGGAAATAATAACGGCTCAGAAAACAGAGGGAGGCTTAATGGAAGCCTTAAGTCTCCAAAATGAAAGGAAGTCTATGCATTTCTCTCTTACTGAAGAACAAAAAATGGTTCAGGAAATGGCCAGAAGTTTTGCTCAAAAAGAGCTGGCCCCTGTTGCTGAACACCTGGATGCCACGGCGGAGTTTCCATCCCGTCATCTTCCTAAAATGGCTGAGCTGGGTTTACTGGGAATGATGGTTCCTACGGAATGGGGCGGCTCTGGACTGGATACGCTTTCTTATGTCCTGGCTATCGAAGAGGTTTCGGCGGCCTGTGCTTCGACTTCGGTGACGATGTCGGTCAACAACTCCCTGTATTGTGGTCCCATCACCAAATATGCGACGGATGCCCAAAAAGAAAAATATTTAAGACCCTTTGCCTTGGGACAAAAACTCGGGGCTTATGCCTTGTCCGAGCCGGGCACCGGATCGGATGCCGCCAATCAGCAGACTGTAGCCGTGAAAAAAGGGGCTAAATATATTTTGAACGGTCGCAAGAATTTCATCACGAACGGTCCTCATGCTGATGCCCTGCTCATCTACGCCATGACCGATAAATCCAAAAAGCATAAAGGGATTTCTGCCTTTATCATTGAAAAGGATTTTCCAGGTTTTAGTGTTGGAAAGGTTGAGAAAAAACTCGGCATCTGCGCTTCTTCCACCTCTGAGCTGATTCTGGATAATTGCGAAGTGCCTGTTGAAAATCTGTTGGGAAAAGAAGGAGAGGGCTTCAGCATCGCAATGAATACTTTAGATGCAGGCCGTATTGGTATCGGAACTCAGGCCGTTGGGATTGGTCGTGCTGCATTCGAAGCCGCCGCCAAATATTCCAACGAGCGCGAGGCCTTTGGTAAAAAAATCTATGAGTTCGGTGCGATTCAGAATTATCTGGCCGATATGGCCACACGACTGGATGCCGCCCGTTTGCTTACCCACCGCGCGGCCTGGATGAAAGATCAGGGGCTTCCAATCGGTAAGGAAGCGGCCATGGCAAAGCTTTTTGCCTCTGAAACGGCGATGTGGGTTACCACGAAAGCCATTCAGGTGCATGGTGGATACGGCTACATCAAAGATTATCCCGTAGAGCGTTATTTCCGCGATGCGAAGATTACAGAGATCTACGAAGGAACCAGCGAAATTCAGCGTCTGGTGATTTGCCGTCATCTCCTTCGTGAATTGACTTCCTGATTGGTATTTTTCTGAACCCTTCATAACCCGTGGAGTTTTTTACTACACGGGTTTTTTATTTTCTATTTGGGGGATGTCTCATTTGAAACCCAAAAATCCTTGTAATCGCATCCAGAAGGACTTCGGGTCGCATTGCCATCCGACATGATTCCAATTCCTGAAGGGTGATTGGCAGGCTCACTTTTGAAATACTTTCTATAATCTTCCGCAACGTTCGCAGTTTGTGAAATCCATTGATTCATTTTTGAAGCCCCGGAAGATTTAACGATCACATAAAATTCGCCAGGTTTTTTCTCAAAGACAAAACCCTCCGGCAAGGTTGAGCTCCAAACGTACTTTAAGGTTTTTCCTCCCCACAGACCAAAGTTCACATAAACCGAACAGCCACTATCATTTTTACTTCCATCGTTTTCCCTGGCATTGACGGGCAGGGCTTTGGCGCGCCATTTCCAGTTTAGAACGGGCTTTTCAGAAAGCTTCCAGGGGATTTCCTTAAAGATCGGCAGGGAGATGTTCTGGTTATCGAAGGCCTCGATATATTTTTCGCCCGCTTCTTCCTGAACTCGATACACCTTTTCTACCTTTGATTGTTGCAAAGGATAGGTTTTCCAGGTCGAAGGAAACTGATTTTTGGAATCTCTCTCAACTCCTTCCAAGCCTTTTGCAAACAACACAAAGAATGGAAATAGAGCCCAGATCAAAGTTAGTGATAAAAAACTGTAAATTGCTTTTCGAAATGTTGAAGAGTTCCACATGAAAGATCATCTCCATTTTTAAGATATGAACTTGTATTGAATCACACTCAGTTCATTTTGCGAAAAAGAATTAATCCATTCCAAAAGGTAGGATGACGATTTCCTGCCGTCTTCACATCCATCAGAATCTGATAGTGGTGTTTGCTTTGTTTAATAAAATCCAGGGTGGCTGCGTAATTGTCTTCGGAATTGGTATCATCGATTAATATCAAACAACCGGGTTTCATGAAAGGCTCTGCCAGTTGAAGGGCCAAAAGCTGGTCCTTGTAGCGATGCTGGGCATCGTAGAGATAAAAGCCGATGGGATGTTTGTGTACCTTCCGAAAGTATTCCACATAATCAATTTCCACAAAATAATGCCGTCTGGTGCGCAAGAGCTCAAAGCGTTTTAAAAACGAGCTTCGGGCCCATCGATCAACCTGTCTGTATAAAAATCGTTTCATCCCCTGGTATTCTGGATGACCTTTGGCATCGACTTTTTGATGCACACTGAAATTATCCACTCCAATGCAAAGTTGATTTGGATTTTTTAAAAGACCCGAAAGAAAAGTAAACCCATGCCAAACTCCAATATTTAAAAAAACCTCATCCGGTTTTAAAGAAGCCACGAGCTGATTAATGAGGGCTCCAATCGCAAAGGTTGAGGCCTTGGGAATTCTGCAAAGTTTTTGAAGGGCTTCTTCATGTTCTGCAGACAGAGTCGGAAAAACTGTGTTTCTGGATTCGAGCGAAAATCCAAGACGTGAAAGTAGTTGTTGGGTGATTGAAAATAAAATTCCGGTTGGAAAGGAATCGTCGGGTTGAAACCAACGAAATTTTATCTCGCGATCAAAATCGACACTCCCGTAAAGCTCTATTGGATTGGTGATGGCCGTTCCCATGCTATTCTCCTAAGGTTGAGGGTTGAGATCTCACAGGAGTAAAGCAAGGATTAGGCCTCAGCTTGTACGAGGCATATTTTGTTTTAAAAATGGGAGGTTATGAAAATAGCGAGCCCTGCTTAAAAGACAGGGATGACGATAAATGACGAAGATTGGCGAAGATATAAAAAGGCATGACTTGAGCAAATCAATCTTCAGGATCCGAATCATCTGGCTCCCATCCCTCAATTTCTTCGTTTACAGTATGAGACAGATCTTTCAGAGAGCCCTCGGCCACGGGAGGAAGAAGTGCAGAGGGTGGCTGAATTCCCATCAGGTCCAAACGAAGCTCTGCGCGAGTCACGGCAACATACAAAAGATTGCGGGCTTCTTCCTGATTGGAAGGATAATTTTCTTCGGAGGGTTCAACGATCAGAACATTTCTGAACTCCAATCCCTTGACCTGATGCGCGCTGGTCACAATGACACCCGGAGAAAAATCGAATTGATCGCGATGACCAAAGCGCACGGAGGGGTGTCCCATCCGGCGTAAGATTTCTGCCAGGGCCTGGGCCTCATTGGGTTGTCGACAGATGATCGCCGAAAGGGAGCGTGGGTTTTCTTCGAGGCGCTCTTTGATCCATTGTCCAATCAGATGAGGAAAGATTTCCATCGTTTCGACAGGAATAAAAGTCGGCACTTCTCCGCGACGGGTGGTGCCATACTCTTTCGAAGACAAAGGTTCGTTCCTTAAATGGGCGGCGATCTCCATGATTTCCTGCGTGGTGCGGTGAGAGACGGAAAGACTGATTGGCGTTGTATCTTCAAAACCTGCCTCTTTTAGAATTTGATCCCACGATTCAAAGTGACGGTTGGAAAAAATCTTTTGCGCGACATCGCCCACAATCGTCACGGTTCGTTTTTCATCCAGGGCATTCAGTAAAGCGTGGATTTCCACCCAGCCAAAATCCTGGGCTTCATCGATCACGATGTGATCGCAGATTCCGAGGCTTTGTGGCGAGCGGGTAGGGTAGTAACCATGTTCGGCGTAGATTAAATGCAAAAGCAGGGCATCATCCTGAGGAGTGCAGAACTGTCGCTCGACCTGCAGGCGAATCTCATCGCGAAGAAGAGCCCATTTCGGCCAGAAAAGATCCTGAGTGATGAGAAAACTAAAGAAGCCAAAAAGATCCTCAATAAAATTTTTGGAATTTCGATCAGGAAATTTTTCAAAATATTGATGAAGAGAATCCAGACAAATGCGTGCAGATTTGAACTTCTCAAGATCCTCACTCACGTGCGAACTTCCTGTGGGTCTAGGGCCAGCGATTTCACTTACCAGATTGTTGGCCCATTGAGAGAAAGTGCGAATTCCAACCTGATGAATATTTAACTCAGGCAAGGTCGTTTCGATATAGGCTTTGAGAGATCGATTGAGAAGAACGACAAGACACTTCTCGGCTTTGGCGCCGCCGTTATCAGCATGCAGCAGCCAGGCCAGACGATGCAGGGCGACCGTGGTTTTTCCGCTGCCAGCGATTCCCTGGATCACCATCGCTTTTTCGGGAGCCTGCGTGATGAGTCTGAACTGATCGGCTGTGATGAGTGAGAGAATTGGAGGAAGATGACCGTCGTGACCTGAAGAGCGGGAGAGCGGTTCGCTTCCTTTACTCACATACCATTTTTTATTTTGAAGATGCAGGGTGCCTTGTGGCGTTTCAATGATTTGCAGCTCGTTTTTTTTGCCGTGATACGACCTGCGCAGTTTGATGAGACCTTCGCGTTCGCGACCCTGAATGGTTTCTTCAAAATAATCGCCCTCTTTGTAATCATAATAGAGTTTGCTGATGGGCGCTTTTCTCCAATCGATAATCCGTTGTGCGGTCAAGCTGGCAGTTCCTAAACGAAACTCGACCTCGCGGTCATTTTCGAGGGTTACAACACGCGCAAAGTAGGGTTGCTCTTCCAGACTTTCCAGACCTTCGGATTTATTTTTGATCAGGGTTGTGAGCCCATGTGCGACAGCTTCGTCGCTGGCGAGAGCCGCCTTGTCTTCATCGCGTTTGCTGGCAACGATCTGCGAAGTCAACTCGCGCGCGAGTTGGCGATTTTGATGAAAGTCAGACTCAGATCGGCGCATTTCATCCACAATGGCCACGTGAGCCTCTTTCCAACGCTGGTCTTCTTCGTGACCGATTTCCTGGGCTTCGTTTTCTGTGAGAGACATAAGAGATCCTTATAAAAGAAGAAGTCTCTTAAAGGATGGGAGAGTGGGAATTCAAGAGGATTTCGAAAAGATCAGGAGAATTTGGCCCGCTCGGGTTTTACAATAAATCGAAGATCAGAGTTTTATGGGCTCAAAGGTCTTCTGTAAAATCTCTGTTTCATTAATTCTATTTCTTCTTTTGAGCCGCCTTCTCTTTTAAATTGAAAAATAAGATTATTGAATACGAAGTCGCCTGAATGTGGGAGTTCAATCACGATCTCAATGAGCTCCCTCAGGTGAGGAAGCGTATAGTAACCCAAGAGGGATGCCAGGCCTATCCTCTCCATGTGAAGAGTGATTCGGGGATTTTTTTTCAATCCAGGATCAATATTACCCAAGGCCAGGTAGAGATCGTTGATATCCTCTTTAAGCTCAGGAATCGCTGGCAATCCATGAAGCTCCCAGAAGGTTGTATCTATTGCAGTAGTTGTTCCTGAGGGTGCTATGTTTCTTGAGCTATTCAAAACCCTCTTGATGTGATCAGATAACCTTAACCGAGCCTCAATCACATTCTTACTTCTTTCAATTTCCTCTCTGGAAAATCCCATCTCCGGATTTAAAAACGGATGAATTCGCAGAGCGGAAAGTAGCGTAGTATCATAGCTTAAACTTAAGTAGATCTCGATATTCAAAGGAGGGCTCTCTTTATTATGAGCCCTGATCTTTTTCAAAACTTCCTTCCAGACATAGCGCTCCTGAATCAAATATATCTCATGTAAAATGCCGATTAAATCAGGTGAAAATTCGTTGATTTTAACAGGAGGATTAAGGCGGCCTAGCATTTGAACGGTTTCGTCGACCCCATGTCGCGAGAATGTCAGAAATTTTGAGAGATTGAGATATTCTGAGTATTGTCGGAGTAAACTTTCTTTAATGATCCGACGAAAGTCTTCGTCTGCTCCCTCCCGAAGATAGATGCCAGCAAATGCAAGCTGAGGGGAAAAAGCATCTTCAAAAGTACGACCATTATTTAATTCTTCTGCTACAAAATCCCAATCCCTTACTCGTCTTACCTTTTCGCTAATCGCCAATAATTCTTTATCTGAAACACCTTCATCATAGCGACCGATTTGGATTGTTTGATGTCTAATATCAGTTTTTGTGACAATCATTTCTCCTACTTTTAAACCTAACTTTAAAGCAGTTTCCCCTGCCAGACAGACTCCCAGTTCCGCTCTTGAAACGCCCTCCTGATCTCCAATCTCCTGATAGGCTTGAGTCGCGTTACTATAAGCCCTCTCTCGCATCAGGGCTTCCGGATACATCTGTCTTGAGCGCTGATAAAGATCCTTAAGCTTGAGTCTGAAGCCTTCATTTTCTTTTAAAGGAAGATCAGCCATTCGAGCGATCAAGGCCTTCGTGACTTCTTTTACGAATAGAAAAATCGGAGACGAATGTCGACTTTCTCGGTGAAGACGCCATCCGGTTTGATAAATGATATTTACAGCTTGAGCGAGATGAAGGGACAAGCCTGGGTTCACATCAAGGATCCCAGGAAGCGAACCCAAGAATTGTTCAATATCCTTATCCTGCAATCCTTTGCTGGACCCCAATTGATTCAGAAAATCTTTTACGATTATCCAGGCCTGAATAACCTCTTGACCGGCTAGCCAGTAATATCCTCCCACATGTTGAATTAAACTGTGATTCAGCAACTCATGAACATTTTTTGGCCATTGCCCTGTATTCGTCCACTGCTCAACAAGTAAAGCATCTCCCAACCTGCGATAGGCCCCACTAATACCAGATGCTCTCACCATTTCTTTAATGGAAGTTTTTGCATCAGGATCCACAAGTATTCCCTCTTCATCAAAAAATTTATCAGGAAGACTGTGTTTGAATTGACTGACGCGATGATTCAAAAGAGCATCGATGAGATCAAGCTGCCATCCCAACAACTTGGAGGCATGAAGGGCTTTGTTGAAATCTGCAGTCTGAAGGGCTTCGGAAAGAACCTTGCTCGCCTCCTGAGAAATCCTGTTGACCATCATTTCTGCCCTTGAAACTCCACCAGATTGATCCAAGAGTTCTATCAGTCTTGCTCCTCTTGTAAGAGGAGCAGAAATGTCGAGGGCTGCGATTAAGTCACTCACTTCGCCAGGATCGCCGGAAAACAAGTTGATTAAAACCTGAGTCGCTTGGCCTTGCATCATCATCGACTCAGCCTGATTTCTACAAGAAGAGAGGCGCGTATGAGATGCTGGGGAGCCTAAAACAAGCTGTGCAGAGCCCGTGTTTCCAGTAAGGCTTCTTAACCAAGGATCTAATAAAATCTCAGGCACTCCCAGCCCCTCTGGCATTCGTCCAAAAACAGGTAATTGTTTCTGAAGCATTTTAATCCAGGCGGGATCATAAGGATTCATCTGATCAAAAGAAACGATCAGTGAAACAGGTTTGTCCGCTGGCGCTAAAGCGACAGATGAAGGAAATTGAGGGTCGTGCGTACAACCTAAAGCCCGAGGAGTTTTTGGTTCAAAAAGATCGCGTGCAGTTTGTCTGTAGAAAGGATGGCTGGAAGCAGCCACTGGCTCTTGGGTTTTCACGGTGCTTTGAGAAATAGGCTCATGGAAATTCTTTCGTTGAGCAATCTTTTCAAGATCGGCTCGGTGATAGTGCCAAAGCGAATTGGCCCCATGGGCTCTGTCTCCGATCCAGATCAGACGTGAAAGATCCTTTCGAGTAGCTAAGCTCAGCCCACCTTGAGCCCGCTCGGTCTTGATCTGTTCAGTTAAAGGTGGCGCAGCCTTTTGAAAGGCTAATTTCCATAAGTCACCATTCTCAGAGTGAGCTCTTGACTCCTGGGGCTTAAGCCTCCAGACGGAACGACTCAGCTTGCCCAACGAAGGCATCAGCAAGGCCTTTGGAATCGTTTGATCCAAATGATCGGTTCCCTCCAAAAGCACCTGTAACCCAACCCGAACACTCGCCTGCTCAAGCTCGAATGAAATCCCTTGAGCTTCTTTTAAAGCAAACTGGGAAAGAAAATAGTTTTTGGCTTCTTTCTCACTCCCTTTAAGCACCGGCCGATAAACCTTGCTTCGATGGATGGAGCCCTGCATGCGATTGATCAAATAAAACTCCTGGGCCTTCGCCATACCAGCCGAAAACACCATGGATTGGGCCGTATCGGTGAACAATTCCCAAGGTTCTTTGTTGGCAAAAGGATCTTCTCCCAAATCGGTAGTGTAATGAAGCCCAGCCTGGATCTCTCCTGAAATCAAATGCGTCAGACCTCCATGAATTCCCGCTCCGACCAAACGAGTGGCCAGACTTCCAACACTCATCAGCTCAAAAAACTCCGGCGCGACTAAAAGTAAAAGCCCATCGGTTAAGATGACTCCCAGGGCAAAGGCTGCCAGACCAAGCTTTTGCCTCTGATCCTTATTTTTTTCCTCTAAAAAATTCTGATAGTCGGCCTGCAGAGTTTTAAGATCGGTAGATTGGATGAGTTTCTGATACGCGCGCGTGGCCTTCTTCTCATCACCTGACAACAGCTGATGCTGGATCTCAAACAAGGTCTTTTCAAGGGCTGAATACAAGGCAGTATCGAAATTACCCTGCTCGATTTTTTGGATCCTGGCCTGATGGATGGATTCTAAAAGCTGGGCAATGGCTTGACCCAAAGGCGACTGACGTCTTTTAGCCTTTAAAGAAAAATCTTCAAAAGATTCATTCAGATCAATTTTTTCAGAAAGGACAAATGTATCTGAAGCCTGAGGTCTTTGCCCAAAACAGGCTGCAGGTGATGAAGCCTTAGCCTGGGAGGGAGCTTCATCAGACGCAAAATTCCCTTGATGTGAGCCTAGAGCAGATTGAATGATGGAGGAAAAATTACCCATACCTATCCGTTTGATAAGGATAGTTGGGTTATCGGTAAGTGTAAGAAATGGTTGCTAGTTTTAAGAGGGGATTTTATGGATTCTGACTTCTGGATTCTTAAGGTCTAGACATGCCTAGCCCCTACAAGAAAATTGAATTTAGGATTTTGCTTCTGACTCCTACATTCTGTCTTCTGCTTTCCTTCTTCTCCCCTAATGCCTCTAACCTTTGAGCTGAATTTCCATCGCTTCTGTTGCACTTTTAAGCCAGGCAAGTTGTTTGGGAGTATTAAAGGTTTTAATCCGCTCTAGGGTGGGAGATTCACCTTTGGAGTTATGGAGAAATTGTTTGTAGCCTTCAGGCCCGTAGATCTCAGCGTACTGAGAATTTATGTTTAAAAACCGATCAATGTGGGCTTCCTCTTCAGACAAAACTTCCTGTTCTTGGGGCTCAGGACTTGAAGGAGTCTGCTCGACTCCAACAATCTCTTCAGCTGGCGTGGGTTTGAATCCCGCGAGTACCACGACCCAGGCTAAAAGATTTCTTAGGGCCTTCGCACATGCGCGGGTTTGCGCCATGCTTTTGAGCTGATACAAAGGTTTGTGAGTCCAATTTCGCTCATCGTTTAAACACATCGCTTCGGCACCTGATAACTCCTGGCCATCAGATACCCGCACGGCAACCGCACGGGCTTCAAATCCTTTCACACTTCCGAACTCTACAAATCGGGTATCCACGCCCTTGGCTGTGATTCCGTAAAACTCTCCCAGGGTCTGCCAGTCTTCAAATTCCAGATATTGCTCGCCGTTGAAGAGGATTGGTTTTGTTTTATGGGAAATAATCTGTTTGAGCGCCTCTGCCGCTTTTTGGGCCTCCGCAAGAATTTCTGCAGGTTCTCGAGTGATCATCAAGTCAGAAGGTGAAGCGGGTATCGTCCAGGACTCCGGAAACTCAGCGATGATTTCTTCAGGGGCAGACAAGGCTGACTTTGGCTTTTGAGCTCGTGAATTTTCTGTACGCGCTTTACCAGTCTTCGCTCCACGTGTTTGGGGCAGAGTATTTTGGATGGGTGTATGTTCCATAATGATCTTCCTTAAAAAGATAGGCTGACTGTCATTGGGACAGCTCGAATAAATCTTTTGTGTTTGAATTGGCTGGAGGTGAGGTCAGCGGATTATCTGTTTTTTCTATTTTCAATTATAGAAATGGGATGGGTGAGCATTTCTGTCAAGACAGCAGATCCACACCCGATGAGCCTTAGAGGGCATGTTATAGAAAATATCATTTGATGGTGACGATGTCGACATTCCCTTCCCGCTTGAGCACATAGATCGTCACACTGCTGGCATGTCTTTGAATTTCAAGATCAAGTTTTGCTTTTCCGACACGCAGATTATGAATCTGAATTTGAGATACAGATTCTGGAAGAACGGGATAATAAAAATAGACGCGCGATTCCAAAGCCCGAATTGAGAGCCCAAGGCAGGATTGTAAAAGAAGAAAAGAAGAAGCTGAGGCCCAGGCTTGGGGAGAGCAGGCAACCGGATAAAGGGTCGGAGCCTGATCGGGCATTCTGGTAAATCCGCAAAAAAGTTCAGGAAGGCGAGCGAGGTCGTGATAGATGCTGGCCTCAAAAAATGAATTCATGATTCGGCAAACAGGAGATTTTAAATGATAGCGCGACATTCCCCAGGCAATGAGGGCATTGTCATGGGGCCATACCGAACCATTGTGATAAGACATGGGGTTATAACGAAGAGACTGGGTTGAAAGGGTACGAATGCCCCACCCAGAAAAAAGCTCTGGTGACATTAAATGATGAATCACTTTTTTGGCATGTGCATCCGAGGCAATTCCTGAAAACAGACACTGTCCTGCATTCGAAGTACTCACACGACACGGGCGTTTGTTTCGATCCAGGGCCAGGACATAAGTTCCCATTTCTTCCCACCAGAAAGTTTTCTCAAATTTTTCACGCAGTGTGGCTGCTTTTTCACGATATTCATCGGCTTCATCCCTTTTTCCCAAAGCAGCAGCCATTATGCCGGCTGCCTTGTAAGCCCCGTAAACGTAAGCCTGAACTTCACATAAAGCGATGGGAGCTTCGATAGAATTCCCGAATTCATCAAAGATAGAATCCTGGGAATCTTTCCAACCCTGTTGCAAAAGACCACGTTTAGAACGACAGCAATATTCGACAAAACCATCCCGATCACGATCGCCATAAAGTTCAATCCAATCGAGTGCGCGCTTCAGATGCGGCCATAAGTTGCGAATGAACTCCAGATCTGCCGTTCGCTCGTAATAGGCGCCTGCCAGATAGATGAAGAGAGGAGTGGTATCAACACTTCCGTAATAAAGATCGAAGGGGACTTCGCCCAGGTTTGCCATTTCACCATGGCGCATCTCATGCATGATTTTTCCAGGTTCAGCATCTTTCTGTGGGACATCTTCGTGCGCCTGAGTCGTCGCCAGAAACTCAAGAACTCCACGGGCAAGTTCGGGTTCCATCCAAAGCATTTCAAGGGCTGTGATGATTCCATCGCGACCAAAAACCGTACAATACCAGGGAATTCCGGCATAAGGATAAAGCCCCTGAGCCGTACGGGAAATCATCATGTTGATATCGTTCATCGAACGCAAAATCCATTTATTGAACTGCTCATTGGAGCTGATAATTTGTGAAGGCTTGCATTTGAGCGATTCATAATCCTCCTGACACTCATTGAGAGCCTGTTCATAATGGGTAATGACTGGCTTGATTTTGTTTTCAATTTCACAGCTCACAGTCACATAAAAATCCTTGTGCTGCAGGGGAGAAAGCTCAATGTGGTGAATGATTTCATTTCCATTCACAGACTGTGGCACTGGCAGGGTATTTAAATGTGTCTTGCGAATGACCCCATCCAGACCTTCATAGCTTAAGGTGACATCCTGAGCCTGAATATTCTCTGGCAGAATCTTTCCACGACGTGCTCTTCGCAGGCCTCTGACTTCGAAGATATCGGCATAATCTGCGCGATAAATCAGACAGATCTCAAATGAAACCGTGTGTTGGGAATAGTTGGAAAACCGAATTCTCTCATAGCAGCTTTGCTGCCATAAAAATTTGGATCTAAAAATATGAAGAGAGCCGCGGGGGATAATCGTGTCTCCGTTAATTTTAAAATCCGGATTGGTAAGATCGATGACAAAAAGATTGTTCTCCTGATTGAGTTTGGAATTTAAGAGCAGGGGACGTTTTTTATCAATTCTAAGCTCGAGCCTGGAAATAAAGCGTGTTCCCTGATAAAAGATTCCCTGTTCTCCCAAACCCAAAGGCTGGATATCTCCAAATCGATCAAAAATCGCAAATGAGTTGCCGGACTTCAGGACCTTGTTTTGATCGTCGATGGATGGAGAAGTTGCCAGGATGTAATAGCGATCGTTGTAATGAATGACCTCTTCAATCTCTTCAGGATGCTTGTTGTTTTCATTGGAGTATGGATTCATAAATTTTTAAATAATTCTGAACCATTTGTTGAGAGGTAAATCTTTTTTCAAATTCCTCCCGACAATAAACCCGGTTTAGATCCATTGTTTTTTTTACACTTAAAACCATCGAAGCGATGTCCGCTCTCTCGCTGAGAATCGTTCCGCTCACCCCTTCCCTTATAATCTCTGATACCGAGCCTTGCCGAAACGCCACCACAGGCGTCCCACATGCCATGGATTCAATCATCACAAGGCCAAAAGGCTCCGGCCATTGAATCGGAAACAGAAGGGCCAGCGCATGCCCTAGAAAATCCTGTTTCTGCTCGTCGTTGATTTCTCCGACAAATTCAATTCCCGGATTTTTCAAAAGTGGATGAATGACTGAATCAAAATATCGCTGATCTACAGGATCGATCTTTGCAGCAATCTTTAAAGGCAAACTGGCAGCCATCGCGATCTTAATCGCATTTTCTGCTCCTTTCTCAGGTGAAATCCGTCCTAAAAAAGCCAGATAGTTTTTGGGGTTCTTGTTCGGTTGATAGAGATCTTTTGGAAGACCATGATAAACAACCCCCCGCCAGTTGGCTTGTGGCAAGGGCTCTTGCTGGGCCCTTGAGATCGAAATGACAGGCACTTCGGGGTATTCCAGAAAAAGCGGGCGCAGTTCTGGAAGATCGAGTCGTCCGTGGAGAGTGGTCAGGTGAGCAACGCGCTCCCTTCTCACCCAGGGGAAGTGAAGAAAGTCGGTATGAAAATGAATCAGGTCAAATTCTTCACGATGTTTAAAAACCGATTCCAGCAAAACGTAGTGTTTTGCGATCGAGGTAATGGAATTTGATTCCATGCGTGAAGATGGAAAAGAGTTTTCCATTCGATGCGCCTGAGTAACGGAGTCCGGACTGGCAAACAAAAAGACCTCATGACCTTGTTGAACAAGCTCTTCGGTGAGGTAAGAAACAATTCTTTCCGTTCCCCCATACTTTTTCGGAGGAACACTTTCGTAAAGAGGAGCAACTTGGGCAATTCTCATTCACTCAATTAAATTCAGGGTTCTTGAAGGATCAAGGGATCCAGAGGAATTAATCACGCGAGGGCTTGGCTTGAGTTGACAGAAGTTTTTTTAGAAACCATTTCTGAATTAAATTCTTAAAACCAAAGAGGAGGTATTTATGGAAATCAGAAACGGAGACCGTCTTCATTGCGAAAGCTGTGGCTATGAGGTCCAGGTGACTCATGAGGCCAGTCAAAAATCTGCAAACAAGTCGATGCGATGTGCGTGCGGAAAGGAGATGAAGAAAAAATAGGATCAAGAGTAGAGAAGATCAGCGTGAAGGGATGGAAGACTTTTTTAATTCCTCTTGAAAGACTAACTTGAGAGTCTCAGAAAGCTCGAGAGGGGAGGCAGTGAAATTTAAAACCCTTCCATTAATGATGAAAGTGGGAGTGCCTCTAATGGAAATAGCATCTCCCTGCTTGATATCGGACAGAAGAAAGTCAGTGGTTTTGGGAGAGTTTAGGCAAGAGGACCAGGCTCTTTGGTCAAGCTTTGCAGCCTTGGCCAGTTTTTTAAGAGTTTTAGAAGAAAGCTCTTCCTGATTATCATAAACGAGATCGTGATACTCCCAATACTTGTTTTGATCGAGAGCACAGAAGGTCGCTTTGGCTGCAAGGCAGGCATCAGGGTGAAAATCGCCTCTCACACTTGGGTTGCAGTCTTTATGTAAAGGATAATTGAAAACCGTTAGATTTATCTTTCCCGCATACTCTTTGAGGATAGGTTTTAGACTTAGGTAACCGATCTTGCAGAACGGGCACTGAAAATCATTAAAGGTGATGAGTTGGATAGGAGCTTTCAGATCACCCTGATGAGGACGGCCCTCTGTCGATACAGAAACGAGACGCGATCCAAAATGAGATTTTAGAAAGACTTCTTCTGGAGATGGAGGAGAAGGAGGTTGTTTGGTTTTAGTTGCACCATAAGAAGGTTGGAGCCCCAAGAGACCCATCCCCAAAAAAGTGATAAGAAGAAAAAAGATGAAACTGTAAGGTTGCTTGGTTTTCATGTGGTCTCTCAATAAAGATTTAGTTGGATAGATTCGATTTAAGCTCTGCATCCAATATAGTGTGCAGCATATAAGGATTCATCCAATCACCTATCTTGCGACCATTTATCAAAATCGTCGGTGTTCCTTTTACGGGAACCGCAATTCCTGCCTCAATATCATCTAAAACCCTTTGTTGGGCCTGGTCAGAGTTCAAACAGGTTTCCCAATCGTTTAGATTGAGTCCTACCCTCTGGGCATAATCTTTTAATTGTTCTGGAGCATAGTCGGGCAGATGTTCAAAGAGCTTATCCTGGTATTCCCAGAATTTCCCCTGAGAATTGGCACAAATGGCTGCCTTTGCGGCCCGACAAGCCTGATCGTGCAGGTCTCCCTTAACCGATCGATTGCAGCTTTTATCTAAAGGAAAATTGAAAAAATAAAGAGCAACCTTGTCTTCATAGCCTTTCAGCCGTGGAATGATATTGAGTGAGGCAATTTTGCAGTGAGGGCATTCAAAGTCACTGAATTCGATAATTTTGACTTTGGCATCTTTATTTCCCCAATAGGGTCTTCCTTCAGGGTTTATGGAAGCAGGTTTTTGAAGATAGAAAAATCGCAGAAGGGCCTCGCGGTCAAAATCACGCATGTCTTTGTTGGTGGGGTTTTCTTGTGCAACAAGGACCAAAAGTCCCAATCCCATAAAAAGCACCGTGTAAAGAAAATATACGAAAAAATGGGTATCGAATTTTAGCGAAGAATCCAGCCCCAAAATATCTTTGATGTAAGAAACAATAAAGGATGGGATTTGTGCAAAAGAAAGATTCAATACCGATTTCAAAATCAAAAAGATGAGAAAGGTAAAAAGATAAATAGAAATACAAAAAAGACAAAGGGCATTAATTTTTGCACTGCTGACATAGGCAAAATATCCCACAAATCCCAAGGCGATGATGGAGGAAAGAAAGGGCAGGGCGAGAAGAGATTGTGCACGATCAGGATTTAAACGGGCGTATAGAGAAGGAAGAAACAGATAAAGAAAATAAACAAGACCCAAACCTGCAACCGAGATGGAACCAAAACTTGCGTAAGAGCTGGCAAGAACCTGATCGCAATTGAACGTGCTGTTGATGTTACAAATGCTCGGATCTTCTTCAGCTGCCTTTTGGGTAAAGGTTTGTGTGATGTACTCGAGGTGATGAAAGTGTTTGAGTGTGAGATAGGTACAAACAGCGATGGCGATGAGAATTAAAAAAAGTAAAAAATTAAGATGATTTTTTTTCATGACAATGGGTGGAAAACCAAAGGTTGATATTGATGAATAAGATTCTGAAATATTCTAGGTAGTTCACTACACAAGCCCAAAAAAAGTGACAAGCAGATTGTCTCTGATGGAGATTTCCTGAAAATCGCTGAAACCTTTTTTCAGAAATCTCGTGAATCCTTCTTAACGAATTTTTCGTAGACCTTCTGGGAAGAACTAAGTTAGGGGAAAAAACCACTACCACCATCCCTGACTGAAGATAAGGAAACTCTCTAATATGAAGAATAAAATATTGATCCTCACATTTTTAATTTCGATTCTCAGCCTCAATACCTATTTACTTTTCGGCGCTCCAAAAGATGAAACCCTAAAGCGACCCACCCAGAATTCTAGCGATTCAAAATCTACTCAAGCCGCGTCTGGATCACCCACCCGAGCGATTCAGGATCTGGAAACAAAATCAGAAAGTTATCACACAGGCAGTAGCTTAACTCCTCAACAGCAGGCTGAGAACACCCAACTCAAACGTCAGATCATCACGGGAACATTCGATATCCGTGAATTATGCAGGATCGCTTTGGATAAACACTGGAATACGATTGGAGCTGCAGAGCAAAATCATTTTGTAGATTTGATGACCCGCCTGCTTGAGAAAAAGGCCATCCTCTCCAAAGAGCAAAGCAAGACTCAGGGAAAAAATTATAATATCCGTTATCTGGGAGACACCTATCTCGATACAGAAAAAACCCGCGCCAAAACAAAAACCCAAATTTATGTTCCCAAAGAAAATGCCCGAGTTTCCATTGATTACAAGCTTGTGAAAAATGGAAACGATTGGAAGATTTTCGACATTATTCTGGATGATGCCAGTTTGGTCGATAACTACAAATTTCAGTTTAATTCGATCATTTCCAAAAAAGGCTATTCGGAACTCGTCAATCGTATCAACCAGAAGATGAACGACCTGGGATCTAAATCGTGACCGAGTACCAGCGTTGTTTCGTTCTCCTTGCAGACGGAGCCCGGCCCGACGTTTTTCAGAGCTTGTGTGAGGCTGGAGAACTTCCAAACTGCGAGCGCATCTTTAAAAAACAGGGGCGTTTTTCAGATGCGGTGACGGTTTTTCCTTCCACCACTGGCCCTGCTTATTTTCCTTTTTTAACCGGATGTTTTCCCGGCACGTGCAATGTTCCTGGAATTCGATGGTTCGATAAAAAAAATTATGGACTAGGAAAACCCTGGCATCAGCGTTTCAGAAGTTATGTCGGGCTCGAGAGCTTTTTGATGAATCATGATTTAAAGCTCACAAATCCAACGCTGTTTGAGTATTTTAAACAACCCGTCAATATCTTCAGTCCCGTCAACAAGGGTTCCACCTTTCGATCAAACAAAACAAAGCAGAGCAGGATCTGGTATTGGTACTATGCACACCTAACCGATCGATGGGAGATCGTGGATGAGGCCGCCACACTTAAATTGCTACAAGCGATCGATGAAGATGCGGATTTTGCTTTTGTGGTTTTTCCGGGTATCGACGAATACTCTCATTTTTCCCATCCCCATCACGATCAGGTGTTAAAAGCATATCGTTCCTTTGATCTTTCTTTGGGTCGCATTATTTCCAAACTTGAAGAAAAAAAGATCCTCGATCAAACCCTGATTTTTGTTGTAAGTGATCACGGTCTTTCTCAAACATCCCAACACTTTGGCGTCGCCTCCTTCCTTGAATCTAAAGGGATTAAAACCTTTTATTATCCCAAAATTTTTAAATGGAATTTCGATGCCGCCAGCATGGTTTCTGGCAATGGGATGATCCATCTTTATTTCCGGGATTTGAGCCAAAAAGAAAAATCAAAGGGCTGGGAGGGTCGAATGCCCTTTGAGCAATTGGAAAAACAGTGGGGAAAAATACTTTCTGATTTGATGGACCAGGAAGCGGTCGATTTGATGGCCTGCCAGGAAGAAACAGGAGCCATCAGTGTCTTAAGTAAAAGAGGGCGCGCACGCATTCGATCTGATCAAAATAAAATTTATTATGATGTAATGGGCTCTGATCCTTTTGGATACCCGGCACTTCCTGCCGTGATGACTTCGAGGGAAGCGCTGGAAAAAACGTATCGCACCGACTATCCCGATGGCATTGTTCAAATGCTTCAGCTGTTTCGGTCTTCGCGCACTGGAGATTGCGTGATCTCTTCTAAAAAAGGATGGGATCTGCGCAAAAGATTCGAATTTCCAGAGCACCACTCATCGCATGGGGGACTTATCAAAGAACACATGCTGGTGCCTTTTTTTGCAAACGTTCCTCTCCCCAACATTCCCATGAGAACCTGTGATATTTTTCCTACCATTCTCAAACTGATGGGACGCCCAATTCCTGAGGGGATTGATGGGATTCCTCTCCTCTGAAAAAGAGTCCCTATTGACAGCCCAAAACACCCATGCTACCGCCGTGAATGAATCGTCATTCATTCATCTACCAAGACTTTCGGAGCACCTAAAATCCTCTATCAGCAAGGAAAATGCTTAACGAAACTCCGAGACTTCAACGCTCTTAAACGATCCATCTGAGGCATGAACAAAAACACGGCCGAGAAGGTCCAAACCGATAAATATCAAAAGATTATTCAGGCAGCGACGCACGTCTTTGCCTCAAATGGTTTTTATAATTCCAAGGTCTCCGATGTTGCCAAAGAAGCGGATGTCGCAGACGGAACGATCTATCTTTATTTCAAAAATAAAGATGACATCCTGATTTCCATCTTTGAAGAAAGCATGGATCGTTTCATTCAGGTGGTCGGAAGCGCGCTGAACCAGATTTCGGATCCTATTGAAAAATTACGGACCTTTATCCGGCTCCATCTGGAACTGGTCGAAGACAACCACGATGTGGCGCAAGTTCTTCAGATCGAGCTTCGCCAGTCGGCCAAGTTCATGAAGGAATATGCCGCAACCAAGTTTTTAGACTACCTGAATATTATCTCCACGATTTTAGAAGAAGGGCAGGCCGCTCAGGTTTTTGATCTACAAATCAATCCGATGATTATCCGGCGTGCAATTTTTGGGGCGGTGGATGAAATGGCCCTGGAGTGGGTCCTTATGAAAAAGAAAAAGCATACCTTGCCGGAAGTCTCGGAGCAGATCTGTAAAATGTTGGTCGAGGGTCTCAAAAAATAAATCCAATTTAATTATTGATAATTATTGATATGGATATGACTTACGAAACTCTTATCACTGAAGAAAAGAACGCCCTTCTCAAAATTACGCTCAACCGTCCTGAGAGCTACAATGCTCTCAATCACAAGATGATTCAGGAGCTGCATGAGGTTTTACTTTCGGCTGAGCGCAATTCTTCTTTAAGGGCGATTCTTCTGACTGGAGCGGGAAAGGCATTTTGCTCAGGGGGTGATGTAAAAAGTTTTTTTGATGGGTTTCAGGGTGGAAATCCTGCATCCATGTTTCATCACATGCCCACACAGTTGCATGACATGATGCTCACGATGAAACAGTTGGAAAAGCCGATTTTGGGCGCCATTAATGGGCCTTCGGTAGGAGCTGGATTTTCAATTGCCTCAGCCTGTGACCTGCTGGTGGCTGCCGAGAGCGCGTATTTCAGCCTGGCTTATTTAAAAATTGGTCTATCACCCGACGGTGGCTCAACTTTTTTTCTTCCCAGAATTTTGGGAACACACAAGACCTTTGAGCTTTTGGCCTTGGGTGAGCGGATGAGTCCTCAACAGGCGAAAGAAGCTGGCCTGGTGGCCCGTGTTTTTCCAGATGCGACTTTTAGAACTGAATCTGAAAAACTGGCTCAAGAACTTGCCGAGTTACCAACCCAGGCTGTGGCGGTGGGAAAACGGCTCATTTTCGAAAGCTCAAACCGCTCGATGGAAACCCAGTTGAATCTGGAAACACAGGGCGTAAAAAGAACCGCTTCATCCAAAGATTTTTTTGAAGGGGTTTCTGCTTTTGTCCAAAAAAGACCCGTAAAATTTTGTGGAGAATAAAATTTCTTTTTCGCGCGGATCCTCGCGCAATCCTTAAAGAAGGAACGAATGCGGGAGGATCCCCGCTTTAACAGAAACAATCGGAGGAAACATGAAGATCGGAGTACTGCTTAAACAAGTCCCAGACACCGAAACCAAAATTCGTATCAAGGCGGATGCCAGCGGAATCGAAATCGATGGTGTAAAATTCATCGTCAGCCCATATGATGAGTTCGCCATCGAAGAGGCGATCAAGGTAAAAGAGAAAAATCCGGGAAGCGAAGTCATCGTCTTTTCCATGGGACCTGCGCGTGTTGTCGAAGCGATTCGCACCGCCCTGGCCATGGGAGCCGACAAAGGTGTCCATATCGATGATGAAGGACAAAATCCCGATAGCTATGTCGCCGCCAAGGCCTTGGCTAAAGCCATCCAAGATAATGCCCTCGATCTGGTTTTCACAGGAAAACAGGCCATCGATCAGGATAATGGTCAAGTCACTCAAATGGTTGCTGAATTTTTAGGTTGGCCTCAGGTGACAATTCTTGAAAAACTTGAAATCACTGGAACCAATGCCGTCGCCACACGCCGTGTGAGTGGTGGTGCCAAAGAGATTTATGAAGTTGCCTTGCCTGCCATTTTTGGTTGCGAAAAAGGTCTGAATACACCCCGCTATGCATCTCTTCCCGGAATTATGAAGGCCAAAACCAAACCCGTTCAGCCCCTCAAATTAAGTGCCTTGAAAGGCGACGCCAGCCAGAAAGTGGTTTTGAGCAATTTCAGACTTCCCCCTGAAAAGGCTCCCGGAAAAATCCTACAAGGTGAGCCTGATCAGATTGTTAAAGAATTGGCTCGCTTACTCCGCGAAGAAGCCAAGGTCATCTAATTGTCCGAATAGAGGAGCCCCTAATTTATTGGGCTGCCCTTCAATTTATTTAGGAGATTCATATGGGAAACATTTTAATTTTTGCAGAACATCAAGAAGGAAAAATCAAGAAAAGCGCCTTCGAATTACTCAGCAAGGCCAGTGAGCTCGCCCCTCAAATTGGGGGCAGTGTTGAGGCCGTTCTGGTTGGAACCGGTCTTGATGCAGTGGCTCAGGACTTGGCTGCTTACGGAGCAAGAAAAATCTACATTTTAGATACTGC
This sequence comes from Myxococcota bacterium, assembly GCA_052034865.1. Classification (GTDB taxonomy): domain Bacteria; phylum UBA10199; class UBA10199; order JADFYH01; family JADFYH01; genus JBPOIC01. Next base: position 18,137 of record JBPOIC010000004.1, on the reverse strand, counting down.
CGGTCTTCAGTCCTATAACACCCTCGGATTTGTAAAGGTACTGGCGGATCTTGTTCAGCAGATCAATCCAGAAATCCTTCTGGGATCTGCCTCTGCTGTCGGCAAGGACCTCTTTCCACGCCTTGCAGCCCGTTTGAACACCGGTCTGGCCTCTGATTCCGTCGATCTTAAAATCGATTCAGATAAAAAGCTGATTGCTACCCATCCGATTTATTCCGGAAAAGCTTTGGTCGATATAAAAATCCCAAATAGCAATCCTCAAATGGCCCTCATTCGAGCCAACTCGTTCTCGATCAGCGCTCCTCAGGCTGGAGCCATTGCCGAAGTCATGAAAATCGCCGCCGATCCTGGTGCTTTAAAAGCTGTTATGAAGGATCTGGTAAAAGGCGCCAGTGATAAAGTCGATCTGACTGAGGCGGAAATCATTGTTTCAGGTGGACGTGCCATGAAGGCTGCTGAGAATTTCAAGATCCTACAGGAATTTGCCGACGTGATTGGAGCCACCGTTGGAGCTTCTCGCGCTGCTGTTGACTCGGGATTTGCATCCCACGACATGCAGGTTGGACAGACCGGAAAAGTTGTGAATCCCAAGCTTTATTTTGCCATGGGAATTTCTGGAGCCATTCAGCATTTGGCAGGAATGCGTACCTCCAAAGTGATTGTCGCGGTGAATAAAGATCCCGAAGCGCCGATCTTCCAAAAAGCTGATTACGGTATCGTCGGAGATCTCTTCCAGATTGCACCGCTGATGACTCAAGAGTTCAAGAAAGTTTTAGGAGAGTAGTTCTTTTAGAACTTTGTTTTGAAAAGGCCCGGCAACCCCGGGCCTTTTGTTTTATGAGAAGCCGGGTTTGAAAATGACCAAATAGAAAATGATCAGGGTGAGCAAAAACAAAAGTGGGGCAGAGATCCAGTAAAAGAGGGTTCTTATTTTCTGAAACCTGTTCCAATCTGCTGGATCTGATTTTGCCCGACGGAGTTGTTTTCTAAAGTAGAAGTGAGAAAAACCGATATCCAGAATTTCTATGAGTCCAATCAGAAAAACACAGGAAAGCTTGAGCTGAAGCCATAAGATCTTGGAAAGTTAAACTTCCCAGGTTCTAAAAAGAAGCCATCCGGTCATCAACAACCCCAGAAAAGAAAGATGCTCGATTCTTAAAACCTCTTCATAAGCTTTCTCCATCTCTGGCTTAGTATTTTTATCCAAAATCTTCTGAAGTCTTAATACCATCCAAAATCCGCCAAAGGCAGGACCCAGCCAGAAAACCAAAGCCAAAATGTGAAGAAATTTTAGTCCCATCGGACTCATGAGATTTCCTCGAGTTTTAATTCCATACCGTACCCCCTCATTCTTTCGAAAAAAAGATCCGGTGAAATCCATTGATGAGGATAGAGTAGACCGTTTTTTAAAATCTCTCCCCGAGCAAGGGCCTCGGCTGCAATCACTGCAGGAAGACTTGCCATCCGCTGAGCTTTTTGGTCGCTCATTAGCGAGGCACGACAAATAACAGATCTTTGATTCTTTCGTCCTATTCCTTTGAGAGTCACACAACCACGAGAGGAGCCCCAGGCGTGAAAGCGAGAGAAGACGGGAAAAAAAAGTCTGACAAGACGACGTACGGTTTTTGTTTGTCCACGCCGAATGAGGGCTTGAAAAATTTTGAATGAAGCCCTGGCGGCAGACCATTCAAAACCCAGCCGTGCTGAAAAATTTTTAAGCGAATAAAGTTTTTGAAAGAACATAAGATCGGGAGTCGGAAAGGCATAGGAAGGAATTTTTCCAATGGGAGCAGGGTATTCAAAATCGATCGGGTTTGACCATGAAATGATTTCTTTGATATTTCCACCCATTAAAAAATGCGATTGGCGACACAAACCCTCGATGGCAGAAAACACCGCTCCAGGACCTTTTAAATTGTTATTCCCAATAAAAAGACCGATCTGGACTTCATCAATGAAATCCATTTCAGATATTAATTTTTCCATCAGGAATAACGAAAGGGCAGGGAGGGTAGAAAGCCCTGAAATCAGGACGGAGGAAATGTTTTGAAGATCTTCTGAGCGGCCTAAAATTTCTGCCAGATAGCCTGGATCATCGCAGAGATCGAAATAGTGAGTGTTTGCACTGGCTGCCAAAAACGCCAATTGAGTTGAAAGATACTGGAAAGGGCCTGCAGCCAGTATCACCAGCGAGTTTTCTTTTAGAAGCTTTTGGTATTCATTCAGCTGATTCAAATCGAAGGAGATAAATTTTAATTTTGAAGGATTGGGGTAGGTTTGATGAAAGTGCTGAGGGTTTCGTCCGGTCACCGTGATTTTAAAATCAACGGGAGAGGCAAGTAACTCTTCGACAATATAACGACCAAAAACGCCTGTTCCCCCAATGACGGCAACAGGAAAGCTCATACATGAGGCTCCGGAGCAGGATGAGGAAGCAAATAGATCAGAAAGGACCACAGTACAAAACCCGCCATGGTGAGAGCGGTACACAGTATGACGAGCTCAATATTTTTAAAAAGGGTTGCTACCGAAAGACTAAGGCCCGCGATCCACATCACAAAGCCTGACATTCGACAGAAGCCTGGAAGGGCCCTTGCCTTAAAACTGAAGGATTGAAGGATCAGGCCGCCAAGACAATAAAATCCATTCCCTAAAAAACCTGTGAGTAACATCGCCACCCGTTCCCACTCCTGTAATTTGACCCAGAGGCCATGCAGCTCAGAGGTTGTGACTCCAAGATTTTGTTGGGCGATCTCCGGAATCAGTCCTAAATACAAAACCTCCGCAATGGAATCGGGTATCATCCCCAAACACCCCAAAACACCTCCCAAAACAATCCACCCCCGGTATCTGCCTTGTGTTATCTGATCGAGGATTAAAGACCACTGAATGAGAAAATAGATGAGGGAAATAGCAGCAAAAATCCAAACAAGCCAGGAGGCTGTCCAGAGAGAAGAATGGGTTCTAATATATTCAAATCGGGTTTCGATTCCATTTTCTGGAGTGAGGCCAGGCTTGAGGATGAAAAGCATGGCCATCGACGCCAGAAAATTGATCACAGCAGCAAGCAGTGCTGCATTCTTTAAATTTCGACAAGTGATCATCAAGAGGCTTGGATGCTGTCAGCGACGATTTCAGCAATGTCTTTTACCTCAACCTGAACCTGTTTATCTTTCGAGGCATCAGTAATCATCACCTTACAGAAAGGACATGCCGAAGCAATGGTTTTGGGACTGACCGTTTGAAGATCTTCCAGACGCTTGTGGTTCACACGTGTCCCCTGATGCTCTTCCATCCACATTCTTCCGCCCCCTGCACCGCAACAACGTCCCGTTTCACGCGAAAGTTCGGCTTCTTTATATTCGACACCAGGAATCGATTTTAAGATCTCACGGGGAGCATCATAGATCTTGTTGTATCGACCCAAATAACAGGAATCGTGATAGGTGAGTTGTTGTTTGAGATCATTTTTGGGCTGAATTTTTCCCTGCTGGATGAGTTCTGCAATAAAGTCAGTGTGGTGAACGACTTCATAATTTCCACCAAACTGGGGATATTCGTTCTTAATGGTATTAAAACAGTGAGGACACTGGGCCAAAACCTTTTTGAATTTGTATTTTCCCATGGTCTCAATGTTTTGCTTGGCCAGGGTTTGGAAAAGATATTCATTTCCAATACGTCGGGCAGAATCGCCCGTACAATTTTCTTCAGGGCCCAAAATCGCAAAATCGATTTTTGCTTCCTGAAGGATTTTAGCCAAGGCCACACTGACTTTTTTATTGTTATCATCAAAAGAGCCAGCACATCCTACCCAATACAGAACGTCTACTTCGGGTTTTTCAGCCAATGTAGGTATACCCAATCCTTTCGCCCAGCTGGCCCGCTCATCGAAACCAATCCCCCAAGGATTTCCATTATTTTCAATATTTCTCAAGGTACCTTGAGCTTCTTCTGGAAATTCTCCACGCATGAGCACCAAGTTGCGGCGCATATCGACGATACGTCCAACAAATTCGATAAACACAGGGCAGGCTTCTTCACAGGCGCGGCATGTGGTGCAGGACCAAAGTATATCGGGATGAATGACATTGGGGACTAACTGAGTGAGGGCTTTGTCTTTTTCTTCCTGGTTTTTACTGATCAATCCATCGATGTTCTCATACATGTAATCTTTTAGGAAAATATTGATCTCTTTTGGATTGAGGGGTTTGCCCGTATTTGCGGCCGGGCATTGTGCGGTACAACGTCCACATTCTGTACAGGAATAAACATCGAGAATGTCCTTCCAAGTAAACTCATTGATCTTTTCAACTCCAAAAGTGGTTATATTGGGATCTTCCAGATTGATAGGATTTAAGGCCCCGTAGGGTTTTAAATTCCTTAAGAAAACATTGGGAAGAGAAGTGATGACGTGGAAATGTTTTCCGTAGGGAAGGAAGTTCAAAAATACAAGAACAACACCGATGTGAAGAAAATAGGAAATCCCTTCAATCCAATCAAGGGCGGTTGGAGAAAGATTAAGCCCAATTAAAACATTTCCGAACAGGGTCCCCATAGGTCCCCACAGTGGGGATTCTGGAAAACCAACTTTTACAAAGTGAACCCCATCATTCAAAAAATCAGTGAGCATGAGGGTTAAGATGAAGCAGAGGATCAGGACGCCCTCGCCAGAGAGGGTGATGCGGGCTGGCTTGGAGATGAGACGACGATACAGAAAATAAAGAATACCAGTGACAACCAAGACCTCAAAACAATCTTTGATAAGACGATAAACATCCCCCACAATGCCGTCAAAAAAAGGAAGGGTGAAGTTTGAATCAAAGCCTAAGCCAAAAGCCATGATCGTTTGCAAAGAAACGATACAAAATCCCCAAAAGATAAACGCATGTAAAAGTCCAGGCCAGAAGTCTTTAAAGATTAGCCTTTTTTGCCCAATACCAAACTTAAATAGAGCCGAAATTCTCTCTCCAATATTATCCAAACGATCGGAGGGTTTAGCCAGTTTGATGAGTTTGCGGCGCTTGGAGATGGAATAAAAGAAAAAACCCAAGGCCAGGAAAAGGATCAAGGCGACAGGAATCGGATACATGTGGTTTTCCTCCAAATGAGTACTGAAGTTTACCCTCCTAACAAAAGCCCCACAACCCTTGGGTCAGGATTGATATGTGTAAAGATGAGGAGGGAGTAGATTGATAATAGTGATTTTGGGGTAACAAAAAATCCAAACGCAATCAAGGTCTAACAGAATTATTTATTAGATGAATTTTAATTTTGATATGGTTTCAGATCAGAAGTGCGCTATTTGTTTTTTGGATGATTTCCTGAGGTAAGTGGAAGCCCTGTTGGGGGACAAAATGGTTGACACTTTTTTTTATCGAGGCCATAGTTTTTTTGAATTTTCCAAAAAACATAGGCTCGACTGTGAAGAAATCCTTTGATGTCACGATCTTAAATCAAAAGCTGACACTCAAGTCAGAGGCGGATGAACGATACGTCCAGCGTGTGGCGGATTGTGTCAATAAAAAGATCCATGACATCCTGTCGAATACGCAGTCCGTCTCGACTTTAAGGGTTGCGATTTTGGCAGCACTTAATGTCGCTGATGACTACCATCGGCTACTTGATAAAAGAAAAAAAACCGAAACGGAGCTTGAAAAGCGAATCCAGGAATTGATCCTTTCGATAGATCAATGTCTACCTGAAGATAAGAAGATCGATAATAGTAAGTCTGTCTGAGTAAAATTTTGATTTAATGAATTCCCTGCCTTGCTCGTGTAGGGTTGTTTAAGTTAAAGAACCTATGTTTGGAATCGGGGATTGTCACTTGCTGTGGTGAGCAAGCTTCGCCCGTAAGGGATCGAAGAAGCCTGAAGCAGTAACATGATTCCCACCTTATGGGTTTAGGTTCCAAGCTTGCAACACTCACGGCAGAGGCGGGGTTTGTTATTTTGGTTGTATGAAGTTGGGTGGGAAATGTTGTTTTAGAGACAGGAAGCTTTTAGTAAGATTCTTCAGCGAAAAAAGTGTGGAATTTTGACTTGCAACAGCACGGTTTATAAATATAACGTTGATTGATTCTCTTAAAAACAGAAGGATTCAATAGAAATACTTTTACAGAATTCGATAAATATAAGTTCACAAATTATCTTTAGTTTTCAAACAACTCTCTATTGAACCCCTTCTTTTCTTCCTGTCTTTTCGACTGAAAGTAGAACCTTAATTCCAGGTTCTTTTTCCGTATCTATCCTTTCCTTCCCATTCATGTATTGCACTCATGATCGGTCCTAACTCTTTGGTCTCACTTAAAAAAGATGAGCTGAGAAATCAGATTCGCCAGCACTGGGCACAGATTTCCGATGTTGTAAAAACCCAGGTATCCTTAAAGGCTCAATTGCTTCTTTGCTCTCTGGAGGTTTTTCAAAAAGCAAGTTGCGTGGCTCTATATTCTCCGATCCAAAAAGAGGTCTCAACGGAACTCATTTTTGAAGAAGCAATAAAGAAGAATAAAAAAGTCTGCTATCCTAAGGTTTTTTGGAAAAAAAACTGGATCGAATATTACGAAATTGATTCTGCCCAGAGGCTAACCTTGAGTCATTGGGGTGGAAAAGAACCAAGGGGAGATACGCTAAAGGTTTCTCTCGATCGGATTGATCTGATGGTAATCCCTGCCCTGGCATTCGATATTTTTGGAGGCAGGTTGGGAAGAGGAAAAGGTTTTTACGATCGTGTCCTGAAAAATTATCATGGTTCACGGGTAGGACTTGCCTACTCATTCCAGGTCCTGAAGGAGCTTCCTTGCGAGATCTGGGATGAACGGATGGACTATGTCGTGACAGAATCAAAGACTTATCAGTTTATTTGAATGTTACAGAAGGTTTCACTCACTTTAATGGATCCCTTTCAATCCAGGATCAGGATTTATTGGAAGAAAGAAATCTGTTTTGTTTCTCCAAAAATGGATCAGACTCAAATTGAAAGCGATTGGTTTTTTCTAAAATAGAGAGGAGTTATTGTGGAAATGATTCTCATTGCCCTGGTAGTGTTGATTGTTGGGATTGTTGGAGGTTTTTATGCCCGTAAAGTCATTGCAGAAGCCAAAATTAGGTCAGCAGAAGCACAAGCCAAGTTTTTGATTTCTGAAGGAAAAACACAGATTGAAAATTTTAAAAAAGAAGCGGAACTTGAGATCCGGGACAAGAAACTTCAATCCAAGATTCAGATTGAGGAAGAACTCAATCAGCGCAGACAGGAAGTCATCAATCTGGAAAAACGCCTGAATCATAAAGAAGAAACTCTGGATAAAAAATCGGAATCTCTCGAAAATCGCGAGCATGAAAATATTCGACGCTACAAATCCATCGAGCAAAAAGAAAAAGATCTCAAAGACCTAGAACTGAAATACCAAGCAATGGTTGAGAGTGAAAAAAAGCTGCTCGAGCAAATTGCCGGCTTGAGCTCGGAAGACGCTAAAAAGAAGCTCGTTGAAAGCATGACGGAAGAAGCCAAGGTAGAAGCTGCCAAGCTCATGAAGAAAATCGAAGAAGATGCCCGCAATGAATCCGAGAAAAAAGCACGTCGGATTACAACATTGGCCCTTGAAAGAATTGCAGGCGAATGGGTGGCTGAAAGAACAATTACCGTTGTCAATCTTCCCAGCGATGAGATGAAAGGACGTATTATCGGACGTGAAGGACGAAATATCCGAACGATCGAGCAGATGACCGGAGTAGATCTGATTGTCGACGACACTCCCAATGCCGTGGTTCTTTCGGCTTACAATCCCGTCCGAAGAGAAATTGCCAGAATTGTCCTCGAAAGCCTCATCCAGGATGGAAGAATTCACCCTACGCGTATTGAAGAAATGGTTGAAAAAGTCAGTCGGGAGATGGAGCAGCAAATCAAAGAAACCGGTGAAGCTGCAGCGTTTGAGCTGGGTTGTCACAACCTCCATCCCGAAATGATACGTCTGATGGGAATGCTTAAATTCAGAACCAGCTATGCACAAAACGTCTTAGCCCATTCCATTGAGGTGGGATACTTATGCGGCATCATGGCTGCAGAGCTGGGCATGAACGAAAAACTGGCAAAGCGTGCAGGATTTCTTCATGACATCGGGAAAGCCGTCAGTCACGAAGTGGAAGGTTCCCATGCGATTATCGGAGCGGATCTTGCCAAGAAGTATGGAGAAGACCCCCGCGTTGTTCATGCGATTGCTGCCCATCACGAAGATGTCCCGCAAGAAACCGCCCTGGCTCACCTGGTGGATGCTGCCGATGCCTTGTCTGGAGCGCGTCCGGGAGCGCGCAGTGAAGTTCTTGAATCCTACATCAAGCGTGTGGAAGATCTTGAGAAGATTGCAAATTCATTTCCGGGTGTTGGAAAGGCTTTTGCCATTCAGGCAGGTCGTGAAGTGCGGGTGTTGGTTGAAAATGAAAAGATCACGGATGAGAGGGCTGAAATCTTATGTCGAGATATTGCCCGCAAGATAGAAGATGACCTCACCTATCCGGGTCAAATCAAGGTAACAGTCATTCGTGAGTTAAGAGCCATTGATTACGCAAAATAGCTTCTTCAATTCCCTTTCCTAATTTCTATTCTGCCCCCTGCGTATGCTCCAGGGGGTTTGTTTTTTCTTCCTCCTCCTTGCCTGTTTTGAATTCGCCACCCTATCTATAGGGATGAGCTGTTAAAATCACTCATGTCAGGCGGAGGGTTATGAAGCTAAAATTTACTTGGGTGATACTCACCCTTGTTTCATTTTTATCCTGTCTAGGCTTTGCTGTAAAAGGAGGCGAAGAGCCCGAAGTGCCGGAAACCCTGTTTGCTTCTCAAGTGGGACCTTGGGCAAGAGTCTCTCGTCCTCCTTCCAATCCTGAACCTGTTCTTAAAAAACCCGGCAAACCCACCAAACTCGAAACGACCTGGCAAAAAGGGATTTATTTCCAAAGTGAAGATCAAAAGTATTCGATGCGCTTTCGCATACAAATTCAACCACAATTTGAATTTCAAACACGCTCGCGTCGCAGTGAATCCAATCGTACTTCCTTCAGAATTCGACGTTTGAATTTGACCTGGGCAGGAACCATTTTTACTCCTGATCTTAGCTATTCGGTTCAGCTATCGCCGGCAGCAAGGGATTGGGAAGATGTGTTAGGGGATGTCTATCTGGAATATCATGTCTGGGATGCATTGAAGGTAAGAGTAGGGCAATTTGATGTTCCTTATAACCATCAACAAAGTGTGTCTTCGGGTCGCTTGAAATTAGTGAATCGTTCCATCGCTTCCGAAGAATTTCAGATTTTTAATGTCGATAGAAAGGTAAAAACCATCTGCCAGCTGAGTTCAGGCGAAAGAATTTCAGGGGAGGGGATTGAATGTGACAATGCCCTTTCTCTTGCCGAGTTTCACGATAGATCTCGAAGTGTGCATGAAGACATTGGGGTTTTGCTTCAAGGAGATTTTTTAAAAAAACGCCTATCCTACTATTTTTCACTTACGAATGGTTCGGGTGCCAACCGTCCGCATTTAAATTCCCGTTTTTCAACCACAGGACGCCTTGTTTGGAATGTCTTGGGCCAATATGACTATTTTTCAGAAACCGATTTGGCTCCGAGTGGCAATTGGGCCCTCATGGCAGGAATCGCTGGAAATCATCACCGTGAAGATTTTTCAGACCGTCGCGTAATGAGCTTTGGCGGAGAATTGGGTTTTCGGTACAAGGATTTTTCTATGCAAGGAGATTATTATCTTCGAAATACCCATCCTCCGGAGAACATGCCCTCTTTTAATGACCATGGGTATTATGTTCAGGCGGGGTATCTGTTTTTTGCCAGGCGTTTTGAAGTCGCTGCACGTCTCTCACAGGTTTTTTTAGGTGAAAAGGGTAATCATAAAAATGAGTGGAATGGAGGAATTAACTATTACTTGATCGGCCATGACTTAAAGTTTCAATCGGATTATTCTTATTTAACCTTTGAGCAATCCAAGGAATCACGCAACGAACACCGTGTGCGCGTTCAAATGCAGGCCTGGTTTTAAACCCAACAGAAAATCTTGCCCCCCAATTTAAAGTGGGCTATGAGCCTGCCCACAATGACGACTGACCCAGCTCAAAAAATCAAAATCAATGCTCAAGCCCTTCTGAAATATCGAAGACGGAAGTGGAATCCTGATGCCGTTTTTAAAGGATTTTTGGCGGCCATATCTTTCGTCATTCTTTTAATCATTGGCGCAATTCTGGTTCAACTCGTTCGCTCTTCCTCGCTCACCCTCCATCAATTTGGGTTCCACTTTATTACTGGCAAAGTTTGGGATCCTTATTCGCAAGAGTTTGGTGCTTTGCCTTTTATTTATGGCACCCTCATGACTTCTTTCCTGGCTCTTTTCATGGCCGTACCTCTCTCTTTGGGGACCGCATTATTTCTTTCTGAATGGGCACCTGCCTGGTTTCGAAAAATCATCTCATTTGTGATTGAGCTTTTGGCAGCCATTCCCAGTGTCATTTATGGGCTATGGGGGATTTTCGTTCTGATTCCCTTTTTAAGGGAAACGGTTGTTCCTCACCTGTTTTTGCCTCTCAATTCGGTTTCTTTATTTAAAGGGCCTTTTTTTGGGCCCAGTCTTTTATCAGGAAGCCTGATTCTTACCATCATGATCCTTCCAACGATCACCTCGATCTCGAAAGAAATCTTTCTTTCCGTTCCTCAGGAAATGCGTGAAGCCGTGTTTGCGTTGGGCGGAACGCGGTGGGAGAGCATTCGTTTGGTTGTGCTGCGAATGTCCAAATCAGGGATTCTTGGAGCAATCATTCTGGGTCTTGGTCGCGCGATTGGTGAAACCATGGCCGTGACCATGCTGATTGGAAATCGACCCGAAATTTCCATATCAATACTGGCACCCAGCCACAGCCTCTCTTCAGTTATTGCAAGTGAGTTTGCCGAAGCAACAACACCACTTTACCTTTCTGCTCTTGCCGAGGTCGGACTTTTGCTGGTGATCGTGACCTTGATTATCAATGGCTTCGCAAGACTTTTGGTTCGAAGAGAAATGCGAGGTGCCCGTTGAAAGGATTTCATTACTATCGACGTAAATGGACTAACCGTTTTGTGGCCACCTTCTGTGTTGTTTCATCACTGGCTGGCGTAACAGTACTCAGCCTAGTTTTGGGGTATGTCATTTATAAAGGATCAGCTTCCATTAACTGGAATTTCTTTACCCAACTTCCAGTCCCTCCCGGCGAAACTGGAGGAGGTATGGCCAATGCCATTCTGGGAACCCTCACCTTAATTTCTTTAGCCTCAATAATCGGAATTCCGTTTGGCATAGCCACCGGTCTTTATCTGGCTGAGTACGGCAATCATCATTATGGGTCGCTGGTCCGTTACCTGACGGATGTGTTGAATGGATTTCCTTCAGTTGTGATGGGGCTTTTTGCCTATGCTTTGCTGGTCATCCCCATGGGACATTTTTCCGGTATTTCAGGAGGTTTTGCCTTAAGCCTTCTGATGATTCCGATGATCGTGCGGACGACCGAAGAAGTCGTACGTTTAGTTCCACATAGTTTGCGGGAAGGGGCCTTGGCCCTGGGAATTCCCTACTGGAAGGTGCTCATCAAGATTGTCTTGAGTACAGCCAAGGGAGGCATTTTAACTGCTGTAATTCTTTCAATGGCTCGAATTGCTGGTGAAACAGCGCCCCTCATTTTTACAGCCTTTGGAAACCAATTCTGGCAAACTGATATTTTCCAGCCGATGGCAGCGCTCACTCTTCAAATTTATACTTACGCTACAGGACCTTATGAAGAATGGCATGCCCAGGCATGGGCTGGATCTTTGGTTTTGGTGGGAATGAGTCTTTTGATCAATTTGGGAGCACGACTGCTCACTTCCAGAAAATAATATAAATTATACGATGAGTGAGAAGCTAACCTGAGATTCAAGGAACTTTATGTCTGATGGAATCGAAGTTAAAAATCTGAATGCCTTTTTCGGATCCAAGCAGGTCCTTCATGGCTTAAATCTGAAAATAGATCCTCTTCAGGTGACTGCCATCATCGGCCCATCGGGTTGTGGAAAATCAACCCTCGTGCGCTGTATGAATCGCATGCACGAAGTCGGACCCAATGCGCGAACAGAAGGGGAGATCTGGGTTGATGGGATCAACATCTATCATCCTAATGTTGATCCTGTTCTCATCCGTCGTCGAATCGGTATGGTTTTTCAGCGTCCCAATCCTTTTCCAACCCTTTCCATTTTCGATAATGTGATTGCAGGACTTAAACTCGGAGGGGGGCTGAACAAAAAAAAATCCCTTGAAACCGTCGAGAAATGTCTGCGGATGGCTGCTCTTTGGGATGAGGTAAAAGATAATCTTTACCGTCCAGGAACCTTTCTTTCCGGAGGACAACAGCAAAGACTTTGTATCGCCCGTGCCCTGGCTGTCAGCCCGGAGATCCTTCTCATGGATGAGCCCTGCTCAGCCCTTGATCCTATATCCACTGCCCGTGTAGAGCAGCTCATGGAGGAGTTGAAAAAGGAATATACCATCGTTGTGGTCACTCACAATATGCAACAGGCTGCGCGAGTATCAGATAAAACCGCATTCTTATTGAATGGAAAACTCATAGAGTTCGATGATACCAAAAAGATTTTCAGAAACCCTTCTTCCAGTTTAACAGAAGATTACATCACCGGAAGATTTGGATAAGATCTTCAAGAGTAAACACGCTACTGACTTTCGATATAATCAAGTCCCACTGATAAGGAAGCCTTCATGGAACACACCTCAAAAAATTATGAACAAGAGCTGAAAACCCTCCGTGAAAAACTGCTTCTTATGGGAGGACGTGCTGAAGAGATCGTATCGAAGGCAGTGCAATCTCTCATTCAGGCAGACACCCAACTGGCCAATGAACTGATTTTACAGGATCAGGCCGTCAACCGGCTGGAAAAGGAAATCGATGAGCATTGCTTTAACCTTCTTGCACTCAGACAACCTACCGCCTCTGATCTGAGGTTTATTGTGATGAGTCTGAAAGTCGTGACCGATATTGAACGAATGGGAGATTTGGGTGTCAACATTGCCGAACGAGCTCTGGAGCTTGCCAATGAACCTGCCTTGAAACCCTATGTTCACTTGCCGATCCTTGCTCAAATGTCTCAAAAGATGATGAAAGATTCCCTGGATGCCTTTGTCACCCGAAATGAAGGGCTGGCAAAATCCGTTATTTCTCAGGATGACAATGTTGATGATCTCACTCAGAAAATTTTCGATGAACTCATTTTACTCATGAAGGAAGATACTCAAAATATTTCCCGTGCTGTCCGCATTACATATGTTGCCAAATACCTTGAGCGCCTGGCAGATCATGCCACCAATGTTGCAGAAATGGTTGTTTTCATGATCCATGGTAAAGATGTCCGCCATCCTCGCCTGGGCGCTGTTTAGCATTCTCCCTCCATTACAGATCCACCCCAATCAAAACTTTACAGGAAATTACCTACCAACCTTGACCCTGCAGGATTGCAGGGACCATATTGGGAATGAGGAATTTTGCTGACAATGAAGGGGGTTGGTTATGGAAAAAATCCAAAAAGAAATTCACGTTAATGCGCCCATCGAGAAGGCCTATCAGCTTTGGACTTCCTTTGAGCGGTTTCCAGAGTTCATGGATAACATCGAAGAAGTACAGAGGATTGGAGATAGACGCCTTCACTGGCGAGCCAATATTGCAGGGGTTCAGGAAGAATGGGATGCTGACATCACTGCAATGGAGCCCAATCAGCGGGTTTCGTGGCGTTCAACCTCGGGAAGTAATTTCAATGCAGGCGAAGTAACCTTCGAGCATGAACCGGATGGATGCCGTGTGCGTGTCGAGATGGAGGTGGAACCCCATTCGAGATGGAAAGAAATTGTCTCTAAAATGACTGGGGTCACCAAGTGGGATGTGAAGGGAAATTTAAAAAACTTTAAAGAGATTCTGGAGACTCAGTAAGGTGAGTGTTGAATTCAAATCGGGTGATTTTAAAATCATCGGTTGTGAAAGAATGCCATTTCATCCTCATCGATAAAACATCGTATCAGGACGCATCAAAAACAAACTTTTTTTCATAAGACTCGCCCGGATCAAGCATTCGAACCGCCTCGTTGGGTTTTTCTTCAAGCAATTTTTTCATCCATTCGGAAGGGGCCTCAAGCGGCTCCTGAGAAATCTTAAAAGCCCCAAAGTGATAGGGGATGAGTGTCTTTGCCTGTAAATCAGCAAATGCCTTCAATGCCTCAGGTGGGTTCATGTGTCTGGATTTCATGATCCATTGAGGTTCATAAGCTCCAATAGGAAGCAGGGCCGTATCGATATTATGCAGATTTGAAATCTGTTTGAAATGATCTCCGTAGGCTGTGTCTCCAGGAAAAAAGATCTTATGGGTTTTTGATCCAATAATGTAACCCGTCGTTGCCCGCCAGGTGAGTCCACACAAACGAAACCCCTGATGTTTTACAGGTACTGCATGAATCTGCACTCCCTCCAGCTCATGCTCGCCCCAGGCGGGAATTTCTATAATCGGATTTTTTAAAAATTTTGAAACGAAGGCCCCCAATCCTTCTGGAAGAATGATGGGGATATCAGACGAAAAGTATTTGTAGCTGAACAGATCTAGATGATCATAATGGGCGTGGGTGACTAAGAGGGCTGTCAGCGGAGGAAGGTCCTGAGGTCTAATTCCAGGTTCTTGAGCACGCTTTACGAAAAGAACTTTTTTGGAAAAATTGGGATCAGTAAGAAAAAATTTTCCATCAATTTCGATGAGGCAGGTGGCATGACCGATGAAGGTAATTTTAAACTTTGACATGATTTTATCCTAGTTGATAGGAACCAGAAGCGTAAATCGAAAAGTGAATTTTACCAAACACTCCATGCCTCTTTTTCGTCCGACAATCTGCGAAATCGATCTGGCTTCCCTTCGACATAATTATCGCGAGCTCAAATTACGGGCCGGTGTGGGTGAAGTCATGTCCATAGTAAAAGCTAATGCCTATGGTCATGGAGCGCCTGCCGTAGCCCGCACCCTTGTTCAGGAGGGAAGTACGGTTCTCGGTGTTTCTTCCATCGAAGAAGGAATCGAGCTTCGTAAAGCAGGAATTCAGGTTCCCATCTTGTGTCTGGGGGGTAGTCTGGGAGCTGCACGAGATGATCTTCTGGAATATCAAATAACGCCTGTTCTTTTTAATGAGGATGAAATTCATCATCTGGCCCGAAAAGGCTCTAATTCAAAATCCGTTCTGGATTTTCATTTGAAAGTCGATACGGGAATGGGGCGTCTGGGTATTTTTCCACAGCAACTCCCTTATTTTCTAAAGCTTATCGAAGGTTATCCCAATCTGAAACTCAAAGGCATTCTCTCTCATTTTGCAAAAGCCGATGAGGCTGATCCTTCTTTCACACGAGAACAGATCCATCGTTTTGACTTGCTAAAACACGCTGTCCTTCAATCAGGGCTTTCTCTGCCGGTTTACCACATCGCCAATTCTGCTGCGTTACTGGATGGACAACTCCATCACTGCGATTGGGTCAGACCCGGAATTGCTCTTTACGGTTCCTATCCCCACCCCCGTTATATCAATGAAATCAATCTTCAGCCGGTTCTTACCTGGAAAACCTCCATCATTTCCCTCAAGGAATTTCCAAAAGATTCTCCGCTTTCCTACAGTGGAACTTTTAAAACCAAACGAACCAGTCAAATCGCCGTCCTTCCGGTTGGTTACGCAGATGGCTATTCGAGAAAACTTTCAAACCGGGGAGAGGTGCTTATTCGAGAAAAACGGGTTCCAGTTGTCGGACGGGTTTGTATGGATCTCACTCTAATTGATGTAACCGATCTTCCAAATATTCAATTGGGTGAAGAGGTCGTTTTACTGGGAAAACAGGAAAGCCAGTGTATCCGGGCCGAAGAAATCGCTGACTGGATCGGAACGATTTCTTATGAAATCTTTTGCTCCATTTCATCACGGGTGCCTCGACTCGTACTGAGTAGCGGAGAAAAAATATAAATCATGAAGACACTTATTTTTTTCACGAACCGGTTTTTTGATCGCCTGATGACGCCACTGTCGATCCTCATCCAGGGTATTGGGGATTTTCTTTTTTTCTTCTACACCACCTTACGCTGGATGATCCGAAGACCTTACCGTTTTGATCTTTATTTGAAACAGATGGAAATTATCGGGGTTCACTCGCTCTGGATCGTGTTGCTGGTGGGTGCCTTCTCTGGTGCCGTTTTTGCCCTTCAGATCGGTCATTCCTTCAAACTCTTCAACGCTGAATCTCTTGTCGGTTCCACAGTCGCTATCGCCTTGTCTCGCGAGCTTGCTCCCGTCTTCACCGCCTTGATGGTCATCGCACGTGCAGGTTCTGCAATGGCGGCAGAACTTGGAACCATGCAGGTTACCGAACAGGTAGATGCTTTAAAAACGATGGCTGTCAATCCCATCCATTACCTTGTGGTTCCAAGGCTCATTGCCAGTGTCTGGATGCTTCCTCTGCTGACTGGGCTTTTTGATGGAGTCGGAATCCTGGGTTCATATCTGGTTGGTGTTTATCTTTTGCGAATTCCGGAAGGTCCCTTTTTAAATCTCATGGATTACTACCTGGATCCTTCCGATATCCTTCAAGGGCTTATAAAAGCCTTCTTTTTTGGATGTTTTCTTTCCCTGCTTTCAACCTGGAGGGGTTTGTCAGCCCAGGGAGGAGCGGAAGGGGTAGGGCGGGCGACGACCCAGGCAGTCGTTATTTCATCGGTCACCATCCTCATTCTGGATTTCTTTTTAACTACCTGGGTGCTGGAATTTTTTCCAAAGTTTTAATTAGAACTGAATGAAAGACTGGCCACATTTCTCAATTTCATTTTGCAGGCTGTCGACTCATTTTCTTTCTCCATGACAAATACAAAACCCATCATTCGCATCGAGAAACTTCACAAAGCCTTTGGATCTCAAAGGGTTTTAAATGGAATCAACCTCGAGATTCCTGCCAGAAAAATTACCGTCATCATGGGAAAATCGGGAGAGGGCAAAAGCGTTCTTCTAAAACATTTAATCGGGCTGATGCGCGCAGACGCAGGAAACATCTGGGTTCAGGACAAAAATATCAGCCAGATGGATGAATGGGATCTGAATGAATTTAGAAAAAATTTCGGCATGCTGTTTCAGGATGCCGCCCTTTTTGATTCGATGACGGTATTCGAAAATATCGCCTTCCCCTTAAAAGAGCACACTTCCCACTCCAGAAAAAAAATCCGTGAAATCGTCGAGGAGAAGCTTGCGCTCGTCGGATTAAAGAATGTAGAGCACAAACTCCCGGCCCAGCTTTCCGGGGGAATGCGCAAACGCGTTGGGCTCGCTCGGGCTATTGCCCTCTCACCCCAGATTATTCTGTATGATGAGCCCACCACCGGACTCGATCCCATCATGACCGATTCAGTCGACAGGCTCATTCTCGAGATGAAAAACAAATTGCAAATCACTTCGGTGGTGATCAGCCACGATTTGAAATCCGCCTTTGAAATCGGCGATAAAATTGCACTTTTGCACCAGGGTGAAATGATTGAAGAAGGAAATCCTGAGGAGTTTCAAAAAAGCACGCATCCTTTCGTTCGACAGTTTTTAGAAGGACGTTCTCTCTAAAATACAAAGCAAAAAGGCCCATTGTTAGCGAATCTTTATTAATTCCTTTGATCTTTACTTAAGCTCAAAAAGGTAAAGGATGATAAACTATGGATTCCAAACTCACCACACAAGCAAAGGTCGGTCTCTTCGCCCTCATTGTACTCCTGGGGATTGCCTATCTCACGATTCGCGTTTCCGATTTGCGATTTTCTCCGGGCGGAACCTACTCGCTTTATCTGGAGCTCGAAAGCGCTGATAACATAGATTACAAAACCCCCGTATTACTTGCGGGGATCCGCGTAGGAATCGTCGACCAGATAGAGCTCACAAAAGATCATCGTGCACGACTTCGTTTAAGCCTTCGAAAAGATGTCCAGATTCCAAAAGATGTGATGGCTCAGGTGAAAACCCGGGGAGTGTTAGGAGATGTCTATCTGGAGCTGATTCCTGGCAATTCTCCAGAACATTTTGAAGAA
>JBPOIC010000048.1:0-24547 GCA_052034865.1 Myxococcota bacterium | reverse complement strand
GGTTCGCATACTCCTTTCCCACAGGCATTGCAGGCGCATTGTGTATTATTCTATTGATTTGGGTCGGGTTTGAAACAAGCCCAAAGCCACGGCGCGCTGGGTTCGCCAGGTAACGTCAGGGCTTTTTGGCAGATTTCCTGGACACAAATATTGGAGGGATTTGCGTTACACTCGGCATGGGTTGAGCAAGTGCTGCCAACATGAGCTTGGGAGGTTTGATGGATAAGAAGGGTTAGAAAGATCAGAAAAGAGAGTTTGATAAAAAGATGTTTCGACATGGTTATCTCCGCGCCTTGCTATGATTGAAATGTTTTTAACTTTTCCATTATTATCAAATAATGGGTTGGCTAATCCTCATTATTTTGGGATTTCCAATACTACTTAATTTATTCAAACAGATTTTTTATGGGTGAGCCACAATATTATGAAGCTTGAAATACTAAAATTTCCAGATAAGCGCCTGCGTCAGAAATGTTCTCCCGTCATCGATTTTGGGGATGAGCTTCAGGATCAAATCGATCAAATGTTTCAAATCATGTATGCCGCCCCTGGGATTGGTCTGGCAGCAATTCAGGTTGGGATTTTTCAGCGTTTTTTGGTCATGGATATCGGTATTCAGGAGGGAGAGGTGATCAAAAGGGATCCCAAAGTCCTGGTCAATCCCGTCATTCTCTCAAAAGAAGGGGAGATCGTTTGGGAAGAGGGGTGTCTTTCCTGTCCGGATTTGTTAGTGCCTGTAAAGCGCTCAAAAATCATTGAAGTCCAGTTTCAGGACCGATTAGGTAAAGAAGAGAAAATGAAGGTTGAAGACCTGATGGCCGTGTGTATCCAGCACGAGATCGATCATTTGGAGGGGATTTTGATCTTCGATAAGCTCAGTCGACTCAAGCAGGGTCTTTACAAAAAGAAGATCCATCGCTCCGAAGGTCAGCCGGCCGTGAGATAATTGCAGATGATCTGATGATTAAAAAGTCTGTCTTCAGAGAGATATTGTTTACTTTTGAATCCTGTTTTTTAAATCACTTATTCCAAATTATGCGAATTCTTTTCATGGGCTCACCGGCCGTTTCAGTTACGATTTTACAGGGACTCATTCATGCGGGGCACTCGATTTGCGGCGTTCTTACCCAGCCCGATAAACCTGCTGGGCGTGGTCAGATTTTAACTCCTCCCCCCGTTAAAGCATTTTCAGAAATTCATTCTTTAAAAATTTTCCAACCTACACGCCTAAAAGATCCTTCCTTACATGATGAGCTTCGAAATCTAAAACCCGACGTGAGTGTGGTGGCTGCCTATGGGCGCATTCTTCCTTCTGATCTTCTTCAGCTCGCTCCTTTGGGATGCTGGAATGTTCACTTTTCACTTCTTCCCAAATACCGAGGTTCCTCCTGTGTGGCTTCTGCGATTTCTAATGGCGATTCGGAAACAGGTGTTACGATTATGAAGGTTGTAGAAGAGCTTGATGCCGGACCTGTCCTGTGTCAGGAGCGGGTTTTGATTGGTGATGATGAAACAGCAGGCGAGCTCGAAGAGAGATTGGCACATCTCGCGAGTCCTCTTCTCAACGAGGCGCTTTCGGAAATTGAAAGTGGAGCCATTCATTTGATGGAACAAAACTCCGACGATGTAACGCTGGCTCCGCTCATTCGAAAAGAGCAGGCGCAGATTGATTGGAATCAGCCCGCAGCAAAGGTTTCTCTAAAAGTCCGAGCGATGAATCCCTGGCCGGTGGCCTATACCTTTTTAAATGGGCAGCGTCTGAAGGTATTTCAGGTGAATTTATCCTCCTCAAAATCTTCTCGATCATCCCCTGGGGAAATCGTTGCCATCCATGATGAAGGCATTCAGGTTGCCTGCAAAGAAGGAGATCTGATTTTAAAAGAAGTTCAGCCTGAATCGAAAAAAAGAATGCAGGCGTCTGAATATGCCCGTGGTTCAAGGGATGGGGTCGTGGTGGGAAAAAAATTCGAATAAACGAAAATTCGGTTTTTAAAACAAGGATGACTTCATGAAAAAAGTTGCGGCTTCGATTTTGTCTGCAGATTTTGCAAAGCTCGGAGAAGAAGTTCGCGCCGTCGAATCTGCCGGTTCAGACTGGATTCACATAGATGTAATGGATGGACATTTTGTTCCTAACCTGACGATCGGTCCACTCGTCGTCGAGAAAATTCGTCCTCATGCTAAAACGGTTTTGGATGTCCATCTCATGATCGAAAATCCGGATTTGTATTCGGAAGAATTTGTTAAAGCAGGAGCGGATTACCTCACGGTTCATGTAGAGGCCTGTCGACATCTGCACCGAACGCTTACGCAAATTAGAAAATTGGGCGCCAAACCTGCTGTGGCTCTCAATCCTCACACCTCTCTGGATTCCATCGAATATGTCCTGGAAGAAGTCGATATGGTCTTGCTGATGAGTGTGAACCCAGGGTTTGGCGGGCAGAGTTTTATTCCCAGTGCCCTTCCTAAGGCCCAGCGTCTAGCCAAAATCCGAAAGGATCGCGGTCTTTCTTTTTTGATTGAGATGGATGGAGGGATCAAAAAAAACAACATCCATGAAATTTCTCAGGCAGGGGTCGATGTCTTTGTCGTCGGGAGCGGAATTTTTCAGGAAAAAAATTATGAGCAGATCATTCGTGAGCTTAAGAAGCAAATCTGAATTTTTTAAAAGAGAGTAAAAATAAAATGAGCTTCATAGATGCTCCCCGCGTGGATATTTTCCAGGCGATTCAGATTTTAAAACAGGGTGGAGTGATTGCATATCCTACCGAGACGGTTTATGGGCTGGGGTGCAATGCACTTGATGCTCTTGCGGTTCACCGGCTTTACGAGATCAAAGGGCGTCCTGAGAGCATGGCCATTCCTGTTTTGCTCCAAAGCAGGGAGGAACTTTCAAAATACATCGAAGGGGTCGATAGGATTTCTCCTCAGGTGAAGGAGTGGATGAATCGATTTTGGCCGGGACCACTGACTCTTATCTTTAAAGCAGTTCAGGTATTCCCTCCAGAGCTTCTGGGAGGATCCGGAAATATCGCCCTGCGTGTTTCCAGCAATCCCATCGCCCAGAAACTTGTTGAAGGTTTGGGCTTGCCGCTCACCACGACGAGTGCTAATCCGTCCGGAAAACCAGCGGCTCAATCGGCAAACGAGTTGTTGAGTTACGGACTTCGTGTCGATGGAATTGTCGATGCAGGGTTTCTTTCCTCTTTAACAACTTCTACAATTATCGATGTGACTCAATTTCCTCCGCAGATGATTCGCGAAGGCTTAATTAAAAAAGGAGAATTGCAAAGTTTATGACACGTACCATCTCCCCCTTTCAGGGACTACGTTATGAGGCCCAAAAAATTGAAAATCTTGCCGATATCATGGCCCCGCCCTATGACGTGATCGACGATCAGTATCGGCAGGTTTTGTATGACCGAAATCCTTACAATGTGATTCGTCTCATTCTGACCAAAGAAGAAGATGGATCTTCCCGTGGCATCACCAAATACGAAGCCGCCCAGCAATATTTGAAAGATTGGAAAGCAGGCGGTGTGTTTCAGAAAGATACCACTCCACAAATCTACGTTTACCATCAAACTTATAAACTCGACGACGGAACTTCTCTCACTCGCAAAGGATTTATCGCCCTTCGAAGGCTGGAGAATTTCGAAAGTGGAAAAATTCGTCCGCACGAATATACTTTTGCGGGTCCCAAGGCCGATCGTCTCCATCTGATCAAGGCAACCCAGGCAAATCTTTCCTGTATCTTCGGGATTTATTCTGACCCTGCCAAAAAAGTGCAGACACTCCTTGAATCAAGTCCAACCAAAAAACCACTCATCGATATTGTAACCGACGACGGCAATCGCCATCAGCTCTGGGGTGTTTCGGACTCCCAAATCCAGGCTGAAGTCGATCATCTCATGGAATCCAAAACCATTCTGATTGCCGATGGGCATCATCGCTATGAGACGGCTCTCGCTTATCGCGATTTCAGACGCTCGGAGGCGGCTTCCGTTACAGGAGAAGAAGCCTTCAACTCTGTGATGATGTATTGTTGTGGAATGGAAGATGAAGGGCTGATCATTTTGCCGACCCATCGTGTGCTTAATGTGGCTATTTCGCTCTTACGGGATGAAATTCTGGAGCGTGCCCAGAAGTTTTTTGAAGTGAGTGAGTTTTCGAAAGAGCAGTCCATGCAGGCGCAGGAGAAATTGGCTCAGCTCTCAAATACACATTATGCCTTTTTGGTGGCTTTAAAAAACGGCTCGCTTTTATTGCTTTCAACCGATACGGCAAAACTTTCCAAAATTCCTGAGCTTTCAAAACTTCAGCCTGCGGTACGCGAGCTCGATGTGACGATTCTTCATCAGTATCTCATTCCTCATGTCTTTGGCGTGGAGATCGGCGAAGAGCATGATTCGATCAAGATCCACTATGTCAAGGAAGCCAAGGAAGCCCTGAAAAATGTCTTTGAAGGAAATGCCCAGGCGGCCTTCTTGATGAATCCCACCAAAATCACTCAGGTTGAAGCGATTTCGAACATCGGTGAGCGCATGCCCCACAAGTCGACGTTTTTTTACCCAAAGCTTCTTACCGGTTTGGTGGTGAATGAGATCTAGACGCTTTTCTCCATCGACAATTTGGGGTTTTTAAAGATCTGAAAGAGGATTGATTCCCACACAGACAAGAACATTCTTAATTGGAATCAGAAAAATCAAACTATGAAACCTTCTGCATTACCAGATATCAGGGGCCACTTTGGGATTTTTGGGGGCCGCTATGTCGCTGAAACCCTGATGCCTGCTCTAATTGAGCTGGAGCAGGCCTATCAAAAAATTCGCAAGGATCCTTCCTTTAAAAAAGAATTCAGTGAGCTTGCCGCATCCTACATTGGTCGTCCCACGCCACTTTATTTTGCCAAACGCCTTTCCGAAAAATTGGGAAAAATAAAGATCTATCTTAAACGCGAAGATCTTTGTCATACCGGTGCTCACAAGGTGAATAACACCTTGGGTCAAATCCTCCTGGCTGAGCGCATGGGCAAGAAACGCATCATTGCTGAAACGGGAGCGGGTCAACATGGAGTCGCTACGGCTACACTCTGTGCTCTCAAAGGGCTTACCTGCGATGTGTTCATGGGCGAAGAAGATGTCCATCGCCAATCCCTCAATGTTTTTCGAATGAAATTGTTAGGCGCTCAGGTGATATCCGTCACGAGCGGATCCAAAACCTTAAAAGACGCCCTCAATGAAGCCCTGCGAGACTGGATTACCAACATCCGTACAACTTATTACTGCATTGGATCCGTCACCGGTCCTCATCCCTATCCCATGATGGTCCGCGATTTTCAGTCGATCATCGGTCTTGAAGTCAAAAAACAGATTTTAAAATCAGAAGGCCGATTGCCCAATGCGCTGATTGCCTGTGTGGGCGGTGGGTCGAATGCGATGGGTCTTTTTTATCCTTTTATTTCCGATTCAAAAGTCCAGCTGATCGGAGTTGAGGCAGGGGGCTCCGGAATTCGATCTGGCAAACACGCAGCAACTCTTTTAGGGGGACGGGTAGGGGTTTTACATGGTGCAAAATCGTATTTGTTACAGAATGCCCAGGGCCAGGTGATTGAGACCCATTCGATATCTGCGGGGCTGGATTATCCTGGCATCGGACCCGAACATAGCTATCTTTTCGAAACCCAAAGAGCCGAATACCACGCCGTGACTGACGCAGAAGTCATCGAAGGTTTTGATCTGCTTTCTCAGACCGAAGGGATCATTCCCGCCCTCGAATCGGCCCATGCGGTTGCCTATCTCAAAAAGATTTCTAAAAAACTTCCCAAAGATTTTATTGTCGTCATCAATCTTTCCGGACGTGGAGACAAAGACATGGGGACGATCGCCAAAGTCAAAGGGGTAGAGCTTTAAAAAGAAGAGGATTTTAATGAGCCGGATTGAATCGACATTTGAAAATTTAAAGCAGAAGAATCAAAAGGCCCTGGTGACTTTTGTGACCGCCGGAGATCCTAATTTGGCTACGACCGAAAAGCTGGTGCTTGAGATGGCCAAGGCTGGGGCTGACCTGATCGAGTTGGGAATTCCTTTTTCCGATCCCATGGCGGATGGCCCTGTGTTGCAACGGGCCTCCGAAAGAGCCCTTCAGAAAAAAACGACTTTGCCACTGATTTTTTCGCTCGTTGAAAAAATTCGCAAGAAATCCCAGATTCCTCTTATTTTGATGGGTTACTACAATCCCATTCTTCAGTGGGGTTGTGAGAAATTCTGTAAGCAGGCTGCAAAGGCTGGAGTTGATGGATTGATTGTGGTGGATCTTCCTCCGGAAGAATCCCAGGAACTGGATGGTTTTGCCAAAAAATATGGTCTCAACCTCATTTATCTTCTGGCACCCACCTCCGATGACAGCCGTATTCAGGAGATCCGTCTTCATGCCTCGGGTTTTGTCTATTATGTTTCCATGACCGGTGTGACGGGTGGAAAAATTGCGGATCCAAAATCCATCTCATCTCATGTTCAGAAAATCAGAAAACGCTTAAAACTTCCGGTCTGTGTTGGGTTTGGAATTCAAACGCCTGAGCAGGCGCGTGGCTTGTCTCATGCAGGTGATGGGGTTGTCGTTGGCTCTGCCCTGGTATCATTGCTTGAAAATCACGGAAAGTCGGGAGTTCAAAAAGTGGTTTCACGAGTTGCCGAGCTGAAAAAGGCCTTGAGTCAGGATTAAATCTGTTGAACGAAAATCAAAGTTTCAGATGAAGGCAAAACGTCCGATTAGACTCTACTTTTTTACTTTCGGACGGATAAATATTCATAAAACGATATATTCCTTAAATTAAAGAGTCCTTCGGCTCAGGCTGATCCTAATTGGAATATTGCATGCAAAATCCTTCCATGACCGATGAAGAGTTGATGACCGCTTATCAAAGGGGAGATGTGCAGGCGTTTCGGATTTTGTTTCAGAAGCATCAGCGGGGGGTTTTTAACTATATTTATCGCTACACTGGCAGCCGGGATGAAAGCGAAGAAGTTTTTCAGGACGTCTTTATGAAACTTCATCGGGCAGCGGCGACCTATCAACCGACTGCAAAGTTCAGCACCTGGCTCTACACCATCGTACGCAATCTCTGTATCGATGTTCATCGCAAAAAACGCTTAAGGCACAATGTGTCGATGGATGAGCCTCTCTATGAGGATGCCCGAACCCTCCATGATGTGATTGCCGCTGAAAAACCTGCTCCCGATTCAAAAAGCTCCGATCAACAGGTTGGAAAAATCGTCGAAGAGGCCCTGGCTCAAATTAATGAGGATCAGCGTGAAGTTTTTCTCATGCGCGAAAAAGCCGGGCTTAAATTTGAAGAAATAGCAGAGTTGACCGGCGTTTCAGTGAATACCGTAAAAAGCCGGATGCGCTATGCGACCGAAAGTTTACGAAAGTATTTGGAAAAGACCGGATATGAAGATCTAAATCCGAATGAACGCGTTGCCGCGGAATAGGCCTATGCAAGAATCAAACTCCATTCTATGTGATCCCATTCAGACCCGTATTTTCGAAATATATGATTTCGAAACTGGTCAAAAAACCGACCTTCCACCGGCCGATCAATCCCATTTAAAAACCTGTTCTTCCTGTTACTCCCTTTATCAAGATTATCAGCTGGTTCATCAACGCTTTGAATCCTTGCCCGAAATCGATGTTCCTCCGGCTTTATCCTTGAAAGTTCTATCCCAGCTTGAAATTCCTCACAAAAAGAGCGGTTTTTTTTCTGAATGGCTGAACCGTCTTATTCTTCACCCCGTCAGTGTTGCAGCCGTTGTATTTGTTTTTACCTTGGTGGGAGTGTATGTGTATCAGGGATATCTCTCTAGCCCATCTTCAAATTCTGTAGCTCAGCAAACTCTTGGGGTTTCTCCTAATCCCGATGTCGCTTATGCCCCCGCACCCATGCCTACGGCCCGTTTTTCCAATTTTCATATGAGCGATTGGAATCCCAATCTGCGCCTGATTCCCGATCTCGACCGGCCAGTGTTGAGTAAGGTCGATGTTTCCAACCTTGATCAGGCCACAACCGAAGCCGTCGCTTCCTTCAAGCATCAATTGGCTCTTCGTCATATGATCGATGGAGATTATGCGGCAGTTTGTGGAATTTTGGATCAGGTCGTTGAAAACGATATGAATTACTCTCAATGGGATCAGGCGGTGATCCTTCATATGCGGGTACTCAAAAAACTTGGTCGAACAGAAGAAGTTAAAAAGGATTTATCCCGCTTAAAAGAGTATGCCCTGGCAAGCCCGGAAATTCTGAGCGAGTTTGAAGTTCAGTAAATTTAACTCCCCCCATCTCCAATTTCCTGAAAATCTCCCTTGAGATATTTATCCTGTTTTTTCTGATTCAGAATCCGGACATCTCTTCTCCATCATTTTTAGCTTCTTAAATCCTTAAAGAATGAGCCGTTACAAAGTTCGTCAGGGTTAGGAGGGCAGGTACTATCTGATTCCTTTTTATAGGAATTTGGTGATCTGCTGGACTCAAACCGAATCCTTATGTTATCGCCAAAAAATGCAAGAACTCTACAATCCCAAAACCCTCGAGCCCAAGTGGCAAGCCTATTGGCAAGATCATCACACCTTTAAAGTCAGCGAAGATCCCACCCGTCCCAAATATTATCTTTTAGAGATGTTTCCGTATCCTTCCGGCCGGATTCACATGGGGCATGTGCGCAATTATACGATCGGAGACGTTGTTGCCCGTTACAAGCGCATGTTGGGATTCAACGTCTTGCATCCGATGGGATGGGATGCCTTCGGAATGCCCGCTGAAAATGCTGCGATCAAAAACAAAACCCATCCTGCAAAGTGGACAGAATCCAACATCCAGGACATGACCCAGCAGCTTAAAAAAATGGGATTTTCCTACGATTGGGATCGGGAGGTTGCTACCTGTCGCCCCGAATATTACCGCTGGGAGCAGAAGTTTTTTTTACAGATGTGGGAAAAGGGGCTGGCCTACCGGAAAAAATCTCTCGTGAACTGGTGTGAGGTTTGCCACACCGTCCTTGCCAATGAACAGGTCGAACAGGGCGCCTGCTGGCGTTGTGATTCCAAGGTCCTTCAAAAACCCCTCGAACAATGGTTTTTTAAGATTACTGCTTATGCTGAGGAGCTATTGCAAGACACCCACAAGCTCAAAGGTTGGCCTGCCCGTGTTTTAACGATGCAGCGCGAGTGGATTGGGAAAAGTACCGGAGCTTCGATTCACTTTCCTCTAGAAGGTCATCAGGAAAAAATTGAAGTTTTTACCACCCGACCGGACACCTTGTTTGGTGTGACCTTTATTTCACTGGCGGCCGAGCATCCGCTGATTGATCGGGTGTTAAAAGATCCAGTCCGAAAAAAAGAGCTCGAGGTCTTTCGCAAGCAGGTCCAGAGTTTGGGGCGCGAAAAACGTTTGTCCGATCAATATGAAAAAGAAGGAATTCCTTTGGGGATTTATGCCCTGCATCCGATTACCGGCGAGCGTATTCCGATTTACGCTTCCAATTTCGTTTTGATGGAATATGGCACTGGCGCTGTGATGGCCGTTCCCGCGCATGATCAGCGCGATTTTGATTTTGCAAAAAAATATCAACTTCCCATCAAGGCGGTGATTGCTCCCCCAGGAATGAATATCGGCAGTTTTTTGAGCCAGTCGCTGACCTCTGCCTATGTGGATCCTGGAACCATGATTGAAAGTGGATCCTTTTCAGGGATGCCAAGCGAAGAGGCCAAGGAGGCGATTGTTCAACATCTCGAAGAAAAAGGTCTGGGGCTTAAAAAAATTCAATACAAGTTAAGAGACTGGGGGATTTCCAGACAGCGCTATTGGGGAACGCCCATCCCGATGATTTACTGCAAAGCCTGTGGCATGGTGCCCGTGCCTGAAAGGGATTTGCCTGTTCTTTTACCCCTCGATATTGAAATTACCGGCGAAGGCGGATCGCCTCTGGCACGACATCCTTCCTTCTATGAAGTTCCCTGTCCCCGCTGTCATCAGTCTGCGCGTCGCGAAACCGATACCATGGATACCTTTATGGAAAGCTCCTGGTATTTCCTGCGCTATTGCTCACCTCATGAAACAAAAGCACCTTTTGATTCGCGCTCCCTGGATTATTGGATGCGCTCTTCAGCCAAAACGATTTCTTCTGATTCTTCTCAAAAATCCCAGAGCGGTGAGGTGATGGAAGGGGTAGATCAATATATTGGTGGCGTCGAACATGCCGTGTTACATCTTTTGTACTCGCGTTTTTTTACGAAGGTCTTGAGAGATCTGGGTTATGTACGCATCAGTGAGCCTTTTCGCTGCCTGCTCACCCAGGGAATGGTGATTAAGGACGGCGCAAAAATGAGTAAGAACAAGGGAAACGTCGTCGATCCCGATTATCTCATCGAGCAGTATGGAGCCGATACGGCACGGCTGTTTTCACTGTTTGCAGCGCCTCCGGAAAAAGATCTCGACTGGAACGATCAGGGAGTTGAAGGAAGTTTTCGATTTTTAAATCGTGTCTGGAATTTGATCACAGATCTTTTACGCGGGAATTTTTTATTACCAGCGCTATTGCCCCAGGAGCTTAAAGAATTTAAACGCAAGCTCCACCTGACGATTAAAAAAACTGGAGAGGATCTAGAAACCTTTCATTTCAACACGGCTATTGCATCGATTATGGAGCTCGTGAATGCGTTTCAGGATTTAAGACAGAAAAAAGGCGAGATCTCTGGCGACGAAGATCAGAAACACTTTTTAAAAGAGGCCGCTCAAAAACTGATTCTACTTCTTTCACCCCTCACTCCTCATTTTGCCGAAGAATTATGGCAACAGCTCGAAGGTAAATCTTCCATTCTTCAGGTGTCCTGGCCGAGCTATGATCCAACAGCCCTGGAGCAGGATGCTCAGACGATTGTCGTGCAGGTGAATGGAAAACTGCGAGGACGTCTGGAGCTTCCTCTAAACCTTTCAGAAAAAGAAATTGCCGAGCAGGCCCTTCAGGATGAAAAAATCAGCGTGAGTTTAGCGGGAAAACAGGTGGTAAAAACCATTTATGTTCCCGGCAAACTCTTAAATCTAGTGGTGAAGTAAGAATTTAAACCATTCATTGTTTACCACATTTCTGTTTTCTCATGGATCCAACCTCCCTCGAAAACAAACTCAATCAGGGCGAAATACATCCCATCTATTTATGGAGTCTGGAAGAGCCCTATTGGGCAGATCGACTTTCTTCAGCACTTAAAAAGAGCTTAAAGGCCCAGCGCGGAGAAGTGGAAGATTGCATTTTTTCAGGCAAGGATTTTTCGCTCGATACCTTATTATCCGAGATCAGAAGTGTCGGACTTTTCTTTTCTCATCGTCTTTTCCGAC
The DNA here is from genome assembly GCA_052034865.1 of Myxococcota bacterium. Lineage (GTDB taxonomy): Bacteria > UBA10199 > UBA10199 > JADFYH01 > JADFYH01 > JBPOIC01. The sequence goes on along the minus strand of JBPOIC010000048.1, from coordinate 13,158 downwards.
TCATCGATATCCCAAAATTAAAAAAAGCCGATTGGGAAAAAATTCACGAAGTCGTTCAGGAGAGTTCAGCTTCTTCCACTCTTGTTTTTATCTGTGACAAAAAAGATGGATTTCGGGAAGGCCTGAAAGAGTTGGGAGATCTGGCAATAAGTGTGGAAGGATCCCGGCCTAAACCCCGAGAGCTTCCAGGATGGGTCATTCAGTTTGCAAAAGAAGAAAAGAAAACCATCGATTCATTTTTAGCCCAGCTGTTTGTCGATTTAATCGGGCCGGATCTTCAAACGCTTCGAAATCAGATGATTTTGCTTGCCACTTACCTGGGCGAGCGCGAACGTGTGAGCCGAGAAGATCTGGAGAGCCTTTTTTCAGAGACCGCAGAAAAAGATGCCTTTGCACTTACCCGTGCCCTTTCTGAAGGATCCCCATCGACGGCTTTTCTTTTACTGAAACGACTCATCAAGCAGGGAGAAGCCCCTCTTCGACTCCTTGGTCTTCTTACAAGACACTACCGTTTGGTCATCAAGGCCAAAATTTTGATGCGTAAAGGCTTGAACGCTTCGGCCATCTCCGCTCAGATCAAACTTCCTTCCTTTATCCTCAACACCTACCTCGATCAGGCTAGACAACTGTCGTGGAAAAAACTCATAGGCATTTATCGCGGACTTTTTCAGGCAGATCAGGCACTGAAATCATCTCCGGTTTCTCAGGAAATCATTTTGGAAGCGTGGATACGTCAGGCGCTGCGGTTGGAATAATTGCGGCCGGTTCTTTCTTGTGAAGAGTTCGATGAGGGACGACTCAGCCAGAATTGCAGCAAGAAGTGTTTGTGTGAAAGGGGCAAAGATCAGAAGCGAAGAATCTCGGCAATCGCCTGAATGGAACCCTGAAACTCACTGCGGGCTGCCTGTAGACGGCTCCAGGGCCAGTCGATGATTTTCGCCCATTCCAGAAGTTGTGGATCAATGAGAGGTTCGTTCTGCATCAGGAATGCACCCAACTTACCGCCTTTTTCCGAAAGATGATCACAGACCACAAGATAGTAAATTTCCTTCGCATCATTTGGATAGTCGGCGGGTAAATGATGGAATCGAATCAGTTGTGTGACTTTTTCCGGAAAGCGCCAGAGAGAAAGTAGGTCACTACCAACTTCTGTGTGATCGGTTTCGAGTTTTTCCTGCTCTATCAGGGGATCGGGAAAAGGGGTTTCCTCAATGAGCTCCCGATAGGTCTCTTTAAAATATTGCTTTAAGATCAAATGACCTACATCGTGAATCATGGCGGACAAAAACAGATCATCGCGCAAGGCCAGTGATTCTTTAGCCGAAAGGATTTTCATCACCGCCGAGGCCTTCAGGCATCGATCCCAAACCTGGGAGATATAGGCTTTATCGAGGCCAGGAATGTTCTTGAAAAGATTGTAGAGGATGAGGCCTGAGGCCAGACTTTTGATCGTTGAAAAACCTAAAATGGAAATGGCATGGGTGAGCGAGCTGATTTTGCGCTGAAGACCATAGTAAGCTGAGTTGACGAGTTTTAAGATGTGAATGATGAGACCCGGTTCCTGAAGAATGAGTTTTTCAAGATCTGCGCTGGAAGCATTTGGGTCGTTGGTGAGCGCAAGCACCCGCTGAAGGACGGGGGACATGGCTGGAATTTCGGCACGCTCGATGACCTGTTTAGAGATGGATTCCACTTTTCCTCAAAGATACGAATTTATCTGTAATGGATGCTTTCAAGAAAACGGAAGGTTATGACGTGTTTATGATATCGAAAAAATAAATTTGGGCAAACTGTTTTATCCATCCATTAGCAATTAAGAGGCAATTTCATGAAAGAGAATCGTCATTATTCTGACTCCCACTTCTTCATTTTATGTCGGATTTTATTTTTCAGTCTGAATTTTTTTCTGATCTCTATTTCTGCTAACGCTCATTCTTCCCTCCCTGAAGGGTTGGATTTTAAAACCCGAAAGGCTCTCCCTCGCTGGCTGGAGATCGAGCCATTTGTTGGCGAATATCTTGGCAATCGTCTGGATAATTCGTTTGTAACGGGCGGTAGAGTGGGGGTGCGTGTGAGCGATGCCGTTTCGTTGGGAGTGGAGCTTGATTACAGTCGTATTCAATTTGATCCAGCCAGCAGCTTTGGATCGTCTGTCAAAAACAAAAACGAATATCTGGGGCTTGGATATTTTTCTTATACACTTCCCATTCTTCAAAGGGCAGGTAAAGCCATTCAGGAAGCGGATCTTTTTACAACTATTGGGATTGGAGGGATGCGCATCAATCAACAAAATCGGGTTGTAGGAATGATTGGTGGTGGACTTAAGCTCTACACAAGTCTTCCCTGGCTGGCAGTTCGCTTCGATGTGAACACGTATCTTTATAGCCTGCCAATGCCTAATGGATCAAAGTTTGCCGATGATTGGGCTTTTAATGTGGGTCCCTCATTTTTATTTCTGCCCAAGAAGAATTCGGAGAAAAATGAGTGAAGAATGAGAGTTTAAGGGCTGATCTTATCGAAATGGGATTTAAGGTTTTGTTCTGACTCCTGGATTCTGACTTCTGATTTTTGGATTCTTTTTTTTGATTCCTGGATTGCTTCGCTTCGCTCGAAAAGACGGTGCAGAGGTCTTGCGAGGCGCGTAGCGACGTAGCAATCCATAAAATTAAATTCTAAGTCTTATGAATTCTAACGGGTGACTCATGAGTCACCCCTACAAGAAGTGTGGTTTTCAGTGTTTTTCTTCTGAATTCTTCCTTCTGTCTCCTATCCTCTACGGCTCCCACTCAAACAGTTTCCAGTGATTGCCGCTGATCAATCTCAAAAACATGTTGATCCCTTGCGGATGCCCTCCCCAAAAAGGCAGCCAGCCGATGGCAACAAAATGAAAGGTAATGAGGGTCGAGATCACTTGCATGAACCGTGGGTAGGATTTGGATTTTAAATGAAGGGATTTTAGAAGTGTTAGCTGATTTGTTGATTCGACTCGCTTCCAGAGTTTTTGCCAGCCTACGAGCACGCACATGCCGAGGGCATGCCAGGCTCCCCAAATCACAAACGCCACGCTCACCACGTGCCAGAGTGCAATGGCCATAAAGACTATAAAAAGATTGAGGAGGTGATGACGCCTGTTTCCCCCGAGTGGAATATAAAGGTAGTCCCGTAAAAAGCGGAAAACCGTAATGTGCCAGGTTCTCCAGAAATCAGCGAGATTGCGGCGAAAGTAAGGGTAGTCATAGTTTTCATGAAGAGGAACCCCACACAACGTACATCCTCCAATCGAAAAGTCGTTAGCGGCGGAGACGATAAAATAGAAACTGATCGCACGGGCATAGAATCCCCAAATAAGGGAATTATAGGAATAGAGTTGGGGGGTGTTAAAGAAGGTTTGCCAATCTATATTTAAGAAATGAAAGGCTAGAAAACCTTTTATGGCAGCTCCGCTAAATCTTAGGAAAACCGGTATCGCTATGTCGAAGGTAGGTCTGTAGGGCAATTGAAAGTAATTGCGGAATTCCTGGAATTTTTCGATGGGACCTTTAAAGAAGGTTGGCATGAAAAATTGAAAAAGAAGAAAATCGAGTGGGTTTTTTTGTACTTTAAACTCTTTTCCTACATCTAAAACAAAAGCCACCAATCGCATCAATGAATAGGCAATACCAAAAGAGTGAACATAAGATCCGGTCCATGGGGTTTCCCAAGAAGGTAGGCTCATCATTAAAAAGAAAAAAACTGTGAGCAAAATCGAAGTAAAATAAGCGATTTGTTTTTTATAAGGCTTGTCTTGAATTAAATAGGAAAGGTAATACACAGCTAAAGCAACGCCTAAAAAATAGAGTAAGTATTCAATGGAGGTCATCAACGCCAAGAAAGCCAGCGAGGTAAGAAAGATGATGAGTTTTTTACCTAGAGTTGGGAGGTAATTACTGAGAAACAGGATCACCAAAAATAATGCCAGACCTAGATTGAATGGGATTGCTGGATAGACAGGCGATAGAAGAGTTTGAGAAATAGAGTTCATTATCAGGTATGCTTTCTTTTTCTTTATTTCCAAAAATTGTAGGGGGATTTGTCGGAAGAAATGTAGCAGGGTTTCCTTTTTCATCAAAGCAAATCGTTCAGCTTAAGCAAGTTCATAGTGATCGCATTCATCACTTCAACTCCATCGATGATCCTGAAAAATTCCAGAGGGTTGAAGGTGACGCGATAATTTCTTCTGTTCCCAAAATTCCCATCGCCGTGCGTGTTGCCGATTGTACACCCATCCTCATTGCTTCCCCTTCTGGCATTCTTGCCGCTGTCCATGCGGGGTGGCGCGGCACCCAGGCTCAGATTGTCTTTAAAACCATCCTTGAAATGAAAGATCATTATCCAATAGAGCCTTCCCATTTGAAGATGGTGATCGGCCCTGCCATCTGCGACAAATGCTATGAGATTGGTGAAGAGGTGGCTCAGCATTTTCAGTCATCTCCTGCACTTCAGAGAGTTTCATCTCAAAAATTCAAACTCGATTTAAAGCACGAGAATTATTTGCAAGCACTTCAGGCCGGTGTTTTGAAAGAGCAGATTGAAATCTGTCCGGAATGCACACTCTGTGATGAAGATCGATTTTTTTCCTATCGTGGGTCGCAAAGAAAAAATGAAGAAAATAACGGTCGAAATTTCATGTGGGTCATGAGGGAAAATTGATCAACAAAAGAGTTGTTCCTAAAAAAGACTTGAAGGGGATTTTTTTCCGATGATGCTCAAGTCATCAACATCATCCAGGCTATTTTAAAATTCATTTAAGGAGACGCTATGCAAGAAAAACGCATTGGAATTATCGGAGGCAGTGGGCTCTATGACATGGAAGAATTGAAAAAGGTCGAGAAGGTGCATCTTGAAACACCTTTCGGCGAGCCATCGGATGACTATATTACTGGAGAAATGAACGGAATACCGGTTGCGTTTTTGGCAAGACACGGGCGCGGACACCGGATTCTACCAAGTGAGATCAACTACCGCGCCAATATCTGGGGAATGAAAAAACTTGGAGTTGAACAGATTATTTCCGTATCCGCGGTTGGATCTTTAAAAGAAGAAATTGCTCCGGGTCATCTTGTTTTTGCAGATCAATTCATCGATCGCACCTACCGTCGCAATGCGAGTTTTTTTGGTCAGGGGATTGTAGCTCATGTCGCCCTTGCGGATCCTGTCTGCGAATCCCTTCGCGAAAAACTTGCCGAGGCAGCTCATGTCCTTCAGATTCCACATCATAAAAACGGCACTTATGTCTGTATCGAAGGCCCTCAGTTTTCAACCAAGGCCGAATCAAATCTTTACCGAAGCTGGCGTGCGGACATCATTGGAATGACAAATGTCACCGAGGCCAAGCTCGCGCGTGAGGCCCAGCTTTGTTACGCCACAATCGCCCTGGCGACCGATTACGATTGCTGGCATCCGGATCACGATTCGGTGACGGCTGAGCAGGTCATTCAAACCTTGCTCGCCAATGTAGAGAAAGCACGACAGATGCTGAAAGCCATAATTCCAGCCCTCTCTCACCAGCGGAGCTGCACTTGTGGTCAGGCTTTGAAACATGCCGTTGTGACGAATGAAGCGGCAATGAATCCTGCCACCAAAAATCATCTTCAGTTAATTATAGGATAAGATGAAGTTGGAAGTAGAGAATGCGTCGACCCTTTCATCTTCGGCGGATAAGTTCTCCAGAGGCTAATGCCCTGCCGGAACTCATTCCCGATGACAGAATCGGGTAAGGTGAGAAGATAAATATTAAAGGACATTTTTTGGAACCGATCTCTTTTCAGGATCTTGAAAGTCTTGGCGCAACCTTGAAGCGCCAGCGCGAGCTGAGAAATATCAGCCTGGAGGAGATTGCGTCTGCGACCAAAATTCGTCAGGAATACCTCGAGGCGATCGAACAGGATCGATTCGAGCGCGTGCCGGGTCTTACCTTTCTCAAGGGCTACGTTCGAGCATACGCCCAGCATCTGGGGCTTGCTTCGGATGAGATCGTTTTTCGTCTCCAGCTTTTAATCGAAGCACGGGATTCAGCTCCTGGATCCTCGGCCTTTCCACTGCGCGTTTTTATCTTTTTGATCCTCGGGCTATTGCTAGTGGGTGTGGGGTTGTATTTTTTGATTCAGCGTTATCGAATCTGAGGTGAAGAGCTAAGGTTCATCCATGTCACATCCACAAACCGTTGAGGCCATCATTATCAATCACTGGGATTATGGTGAAAAAGACCAGATCGTCAGTTTTCTCACCGATCATTCCGGAAAAATGCAGGGAATTGCAAAAGGCGCCAAGGCTAGCCGCAAGCGCTTTGGTGCGAGTCTCGATCTTTTCAGTCACGTCACTCTTACCTACCGCGAAAGAAAAAATAGCACGCTGGTTTTTATCGAGCAGGCGCAGCCGCGCGAGCTTTTTTTTAAAATCCGACAAAACTACGATTCCATTCTTTTGGCGATGGGTTTGCTCGAGCTTGTGCAAAAGCTTTACCGCGATCATGAGAGAGGATCGTCAGCGTTTGAAATTTTGTTTCGTGGGCTTTCACAGCTGGAGCTTGGGAGAGGGCGGGAAGTCTTCTGGAGAAATCTTTTGGATCATCTGGAGGTGAGTGGAGTGAGTCCACAATTTCAGGAATGCATCCGTTGCAAGACCAACCTGGGGGAGGCGGTTTCTTCACAAGAAAATCCTGAATTAAAAGAAGGGGGTTTTGATATGACGGGTGGAGGCCTTGTTTGCAGTTTATGCGCGAACGCGGCGCTCAAACTCATTTCGGTTCGTCCTTCGGTCAAAGAGTGGATGTTTCATAAAAAGGAAAATCTCTCGCACGAGGATGAGAAAAATCTCGAAGAGATCTTACACAAGCATCTTTTAAATCAGCTTGATCTGGATTTGGAGTGGGGAAGATTTTGGATGGAGGGGCATTTGACTTAAGAACTTGATTCAAGACTTTTCCATGAGACGCTTAAGGATGCATCCGTCTTTCCAAAACGTGGGGCTACCGATCAACAGGCTTGCTTTCAAACTTCACTTTTCCACTATTATATTTCGCTCTAAAAAAACCTTCTCCAAAAAATGTTAGCAGGTTTTTTGCATTAGGATCAAAAATAATGCTCCCATTGCTACGGTCATAGTGAATCTCATTTGAACCATTTCCAAATAAATCGAGACGAAAATCCTCTAGTGTCAGTTTTTGTCCAGAGGAATGAACTTTTCCAAAAACAACATCACTCTTTTTGTTTGGGTTGCTGCTTGCTTCGGCAAGAATGGATAAAATGAGTTTTAAAGGTGTTTGAGCTGATGATTTTGAGGACAGAATGTCGAAGTCTACATCTTTCACAGCCAGATGACGAATATCAATTTCCTGGAGTGAAGGCTCACTGGAAGGTTGAGATTTACCCCACCGACTGATTAGTTTTTTCATATCAAAACCGAGCACAATTTTATTTAGCTTACCCCTGATTGCCTCGTCAGATTTTGAGTTTGGTGGTGCATATTCAAAAAGAATGTTCTGTAACGCGACTTCACTTCGAAAAGGATTGTTATCTTCACTATTGAAAACGATACTTTCCGGTGTTGTGTGCAATTCTCCCTTCCCAAAAATATGAAAGTTCTCGGCAATTAGAGTGTTGGGGTCAATAGAACGCACATTGATGAAGGGTAAAGGTTCGTCGAGTCCTTTAAATCCACTCGCTTCATCAGAGCCTTTAATTTTGAAATTGAGATCCACAATGCCACTCACATCAATGGTCGGAAAAGATTCTGGATCTTCCTTATCCATATGGCGGATCTCTATGGTTGTATCCTTGAACAAAGAAGGCATAAAGACTACCGGTCCTATTTCTCCATTCATTTTTGCATTTTTTATATTTCCAACCCATTCGTAGCGCAGGCCGATCAGTTGTCTTTCTGAATTCTCTTTCTTTTCGGGATTGCTGGATCCAGAGGAAAGAAGGGATAAACCGCTGTCTTGAGAGGTGTTCAGGGAGGGGGTAAACCCAGGTTTTGATTCATCAGGCTTTGAAAGAAAATGAAGAGGGCTTGAAGAAAACCTCCGTGTAGATGGAAAAGGAATGGAAACGTGTCCTGATTTCATTTTTTCAAAACCCATTTCGACCCACGTTCTTTTGGGAGGGAGATCTTTAAATCTTAAAATGGTACGTAAGGTGTTTTCTCCTCCCAGAGTGATATCCTTAAATTCCGTGCGGGCGCTAGGGCCCTGGTAAACGCTCAAACTATCGATAGTCCCTTCCTTTAGGACGGTGGTCAGGCCGACTTCGGTCATCCCGTTCCCTATTATTTGTTGATGAAAATCTATGGAGGCTACCTTGGAGGCCCCCGCAGTTTTAAAAGACACACCCGGATTCACTTTATCTGACGGTGTGTAATCAATCGTGCCAGAAGATTGGATGTCGCTTAGCGAAAGATGCGTTTTGCTCGCAGACCGGTCTCCCCGCATGAGGGAAATTTTTGGCTCAAGGATGGTGATATTGAAACCGGAGTAGGGATGTTTGAAAGATAGGCGTTCTGCTTCGAGGCCCTCCATTTTTAACTTATTGAGCCCCGTAATTTCGATTTTTGCCAATGAGGCTTTCGTGATGTTGGTCTCAAAGCCGACACTGCTATCGGTGAATGTGAGGTCATTTGATTTAAAACCGACCACGGTGAGTTTCACGTCGTTTGGGCTAAATGTCCCTTCGTCGATTTTTTTAAGCAGGATGGGTAACGGAGGCATTGAAATGACCAACTCCTCAGCAGAGCCATTCGTCACCTTCAGCTTATAATTTCCAAGATTCAAATCGGTGTTGCTTAAGTTGGGTTTTTTCCATCGGAAGGTGGTTTCTGTTTTGTTCGCTTTGAGCTCGAGCAGGCCAGAGGTTGGATCTGCAGGATTGTTTGCCAGTGTAATCGTGCCGATTCCACCCGGGAGGGGAAGGGTGCCGGGATGAAGGCGAATTTTTCCTGAAATCTGATTGGGCTTCCCCCAGCTGATGATGGGGATCAAGGGTTTTTCTGGATTGGCACGTAATTGAAAGTTGGGATCTTTAATACTAGGGTTCCCAGCGGAGGCATTGAAAATAAATTCGAAAAAGGCCCGAGACATTTGTGGAATTCGGTACTGATTTACTCCAGCCTTTTGATAAAGCTCAGAATCATCGAAAGTATTGCTTAAGCTTTTCAGCCAATCCTGGGTCATCTCAATATTTACCAGAGAGGTGTTCAATTTAAGCGATATTCCTCCTGGCAAATATTTACCTTTCTCGCCAAAATGGGCATTTTTATTTTGTGCACCCTGATCAAATAAAAAACCCTGAACGTCTGCAATAAGATCTGGAAAGGTTTTATTGTACATTCTCCGGCCTGCAGGAGTTACGTAATGCACATCAAACTGCTGAACCCCAGAGGTACCGTATTTTCTGGTGATTTCTGGTGGTACTCCTTCCAGCGGTCCTACCTTTAATTTTACTTTTGCCGTCGTTCCATTGGGAATCATGACGGTACACCCTTGTTTAATTTGCTCTGCTGGAGAAAGCTTTCTTAACCTCTCAATTTCAGCATCGGGTAACATCTCCCGATAGCGGCATCCTGTAATTTCATCAATTTGATGAAAGGGATTCACCGGGAATCCTTCTCCATCGATTTCCATGGAGTCGACAAGATCTACAAAAGGCAGCACATAGTACATCCAATTTCTTTCCGAGATGATCGATTGGATATAAGTCTCGGGAGTCCCATGCAGCTTTGGATCAAAACGAGGTCCATCAAAATTGAAGGCGCCTAGTTCCACTAATCTTCCGATAGGATCAGAGGGCGGTTTTAATAAAGACGGAGGTGTGAGTTTTACATCGGGTATTTTTGGAAGCGGCAAAGGCGCACTAAAGCTCGGGGGTAGAGGAGATGTCAAAAATGGAGCTAAGGGCTTGGGAGGTGTCATAGGATTTAAAAAGTCCGAATCAGCTCGGTTGAAGTAAACGGAAGCCGATTGCTTTGCCACTCAATGGCCTGTGCCTGAGGTGGAGATGTAAATTGAAAGAGTCCAATGAAACCTAATGGAAAAGGATCAAACTGAGTCTTGAGTATGATCCGGGAAGCAGAAATCCCAATCGATGAGATGGATCTTGGATTCACGATCTTGAAGTTTGTATTTTTAAAAAAGTAAAGAGGTTTGTGTTTCGAGCCATCTTCAGAAAATAATACCAACTCTCCATCCGGGCCTCTCAATTTTATATCGCCATCTTCCCGAAATCCTTTTACGAAAATCTCTCCTTCGCCATTGAGGTCGCCTGAAATATTCAAACCCTTTGGAAGGAGGAGATGGATTCCTGCAATCAAATCCACATCAAAACCACCTACTTTTCTAAAGTTAAGCGATGGAAAGTCATTGAAGTGAAGATCCTCTAACCCAGGAATTTTCAAGCCATGCGCCTGCAATAACACCTTCAAACCTTCAATATTTATCAATCCATCCGGGCCCAGCATGATTTTAGGGTCAGGGCTGTTGCGTCGTTTTATCACCCTAACATTTAATTCATTCTTAATGACTCCATGACCATGGGTGTTTTGATCGTTAGGATTTGCCGTCAGTGCACAATCAGGAATGGTATAGGTTTTTGATGAGTCGGCACTTTTACTTTCTTCGATTTTACAGATGAAACGGGGAGCCAGCAGATCGAGTGAGAGTGAAATGGGGAGTCCTTCTTCCATCAAGTAGACCCGGCCGGCAGAAAACTCCATGAGATGGACAGTGCTGTTTTCACTAATGGGGGTGTGCGTGAAAGAATAGTTTCCAGTCTGAATGAGGGGGATTCTCTTTTTTAGTTTTGGAACAACCTCATCAAGCCGAACGGTTACCTCCGTAGAATCTTTGATTTGTGACGTCTCTTCTCCTTCTGATTCTCGATGTGCATAACTCATCTTGCCATCGATAGAGTTTCCATTCTTTTTTGGAAAGAGAACCTTGGCCGTAAGGTCTTGAGGCAAGGATTCAAAGAGGTAGTATTCACCGGAGGTTTCCAAAGGAATCGATACCTCAAGGCTTCCATCTTTGTAGGGAGATAGGGGTGGAAACTTAAAATCAGCCATTAAATGGAAAGTATCTGCATCGAATTCGCCATCTGTCAGGACAAGTTTAGAAAGAATTGCGCTTGTATCTTTTTTCGTGAGAGCCGGGCCTTTATTTTCAATTTTCAGATGGGTACTGCCCGAAACAAGCTTCACCCCTTCATCTGTTAAGGCCAGTTGAGTGTTGAGTTTCACTCGACCTTTTTGTGGCAGGAGTTTTTCGAGATCAAGAGCGGTGATCCTTTTAAGGAAAGGGATCTTGCCGATGTGTTCTTTTAAGAGATCGCCACGATCAAATTCGAAATCGGCCTGAATGTCGATTTTGTGGGTGTTAAAATCGTAGGAAATCTGAAGACCCGTTGGGTCAGATGGATGGACAGCTCCAGGAGCGTGTACTGTCGATTGCCTGGGCCGATTCTTTAAATGAGCTTTTGCTTCGGATGAAAGGGAGAAATTAGGAATTTCGAGACCGATTTTTCCATGAGGATGAGAAATGAGTTTAAGATCAAATGAAGACTCACCAAAATGGATTCCGTAAAGCAGTTCAAGTTCTTTCAAATCGATTCGAGAAGTTAAAATTTCTCCATACCTGAACAGGTTGAGAAAACTCTCAACCTTGTTAAGACCCTTTATAAGCTTGGTCCAGGAAAAGGGAGTGTCATTCGAATCTTTGGATGAAAATTTTTCTAAAATATTTTCGATGAATAATTTTGGTGTGAGATTTTTTTGATTCAGACCTAACTCATCACAAGGTGAAAATTCATTATCAATAAACCTGCTGTTCAGACGAATTGTGGAGCATCCATTTTCATCTGGAGGAGTGGTGAGTAGCTCAGGAGTGTAGAGGTGCTCACCCTGTAAGAAAGGATTTGCGTAAACTCCCACTTTAAGCCCCGTTATATTCACAAACGGATTTTCGCTATTATGGCTCAGTTGGTTATCCTCGAAACGAACTTCAACCGATAATCTTGCTCCTTTTTCCAGTACCAAGGCCGCACGTTGGGAAATCCAGTCGTCATTATTGATCAGGGAAGTGATTGGATAATTTCCCGGGATGCCGAGCAAATTCAATTTGAGATAAACAAGGCTGGATAAAAGTTTAAATCCGTCCAACTGAAATTTATTTTTGGGGTGTGGAAAGTAATCGCGCAGATCTGAAACAGGAGGGGGAGATGCACAGTGGAGCTTTATGGGTAGATATGATTTTTCACCTGAGGCTTCATCAAGCGGATCGATGTTTTGACACGCTGCATCTTCATAATCATACCGTCCCGTAAGATTAGAGATAGTTGAAGAACTCAGCGGAGAAGGACCGGACGGTGCCATGAGGTGATTTCTTTTCTAAATTGTAATGGGTTTTGTCGAATTACCTGGCTTGATTATCGAGTTTTTTTTGAAAAAGTTGCTTACCCTTTTTTAACTCACCCAAAAATAAGATGAATTTTTAACGATTCTTTTCGACAATTTTGTCTGAGAGAGTTTTTTTCCTCTTTGAGTTGATGAGGGATGGCGCGCTGCGTCCACGATTTATCTTGTCGAAATCAGCTCGTTTTTTTACGCAACATATTCGGTCAAGAAACGATAACTCCATCAATTCCATTACCAACTTAATCTGTTTCGATTCCTTAAAGTTTTTTGGGGATGTCTATCTTTAACTTTTTTCCAAAGTACTTGCACTGGAATTTTATACCTCATCCTTTTTTTTAAATAAATTTCGATCAGAAAGCGATGCGCCATGTCAAAAGTTATCCCGCAGATAAACTCTTCTCAACTTCCAGCTTCCGGATCATTTTCTGATGATATTCCAGATTCCTCATCTCAGCCCCTTCCTTTGTTTCAAACTCCACATGCAGAAACTTCATTTATAAAACCTGGCGAGCGACTTTCAGAAACCAGAGAGCCAATTTCATTAAAGGTCTTCGGAGAGCCTTCGCTTGAAAGTAATAAATCTCATCGCTCTGTTTCCTCCCCCCAAAAGTTGCGTTGTCAGATTGATGTGGATTTAAGTCGGGTGGAGGTGGCGATTCAGTCTAAAGACGAGGCGGGGATTAAAAGTGAGCTGCGGGTGCTGGCGGGTCTTTTTAGTAA
>JBPOIC010000014.1:0-104501 GCA_052034865.1 Myxococcota bacterium | reverse complement strand
GTGATATTGGTAATGGTCGGTGCTGCAGGAGCACTCGATCCGCCTCCTCCACACCCTACCACGCTCGACAGAACAAGCCCTGCCAACGCAAAGAAAAATAGAAAAAATCGTGACTTACTAAACATGAAAAATCCTCCTAAATGAATACAGACATTAAGACATCTGCAGAATGAATTACAAAAACCTTATGGAAGTTACGAAACAGTGGTTATATCGGTTTTTATAACACAAAAGTTGCTAGGTCACTTGTGACACACTCAGACGAAAAAGGAGCTTTTTACTCTTCTTTATTTTTCTCATCGTTCTCCAACTTTTCTTTATTTTTAATGAGATCCACAAACTCGCCGATGTCTTTAAATGAGCGATAAACCGAGGCAAAACGAACATAAGCAACATCATCCAATCCTTTTAGTTCTTCCATGATGCGCTCACCGATCATCGAGGATGGAACTTCTTTCTCTCCCTTTTCCATCATCTCAGTCTCGATTTTACTAACAATCTTCTGAATGGTATCGACCGAAATGGGTCGTTTTTCACAAGCCTTTAAAAGACCCGCCTCAATTTTCTGTCGATCGAAGGGTTCGCGGCGGCCATCTTTTTTGATCACCAGCGGCAGGATTTCTTCAACACGCTCGTAGGTTGTAAAACGCTTCAGGCACTGATCACATTCCCGCCGGCGACGAATGATATCCCCTTCCCGTGAAAGTCGGGAATCAATGACCTTGGTATCGGCATAAGAACAGAAAGGACATTTCATAGGTGGGTAAAAGGAAAATTAAAATCGATCTTCTGAAAATAATAAAACCAATCTTCTTTAAAGATAGAGCGGAAACTTTCTGCACAACTCCTTCACCTCTTCTTTAGTTTTTTCGATCAGAGTTGTGTTTTTGGAATCGGAAAGAATTCGGGCGATCCAGTTTCCAATGATTTGCATCTCTTCTTCTTTCATTCCACGCGTGGTTAATGCAGGAGTTCCAATGCGAATACCACTGGTGATGAAAGGTGATCTTTTTTCTTTTGGAACGGTATTTTTATTCACGGTAATTCCTGCATGCCCCAGGGCTTCCTCAGCATCTTTACCCGTAATCTCGCGATCGGAAAGATCCAAAAGCATAAGATGATTATCAGTTCCTCCGGAAACGAGCTTGAACCCAAAATCCATCAAAGTTTTGGCCAGAGTCTGGGCATTCAGAATAATCTGACGGGCATAATCTTTAAAGGAAGGTTCTAGGGCCTCTTTGAAAGCAACCGCCTTGGCGGCAATCACATGCATTAACGGTCCTCCCTGAATTCCCGGAAAAATTTTGCTATTAACCTCTTTGGCAAAAGCCTCTTGACACAAAATCATTCCACCTCGCGGACCACGTAAGGTTTTATGCGTAGTCGTGGTCACATATTCACAATAAGGGATGGGATTTGGGTGAAGACCTGCTGCGACAAGTCCTGCCGGGTGGGCAATATCCGCCATGATCCGGGCGCCAATTTCATCGGCAATTTCCCGAAAGATTTTAAAATCAATCTGGCGAGGATAGGCAGAAGCCCCGACTACTAGCATTTTGGGTTTGTGCTGGTGGGCAAGGTCGCGAACCTGATCATAATCGATGGTTTCTGTGTCGGAATGTAGTCCGTAAGAAACCGCGTGAAAAACGAAACCTGAAAAATTAACCGGTGAGCCGTGCGTAAGGTGTCCGCCTTGGGCCAAACTCATCCCCAAAATCGTATCTCCAGGTTTCAAGCAAGAAAGATAAACTGCCATATTCGCCTGCGAGCCAGAATGGGGCTGGACATTCGCATGATCGGCGCCAAAAAGTTTTTTGGCGCGCTCAATCGCCAGACTTTCAGCGATATCAACGTATTCACATCCACCATAATAACGCTTACCAGGATAACCTTCGGCGTATTTATTGGTCAAAACAGAGCCTTGAGCTTCCAGGACAGCCCGACTCACGAAATTTTCACTCGCAATCATCTCAAGCTTATATTCCTGACGATCCAACTCTTTTTGGATAACCTCCGCAATCTGCGGATCCTGATTTTTCAGAAATGACATGGTGAGTCCTTTATTTGAAATTATCTTTTTCTATTTTTGAGATCTTATCGAGGCGATCCTGATGGCGGCCCTCTTTAAACTTTGACTTCAACCAGGCCGCGACAATTCGTTTTGCTTTGGCAAAATCGGTTGTTCTTGCTCCAAGCCCAAGAACATTGGCATTGTTATGTTCCTTGGCCATTCGGGCTGTATAGATGTCTGCGGCAAGGGTAGGGCGAACATTTTTAAATTTTCCAGCTGTAATCATCATTCCAAGGCCTGTTCCACAAATGAGGATTCCAGCCTCGGCTTTATTTTTGGAGACCAGTAAGGCAACCTCTTTTGCAAAATCGGGATAGTCCACCCGATCTGCGTTTTTAGGGCCCAAGTCGATCACATCTATTTTTTGCTGGGAAAGATAGTCGCAGATAGCCTGCTTAAGATCAAAACCGGCATGGTCTGAGGCAACTGCAATCTTCATGGTAGGTACTAAAAAATATGAAAGGTTATTAGCCTTTCTCCAGGATGCCTCTTTGATTACAGGTCAGAAGAGGTACCTTCGTGAGAAAGAACTACTCTATCCTGACTGCATTATAAGGCAGTTATAGGGACGTACCAGCGGGCTGAGCCATATCAAAAGGATATACAGGTCCCATTATAAAACCTGCACGTGCTTTTTATAGACGTGAAGAGAGGTAAACCTAAAGATTTATCTCAATCGGGTCTGGATATATTGGATTGCATCCTGAACCGTAAGAAGCTTTTCGGCATCTTCATCCGGGATCTCAATCTCAAACTCCTCTTCCATCGCCATGATCAACTCGACGATATCCAGGGAGTCTGCTCCCAACTCCTCGACAAAGCTCGCATCACTCGTAATTTCATCTTCAGAAATTCCAAGTTGATCTGAGATAATCTGTATAATTTTTTTCTCAACGTTCATGAGGATCTCGCACGCAGGAATCTGGTTGAAACAGCGCTTCAGGAACAGTCTTACTCTTCCATAGCAATGACTTCGCGGTCACGATAAAATCCGCAATGAATACAAACACGATGCGGCAACTTGGGAGATCCACATCGGGAGCAGGTGCTCAAAGAAGGTGCTTTAATTTTATGAGTAGCCCTTCTCATATCACGACGTGACTTGCTTTTTCTTCTCTTGGGAACTGGCATAGGACATCCTTTTCTAATAATTTAGGGTAACCGCTAGTAGTATAGGATCCAAACACTGTCAAGCAAGCGGACCATCTTTTATCCTACAAACGATCTTACTTTTTACTTACTTCTTCGACAAAGAACTGAACCCGACGGTTTTTCTCACGGCTCGACTCGTTCACATTGGGTACTAAAGGACGGGATTCACCATATCCTACAGACGTCAATCTGCTGGCTTCTACTCCTTGTTGAACGAGATAATCGACCACTGACTTGGCCCGACGTTCGGAAAGTTTTTGATTATATCGATCGGTTCCAAGATCGTCGGTATGACCTTCGACACGAATCTTTACCAGTTGAGGATTCTTTTTAATGACCCCTGCAGCTTTATCAAGGGTTGGCTTGCTGATGTCGCGAATCGTGCTCTTGTCGAAGTCAAAATAGATTTGATCTTCAAGTTTGATTTCATCTCCTGGAGACCATTCGCCGATAGGCGGCTGAGGAAGCATGAAGGTATCGATCGGGCGAGCTGTGTAAGTGACTCCCGCCAGGACGCGAAAGTCAGGAGAAGAAATTCCGTTGGTATAACCCATCCCACCGCCCAGATTTACATCAAGGCCGCCTTTGGTACTATAGCGTGCTCCAAAACGGGCTTCGGCCGGTGTTGTATGGCGGTTAAAAAAATCTTTTGCAACCGTTTCTATTTGGGTTTCACCAATCAATTTCAAGGCGGTCCACTCCTGATATCCTCCTTCGATATCATGACGTTTTTTCCAGACATCGACCGCAAGCCCTGCCCCCAACTGGACGTGATCATCGATATTATTTCCACCGATTTCGGTGAGAGGCTGACGCACCTCATAACCTGCATTAACCGCGAATGACACTCGGCGTTTGATCTTGGTATCAAGAATCAATCTTCCTCCACCCGTCACGCCTCCGTTTCCAGAAAAATCTTTCACGGCACGCGTCGCTGAAGGAACATTGATAAAGGGCATCACACTAATACCAATCGGATATTTTGTTCGATCGAGAAGCTGGAATTTGGCATCCAGCTCAATATCGCCAAAGTTGATGTTGTTTTCACTGGGACGATTCAAAAGAGGAGCACGTACGGCATTCCAGAATTGAGCTGGCACGCGTCCTCCCACATTTAACCAATCAAGAATCCCAACTGAGCCGACCATATCACCAGACAAAAGTGAATTCGTGATCCCCGAATTTCGGTTGTAGTTAAAATCTGCAACCTCATAAGGATGGTGTGCATAGCTTAACCAACCACCCAGATGATAATTTCCCTTCTTCATGGTGGGGGAGGAATAAACACTAAAGAAGTCAGAATCATCTATAGCGGGCTTAAAAAAGTCGGTAGAGAAAGAGGGTGTCAATGCTTTCGCTTGGGATGAAAAAAGAAGCGCAGCAAGTGCCAAAACAGGAAGAACGGACCTCGAAGATTTTCTACGTTGGATCTTCAGCATGTAAAATACCCCCAATGTGACAATGATAAATATGGTTGATGAAAAAATGCCGGTTGAAGAGGTAGCAGGATTTAGGGAAGCAATGCAACCACCTTGAGCGGTTAATCCGGGAGGGAGTGTGGGAGTTGCCCCTGGCCCGGGAGCTTCGCTCTCGGAAACGGTCAAAGCGAGTGTATCGTTTGCAATCTCGGTACAGCGGGAACGACATTGCAACTGCAGGACATAATCTCCCGCAATATCCGGTGTCAGCTGAGGAGTCGCCGTATCCGCTTGTGTCAAAGACGCATTAGAGCCTGCGGGTACACTGGACAAGATCCAGGTATAATCAAATCGATCGGTGGTATCGCTCGGAGTAAAGGAACAGGTTCCGGAAAGATCGACAGTTTCTCCTACGTATGCACTCTGGTCGGAACCTGCATCGACCGAGAGGGTTTCTACGGTATTCATGAAGACATAAGCATTTCGGTTCGTAGAAACCAGATCCGTACCGATCACAACCAGATCATCTCCACCCTGGCTATCAAAGTCGGCAGCATCCAGGCTCGAGCCATTTCGAATGGGAGCTGTGAGAGATGTAAAAGTTGCCGAACCCGAAGTATGAGAAGCATCTGAAAGAGAAATCACTCCAACAAAAGAGCCACTCGGTCCTGCTCCATAAGAAACAGCCACATCGGTGTTATTATCGTTATTGAAACATCCGGTGCTGAGAATTTGGTTTCCAGCAATCGAAGGATTTGGATAGCTCACGTGAAGAGAGCTTGAAGTACTATAATTTCCCGCCCCATCTCCAAAGTAGTAACGCACCCCTTTTGTGGACATCAGCCCAGGCTCCGTCATGGCAACATCCTGATGGGTATCTCCATCGAAATCTCCTGCCACAATAGAGAAAGGCTGGGGATTTTCCCCACCCTGAGTGATGTCTAGAGGTGTACCGCAGGTATAACCACAGGAACCATCGTTTGAGCAGATTACAAGAAAGCTTGCATTCGAATCATTTATAGCTACTGCAATATCCTGCGTATTATTTTCATCAAAATCTCCGACTGCCATGGAGGCGATCTTGTTATTCAAATCTTCTGTAACAACCTGATAAGAATCGACCAGATTAATATCGTCCAGCTGACTGGAAGAGCCTTTGAGGATATTAAGATTGATTCCGTAGACCATTCTGGAAGCTCCAGGCGACAAGTTAACATTCTGGGTTTCAACAACCATCGCCAGTTCATCGTTTCCATCACCGTTACAGTCGACATTCAGGGCATTTTTTTCTGATCGTATTGGACTAAATCCGTTTTGCTGAAAATAGTTTGTTCCACTTCCATCCCAGGCAGGCGTATCCGCTGCCAAAACGAAAATCTGTTGTTCATCGGTTCCAGTACCATTCTGTACCACTGCCACAAACCCTGCAAAAATATCCAGATAGGGAATCATGACCACATCGGATCCGCCAAGACTTCCTGCCGCAATGCTTGAAGTCTCAAAATTGATTCCGATAACATCGAGGGCATGATCTTCAACCTCAGAGAAGAGATTTCCGCAGCCCGTCGCAGAAGGATTTCCCAATAGATACGAAAAAAGGTTTGTTTCCGAACCAGAACCTCTTCCTGCGACGCAATCGGGAGCACCATCCTGATTAAAATCCAGTAAAGTACCATCCGACTTTTTACAGACGAGGGTATTAGCTTGATCAACACCTGTTGTGTTAGTGGCGCAGGTGGAAGAGGAGCAAAGCACTGTATGATTTTCACAGGCCGCATCGGAGTTTTGAAATAGAGCAAAGGAAGGAAGGGAAAAGAGAGCAAGCAAAGTGAAGGGCAGACAGAGCTGGAGAATAAGGGATCGGATTCTCATAAAATGACCTGAATTTGAGGTGATAAATAAGGAAGGCCCCCTGTTAAAGGTATCCTTAAAACGCTCCGATCTTAATCCACTTTACGCAACCTCCATCCAAGCCAAATCCCCACCTGAAGCAAAACAAAAGAAACAAGAGAGAAATCGGCAGGAGTAGCACCTGGTTGCAGCGAAGAAACACACCCCCCCTGAGTAGTCAATCCGGGCGGCAAGGCTGGAGCGGTTCCTGGTCCTGAAGGTCCAGGTCCGACCACTGGCTCCACTGTCAACGAAAGCGTATCGGTTGCAAAAGAAGTGCAACGAGAACGACACTGTAACTGAAGCACATAACTCCCTTCGACATCTGGAGTAAATTGGGGGGTCGCAGTATCGCTTCCGGTTAAAGCCTCTGTTGAGCCTCCTGGCCTACTGGTCACTGTCCAAGTATATTCAATCTGGTCCTCAGGATCACTCGGAGAGAAGGCGCAAACGCCTGAAAAAGTTGCCGCATCTCCAAGGGTAAGAGCTTGATTGGCTCCTGCATCAGCAGAGAGCTCTTCAAGAGTGTTCATAAAGATATATGCCTGTCGTCCCGCAACAAAATCTGAAGCGATCACCACAATATCGTCACCTCCCTGCGCATCAAAGTCGGCGGTATCTAAAGATGCAACACGGCTATTGGTACCGGTAAAAAAAAGAGGAGTCGTGGTCAGCGTTTGTGAAGCATCGAAGGTAAAAACATCTGCACGTGCTCCACCTTCGCCGTAAGAACCCAGATCATAAGCAACCACAACATCCTGCGCATTATCATTGTTAAAACAGCCCGTGGAGATACTTTGCGGGAAAGAGGAGGTTCCTACAATTCTGGAGTAATCCGCCGACAGGCTCTGGGAAGCAGAAAAGCTACCGGTTCCATTCCCAAAGAAAAAGCGGATTCCATGCATGCCAGATGCTGTCAGGTTGGGTTCGGAGATGACAATATCGCTATTTTCATCTCCATCAAAATCTCCTGTAGCAATCGAGAAAGGTCTGGGATTGACTCCCCCCTGGGTCAAATCGATTGGAGACGCACAAGTAAAACTGCAAGATCCAGCCCCAGCAGTCCCAGTATTTGCACATATAACGACCGTGCTGGTGGCCGCGTCATTGACGGCCACAGCGACATCCTGAAGTTCATCATTATTAAAATCGGCTACTGCCAGAGAAGCTGCCTTATTGGTGATAAGTGAAGGAGCGGTAACCTGAAAAGTTCCAGTGGAAGCATTTATAGGCAGGATCAGACTTCCATTCCCAAGCAAAATATTCAGGTGGATCGACGTCTGTGTCAGACTGGGCCCTAATACTTCTGTATCATTCACCAGAAGTCCGATGTCGTTAATTCCATCGTTGTTGCAATCCAGAACGACTGTATTTCGATCCGAGGCAACGGAACCGATTCCCACTTGATAATTCCCCCCAGAGGAGGCATCCCAGGAAGGTGTGTTTGGTGCAGAAACCGTAATCAAAGATTCATCGGTGCCAACGCCTCCAGAAACAAGCAGGCCATATTCGAAAGAGGTAGTGATAGATGGATAGAAAAAGGCATCGGTCCCACCGATATTTCCCGCAACGATACTCCCAGTTGAAACAGGGTCGGGGAGGGAGCTCAAGGAGTGATCTTCTGCTCCAGAAAAAACATTTCCACACCCTGTAGACCCAGGGTTCCCTAAAAGATAGGAAATTGAAATATTATCATCGAATCCGGACCGTCCCAAAATGCAATCCGGAGCACTGTCTTGATTAAAATCAACACTCGCATCATTGATATTGTGGCAGGCAATCGTACTGGCTTGGTTTGTTCCGAAAACGCTGGCGGGACAGCTGGTGGAATTACAGGGGACCAAATGGGTTTCACACTCCTGATCGGAGTTTTGAAAAAGGCTGGAAAAAGCAGATGAAGAGAGAAAAAAAACCGAAAACATAATCGAAAAACTACATAGAATTTTTAATGAATTCTTCATGACGAAGGCTCCCTTGGGATTCATGGATACAGTTTTTTTGTAATTGTTCTTTGGTAACCTGCTTAGCAACCATAAAGTTTGAAAATACTGCTCTTTTTCCAGCGAAAAGTAATTTTTCTTTATATGAATTGTCTTAAGTAAAATTTTGTAAGCTTTTTACGCAACACTTTTAATGCAGTGCCGATAAGCCCCATTGATTCCATCTGACGGAAGCGTTTTGTTCAATTAATGACGTTAACCCAACAGATCCCCCTAAGATCCTTTTGGGAAATCATTTTATGATTTCAGCAGTTCCAATCCTTGTCCTTGCCGGTTCAGCAAGCGCTCTCACAGTCGGTTGTGCATACGGAACTACTGTAGATGGTCTTTTGCCTGCTCCGTCTCCCCCACAAAACCCTGGTCGGACTGCTATTTTGAGGAGTCCGATATAACCTCAGATCGCTTTTGCAAAGATCAACAGGATTTGTCTGAAGTTTTTTGTTGGAGAATGTGAAAAAGAATATAACGCCATCAAACTTTAGCAACAACAGGGCCGAAGAAAAATCTGACCCAGCACGCTTAGGAATTGGTTTGAGTTTAACTCCTGATCCATTTTTATTGAAAGTTTTTTTATGCTTCAATTTATTGCCCTCGCAGGAATAGCAGTTTTGGCCACAGCTTGTGCTCGCGGAACTACCAAAGAAGATCTTTTGCCTATTCCTCCATCCCCTCCCGAAAAGCCCGAGCCAGATTGTGATCTCGACGAATTGGAAATTACCTCCAATCAGTTTTGTAAAGATCAACAGGATCTGTCCGAAATTTATGTTGGAAAATGTGAAACGGGTGGGATCAAACATCCTTACTTTCAGGCTACGGATGAAAACCTCAGACAAGCGCTTTTTTTAGCCGAAAAAACAGGAGGAGCGACGATTCACGTCTGCCCGAAAGAAGATGGCGTGGCCTACTCCGTCAATCTGGGGCTCAACACTTATCTGCTGAATGGAAACGGAGTCGAAATCACTGGGGTAACGATTCCGGATCCTAAAAATCCAGCTCGTGTTCTGAGACCGGTTCTTCATCAAAAGAATGGGGATTTCCCTCTTTTTTATTTCAGGAATACTGACAAGGGAAATCCAGTCGACCTTGATAATAGCGCCGTTCCGGTCCTTCTTAATAATCTTGTTCTTCAGGGAAATGAAGATCCTGCCGCCACTCCCGCTCTTGGAACAGCGATCAAAGTGGAGGGTCATCCCATCACCTTGGAAAAAGTTGAAATGAATGGTTTTAAAATGACTCCGGGAGGAGTTGCTCCCATCCATGCTTTTAATTCGAAGATGGAAGTTTATGACAGCTCTTTCCATGACAATGAGGGAATTTTTCGGCTGACCAATACTCCCTTTGCTGGAGATGGATTAAACATTTACGATAACTATGCCCCCTACTATATCAGTACTGCATTTTTTATTCAGGATAGCGCTGTTGATCTGAAACATTCTCGCTTTCGAGGAAACACCTGCGACCCATGGTATGGTTCGCTGGTTTTTCTTTTTGGAGGAGATAAAGCAAGTTTTGAAAAACCTACTGCTACCTTTAAAGCTGAAAACACAGAGTTTAATGACAACGAATGCCCTTCAGATATTCGGGTTCAAACCGCGTATCCAGGTGAAGAGGGGAATGTCACGCATACTGAGTTCTACGATGCATCTCAAATAACAGGCACGGTTCTTTGCAAAAATCACGTAATTCCTGGTGAAAGTCAGGCATGTGAAGGCCCTGGTTTGGCGCCCACTAATCCATAAAACAATTCTGTTCAGGCTTTTGCCCCGATGATCTCTTTGCCTTGCATCCCTGAAACAGTTCGCTTGAAGGAATAAAGAAATGTTTCCCATTGCAGGTGCATTATTGGCAGGTTTGGCTGGGCTTTCCGCAGTCCTATTTTCTTCGGATGAGAAAGTGCCGGAGAAAGAGGATCCTCGAAACAAAAAGTTCTCATTCAATGTGAGTGGAGAAACCATCACCTGTGTTCATAAGGATTTAAACGATAACAACCTGGTCGATACGTCTGAATCTCTTGAGTGCAAAACATCCCAGTCGATTTTTTCCCAGTTTAACTCCGATTTTCAATCCCGATACCACCTTCCTGACTTAAAGAACATCAACCTTCAAAACTGGAAGGATGCCCATAAAAGCCTTTTTCCGAAGGGCGCCACTCTCAAGCAGGAAGAGCGGCTTACGAATATTCAGGAGTTTAGCCGAATCCATGGGATTCAGCTGAATGAAGTCCTTAAGCTTGGATTTCACATTTTTCTGAATTCTTCAGCCAGAGAAGGAGCAAATTCAGATTTTGTCTTATCAGAGCGTTTGGACGCACTTTTTTTAAGCAGTATTTTGATGAGTCTTTACAAGAACCCGCAATCCCAATTTATTCCCAATAACGCGGCTTTTCCTCAAATCCCCCTCAATATCATTGCAGGTGGAAAGCTTAAACTTCAGGAATCACCTCCTGCCCTTTCGGAACAATCAAACACTCTTCCAACAATCAGGTATCTTGAAGCCCAAGACATATTTTATACAACGATCCCCCTCGACAAATACTCGCCCTATTTAAAAACAACGACGGTTGAAGCCCTGGTAAGGATCTTACAGGATTCTCAGAAACGAGAGGGGAATTTCCAAAACCTGGAAATCGAGGCCTATGAAAGTGCAGGAAGATATCTTCTTGGCGAGTACGGATTTGATAGTACAGATCAAACTTCAGATAACCTGGCGAGTTTTCTTAATAATAATTTTGGAAAAGGACTGATCCAGACTCCATTGGTTCAAGGGATCTGGTTAGTTTTTCACAAACTTCACTCCTCAAATGCCATTCAAGATAAATCATTACAAAACCTGAAAACAGCGATTGATTTGGATTATCTAGGGAGAGAATTTTGGAAGGAAGCTAACTCTCGCGCTCATGAGAGAATGATCCAGAATTTTAACAAGATCATTGTTCAAGCAAGTTCACAAATGGTCAGTGTCGAATTTATCTTAGGGGAATTTAAGAAGCAGTCTGAAAAACTAGCCAAAAACTCTGAAAATTCTATCCGGGACCTGAAACAATTTTATGAGACTCATCAGACTGTCGATCCTCACAATGAACCTTTAAAGGTAAAGATCTTCCAAGCCCTATTCGATCTTCTTTTAAAAAATTACCAACAAACACTTTATCTAAATATCCTTCAGATCATCCAAGGAGAAATGAAAAAAGGTCGACAAATGAATCCCCTTCAGCTTTCACCAAAACTCTCCCTGAATAATCCCTCTCATCAAAAGATTTTAAAGCCCTTACTTGAGCTCTCCCCTACTTCTCATCTTTGGATCACCCTAAGCGGGATTGAGTGAGTCACTTTAAGAAATTTCAGGAAGTTCAGGACTCAGAGTTCATGTCCCATTTTTTTAAAAGGACACCCTGAGCCCGTCGAAGGATGATCCTGAGCTTCTTCTTTGAAATTAGCTAAGGATCCCCTACCTCACCTCTTCAATAAAGAACTGCACCCGTCGGTTTTGTTCACGATGAGGCTCGTCGGTGTTTGGAACGGCGGGATATTTTTCACCATAACCCATCGCATGCAGACGCGAGGGTTCCACACCCTGGCCGACCAGATAATCGACGACAGACTGAGCACGGCGCTCAGACAAGGCCTGGTTGTATTGATCGGAGGCCAGATCACAGGTGTGACCTTCGATTCTTAATTTGGTGATTTGAGGATGTTTGCGTAAATAAGCGGCCGCTTTATCTAAGGTAGGACGCGAGATATCCCGAATCTCGGATTTATTAAGCTCGAAATAAACTTTATCTGCCAGCTTTAACTCTTCTCCAGCCTTGGGTCCGGAAGGAACTGGAGTTTCCTCGACCTTTTCTTCGACGAAACCGGGCTTATGCGTGTAGGTGATGCCAGCCAACACACGCACCTGCGGATCTGAAATGCCGTTGTTCACACCCATTCCAGCGCCAACATTAGCCTGAAGACCTTCCTGAATTTCGTAGCGCAAACCACCCCTTAATTCGACGGGAGTCGTGCGTTTGTGGAAAAAGTCTGTCATCACCGTGGAGCTATCTACTTCACCGATAAAATCGAGTTTATCGACAATCTTCACGTTTGTTCCCAATCCCATCGTCATCTGATGACTGATTTTTTGTCCGCCCAAACTTCGGGTCGGCTCACGAAAACGAAAACCCACATTCAAGCCCACATCCACACGCTCATGAAGCTTTGCGTCGAGGGCAAGCTTGGCCCCACCAGTGATGTTTCCATTTCCGGCAAACTCAGAGGAAAGATTGGAGGTCGGAAAGGTGATGAAGGGAATCGCCGCCAAACCGAAACGTTTTTCTTCCGGATTGATCAGTTGAATTTTTCCCAAAACTCCCAGATCGCCGATTCCACCTTTGGTTTCGTGATTCAAAGTCGTTTGATTGACAAAATCTTCATAAAACACCGCCGGCAAATCGACGCCTACCGTGATTTTATCAGTAAAGGCGTAGCTCCCCACAAAATCACCGACGATTGTGTCATCGACGATTCCGCGCACCCGGGTCGTGCCATTTCCGAACTCATAAGGCTCATTCGCCCAGTTTAGCCAAAATCCGGCGTGCCATCCGCGCTTGGGCATCGTGCGTGAAGAATAGATAGAAAAATAATCGGATGAATCGACGGTGGGCCTGAATCCAGTCACATCAAAGCTGGCGGCCGAAGAACTCGCGCTCCAGAAAGTCAAAAGAATGAGGAGAGAAAGTTTTCCAAAAGAGCGCATGGTAAATCCTTTGCTACGGGCAATGAGAAGGATCGAAATCAGAATCCCACCCATCAAAAAGAAAGAATATTTAAAGTGATTTGGTGTTTCGGTTGAGCTTAAGCTGCATCCACCTCCCTGATCGGAAAGGGCTGAGTTGGTAAATGTACAGTTGCTGCGGCAAACGCTGGTCGTCGAACCATTGTCGCTTCCTTCATCACATTCTTCCGGAGATTCAATAATGCCGTTTCCGCAAATCGCATTGGTGACCGCAAGACTGACCTCCAGATTACTGGTGCTTGAAGAAACAGCACTCGCCCCGCAAAAATCGGTACAGCTTAAATTAAAGGTGTAGGTTCCTGGGGTGGTGTTGGCATCTAAAGTAATCGTCGTTGAGGCATCGAGTGGAGAAGCGCCCAAAGTCGCAGAAGAATTGGCCAGGGTAAGGATTTGTGGCCCTGTCTGCACCCACGTGTAAGAAACCTGATCATTGGATGGATCGGAGCAGGAGGCTGTTAATACGAGTGTGGTGTTGCGACCCATCGTGGCAGGAATTGCTGTTACGTTAGCAACCGGCGGTTCATTTTGGCTTAAGAAAACAGAGACATTGCGCGTAGGCGTCGAACCATTT
Organism: Myxococcota bacterium; assembly: GCA_052034865.1. Lineage (GTDB taxonomy): Bacteria > UBA10199 > UBA10199 > JADFYH01 > JADFYH01 > JBPOIC01. Next base: position 90,626 of record JBPOIC010000014.1, on the reverse strand, counting down.
TCACTCACCGCAATCAGATCATCTCCACCGCATCGATCAAAATCGGCTGTGGCAATGCCGGAAGCAAGGGTTGAGCCTGCAGGAGCAAAGGTCAAATATTCAGGATTAAAAAATCCGCCCGAGGGATTGGAAGGAATGACGGCAATCTCGGCTAAACGCACAGGACCCACCTGTTGATTGGTGGCGACTGCGACATCGGTGATGGTATCGCTGTTAAACTGTCCAGTCGTTAAGGTATGGACGCTGGCAGTACTTGCACCATGAACTGTGTCAATCACTGACACAATCTGCGAAGTGGGGAAGGCCCCGGTCCCATCTCCAAACAAATACAGTACTTCTCCCGCATCCCTTAAGTTGATCGCCAGATCGAGACGATTGGTCAAATCCCCATTGAAATTCCCCGCCACAATTGAAGTGGGAGCCGCATCCCCTGTCGGAACTCCTGCAAAGCTGCTTAAATCGGTCGGAGGCAAACAACCATAACTGCAAGAACCGGTGTTTCGGCAAATGACAAGAGAGTCCGAGTCGGAGGCATCGGTATCGATGGCAATCGCCAGGTCGGTCCCCGCTCCGCCGACTCCACCAAAACTTCCGGAAGTTAAGGAAATTCGCTCGACGGATCCACCAGACAGAACTCCTAAAGCAATCGAATCTCCTGGATTTAAAGGGGGTGTAAGATTGGTTCCATTGTTTTTAAGGATCTGAAGCGAGGCCTGATGATTGACAAACACACCCACCACCGCATCCGTTCCATTGACACCATCACAATCAACAGCGACCGCTGAACGGTCTGAAGAGTTGGAGGATGAAGGTAGAATTTCCATCGCCTGGACGGTTTGTCCGCTCATAAACAGATTGAGCTGGGTGTCATTGATTGAAGGCGTTGGAGTGAGCAAGCCCCCCACATTGCCGGCATTGCCAAATCCTCCAGTAAAATCACTGGGAAGAACGAGAAGTGAGCTATCAGAAACATCGACCACCGCCAGATCATCGAAGGGAGAATTAGTCGGTTTGAAATTCGCCGAGATGAGCGAGCCCACGCGATTGGAAGAAGGATTGGAAAACTCGGGTGAGATATCAAAAACCGTTGGGCTTTTGAGCTGTTTGAAACCAGCGGGCGTCGCATTGAAACAGCCGGTGATGGCGGATTGGCCTGCAGGACCTGTGTGATTTCCGGAATTATAAAGAATGGCCAGATCGGCGGGTTTGTTGAGATCGCCGGCTGTCGTATCGGAAACATTGGTCGGATCGACGACCACGGCACAATCGGGAAAATCACGGTTTCCGCTGGGGGTGTCGTCGGTGAAGTTTCCGCAGATCACGGAGTGTGCGGGAAGATAAGTGTTACCCGTGTTGATATCGAGCAGAGGCTCATCCTGACAGCTCGTATTGTTATTTTGAAACAGGGCTGAATGAGCAGGAGGTGCAATCAAAAGCGTGGAGGCAAGGAGTGAAAGGGATACAAAACTTCTGAGTCGAAGAGCGCTTCTGACCATGGGAACCTCTTGTCTTTAAGAATGTGGTTTGAACGAATGGTTGGTGTACAGGACAACGTTTTGCGAGTCCTACTTCATCGCCGGACCTTGTGGAAATCCAGCAGGAATCAGGCAATGCGAAAGTGAGACGCTCGTAGACAATCGGATTTCGAATGTCAACTTCTTAAGGGTAAAATTAACTCTCATCCCTTTTCGTAAAGTTAATTTGATTCCATTCATGTGCGATATTTTGGGATATGATTAGCTCCGACCCTCTTTCAAGTCTTCGAGGAGTTCAGTCCGCCTGAGGCTAACGCCCCTACACCCTGCAAGGAGTGCTTGAAGCGGGTTCCCTTATTCTTTTTTAAGTTTTTTCAAAACGGCAAACGGGGATTTTTCAAGATCAGGAGTCGAGCAATTGCAGGTTTTAAGATTTCGATCGACCCCGCACTGGGGGCACAAGCCTTTGCAGTCGGGCTTACAATAATAGATGATGGGCTGCTCCAAAACGACCTGCTCGGCAATAATGGCACCAAAATCGATTTCATCGTCTTCGTTGTATAGTCCAAAATTAAGATCTTCCTGGGGAAGATCTTCTTCGGATTCATGGGCGCCAGGCTCCCCCCTTATTTCTTCACGCGTCGTCAACAGTCTCTCACAATGCACGTGCATCGGAAGGGAAAAGTCCTTCACACAACGTCCACACGTTGCATGGATCTGAAAATCGATGTCCGCAGAAAATGAGATGTTATTTAAGGTTTTAAAAAGGGAAAGATGACCTTGCACTGGATCTTCAGGATGGTAATTTTCATGCAGAGCGAGACTGAGTTTTTCTGGAACCCAGGTTTCTGCCTCGCTAAAATCGATTTCAAGGCCTTTGGCGGGAATGCGATCAGAATAGATTTTCATTTTTCCCCTGTACATTTTTTAGAAAGACGAAACAAGGGTCTTGAGATTTTTTGAGCCTTGCAGGGCTTGGATGATGGTGTATGATGCCTCTCTCTATGAAAAACTTCGACTACCTGGCAGAGTTTTTTCCACCAACCCATCCTACTTCGTGCCCAAAATGCCAACACAGAACCTATGTCTTCGGATCTCCTTCAGAAAACCCGAAAAAAGAAATTCTGGCTTGCACCTTTTGTGGATTTCTCTTCCATTATCCCTGCCCACATTGCGGAAAAGATACCACCCTTCCTGAGTCAAGGACACCCTCGGGCCTCACATTCCGTTGTATGGAGTGCCATACTCTCTATGAGAAACCACCCGGTTGGCTGGAAAGACCCTCTCATTACCAGGACAAGCTTTCAAACTTCCACAACCAACACAAATCTCAAAAAGATAGAGCTCGCGCAGCACTTCTCTAAACCATGAGCCATCGCCGCAAAAATTCAAAGAAATCATCCGAAGGCGACTTGAGCCAAATTCTACGGTTGCTCCATGAACAAAATATTCGTTTTTTAATCGCGGGAGCCCCAGCTGTTGCCTTCTCTTTTGATGAAGCTTGGCCTCGAAGAGTTACTGTTAAGGAAAATGACTACGAGATTCATTTTGTTTCAAAATCCGATTTAATTCGGATGAAGGAAGCTGTAGGTCGACCTAAAGATCTACTGGATATTGATACCCCATGAACCCATCTCCTCGACTTCGCATCTTCACTGCTTACTCGACCGCAGGGCAAATCCTCACCCGCTATCTGCTTTTGTGGATTTTAAAAAAACTCACGGGCGCAAAACTCACAGCCCTCACGGAGCGTGCACATAAAAAAAATGCCGCGCACCTTTTAAAATCCATCCTGAAACTCAAAGGGATTTTTATCAAGATGGGACAGGGGATCAGCATCATGACAACCTTCCTGCCGTCCGCGTATACCGAAGGCCTCGAAGGCTTGCAGGATGCGGTTCCGCCCCATCCTTATGAAGCCATCGAGAAAAGATTTCTGGAAGAGTTTGGGAAGAAACCTGAAGAAATTTTTTTAAATTTTGATCGCGAAGCAATCGCGAGCGCCTCGCTGGGTCAGGTCCATGCCGCGACTCTGCCGGATGGAGCGCGCATCGCCGTAAAAATTCAATATCCCGAGATCGAATCCCTCGTGCATGCGGATTTGAAAACTCTAAGACGCATCTTTGGATTTTTGCACCTTTTGTTTCCGCATTACGGGCTCAAACAAACCTACGCCGAGCTCTCCAGCATTATTCTTCTGGAGCTGGATTTTAAAAATGAAGGAAAAAATCTCGAAACCATTTGCGATAACTTTAAAGAAGAATCCGATTTCCTTTTTTCAAAAGTTTATTGGGAATATTCGACGGGACGGATCTTAACTCTTGAGTTCATGGAAGGTGTGAAGATCTCCAATGTTCAGAAATTAAAAGAGGCAGGAATTTCCCCCACCGAAGTCGCGCGCAAGATCATCCACGCCTACTGCAAACAGATTTTCATCGATGGAATTTATCACGCTGATCCTCATCCCGGAAATTTTCTCATTCAGTCCGGACCCAAAATCATCATGATGGATTTTGGAGCCGTAGCACGTATTTCAGACAACATGCGCAAAGGGGTCGCCGTATTTATTGAAGGGCTGATTCGGCGGGATAATCGAATCATCAGCCAGGCGATGAAAGACATGGGCTTTATCGCCAAGTCCGAGAACGAACAGGTTTTTGATCGCATTGTTGAGTTTTTTTATGACCGGCTGAAAGATGTAAAATTGGAGGATGTGCAGGGGCTTCGCCTGGATGGACTTGGAAATATTCAGGATCTTTTCGAATTTAGAAAACTCGACGTAAGCTTTGGTGAATTGCTCTCAACCTTCAACGTGCCTAAGGACTGGGCTTTAATGGAGCGCTCTTTAATTCTTTTGTTCGGGCTAACGACTCACCTCGACCCGACCTTAAACCCTCTCTCCATCATCATTCCGTACGCCGAGCAGTTCGTTTTGGGAAAAGACAAAAAGCTCGGAGACATGGTCGTGGAGGCGGTCAAGGAAGTGGGTTTAAGCTATCTGAGACTTCCTCATGAAGTCCTGAAAACCCTTCGGAGACTCAATCAGGGCGAGCTGGAATTTTCTTCAAAATCGACCGAAAAATCCGCACCGTTACTGGCGAAAACCATCCAACAACTCAATCGAACCCTTTTACTCATTGCCTCTGGACTCACCGCCTATCTTTTCTACAAGGATGGAATTTGGGATTATCACTATCCTCTCTATGCGTGCGGCGCGATTGGAGTGTGGTGGTTGGGATCGGTTCTTGTAAAAAAATGAAACGGTCCGATCCTAAAAATCTTTAGATCGATCAAGATGTGTCGATCGTCCCAAAAATTATTGCTTTAAAGAATATTTTAGAAACCTTTTATATGTATGAATGAGAAAACCCAACGCCATCCCCTCTTCTGGATTTTTTTCTTCATTCTTTTCTCTCTTCTGCTTCATTCCCTGATCGGCTTTATCGTCCACTGGCTTCCTTCTTACACTTCCCGAATAACTGAGAAGAAAGAAGAAACAAAAGTCGTATGGATCAAACCCGAGGTTATTTCTCCTCCGAAAGAAATTGCCGATATCGAAAAACCTCTGGTTGAAAAAAAACCCAACCAAAGCCGTTTTACCGGCCAATACAACAGCTCGGTGAAAGAAGAAATGGTTGCGCGACCTAAACCAAAACCCAAAGTAATTAAGGAAAATCCAAGCTCAACCGATTCACCCAAACAAAAATTTACAAAAAATTCTTTTCCAAAAAGCACCTCACCTCAACCCATCGCACCTGTTGAAAAACCAGAAGAGAGCAAAGAAAACTCAGAAAAATCAATCACGCCCGATCTCTCTTTAAAGCCCAGAGATCTATTACCCAAAGAAGAAAAGCCTGCACCCAAAACTCCAGACCCAAGCCCTTCGGGCACAGGCCTGACTCTAGGCCGTCCTAGCGCACCTGATCTTTTTCAGCATGATTATTATCCGGATTATAAAGTGGGAGGAAAAACCTATCTAAATGTCGAAAAGATGGGAGATGCCGCTTATATTGCAAAAATGAAGCGCATCCTTAAAATGCGCTGGAGCCCTATTGCTTCGGTACGCAATTATCTAACGATCAATCGGGTCTCGATTGGAAAAATCGAATGTGTATTGGGAGTGGAAATGGATGAAAGTGGAAAAATTGCAAATCTCATCGTTATCCGTTCTTCAGGAGTTCCCGGCTACGATCAGGAAGCCCTGCAAACCTTCCGAGACTCTTCACCTTTTTCCACCCCTCCTTACGAGTATTTAAAAGAAGGTGCCTTTCGGATGAGTTGGACTTTTACGGTGTATCTTTAGATTCTTTCCCAAACTCATTTCACTTAATATTCTTTTTTTCGATTTCGCTTCATCGCTTGCGAGACCTCGCGATCGGTTTCGCGTCGTTTGATCGTCTCTCGTTTATCGTAGACCTTTTTTCCCTTCGCTAGCGCGAGTTCTAACTTGGCTTTTCCTTTTTTGAAATAGAGGCGAGTGGGAATGAGGGTGAGACCTTTTTCCTGAATTTTAGCGGTCAGCTTTTCAATTTCCTTGCGATGCAAAAGCAGTTTTCGCATCCGGAGGGGAGCATGATTGAAAGGACCTGCGTGGGAGTAGCCCTGAATCGAGCAATTGAAGAGATACATCTCTCCGTGATGCTCCATGGCATAAGCATCCGTGAGGTTAACCTTCGCCTCACGCAACGATTTTACCTCGGTACCCTGAAGCACAATCCCCGCTTCAAATTTTTCCAGAAGCTCATAATTGAAATGTGCCTTGCGATTGGTCGCTATGATTTTTTCGCCTTCAGCCATGAAGAAGTCTCTAATGTTAGGAAAGAACAAAATGGGAAGTGAGAAGATTATCCTTCATTCACAGAATTTCCAGCACGGGTTTTGATGCGCAATACAAGCCCAGGACGGATGGGGGATTTTTTCGTAAGACGATTCGAGGAAAGAATTTCAGCAGGACTCACATCATATTTTTTTGCAATCTTGGTTAAGGTATCCCCTTGCTTGACCTTATAGGACACAACTTTTGTGGTAGAGGACTTTGTATTTTTCTTGAGTTTGTTCGAATCGGAATGAGAGGCCTGAACTTTTTCTTTTTCTAAAGAAACAATCTTATTCTCGGATTTCTCTCCGCCTTTTTTGATCAGGAGGACCTGATTGACCCATAACTCTCTTTTTGGATCGAGGTGATTCCACTCACGCAATTGATCGAGTGTCACGCCGTATCTTGCTGCCAGCATCGTCAAATGCTCTCCGCGTTTGACCTTGTAGCGCACCACCGATTCACGAGCCAGTTCGGTTTTTTTCTTTTTGTCAGCCGATTTGGGAAGACTGGGCTCCTGACCTGATGTCTTGATTGCAACAGCCCCCTCGGCTGTTTCGTTCGGGACTGGATCGGAGATTGTCTCATCGGTCTTAACCTTACTTAAGGCGGCAGTAATCTGGGCTTCATTGGAAGGAGCAGCTTGAGCCTCGGGCTGACTTTCAGCTGCAAGAGAAGGATCGGCAGCAGAAGCTCCATCCTCGGAATTTAAGGCCATGGTGTTTGAATTGAAAGAAGGGGAAGAGCCCGCACCCGAAGGAATCACACCTGCGGTTGCCAAAACCTTTTCTTCGGATGAAATTTCTTTTTTTATCAGGCCCTCTGAACTTTCCTTCCAGCCTACTTTCATTTCACCGTCAGGTGTCGTGTCCTGATCTTTAAGCGCCTTGGCGACCTTCTCTTTCTTCACTCCCCGCTTTTTGGTTTTCACATCCAGATCGGTGCGTTCGGCAATTAGATCGGCCAGTTTTGTCCCTCTGGAAGCGACCGGGTAATTGGCAACAAGTGCAGGAGGAGCATCATAGGTTTTGGGAACCAGCAAAGTGGAATTGGATGGAACTGTGGATCTTCCAGACAGAAATGGATTGGCACTCACAAGATTGGAAACACTCACGCCTTTGTTTAAGGCAATCGCCTTTAGACTCTCACCGCGGCGTGCGGCATAACGAACATTTTTCAATCGCTCTTCGGCAGACAAGGCTGCAAATCGTCTCTCGAACGTAGCGCCTGTGCCACGCGGAACATAAATGGAATATTGCGAACGATTCGGAGGAGTCATGCTGCGCAAAAGCTCGGGATTGATCAGACGAATCATATCGCCATCAACTCCGGCACATTCAGCGATCGTTTCAACGTCTCCTGGGGTAGAGAGAGAAGCTCTTTCAATAGCAATGGGATCCTGAAATTCCACACTATCAAAACCATATTTATCTAAAGATTTACCAATAATGGCTGCAGCGAGAATCTTGGGTACATAATCCTTGGTTTCCTGTCGTAAATAATTGGAGGCGGCCAAATCCCAGAAATTGCGTGAGCCGACCCCATCGATTGCTCGCTTCACTTTCCCGGCACCGGCATTATAAGCCGCAAAGGCCAGGTACCAATCCCCAAACTCCTGATACAGATCCCTTAAATGCCGAGCAGCAGCCAGGGATGCTTTTTCTGGATCCCGACGCTCATCGATCCAGTAATCGGAATCCAGCCCATACAAACGACCGGTGGAGCGGATAAATTGCCAAAGTCCGGAGGCCGCTGCACTCGAGTAGGCGTGAGTGTTAAAACCGCTTTCCATCATGGAAAGAAAAATCAGATCTTTGGGAACTCCATTCTCTTTGAGGATACGCAGCTCGGTAGGAACAAAGCGGGTGGAACGGGCCAGGTAACGGGCATAATGCTTGCGGCCACTTCCATTCACAAAATAATCGATCCAATAATTGACCCGATCATTCGTAATGACCGGAATATCGAACTTCACCCCTCCCAAAGAATGGGTATCGGAAGGAACCCGGTATTTTTTGATCAAGGCCTGCTGACGTTTGGAAAGCTCTCCGTAGATCAGATCTTCGATAGATTCCTGATTGGCGACAGCGTCATTTTCACCCGACCAATAGGCATAGGGTTTTACAATTTTTGGATTTTTAGAAGGAAGTTTTTTGGCAGAACGCGGAGATTTTTGCGCAGGCGCACAACTGGAGAGAATACCTAGGGCAAGAAACAACAAGAGGATTTTCTTGAGCACTTCAACCTCATGGGACTTGAAAAGTTTATTCTTGGGTATTGGAGGATGCAAAAGAGCATTTGTTTTTGCCTTGCCTTCTCTATAAACAAGGCCCCGTTCGTTCAGGATATGGAATCCTCTCTTTGGCGCGAAATATATTGAAGAGGCTCAGGGGTGTCAATTTTTTTGGCCATCCAAAATCCACTTTATGGATGTGATGAAAATCCATCTGCAAAAACCAGGAAAGGAAAAATACCTGGTTTTTAAAAATCTTAAAAAACAAAGGCAGGAATTATTGCGGAAAGATTGATTTTCCAAAATCTTTCAAGTTAATGAATCTCTGAATTTATTTTCCGAAATTTCCCTTTTTTATAAGGAAGGTAGATCCATGATACCCACTCAGGTCAAAGGCTTTAAGTTTGCGGGCATTCGCTCAGGAATCAAAGAAAAATCCAAAAAACTCGATTTGGCTCTTATTTTCTCCCAGACTCCCTGTGCTGTTGCCGGCTCGTTTACAACCAATCGCGCCAAAGCTGCCCCGGTTCTTTTGGGGCTGAAGACTATTCCATCTGGAAAAGGTCAGGCAGTAATCATTAATAGTGGAAATGCCAATGCCTGTACGGGTGCATTGGGGTTACGCAATGCCAAAAAAATGATCGAAGCTACCGCAAAGGCCTTGAATCTCTCTTCCGACCTGGTCTTTGTGGCTTCCACAGGAAAAATAGGCATTCAACTCCCAATGGAAAAAATTCTGCAAGGCATTCCCGAGGCGGTCGAATGCCTTTCTGACTCGCAAGACTCTCTCTCTTTGGCTGCCCAATCGATTTTAACTACAGACCAATTTGCAAAAATTCATGGGGTGCGGGGAAAAATCAAAAACAAACCCTATACGATCGTTGGCTTCGCCAAAGGCGCTGGCATGATCGAGCCTGCCATGAAACCGGCCTCCTCCTCTTTGCACGCTACCATGCTTGGATTTATCATGACCGATGCGGCTATTCCGGCGAAGCTGTTGCAGGAAATGCTCGATCGGATTGTCGAAACCACTTTTAACCGAATCACCGTCGATGGTGATATGTCGACCAATGATACCGCCCTTCTTTTAGCGAATGGATGTGCAGAGAATGAACCTCTTTCTGCAGGAAGCGCAGAGGCCAAAAAGTTTGAGAAAAATTTAAAGGAAGTGTGTGAAACCCTCGCCTTGAAAATGGTGGAAGATGGTGAGGGGGCGACCAAAGTGGTGAAAATCCTGATCAAGGGTGCCAAGAATGAAGAAGATGCACGTAAAATCGCCTATAGTGTAGGACGATCCGAACTGGTGAAAACCTCCTTTTTTGGACAGGATCCGAACTGGGGACGGCTTCTGGCTGCTGTCGGATACTCCAGAGCAACTGTAGATCCTTCCAAAGTCGATATTTACTATGGTTCCGTTCGTGTGGCGAGCCGCGGTATGGCCACCAACGCCGAGGCAGAGCATAAGGCCCACGAAGTGATGAAAGCCCCACGCTTTACAGTAACCATCCATCTCAAACAGGGAAAATCTGGTTTCGAGCTTTGGACTAGTGACTTAAATTATGACTATGTTAAGTTAAATGCCGAATACCGGACCTAAGAGCATTTTTGGAAAGCTGCTGCGCGGCCTGCTGGTTTAAGTTGCGCACCTTAAAAAATCCTCACGCATTCACGATCACTTCGGCATTTAGCGCCCCGCGCACCTTGGCATCCAGCAGTCGCTCGAGGCGCTTTCCAAACACGCTTCAATAGAATCTGCATGAACAAAAATAAAATCTCCATCGACTACTTTAACAATCTCTTAGCAAAAAACACCGATCTCATCCTGGCCGTTCTGGTCATCGCTGTTTTGGGGATCATCTTCATCCCCTTCCCTGCGGCCTTAAATGATATTTTCCTCGCCATCGATCTGGCGATCAGCGTTCTCATCCTCCTGGTTTCTCTCTATGTCTCCGATGCCTTAAAAATCGCATCTTTTCCTACAATTCTCCTAATTACCACCATTTATCGACTTTCTCTAAATATCGCTTCCACCCGTCTGATTCTGTCCGAAGGCAATGCCGGGCATGTCATCGAAATGATCGGAGAGACCGTCGCGGGAAGCAAACCGGTCATTGGGATGGTTCTGTTCATTATCATTACGCTGGTCAACTTCATCGTTATCGCCAAAGGTGCCGAGCGAGTCTCGGAAGTCGGCGCGCGCTTTACCCTGGATGCCATGCCCGGAAAACAGATGAGTATCGACGCCGATTTGCGCGCGGGGACCATCACGATGGAACAGGCGGTTCAACGACGAGCCACCTTGCAGCGCGAAGCCCAGATGTATGGAGCGATGGACGGTGCGATGAAGTTCGTCAAGGGAGACGCCATCGCGGGCATCATCATCACCGTCATCAACCTTTTGGGCGGTTTCATTATTGGGAGCGTGGAAGGTGGAATGGAGATTACCGAGGTGCTGAAAAAGTATAGCTTGTTGACCATCGGAGATGGACTGGCCGCCCAGATTCCAGCCCTCATGATTTCGGTGGCGGCCGGTATCGTGGTCACACGGGTGGCTTCCGATAATAAAGATTCGAATCTCGGCGGAGAAATCATCGGCCAGATCACGGCTTATCCCAAGGCTATTGTCATTGCCGCGATTTTGTTTGCTATCATGGGCCTGGCTTTAAAACAGATCGCGTTCTTTATTATTGCCGCGGCTTTAGGAGCCGTTGCCTATTTTCTGACGCGAGACAAAAAGACCGAAGAGCAGCAGATTGCCGAAATTCCCAAAGAACAGGTCGTCAAGAAGGCCATCGAAAAGCATGGGGATGTCCTTCCGTTTATCATGCCGGCCCCGATTTCACTGGAGGTCGGTGAGGCCATCATCCCTTGGGTGGACGATACGCAAGACGGCGGGCGTTTTATCAACGAACTGATCCCTCTTCTAAGACATGGACTTTATTATGAGCTAGGTGTGAATTTTCCCGGAATTCAAGTCCGCGGACAAAATGTCGATCTGGAGCCGGAGAGCTACATCATCAATATTAATGAGGTCCCGGTCGCCAAAGGCCGCATTTACCGCGGTTGTATTCTAGTAGGAGAGCCTTTGGAGCAGCTGTCTTTATTTAACATTAAAGGGGTGGAAACGATCCATCCCATCGATGGCTCGATTGTCACATGGATTGCAGAAGAAAACAAAGAAGTCGCCATTCAGGCCGGTTTCAGAATGTGGGACGTCGCAGAATATCTCATTCTTCACCTTTCTTATATCCTAAGAAAACACGCCCATGAATTTTTGGGACTCCAGGAAATTCAAACCCTTCTTAATGAACTTGAAAAATCCCATCCTGCCCTGGTGAAAGAGTTGGTTCCCAAGGTGATTACAGTTCTTCAGATTTCTGAAATCTTTCAACGCCTCGTACAAGAAGAAATCTCGATCCGCGATTTGAAATCCATCTTTTCCACGCTTGCTCAATGGGCCGAAGTAGAGCGAAATACACTTGTGCTAACAGAGCACATCCGTTCCGGTTTAAAACGTTACATCACCCATCGCTACGCGGGGCACAGTAATACACTCGCCGTTTACCTTCTCGATCCTGAAATCGAAGATTCAGTGCGTAACGCGGTTCGAAGTACTGAAAAAGGAAACTATCTCGCCCTCGAGCCTGAGGTGACGCAAGAAATTGTCGAATCCGTTGGAAAAGAAATCGCTTCCCACCCCTTCCCTCCTGGCGCCCGCCCTCCGGTGATTCTGACCACGGCCGAAATCCGTCGCTATTTCAGAAAAATCATCGAACTGGAATTCCCCCAACTGGCTGTTTTGTCCTATCAGGAATTGGCCGAAAACCTGCGAATCCAACCTATCGCCCGTGTTTCCCTCAACCAGCAGGCCGCCTGAGGTATAAAAAAATTCGAAAAATAGCCCTTATTTTATCTGCTCTTCTTTTCTGCTTTACGCTGGGGTTTAAAATCTATCTCCACAAACGCTTTCAATCTTTTGAATTTTCATCGGCAGAAGAAATTCCTCTCGAAAAACCTTCCCGTGGTTGAACTCTTAAAATCCGGAAAAGTCGAAAAACTAATTTTGAGTGGGGATATGCAATCCAAAAACTATGACGAGCCTGAAGCCATGTTCAAAAAGGCCGTGGAGATGGGCACGTGAAGATCAATTGAGGGTGGATGCAGGCGGTGTTCATACCTTCGAGAGCTGCCTGCGTGCGCGCAAGGTTTTTCAGTTGAAGCACGCGATTGTCATCACCCAACCCTTTCATATGGATCGTGCTCTTTATTTATGTTCGAGCTTTGGCATTGATGTAATCGGGTTAAAAAACCCAGATTATAATTATGGCTGGCATGAAATCTCGTTGGAACATGAGAGAGTTTGCAGCTTTGTTTAAGGCATGGATCCAATTGAACTTGGTCCATCCTCCAAGGTCTTATGTTGGATCAAGTAAAGTAGAGAGCATCTAATTCATCAACAAGCTTATGATCGCAACAAGTGCCAACAGCAACACGACCCCACCCACACCAATGAGGATTTTTTCAGTGCTGGAGAGTCCTTCGGCAACCGCAGCCATCGAAGGGTTATTCACGGACTGTTCTGGAAGTGAAGGAGATGGTTCAACCGGATCGGTATTTTCTTCAGGTGGAGGATTTTCTGCAGGAAGAGGTTCTGATTGGAAAGACTCTGCAGCGGGCTCGGGCTCACTCATTTCTTTAGCTTTTTCTTCAAAAGCCTTCTGCTCTTCTTCGTTTCGTTTACGCGCAATTTCCATCATTTCAGCCTCTCGCAAGGCTGCCTCTTTTTTCTTGCGCGAGATTTCCTGACCAATGGCTTCAATGTTTATGTCTTGAGGATTGCGGTAAATCAATTTGACGGTTCCCAACAAAACCTTATCTCCATCGCGCAATTGTTTTTCAGTCACCTTTTCATTGTTTACATAACAGCCGTTGCGACTCTCGAAATCGAGCAGGACAATACCTCCCCACTTGCGTACCAACCTGGCGTGGTGGCGGGAGATGACGGTTTCATCGATACATAGAACACTGTTGGGATCACGTCCGATATCGACTTCCTGTAAATCCTCGGTGAAATAAATTTTTTTTCCCTCAGCAACACCGTTTAAAACCTCGAGGCTGGGAGCGGAATCTTTTCCAAGAGCCTGCAAAACTTTTTTAATCATCTTAACTTCGATGATGTCGGTATCGGTGTCTTCTTCGATAGGTTTTGAGAGGACATCTTCCAGAAGGGTAAAGGCAATTTCGTACTGTTCGACCCCAACCAAATCACTGGGACGTAAAAGATGTTTTTCAATCGGACGAATTTTTTTACCATTCAGAGAGGTGCCATTCCCGCTTTTAAGATCGATTAAAAAATAATCACCGCCCTCGTTTACGATTTCAAAATGCTTGCGAGATACGGCCTTATCAGCAATTTCGATATCACACGCATTGCTGCGGCCAACCGTAATCAGATCCTGAGGCAGATTATAAATCTGCTCTTCCTGAGTATTTTTATTTTTAACAACAAGACGTGGCATGTTTGAAGTTGAGTCGGAAGATGGCGAATGAAATCAAAAAGATTATTTACATCCAGAAACCAGCGAGCTGATCTGCTTTTTTTCAGGATTAAAGCTGGCCGGAGCTTCCTTGTTGAATCGGCACAAAAGTGAAAGAGCTGTGGATTGATTTCCCATCTCCCCTTCCAATAATCCCAAGGTATACATCGCCCGATAATGCGCTGGATTGATTTTCAAAGCTTTCTGAAACCAGTCCTTCGCATTTACCCGATCTTGCAAACGATAGTAAGAATATCCCAAATTATAAGCTCCATCCGCCTGATGCGAATCGAGTTCGACTACTTTACGGTATTGAGTAACTGCCAACTGGTAGAAAGCATTAGCCTCGGCTAAAGCACCTCTCGCCTTCGCCGCATCGCCTTTTTTGAAATTGAGAAGCCCTGTCTGAAAGTAAACATCGGGGTTGAGCGGTTCCATCTCTTTGGCACGTTTTAGTTCTTCTTCGGCCAAAGCAAAATTATTCTCATGAACGTAATGGGCACTGAGTGAAAGATGGGCCTGGGCATTGTTTGGCTGAATGGAGAGGGCGCGGCTTAAGGCCTCTTGAGCCTTTGCGGGATTACCCTGCTTTTGATAAACCTGAGAAAGGGCGAGCCAGGCATCGGAGCTGTTGGGATTGGTTTCAACGGCAACTTTGAAGCGAATAAGGGCATCTTCGTATTTACCCTCATTCAGATAGATATTCCCCAGTTCGATAGAGGCGTAATAGTGATTGGGATTAGCATCGGTCGCTTTCCTGAAATGATCGATGGCATCGCTCATGTATTCTCGGCGGCCTTGATCGAAGACCATGTGTTTGTAGGCCATTCCGATATTATAGTAGGCATCCGCGTATTTTTTATCAGCGGCAATTGCCTTTTTCCCGGCTTCAATCGCCTTGGGATAATTTCCGATATTAATGTACACGCTGGCAAGAGAGGTCCAGGCTCCAGAGTATTGTTTATTGATCTTAACTGCCTGCGAAAGGGCGTCAATCGCCTTCGAATAGTCGCGTTTCATTTTGTAGGAAAGACCCAAATTGTTCCAGGCTTCGATATATTCAGGAGAGATTTCAAGCGCAGTTTTGAATTCAAAAATGGCCTTATCAATTTCATTTTTATTCAAAAAACTGACCCCTTGATTATTGTGATAGACAGCACGATCGTGGGGACGAATTGCTTCTTTTGCAAAACCATTGAATGAGACAAATAATATCATCAGAAAAAAACTGATCAATTTAATGTGAAAAAAGGATGATTTCTGTTTCATAGATGTGTCAAAAAAGGGTTGGTATGAAGCGGATGTCAGTGTTTTAGTGACACCCTGATCTGAAAAATCAATCTTCATGAAAGTGGGTTGGTAACAGTTCTGTTTTCGTTGTTTTAGACCCCATAAGTTGCTCTCAAAAAGCGTCGGAACTATAGAGAGCCCCCCAAGGAAGGTCAATGGTTTTAATGGCTTATTAATTTGCAATATCAACGTTTTATGTTACTTCTGACGATTGCCCGCAGGGCACAGACCGTGTCTTCGCAAGAAAGGTAAATAAACATCTATGGTCAAAGGTCCTCAAAAATCCGGTCATGAAGACGCGACCCTTATCAAAACCTTCGACGATGTCGAACATCAGAAAAATCCGCTAAAAAATCCGGAAATTTATCCCCTCCTTCAAATCCAAAGCGGGCCCAAACAAGGCACCTGGTTTACCCTCTCCCATCAACGTGAAATTTCTATTGGTCGTGCAAGCGTGAACAGTATCGTTCTTGAAGACAATAGTGTCTCCCGTTCACACTCTGCCCTTCATCAAAATGAAGGAAAATTTCTGATTAAAGATGTCGGCTCACGCAATGGCACTTTTGTGAATGATAAGAAAATTCAGGAGAACTTCAGCTTAAAACATGGCGACAGAATCAAGGTCGGTATTTATAGTCTGCGGTTTTTGGCCCATCCTGAAGATACCGGCAATCACTTCATTGAGGATTTCTCTGAAGAATCTCCCAACACTGCTTTTTTTCTCGATAAAGATATTCCTGCTGCCCTTCCGGAATATCCTGTCGGCAAGGCTGCGACTTCTCCTGAAAATCCCCCTGCAGAAGAACCGAAATCAGAGCTTCCACCTCCAAAAGTTGAGTCTGTTCAAAGCCTAGCAACCCCATCTCCTAAAACCCCTATTGTATCTGGAACAAAAAAACCTTCCTCACCTTCAGCTCCTTCGAAGGCAAGCCTGAAAAGCGTCGCGTTTACCATTTCTTTTATCATTCTCATAGCCGGCCTTGTTTTCACCTACTACCGGCTCTCAGAACCCCCCAAAATTACTCAAAAAAATCCTCCGCTCAAAGTTACCAAAGTAGCTCCTCCTGAGCCTCAACACAATCCAACAACAATGCCCAACGAAACAAATCCTTCAACATCAACTGGAGCCCCCACAACCCCTATTTCTTTGGACGTTTCCGCAGATCCACTCCAGGCAAGGATTTTTTATCAAAATAAAGAACTCGGGTTGACGCCCTTTACCATCAATGTCGATGCTCCGGTGAACATCCCTCAGGAAATAACTGCAATCTATCATTTCGATGAACTTGGACAGGATTTTACGGAAAAGAAAACCTTTACCGTTTCCAAAGAAGATAATCTCATCCCAATCCGTTTTGAAGGCTCGATCGCTTCTCTTACATTTAAAAGCCTACCCAAAAACGTTGAAGTCTATCTCGAAGTCACCCTGGCCTCTCCAGAAAGCAAATCCCAGGCGATCAAACTCAATAACCTTTCTTATAATCGACCGGTTCCTCTTCCTTTTGGAAAGTGGATCCTGGAGCTGAAACGTTCTGAAAAAATGGAGGGAACTGAAACGGTTGTCAGTGTGACCAAATACCGTCGGGAATTTGATCTGAGCAAAGAATTGCCTAAAATGGAAATTGCCTTAAGCGATACGGATCTCACTTTCTTTCCTGCAAGGATCAAAACCAATCCCCCTGGGGCTGAAGTATTCGTAGATGGAAAAAAGTTGGGAGAAACCTATTTCGAAGGAAATCTTCCTTTGGGAAAGCACAAGCTTGAGATCAAAAAAGAAGGATACTATTCCCATGAGCAGGCGCTGGATATGCTGATGAATCATCCTTCTGAATTGGAAATTAGCCTAAAAACCTCGGAGGCGGGAGAACACATCAATAAAGGCCGTAATCTTATCAAGCAGGGTCAATATCAACAATCGATTGACCCTTTGGTGGAGGCTCTCAAGCACAACCCCTCGGCGGGAGAAGCTGTTGAAATCCAAATTCTTTTGGGAAGTGCCTACCTGAAGATTGGAACCAATGATTTGGCCGTCAGCTATTTCGAAAAGGCCATGACCAATGAAAAATTTAAGGGAAGGGCGGAATTGGGGCTTGCTGAGGCACATTACAATGCTGGCAATCCGGATTTGGCAATCTCGAAACTGGCGGACGTTCTGATCAACGAAAAAGATGAAAAGGTAAAATCAGATGCCGAGACCTACTTTCATAAGATTTCTCCGATCAAATCTGTCATCCTTTTAAGTTCAGAGCCAGCCGGGGCACAGGTAACGATCAATGGTCAGGAGATCTCCCAACCGACCCCTTTGCTTCTACCAGATCTTTCGTTAGGTTCTTATCGGATTAGTATTCGAAAAGAAGGTTATAAACCTTTTGAGAGCCGTTTCCAGCTCTTACCTTCCACTTTTAAGCCGATAGTCATCAAGCTGGAACTCATTCGCTAATGAAAGTCATCCATGATGATTAGACATTTGACCTCTTCACCAAAGGTCAGTAAATTTTAAAAACCATCACATGGATGATTCAAAGTGTGTTCAAAAAGTGTCGCGAGTGCAAGACGCGCGGGGCTGAGTGTATCGGGGAATGCGTGAGCTTTTTTAAGGTGCTCAATGAAGCCAGGATTTCTCACAGCGGCTTTCCCAAATAAGCTCTAAGAAAAATAGTCCATTGTTTAGCAACTTTACTCCCTGAATCCCTCGAAAAATCATCCTGAAAGGAAGGAGAATTTTTGAACATGAGCCCATCCAATCCAAAAAAAGAAGAGATCTCAACAGCAGGTTACCCCCGCATTGAGCGGCTCATTGATACTGAAGGCTTCGACCCCATCAATAAAAGTTTTGCAACCGCCTTTGGAGAATTGGAGAAAATCTCCAAACAAAAAGCCGGCTTGGGTAAAGCCAAACTGGCTAAAAAAGCAATTCGTTCATATGAGTTGGTGATGGATCTTTTAAAAGAGCTTCTTAAGTTAAAGTATCAATTAGCCGAGGCTTCCAAACAAAATCCGGGAAGCAAAAAATAATTAAGAACATCAAGCAACTTTTAAGTCTGGCAAGATCGATAATTAGCTTAGAAACAATACAGTGCAGTTCTTCTCAAGGAGGTTTAACAGGTTATGGCGAACATCATCGATACAAATATTAGCAGCATTGACACCCGCCCCATGGTCACTTCGACTCAGGCGACCCCCAAACCACAGGCAGGTTCTCTTTTTTCAAGCCTGTTAAACATTGGAGCTCCCATCGCCGGGCAGTTAAGCGGTAAAAACGTTGTTAGTTACGCAATCACTGCAGCCAATACTGCAATAGGGGGTTTTCAGGGAAAAGGAATTTCCACCGCAAGCACTCTGGGAATGCCTTCAGCTCCCCCCGCCCCTCCGGGAGGATCTTATGGTGGGGTTAGCAGCATGGACTCTTCCAACCCCTACGGTTCTCAGGTCGATGCCATGTTCAACTCTAATATGATGATGCTAGAGCTTCAGACCAAGGTTTCACAGCAATCCCAAATGTTTCAAACAATTTCAAATATGAGAAAAACCGAGGATGAGGCTAAATTCAATGCCATCCGAAACCTCAAAAGTTAGTAACTGAATGGATAAGCTCACAAGGGTAGCAATAAAATTGCTACCCTTTTTTTTCGTCATCAGCTAACTTGAAATTTCCTTCCTGCCGTTGTGATTTTTTCACCACCGATTTGAAAAAATGTTGAGGAGACACGTATGATTGAAGTTCCTGTTGAAGATCTGAGACTCATGTTAGAGGCGGGATACCTGTATATGGCCATGCGTCGCTACAAAGAAGCTCGCGAGGTATTTGAAGGAGCGAGTATCTTGGCCCCGGAAAGTGAAGTTCCTCTCGTCGCTTTAGGAAATGTATCGTTCGTTGAATCAAAATTTGAAGAGGCAATTAAAATTTATCAAAAGGCCTTAAAACTGGTTCCTACCAGTGCTTTTGCAAAATCATATCTGGGGGAAGCCCTCTTCTTTAACCAGAAAAAAGACGAAGCAACCACCACCCTGGAAGATGCTTCCAAAATGGATCCTCATGGAAAATCGGGTGATTTTGCCCGTGCCTTGCTCGATCTGATCCGAAAAGGTTTTGACCCTGCCCGTGTTTCAGCAACTGCGGGTGCTTCACAGAAAAAATAATCATTCATCTCTTAAAAAACTATGTGTTTGTTTTCAGGCTTTAAAAGGGTTTTTACTTTATTCAATTCTTCTTTAAGAATCTTATCCCTTTTCACCCTTCTCTTATTCACCGCCTGTAATGAAGTCACCCTGCACGAAGGTCTTTCTGAAAAAGAAGCAAACAAATGCATCATGGTTCTTGAAGATCAGGGTATTCATGCGCAGAAAGTGAAAGGTGGGAAAGCTCAGGAGGTCAGCTGGAGTGTTCAGGTTCCCAGCAAAAATGCCAACTCCGCCAATAAGGTTTTGATCGAAAACGATCTCCCTCGAAAGAGTAACAACAATGCTGTGGATGCCTGTAAAAACTCAATCATTTCAAGCCCTGAGCAGGAGCGCTGCAATGAATTGCTAAGGAAGAAAGAAGAAATCATTACTTCCCTTGAAAAACTGGATGGAGTTATCCGAGCCGACGTAATTCTAAATATCCCCTACATTCCACCTTTTAGCACCGAGACCCAACCTTCCAAAAGGCCAACCGCATCTGTTGTTTTAAAAGTCCGCAGGGCCTCCGAAGGAGTTGAACTCACGGAACCCCTCATCCAGCGCCAGATTGCCCATGGCGTTGAAAACCTCGACCCCCGCGATGTGTCTGTCATCATCAACTACCTCAAAAACGCCACCTCCCCTCAACAATCCGCGGCACTTCCAGCTAACCTGATGTCCATTGGCGGGCTACGAATTGATTCGAGCTCCAAAACCGCTTTTAAACTCTATGCCCTTGTGATCCTTGTTTTATTATTGGCAATCTCAGCGGGACTCATTTTTACCCTGTTAAGACTGATTAAGCTCCGCAAAGAACTAAAAACCTATCGAGGCGGAAGCACAGCTTTTCCTGATAGAGGGACCCATCTCCCAGCAATTGAACAACCCCATGCCGATCAGCAACAACTTCCTGGGCCTGGGCAAACAGTTTAAGTTTTTCAATATTCAACGAAACTTTCAATGAGTGATCCAACGATAATTATCCTGGAAGCGAGGTAAATTATGGGATCGACAATCGATTCAAACTTTTCGGCAATTAACCCATCCGATTTTTATAAAGTTGAAATTCGCCAATCGACCGGTGTCAACCGCCTTGATCTCCCTACTGCGGGCGAAAGATTCAAGATGGCCTTGGCCAAGATTGGAAGTTTTTTCGGAAGCTTTGGCGGAGCAATCTGTAACCTTTTCGGTCCCTTGGGAAAGGCAGGTTCAATGGCGTTGTACGGTTTACAAAGCCTCTCAGATCGCGCCATTTCGAATATGCAGGCCAAAAAACAACAGGAAGCAGCTGTCGATAGCCAGGCAGCCTCTCTCGCGTCTCAGAATATCCAGTATTTTACCCCTGGTTATGTCGCAAGTAACGCTTCTCCAGGACAAGGCGGCGAGCTTTCTCCTTCCATTCAATGGGCGCCTTATTCCAAACCTTACGAAAAAGAGATCAACAACACTTTAAACAGTAAGGGAGGAGCTACCGCACAAGCCATCAATCAGATTTAGCCAAGCTTTTGAATGGAATAGTTTTTTTTACTTCTTTGGGGTGAAGATGAGCGAAGGGAACTACAGAATTAAGGGAAATAGTACAGGATATCTACCTAAGAATGATGGGGTTCTCCCTTCGACTCAGCAAAACAAAATGGCCCCTCATTCCTCGAGTCTGGTCACTTCAAAATCGCTTCAAGCTTCGCTATTAGCACTCCAATCCATGATTGGGTCTGGCGGGGTTCAGAAGCGTAAGAGAAAAGAAATTATTGAAGACCTGACACGCTCCATCATCGAAAATCCCCTGCATCCCTGTTCTCATATTGAATCAGATCTTAGACAAAATATGATTGAGAGTATCGTTGATGCCTTGGTTGAGGCCCCCTTACCCCTTCCAAACTCCTTTAATAGGAAACGTCCAAAAAGGGGAGCTTAGCCCCCACTCTCTGTTCGATTGTGGGATCTCCTCCCCAATCGACCTTGGATAAAAAGGAGTGGTAGCATCAAACAATATTTAATGGATAAAATTACCTAGCAGTTTCAAGTAGTTGTTCTTTGAAATTTTCCGGGCTCATCTTCATGAAGATGGCACGCATGCTGCATATTCAATCCCTGCGTCAGCGTTATTTTAAATAACAATCCACAGCAGGGAGGGATCATGGGTACAGCAACGGCTCATGAAGTACTGAAGAAAGGTTCCAAGGCCATTATTCAACGCCCTATGAAATCAATCCCAAAAGAAGATTTCAGCCGTCGCAATGGTCTGATCGAACAATATCTTCCCTATGCGACTTCGATCGCAAACAAAGTCGCCCAAACTCTCTCGAGCGATGCAGATCATGAAGAGATTGTATGTAATGCTCGGCTCGGACTTCTCGAAGCTGCCAAAAGATTTGACCCCAAATTCAATGTCGATTTTAAGACCTTCGCATATTACCGGATCAAAGGGGCTATTTATGATGGTCTTCGAAAGACCGGATGGATTCCTCGTTCGCTCTACGCAAAGATAAAATTCGAGCAGGCCTCTAACGAATATCTTCAGAATCTCTCTGAAAAGCTCTCGGCGACCAAGAAATCATCTCTGGATGAAGATGAAGTCTATGAAACAGTAAATTCGCTTGCTTCAATTTATATTATCTCTCTGGATGCGGGTGAAGAAACCCAGGATATAAAAGATGAAAGTAATATCGATGTCGAAAGAAATGCCGAGTTTCAGAAGGTAAAAGAGTTCATGAGGCAGGCTATTGAAGAATTGCCAGAAAAAGAGAGAAAATTAATCAAGATGTACTATTTCCAGAATAAAACCTTGGAAGAATCGGGAGATAAGTTAAAGCTTTCTAAATCCTGGACATCCCGTTTACACTCTCGAGCCTTGGAAATGTTGTTTAAAAGAATCAGTTGTATGCAATTGAAGTCCTTCAGTCCTTCAGCTACCCGAGCTTAACAATTTAGAAAGGATACTTATGGCCGATCCCATTTTTGCAAAACTCAATCAAGCTGCCCTTGAAAAAGCCACTACGGTTTCATCCGAAGAAACACCTAAAGGAACAGGCGGAGCTGCCTTTCAGAAAGTGCTCGATACGCAAATGACCCCTTCTCAGTCTGGCGATAACATGACTGCGAAGTTACTCGACATGGTCGACAATGGGTTTAACAACAAACCTCAGATGGCGCCGGTTGATGCAAGCTCCATTCGTGTTGAGCTCTCAAAAGTTAAAGAAATGGAGAGAACCCCAGGTTCGAATCAGGCACTGGACTTTATCAAAAAGGTTAACGAAGAACAGGTTCATCTCCAGGATATGCATGAAATGGTTATGTCTGGAAAATCCATGTCCGCCAAAGATTTGCTTGCCATGCAGATTGGCGTGAGCTCAATGCAAATGCATTATGAGGTTTTCGTGAAGCTCGCCGAGAAAGCGACCAGTATTCCAAACCAGGTTATCAATATGCAAATGGGAGGCTAAGCCACCATTTTAGGGAATGCCTGACCCAAACCCCTTTTCAGAAACGAAAAGGGGTTTTTTATTGGATTTTACTTTCTGGATCGCGCTAGTACTTCATCTCACTTTTTTAAAAAGCTTGGAAGGCCTCAGCATCTAACCTCTATGGATTACTAGATTTCTTATACTGAAGATGTACCACTGAGAAAGACCTGTACACTACCCCATCGGTTTTAACGACAATCAAGTAATAGAATTAGTTTAACCACAATCCAACGTGCTCATGTCTTTATCTTCAATTCAAAATCTGGATTCGCGCTTGCAGGTTTTGGTTTATCTTGCCTGTTTGGGAGATATCGAAAATGCGTTTGATCTCTACAATTTTACCCTAAGCGCATATGAGAAGCCCTTGGTTGAAGCAACCCAGGAGATCTTGAATTACCCCAAAAAAGAGCGTAAAAAAATGATCTCCCGAGGGCTTCAGGACCTGCTTCAGGCAGAAAAAATTCACCCCATGGGAGAAGTCGACGCAGGGTGGTTTTTAGAGGTTTTGAAAGAAGAAAGTCCGCGCATTATTGGAATCATTTTAAAATATCTGCCTGGAGAAAAATCCCGTTTTATCCAGGAGAATCTCCCAGCAGAAATTCAATCACAACTCCCATCTCCGGATGAAAAACCGGCACCTCTTCCCGAAGATCTCTTGTCGATTATAAAAACCCGGTTTGAGTCACAATTCAAAACCCTTAGTGCTTTTGATCGATCTGACGAGATGGATTTGAATCATTTCTATTTCATCAAGACTTCTCGGTTAATTGCATTCTTCAGGCAATTAGGAATGGAGCAGCTTTCCAAGGCCTTTAAAGGACTCCACAAATCAGCGATGAAGGCCCTTCTTTATCGTCTGTCCACTCAGGATGCCCGCGAGTTTCAGGCCCGTATGAAATCCCTTGCTCAGATCTCATCCCGAGAGCTGCGCGAAGCCCAGATGCTGCTCATTAATCTTCCCATCGAAACCCTGTCTCCAGAAAGTTTATTTACTGAAATAGGAATGATGTTTTTCGCTAAGTCTTTTACGCGTAAAGACAAAGCTCTGGCGGAAGCTCTTTATTATAAGCTACCCCCCAAGCTTGCATACCTACTTAAACGCTATATGGATGAGGGGATGGCTAACTCTCCCGGTTCTCAGCTGGCGGCCTGGGTCAAAAAACAGGTTCTTCAGGAATTCCAAAAGATGCCTTCCTGAAAAAGATCTTCCGTTTTCAAATCATATTCCAAGCAGATTCGACTGACTTTGTCTGAGTTGAGCTTGAAAGAAAGACTTATCTTAAGTTATTTAAATCCTAACTTGTTAAAAGCTGCTTATAAATAGCATATGAGATCTCAGATTCATGACTTTCCGCTCCTGAAGTTTTTTTCTACAATCTTAAAGAACCATCTTAAGTAACAGCATATTCCTCAGAAATCTAAACAGCCAAACCCACAAGGAAGTTTCCATGGGGAAAATTCTTAAAAGTACCGAATATAAAAGTAAAATAGATCTTAAAACCCGTGTGGAAGCTGAAGAAACGCCTCAATATTTCGAATCTTCTGGCTCCTCGATGATTGTTTCTAAAGACATACTGGATTCCCAAGACAAAGCTAAACAGATTCTCGAAGAGGCCCGCACTCAGGCGAATGAGGTAAAAAAAGAGGCCAAGGCCATCCTCAATCAGGTCCAGGAAGAAATGGAAAAAGCCCGTAAAAAGGGTGAGGAAGAAGGTTATCAGGAAGGACTTCAGCAGGCCCTTGAATACCTGCATCAAATCCATCTTCTACGCGAAAAAATGTTTTCCGATATCGAACCGCAGGTGGTCAAGCTTACCTTTAGCATCGCTGAAAAAGTCATTGGTCAGCAGGTACACCAAAATGAAACGGCGATTTATGAAATTGTCCGGCAGGCCCTCGACGCAGCTTTGGGGCATAAAATTTCAATTCGCCTCAACCCCGAAGACTACGCCCAGGTCAAAAAGAACGAATCGATCCTGCTCTCTCGGGTTGATTCGAGTAAAACCGTTTCTTTCAAAGAAGATGAGAGTATCCAGCAGGGAGGTTGTATCGTGGAATCCGAGGTTGGAGCCATCGATGCACAACTTAACACCCAGCTGAACGCGATAAAGAAAGCATTGGGGCTGTGATCTGCCTTGTTTCAGCAAAACACGGTTTAAAAAAAACGCATGCGTGCTAATGCCGACCCACAATTTTCAATGACCGAAGCCGATCTCCCCAGGATTGACTTAAGCCCTCATCTGCGCCTGATCAGCAATCTTTCCACTTACCGAATCAAAGGACGAGTGACCGAGCTCACCGGCTTGGTCGTGCGCGCGGTAGCCCCAGGTGTACGAGTGGGCGAGCTTTGCTATATTGAATCTTCCTATAAAAAAATTCCCATCAAGGCCGAAGTGGTCGGATTTAAAGATCAGGATGTTTTGCTGATGCCTTTGGGAGAACTTGAAGGAATTGGACCGGGAAACGATGTCATCCCGACAGGATCGAGTTTAACCGTCCGTGTGGGCGAAAACATCCTGGGACGCGTTCTGGATGGTTTAGGCGATCCAATCGACACCGATCAAAAAGGCCCTCTTAATCTCTCCGAAGAATATCCCGTCATGGCTCCACCGCCAGATCCCCTGCAACGTCAAAGAATCAAGCAACCCATGTCTGTCGGCATTAAAGCAATCGATGGCGTTCTCACCTGCGGGGAAGGTCAACGCATTGGTTTGTTTGCGGCCGCTGGCGTCGGAAAGAGTACGACAATCGGAATGATTGCGCGAAACACCGAGGCCGAAATCAATGTGATCTGTCTAGTGGGTGAGCGTGGTCGTGAAGTGCGTGACTTTCTCGAGCATGATTTGGGCGAAGAGGGCCTTTCGCGCTCGGTAGTCGTCGTGGCCACCTCTGACCGTCCTTCACTGGTGCGTTGCAAGGCCGCCTATGTCGCCACGGCAATTGCAGAATATTTTCGCGATCAGGGTAAAAAAGTATTGTTGATGATGGATTCCGTTACGCGTTTTGCGCGAGCCTTGCGCGAAATTGGTCTTGCGATCGGCGAGCCCCCGGCCAGACAGGGTTTTACTCCTTCCGTTTTTTCGACGCTTCCAAAACTGCTTGAAAGAACCGGAAATTCCGACAAAGGATCCATCACTGCTTTTTATACGGTTCTGGTCGAAGGCGACGACATGACCGAACCCGTCGCAGATGAAGTCCGGTCAATTTTGGATGGACACATCATCCTTTCAAGAGAGCTCGCAAATCGCAGCCATTATCCGGCAATCAATGTCTCCGAAAGCGTCAGCCGTGTCATGACGAGCATTACTGATCAGGATCATCTCGATGCGGCTCGCAAATTAAAAGAAGTTGTTTCCAGTTACGAAAAAGAGCGTGATCTCATTCTCATTGGGGCGTACGAGCAGGGTTCTGATCCCAAGGTCGATTACGCGATTGAAAAAATCGAAGAGGTGAATCAGTTTTTAAAACAGTCTACTTCTGACAGATTCGATTATCAGGATTCGGTCGAGCAGCTGAAATCCATCTTTTTATAACGCCGGAACAGATCTCTCAGAGCGAGGGGAAGATATCGGAACATGTCCTCAAAAAAGAAACCCAAGTACCGGCTCGAGCCACTCCTAATCGTTAAAGAGAAGCATAAAAAACAGATGCAGATTGCCCTAGCGCGCGCAATCAAACATCTCGAAGAGCAAAAAGAAAAACTGAAAGAGTTGGAAAAGCAAAAAGAAGACATCATCCAGTCCAAAATCAACGCACGTCGCAAGATGACCCAGCATGTCGTTTCTGGAGAGACACGTGTTTACGATTCAGGACTCCATCTGAACTATCTTGAAAAATTACAGGATGATCTGACAGAGAAAGAACGAGAGATCGAATATCAAAATGAGGCCATTCAGGAGGCCGAGGATGGTGTGAAAAAATCCAGGCGCGATTTTATCGATGCCTCCCGCGATCTGCAAATGATGGAAAAGCACAAAGAGCTTTGGATGAAGCAGATCAAGAAACTACTTGATGCCAAAGAAGAAAAAGAGCTGGGTGAGCTTGCGAATGTCGTCCACCAGCTCAAGCACATGAAATCATAAAAATCCTCTGGTGAAATAGGGGGAGACTCAAGCAAAGTGAAAGGGAGAAACATTCTCCTGTCAGAGAGATTATCTACGAAAGGATTTATATGCGTATCGATGAAGGCAATCGTTACAATGCCAATGCCGAAGCAGCAAAGCAGGATCAAAACAAGGCCAATGTAAAATCAAAAAACCAGGCTTCGACAGCGCAGGCGACCCAGCAGGCCGGACAAAAAGCGCAAACGAAAGAGGCCAAGAGCGCTTTTGATCAGGTACTGGATCAACTCTCCTCCAACAAACCTTCTGCGAATACCGAAACTGCAAAATTCGATTCCCGTCTTAAAGACGTTTTATCCGATCGCGATCGGGATCGAGACCAATCTTCAGACAGGAAAAAAGACAAAGATGGAGATAAAAAAACCGACTCCTCCGAAGGAAAATCCGTAAGCCGTTCCCATCAGGACATCGGATCCAAACATAAGGTTTTGGGAAAAAATAATCTCGGAGGACAATCTCAGGGTGGCTCTCAAAATTCGGAAGGAGGCAGTGGTGGTTCTTCCAAACAGTTTGGTCAGGGTTTAGTTAAACAAAAAGGGATTGCTGCGACCGATGCGATTGGGGTTCCTGGTATGGCCACACTTCAGAAAACCTCGACATCCTTTGCCATCAAATCAGCAGCCGCTCCCGAAGCGGGAAAAATTCCCAAACAAATTTTGGATCAGATTGTCCAATATATCCGCATTGGACGAGATAAAAACCTCAACAAGGAAATTCAGATTGATCTCTCCGACAAAATCTATCAGGGTCTGTCTTTAAAGGTCACCTCCAACAACGGCAAAATTGAGGTCGCTTTTTTAACCGGAAATCCAAACATCAAAAGACAGTTCGAATCTCAGAAAATGGAAATCGGAGAAGAATTGCAAGACCGCGGAGTCGCCATTTCCCAGATTCGTGTCCAGTTTTTAGGTTAATATGGAAGTCGAACGCCATATCACTCCCTACAATTTTGAAGGCATTAAAAAGCTCACCCGCCGCGACCTTGAGATTGAAGAAGCATTGTGGAGCTATCTGCCTGCTGCCCGGGAAAATCTAATTAAAAAGGCTTTGGAGGCCTTTTTATCCAAACAGTTCAACACTTCTTGTGCGATTTCATTAGAAAAAATTGAAGAAGGCCACTTCAGCAGTTTTGTAAAAACCCTGCCTGAGCTTTGTTTTTTGGCTCAGCTCGGCGTACAGCCCCTGACCCATAAGGCCTTTGCCTGGGTGGATAACGTGCTGAGTTTTTCCCTGATAGACCGCGTGCTGGGAGGACCTGGCGATTTCCCAAAAGAAATGAGAGGGCTCACCCCCATCGAAGAAGGCGTCTTGCAATATCTGCTTTTAAAAACCCTGCATGAAATCTTTCAGGCCTGTCAGGACTTAAACCCCATTCACTTCAGGCTTGAATCCATCTTCAAGACCAACAAAGAAATCCAGAGCTCGATGAGCGAAGATAATCCGATGGTGCTTTTACACGTGAGAGTAAAAGTCGGAGAGACAATGGGATTTATCCTTTTAGCCCTACCACATCCTTTGATTGAAGAAACCTTTCTTACCCGCAGCCCGCTCGATCAGGCCGAACTTGAAAACAGCTACCCCAGCAAAATTTTTGAGCCTTTGCATCACGTTAAAACTTCTCTCTGGGTAGATGTCGGATCGGTCTCGCTCACGATGGCCGAGAAAAACCAGCTTGAAAAAGGGGATGTCATTTTATTTGATCAAAGCCATTGTCAGATGATCGACGGCCATTTGTCGGGCAATGCCATCGTTCGGATTGGTGAAGGTAAAGGCGGTGGCTTTTTGGCCCAGCTGCTTTCCGCCGGAGCCCCAGCCCTGTTAAAAATTCTCGATTATTATGGAGGCGAGTAATGTCCAGAGAAGATGATCAGTTCGATTTTTCCAGTTTTGAATCCGACATGGATCCCATGAAAGAAGAAGAGCAAGAATCGTTTGCTCCCCAACCTCATCCCACACGACCTCCAGCTCGAGGAGCCGCTCCCTATCCACCCCCCAATCAACCTTCACGTCCTCCCAATCAAGCGGTGGATAAAAAGATTGTAAGTCTGACAAGTGACATTCCAATCCAGATTGTGGCGGTATTGGGGAAGAAACCTGTCACGATTAAAGATATTGTTTCCCTGCGGATGGGTCAGGTGGTCGAGTTGAACCGTCTTCCAAATGAAGCGATCGACCTGGTGGCCAATGGCAAGCTGATTGCGAAGGGAGAATTGGTAGAAGTGGAAGGACGGCTGGGAGTCAGGATCTTGAAGATTTTTGATTAAAACCCTCTCTTTAAAAGAAGACAGAATTCAGGAGACAGAAGAAAAGCTTGAATCCAATTTTTTGGCCATCTCATCATACGCGCCTACAATTATCTCGCAGGAAGCGGGTGAAGTGAGCCAAGGCCAATGTGAATTTAAATATCGCAACCAAGGAAAACGCTCTTGTTCTTAATTCTCGCACAACTCGCTGAATCTCAATCGGCAATTTCTCAGGACTTATCGGGATTAGGTTCGGGATATAACTTCACTTACCTCTTCGTGAAGGTCGTGATTGCCATGATCGTTGTTTGTCTGGGAGCAATCGCTGCGATTAAATATCTGTTTCCTAGAGTTCACTTCATCAAAAAACAGCAGGATTCCAGAATTGAAATTCTTGAGCGTTTTACTCTCGAACCTAAAAAGAATTTGTACCTGATTCAGGTGGGGACCAAAACGGCGCTCATTGGAGTGACTGAGAATTCCATGCAACCTTTGGTGGAGATCGATACCAAAGAACTGAAATCTTCTTTATCTCCTGAAGCACATGGAGAAGATTAAGTGATGGGCATTATATCCAGTGAACTTTCCTAAACTTTTTTTGGCAAGATCCCAAAACAAAACATCAAAAAAACTATGCCACGCTTTTACCCTTTTCAGAAAGTGTTTCGACACTTCAAAACCATGTCGTTTCTAGCGCTCATGATTTCTGTGAGTCTGCACACCTATGCCCAGGGAAAATTCGATCAGCAGCTTTCCCAACCGCTGGTGACTCTCATTGCCCTCTCCTCTCTGGCTATCATCCCAATCGTATTGGTGATGATGACCTCATTCATTAAAATCTCCGTCGTTCTTGCCCTTGTTCGCAATGCCCTGGGAACCCAACAAATCCCTCCGAACCAGGTAATCACCGGGCTGTCGCTTATTCTGACGATCTACATTATGGCCCCGATCGGAATCGAAATTTACAACAACGCGCAAAGTGTTATTGAGCAAAAATCTTCAGAGGGTTTTCTTTCAAATGCAACCGTCGCCCTGGCGCAGGAGGCCGCAGGCAAAAGCAAGGAGCCGGTCCGCAATTTTCTTTTAAAACACACCAATCCCAATGAACGTAAAATTTTTTTTGAACTCGCAAAAAGTTTAAGAAAACCAGAGGATCGCGAAAGCATTCGTAACGATGATTTTCTAATCATTACCCCTGCTTTTGTGGTGAGTGAATTGGCCGAGGCCTTCAAGATCGGCTTTATTATTTTTCTCCCGTTCCTGGTTGTGGATATGGTGGTAGCCAACGTTCTGCTGTCTCTGGGTATGTTTCAGCTCTCCCCGGTAACCGTTTCGCTTCCTTTTAAACTGCTTCTTTTTGTTCTGGTAGATGGATGGACTCTCCTCGCACGCAGCCTCATTACCACCTATCTCACCAAGACTTCTTAACCATATGGAGTATTAAGTCTATGCCCGGTTATGACCAAATCATTTATGCCTCCAAGAATGCTTTATTCCTGGTCCTCATCCTTTCTGCTCCCTCGGTATTGGTCGCTATGGTGATCGGTCTTTTGATCTCCCTCATCCAGGCCACCACCCAGATTCAGGAGCAAACCCTTACCTTTGTCCCCAAACTCGTCGCTGTCATGATCGTCTTGGCTCTTACCGGCCAACTTTGTATGGACTATCTGAAAAATTTCACCGAAGCCCTGTTCAATAATTTTCCAAGCTACTTTCACCCATAAAGGAAGAGGATGGATTCCAGCATTCAACAACTCCTGTCTCCTCTGGGAATGACCTCCGATTACACCCGTCCCCTGACGATTGCTGGCCTCATCATGATTCGTCTCCTGACTGCTTTTTCTTTAACCCCCTACATCGGAATGAAACCAGTCCCTCATACTGTTCGGGCAGCTACCGCCATGGCTTTTACCGCCTTTACCTATCCCCTCATCGCCCCAGGTATCGATTCCAGCCAAATCCCTCGAAGTGTTTTTCTCTTTTTAGCCTTATTCATTAAAGAAGTGTTGTTTGGCGTTCTGCTGGGACTGGTCAACATCATGATTTTTTTTGGGATTCAATCGGCAGGCAATATGATCGACAACCAGCGTTCAGTGGCTAACGCCCGTATTTTCAACCCGGCCCTTGGAGCCCAGGCGTCTTTATTTGGAATGTTTTTTTATCAGATGGTGATCGCGAGCTTTGTGGGACTGAACCTTCATCTCCATTTTATCAAGGCAGTCATCGAAAGCTTTATCAAAGTTCCTATCCTGTACTTTCCCCATATCGAGCCCGGAATTTCACCCTTAATTATTTTTATCATCAAGCTTTCAGCGGACACCTTGATCATCTGTTTACAGATCTCAGCACCGGTTCTCATTGCTATTTTTATTGCGGATCTTGTTCTGGGAATTACCAACCGCATCGCCCCCATGATCAACGTTTTTGAAATGGGTTTTAACATCAAAGGCTTCGTTGGTGTCTTGCTGGTTTTTCTGGCCCTTCCTGTCTTGTTTCGTCAAAGTGAGTTCTGGTTTCAGCAAATGCGCCTCTACTGGGCCAGGATCATCGATTTTTTTCTGTTTACGCCCCCTTGATCATCGCTAAAAAAGCATTGTAAAATTAGTCGGTTGAATCTGAAATTAAGTCCAATTTCAAACCAATAAAAAAACCCAACCCCCAAGCAACTTTTCACGAAAAGAATGCCGATAAAACGCTAAGAGACTTAAGAGTTTAATCCCGTTAAAGGAGAAAATCATGGCTTCATCCAAAACGATTTCAGGAAACACCCCTCCCCCTGTTCAAGAAAGCTATTCAAAAGATACCAGCTACTCCAGCTCAAGATATATTGCCGAAAAAAAAGAAGCCTCCAAGCAGGAGGCTAAAGAAGACTTGTGGCTAGAAGATGTAAGTCAGCTCGACAATGAAGCCCAGGCCAAACAGGCCTTAAAACTGGCCGGCAACGATCCTAACCAGGTCGTTACCCTGCTCAACAAAGATGGAACCACTTTCAAAGCCTATGTAGGTCAGCTCCAGCAAATGCTTTACGGCGACGACACCCCTGCTCACATGAGTCAGGGCGCCGATGTCCCCACACCCGCCCAACAGGATTTAGAATCTCAAATCAAAAAAGAAATGGGTTATGGCATTAGCGAATCCACCGATCTTCCAACCTCTCAATCTACATTCCCAGGCCCTCAAACCGCTTTCAAGACCCTCAAGGGAGGCAGCAGTTCCACCACTGGAAACACTTGGTACACCAGCGATTCCAGTGATGCTCCTGCAACCACTTACACCGATGTCTTCGATCAGCTAAATCAGCAAAACATGAAGGATGAGCTTTACGCCAAAAAAAGCGACCTGAAAAAGGCTGATGCCAAAATGAAAACCATGATGAACAAGGTTATGCTTTTATTCATGATGGGAGACATCGTGGGAGCCATCCAGGAATACACCCGCCAGATGGTAAGAGAGTTACGACCTTTTCAGCGAAGCATTCTTCAGAAAATGTGTGATGTAAAAGATATGAGATCCCGTTTGATCATGAGGATGGGAGAACGCAAAACGCAGGTCACGGGTGATAATAGTAATCCGAAGGCCGCTGCTCGCGAGCAGAATAAAATCCAGGAAGAAAATCAGATGATGCAGATTACGAGCCAGGAGATGTCTGAGTCTCAGGACACCGTTCGCAACCTCACTGAACAGTTGCAGGAAATGCAACGCTGGATCAACACCGCGTATGAGTTTTCGTCCTCTTACAGTGAGGCTGACAATCGCACACTGAGCCGTATCATCAATCACGGCTAATTATTTTGATCTTTGTTGGAAGACGATGTCTCTTAAAGTCTTCTGGCTGCTCTTGGAGAGTGTTTCAACTCAGTTCTTTTCCAATAAAGCTATTGCGGCTCCCAGAGGAGTTCACTAAGGTATTTTTTGGTTGAGAACAACTAACTGAAACCAATCAAAAATTTCTCTTGGAGCCACTTTATGACTCAGGATTTACCATTCGATCCCGATGCTGGTCTTTCACCCGAAGAGCTGGCACACGAAAAACAACTCGAGGCTGAGGCAGAAAAAAAGAACCCAGAGCAATGGAAAAAAAATAACGAGCGTTTAAGTCAGTTTATTGCCCTGCTCGATTCGATCGATCCAAAACAAACCGAAGAGTTAGCTCAGCAAATTGAGAAGTTTATCCAGGGAGAAATCAATTGGGCTCAACTGAAAGGAATTTCTCCGACCCATCTTTTTAAAATGGCGGAGTTTGGGCACCTCCAGTTCAAGCGAGGAAAGTTCAAAGAAGCAGAGTTGGTTTTTAAAGGACTCAGTGGGCTTGATCATCGCCAACCCTACTACCACCTGGTTTTGGGCGCCATTTACCAACGTCAGTCAAAATGGCTCGATGCCTTGACAGAATACTCGACGGCCCTATTTTTTGATCCAAAGCAAGTCGCTGCTTATGCCAACCGAGGCGAAGTTTGGTACAAGGTTCAAAATAACGAAGAGGCCTTAAATGATTTAAATTCCGCGATTGTCCTCGACCCGGCGAGCAAAAACTCCTGGGCAGTACGGGCGCGATTTTTAAAGAAGAAAATTGAAGAAGAAATTCAGAAGCAAAAGAAGTGAGAAGTTTTTATGACTCTCCCTCCTTGGGAGTGTATGTGGGAATTTTTAGAGTGCTAGTCCAAGAAAGGATCACCCCATGGGACGCGCAGTTCAAAACCAGACTTTCACAGCCATCAACAGTCGTGTCGATAGTACAGCCCGTGAAGCCTTAAAGCAGGTCGATACCAAGGCCGTCGACAAAGCCCTCCAGAAAATGGGCATGGACCTTAAAGAGCTGGGGCCTGCAATTACGGCCTATCTGCGATCTGCCAGTGAGTACATGACGACCTTAAGTGATCGCATGGTCGAAAAGGATGTCAAAGCCCTTCCGGCTCAACTGGAACATCCCTCCGAGTTTTATGAAACCCATTTTGAAGCTCGGGATACCTCAAGGCTTACTCTGGATGATGGCAAACGTCTTCCCAAAGATTTTTTAAATAACATCGAAGTCGCCGCCAAAACAGGTCTTATCACCAAAGATCAGGCCAAGGCCCTTCACCTTCTGTTTTACTCTGAGTCTGCCACAAAGGTCGTTCAGCAGCCCAGCCAAAACCCTATTCCTTATAAAAGCGAAACATCAAACCCACCCGAAAGCGGAGAAGAGTGGGATCTCGAAGGTTGGGAAGATGAAAATGTTATTAGCAGCAAAAAGGGAATGTCTACGGGTGGCGGGTATGATGCCCCCAGCGCTCCTCCAGCACCTCCGGGGCCACCTCCAGGCGCAGGTTATGGAACGGGTTACGGTTATGGAGATATTCACAAAGAGGCGGATTATCTGCACCAAAACTTTGCTCAGGATAACCCTGCGTATGGATGGCTGGAAGCCGCCTTGGGTTACGAATCAAAATATAAGAATGTCACGGGAAATGCCCTTGCCGATCTTCAGGCCATGAAGCAGCTCAAGCAACAACTCATGGCAGAGTTGGAAGGCATTGATGCCACCACTCCGGAAGGAGCCAAAAAACTCTATATCCTTCAGCAAAGGTTAGGCGACGTTCAGGGAGATGAGAAAGAGCTGTTAGACAACATCCGCACGATGCAGACCAAGCGAAACGAATTTTTGGAAATGATTAAATCCATTATGGATATCAATGCACAAGCAGTGCGTACGATCAGTAATAATATCCGATAATTTTCACTATCCTTCGGGATAAAGACTAAAGGTCCCCTTGAGCGAACTTCAGAATCGATTAAAATACTCGAATTTATCGGGCGAGGCGAAGAACAAGATTTTCGACCCAACGCCTCAACGCAAGAAGTACGTCATCGAACTCTTCTACAAGTATTTTACCAAAGAGATTTCCTACGCCGAGCTCACCGGCATTCCCCAAAAAGATCTCTTTCAGGTCGCCGAAATGGGTCATTTAAAAATGACTTATGGGCGCATCGATGAAGCCAAACGCATTTTTGAATGTTTGGTCAGAATGGATAACCGCAATTTTTATTACCATGCGGCTTTGGGAAGTGTTTATCAGAAGATGAAAAAATTCGTGGAGGCCGTCTTCGAATATTCAGAGGCCCTGCGCTACAACCCCGACGATATTTCCAGCCGCGTTCATCGTGGAGAAATTTATCTTTTGCACAAAAATTTTCGCAAAGCGGCCGAAGATTTTCGTGAAGCGATCGTCAAAGACCCTGAAGGCCGCAGCAGCTACGCCAACCGCGCGCGATCATTGGTCATCGCCATTAAACGCAATCTTCAGAATCAAAAAACTCCACAGGCAGGTGTGACTCAAACCGCCATACCTTCCAAACCTCCTCCACATCTTGGTCCTAAAAAAATGCCAGGGTCCATTAAGTGACTTCATTTCTTCGGTGATCTCCACCTGGTTTCAAGAGAAAAAATTCACTCACGCTTCGCTAAAACCAATAGAAAAAATCTTCTTTTAAAAATGGCTCTAATAGAAAATAAGAGAACCGCAAGACTTTTCTTGTTATCGCCTATTCTTCCTCATCTTCGGCGGTAATCTGATATTTTTTGAGGAGGTTTCTCAAGTGTTTGCGATCGACCTGTGCCTCGCGAGAGGCCTTAGAAACATTGTACTGATTGCGTTTGAGCAGATCCTCCAGATATTCCTTTTCGAAATTCTCAACAATTTTCTGTTTGGCTTCTTTAAATGGAAGCGATGTATCGATTGAAATCCGATCGGTCGGCTCAATCAACTGCTCCATTTCCTGAAAGACATATCCCAAATGCGAGGCCGAAATTACATGACCATCCGCCATCGAGACGGTGCGCTCAATGACATTCGCCAGTTCACGGACGTTCCCTGGCCATTGATAGCGCTGGAGCATTTTGAGGGCGTCGTCTTCGATACGGGTCACTTTCAGACTTCCATCGGGAAGACGGTTAAAGCGCCCCTGCGTGAGAAAATTTTCGAGGATGACCGGAATATCTTCTGAGCGCTCGCGCAAGGAAGGCAAGTGAATCTTGACAACAGACAGGCGATAATAAAGATCCTGCCTGAATCTGCCAAGATCAACTTCTTTTTTTAGATCGCGATTCGTCGCACAAACCACACGAACATCGATTTTGGATACCAAGTTTGATCCCACTCTACGAATCTCCCGCTGCTCCAAAGCACGGAGAAGTTTGGGTTGCAAATCCAGCGTCAGCTCGCCAATTTCATCCAAAAAAATCGTCCCGCCATTGGCAGCTTCAAAAGCCCCTTTTCGATCTTTGATCGCACCGGTGAATGAGCCTTTTTCATGACCGAACAGTTCGGATTCGATCAGGCTGGGAGCCACCGAAGAACAATCAAAAACAACAAAGGGCTTTTCTTTGCGTAGGGAGTATTGATGGATGGCGCGCGAGACGAGTTCTTTTCCGGTTCCAGTTTCACCTTCGACAATTACCGTTGCGAGGGAGGGAGCGATCTTTTCACAAATTCCGAAGATCTGACGCATCTTGCGCGATTTACCAACCATGTCACCCAAAGCTGTTTTTGTGGATGGCTCAATCTGGATTTTTTCATCAAAGGCAATAAATTCGATACGGGTGTTTCCCAAACCAATGACGTCACCGGTGGAGAGGTAGGCTTCTTTCACTCGCAGGCCATTGATGAAAGTCCCATTGGTGGAACCCAAATCCTTTAAAACAAAACTGTCTCCCACCTGCTCAATCATCAGATGATAGCGAGAAACCGTGTTGTCGCTTAAGGCAAAATCGTTGTCTTCCTTTTTGCCAATCTTGAGCGGTTTCCGCTCCAGATCCATCTTGCGATTCTTATCGGGTCCTTCCACCACGAGAAGTTGGCATTTTCTGAACGATATGACGTCCCGATTTTCATCCACCTGCAAAAGCTGGGTGCTTCCTTCAAGATCTTTAAGGTTCTTGGTTTCCATAAGATGAAAGGTATTCTACAAGGTTATGGGATTCAATCCCTGCTTTGTAATTTTAGGGAAGTGATCTATTGGCGACATTTATCTTCGCACTGATCTTTTGCCCTGGTGAGCGATGCCCATCAAGGATGGGTAGTCCCGCAGAGAAATTGAATTCAGAGTTTACTTCTGCATTCTGATTCCTGGGTTCTTAAGGGCGTCCGCCTGAGGCGGACAGGTCCGTTTTTGGCGGATCGCAATCTTCTTCATTCCGAGGAGCGCAGCGACCTGGCAATCCATCTTCTGAATTCTGATCTAACTCATCTCCCTTCAACGATGGGACGTGATCTTACTCCCTCCCCACTCACTTCAAATTCGCCATAAACTCCATTTTTTCACGATCGACCGAGAAGGATCGACTCCAGGTTTTTCCATTCAACTCCAGGCGAATCGTATGATCGGTTCCCATCCGAAGATTGGGAATTTTAAGCGGTGTTGAACGACCAGTGGCAGCCCCGTCGAAAAAGACCGCAGCCCCCGGCGGTTCGGAGAAAATGACGATCATTCCAACGCCTCCCCCAACTTGATCAAAGTTAAAACTGACGACCTTCGTCTCGCCCTCTTTTACACTGACTTCCTGGGTTTTACTTCCTGAAGCACTGCGAACCATCACCTCAACATTTCCTGGAGAGACCTTAAATTTTCCAGGGGTCGCACCCTTATTGACTCCATTGATAAAGACATCGGCCCCTGCAGGTTTGGAGCTGACAGAAACATAGCTGTCTCCCATAGGAGGCGGTTTGTCAGGCAGATGGTCTGATGATGTTTTTAGTTTAAGCTTGAGTGCAATTGAGCGAGTTTCGTCGGGTTTTAAACTGACGCTTTGGGTGGCTGTTTCAAATCCTTCTTTAGAAACGCTTACCCGCACTCCTTTCCCGGCGACAACCTGGAAAGGCCCCCCTCCTGATTTTCCTTCTCCATCAATACTGATCGCAGCGCCGGGTGGATCGGTGGTGACAGATAAATTCGCATACTGAACTGTCACCTGTTTTAAGCTGGCCGAAGTGGATTTTGTATCCCCGGATTTTAAGGCACTGATCTGCTGAGTCGCTGATTCATACCGGGTTTTCGAAATTGTCACACGCACAGACTGTTCGGCAGTAATCTCAAAACGCCCGGGGGTTTGGCCACGGCGTTGGCCGTTGATCGAAACATCGGCGCCGGATGGATCAGAAGAAACTGAAAGGAAGGCCGGTTCTTTTGCCAGCTTCTCTTTCAGGACAATCGGATTCTCTTCGATGGTGATCGTTTTGGGGGCGTAGACAAACCTTTCTTTTTTCAACTGCAAGGTAATTTGCGTACCTACTTCAAATTTCGGCAAATGGTTGGGGGTTTTAAGCCCGGTATCCAGGTCGTTGATAAAGATCTGGGCCTCGGAAGGATCGGAAGTCACCTCGATGTTTCCGTATTTGATCGCTGTCAGCGTGAGATTGAGATCCTGGGAAGTGTCGGCCTTGGTCACCTCGACTTTTTGCTCTAGAGGTTTGTGATCTTCTTTTTCCAGACGCAAGGTGTAGGACTTCAATTCCAGATCCGGAATTTTAAGCGGAGTGACTCCAATTTCTTTTCCATCCAGCCAAGCTTTTGCTCCAGGTGGATCGGAAATAAGATGGATGGAACCCACCGGCACTGATTCGAGCTTGGCATCCAGACTTAAGGGCTGATCGGAAATGACCGTCACCAGTCTCTCCCAGGGAAGAAACTTAGCCTTTTTAAGGGTCACCTTTTGGCTGATGAAAAGCTCAACATTTGGAATCGTCGCTGGGGTAACGTAATCGGTTTCTTTGTCATTGAGAGTAACCTGAGCACCAGGGGGATTGGAGTTGATGATCAACGTCCCGATTTTTGGAGGAGGAGGGTTCCAGTTTTTGTAGGCGTAATAGCCTCCCCCTGCGAGGAACAAAAAAAGTAAAGTTAGAAAAATCCATTTAAAAGGATTTGTTGAGGGGTTGGGAAGAGATGCGGAAGCGCCCGAGCCCTGTCCTGGTAGAGGAACAATCCCCGGATCGGTTTTGGCGAGTCCCAGATCAGCTACGGAGTGGGTTCCAAGCATTCCTTTTTCAACAGTGGTTTTTTCCGCATCTTCACGATGTACCAAAAACTGCTGGGCCTCAGATTCAAGAAGGATCGATCGGGTTTTCGCATCGATACTCATCTCATCACGGTACTTGGTCTGTTTGCTTTTGATTTCATCATCAAACAGGCGTTTGACGAGTTGCGAAAGTTTGCGGGGAGAAAAATCGATATAGGTGGAATACAGATACTTGGTGAGCTCGATCTGCATATCCCCGGCATTCTGAAAACGGTCTTTGGGAGAATAAGCCAGCGAGGTGGCCATCGTTTTGCGCAAGTTAAGGGGGATATCTTCGGCGAGAGTAGTCTCAGAAATACGGGTCGAGCGGATTTTTTTGAGGACTTCAAACTGACTGTCGCCGGTGAAAAAACGCTGCTGAGTCAAGAGTTCATTGAGGATGAGACCAGTTGAAAAAATATCGGTTCGGCAATCGACCGGTTTTCCAAGGGCCTGTTCCGGAGACATATACGTGATCTTGCCTTTAAGCACTCCGGCCATCGTGTGAGACATGTTCATGGCCGCCTTGGCGATTCCGAAATCCACGACCTTCACTTCCCCTTCAAAACTGATGAGAATGTTCTGAGGAGAGATATCCCGATGGACGATATTGAGCGGATTTCCGTCCATGTCTTTTTTTGCATGGGCGTAATCGAGCCCCTTACAAACTTCGCTGATAATATAGACCGCAATATCCTCAGGAATTTTTTCTCCACGTTCTTTACAGCGGTTGATGAATTCGCGGAGGTTGATCCCTTCGACGTATTCCATCGAAATAAAATAGTCGCTTCCAACTTTTCCCAAATCAAAAACCTGCACGATATTCGTATGGGAAAGAACGACGGAGAGCTTGGCCTCGTCGATCAGCATGGTGATGAATTCTTTATCCGTAGAGCAGTGGGGAAGGATGCGCTTGATCGCCAGGAGTTTTTCAAAACCGTCTACTCCAAAAGTTTTGGCCTTGTAGATTTCGGCCATCCCGCCGGTAGCGAGTTTTTCGATCAAAAAATATTTTCCAAAAGGTTTGGGCTGAAAATCGCTCATAAGAATTCATTTTACTTTCCGGGCCTTATCTCGGCACCCACACTACAATTGTCTTCGATGATCCGGCGAATCAGTTATTTCATCTTTTATAGGAGAGAGCCAATAACATTAAGAAATACTCAAGGCTGTAAGAACAACTTCTCCCAATCAGGAGTGAATTCATTTTGAAAAACCTCAATGTTAAAGATGAATTTTAAGAAAAGATGGAAGGACCGATATTAAAACATCAAAAGCATTACCAACCAATATCCTCCGAACAGCAACACCAAGGTTCCTAAAATGAATAAGGCAAGCTGGAGTTTTCCAAATCGAATATCGGCTGGCAAATCCAGCAGCTGAGTTTTTTCCTCTTCAATCACAAACTCAGATTTTTTTTCCATAACAAGAGGTACAGGCGGAGGATTCACTTTCTCCTGAACGACCACTCCCACCCGCACCTGCGGGGCATTCCCTAGCAGGTATAAATCAAGACTTTGGCCGGGCTTGACATGAACCAGTTTTAAACCTTCCGAGCGAGAAATTGAAAGCAGAGCCGAATTTGTTCGGGTACCATCTTTAAGAATCAGATCAACTTCAAGCGAGGCTCTATCCCTCCAGGTGGAGACCCCACGAAACAGCAGGGTTTGAATCGATTTTAATGGAAGATTGACGGTCTCTCGCGGGACGGAATCTTTTGAAATCAGTCGCGTCCAGTCGGTTTTCTCATCAAATTTTGAGGGATTCTCCTGTTGACCCTTCTCTGAGGATTGTTCTTCCTGATCTTTTTTAAGATCCAATCCTCCGTCAATTTTCCAATAGTGGGAGGATTTTGTTTTTTCGATCCGGTCGACCAATCATCACCTCAGTGGTTTTTACATCGAATCATCCCATAAATTGTTTTGATTCCTCTGAGCCAAAATCAGAATAGAGGAGGTGGGGTTTGTTGTCTACAGTTTTCCTAACCTATTAATCTTAATTGGAAAAAACTGGTGTGTCGAGTCTCTGGCGCACCATTATTTCGACCAGAATGTCACCATTTCATCATCACATTTTTTTATTCATCAATAAGGACTGGCCGAGCTCAAAAAGAACATTGACCACAAAGTTCTCAATAAAAATTAAAAGGATCAAAACCAGCACCGGCGTAAAATCCATCCCTGTCCGAAACAAGGCTTTTGGGACGTAGCGCCGAAAACGGCTAAAGACCGGCTCTGTCATCTGCCGAACAAAGCGGACGATGGGATTATAAGGATCGGCACCAATCCAGGAGATAAGAACCGAAGCGGCAATGACAAACACATACATCTCCGCTAATAACTGAACGATTTTCGCAAGGGAGATAATAAAATAACCTACCGAGTGGAGCAGCATAAAATTCCTCTTGAAAATTTAATTGCCAAGCATTTGAAAAATAACAAACTTAAGAGCCGAACTCTTTTCGCATCTGCTGAGCTCGAAGCGTGGCCGCACGGACCGTCTTTTTTATCAGGCGAAAAAGCCCTCCCTTTTTTAAGACCTGAAGACCTGCAAGCGTGGTCCCTCGCTTGGAAGTCACCTGGGCGATCAACTCCTCTGGCTTTTGCATCGTCTTTTGAATCATGAGGGATGAGCCAACCAAGGTA
Source organism: Myxococcota bacterium (assembly GCA_052034865.1). GTDB lineage: Bacteria > UBA10199 > UBA10199 > JADFYH01 > JADFYH01 > JBPOIC01. Next base: position 48,608 of record JBPOIC010000014.1, on the reverse strand, counting down.
CTGATGACCAACTGGGAGGCAATTTCCAACGAAAGTCCTCTAGCGATTCCGGCCTGAATCAAAGCCTCTGTAAAAAGATACACATATGCAGGCCCCGAGCCCGAAAGACCGGTGACAGCATCCAGATCCTTTTCCTTTTCCACCCAAAGTACCTGACCTGCCCCCAAAAAAATGTTTTGAATGTTTTTTTTCTGAGAAGAGTTGAGCTTCAAAGGAGTGTAAAGAGCCGTTATTCCTTGCCCAATCAAAGCAGGATTATTGGGCATGGCACGCAACACAAGAGGAGCTTTTTTCTGTGAAGGAGAAGTCAGATGACGAGAAATAAAGGAAAGATCTATACCAGCTGCAATGGAAACAAAGGTTTGATTTTTCACAAAAGGAACAATTTCTGACAGAACTTGCCTAAGATCTTGTGGCTTGACCGCCAGAACAATTTGCGAAGCCTTTTGTACAAGTTCCTGATTTGAAGAAACCGGTAACACACCATATTTTTTCTTAAGCTGGGAAAGTTTTTGAGGATTGGCATCCGAAATTAAAATCGATGAGGCAGACTGACCTTTCGACACCCATCCGGCGATCAGGGCCTGCGCCATATTTCCTGCACCAATAAATCCCAAGAGAGGTTGTGTAATCATAGGTTCCTTTGATGGGTTATGGGTGACGGGGCCCAAAAATATTTGTTCCCACCCGCACCCATGTGGCGCCTTCTTCGATCGCCACTTCATAATCGTGAGACATCCCCATGGAAAGCTCACACAAGGGAGCTCGGTAAATTTTCCGATGATTAATTTGGTTAAGAATATCTCGAAGTTCTTTAAAGTAAGGCCTTGTATCTTCAGGATTTTCTGAGAAAGGAGGGATAATCATCAAACCTTGAATATCGACAAAAGAAAGCCTATTAAGTTGTTCTAAAAATGTTTCCAGATTTTCTTTTTGGATCCCGAATTTACCCATCTCATTTCCCAGATTCACCTCGACCAAACCCTGACATCGAACCTGCCTCTGCTGAGCCAGGGCATTCATTTTTTCAGCTAAACTCAAGCGATCAATGGAATGAAAAAGACGGATCGTTCCGATTAGATCTTTTAACTTATTAGTTTGGAGATGACCGGTATAATGCCAATGAAAGTCGTTCTGAGAAAGGCTTGATTCCTGTAAGGCTCTTTTTTGCCTAAGCTCCTGGACGTAGTTTTCACCAAAGTCCAACTGTCCCAAAAAATGAATTTTTTGAATGGCCTTCCACGAATGCCCTTTTGATACAGCCAACAAACGAACAGATCCTTGGGGTCGTCCTGCCTTTTGAAGGGCAGACTGAATCTTTGCAAGAACCCCATAATAGTTTTGTTCCAGATACATTAGTGTGGCTTCGGTCATTTCCTAAGCCCCACAACATTTTTTATATTTTTTTCCACTCCCACAGGGGCAGGATTCATTGCGACGTACCTTGGGGGCCTCTCGTTGCAAAGAACCAGTGGCGGTTTGAATGTAAGCCTGTTTTGAGACTGGATTCGCAGCCGCTGGTCGTAGGGCGGGCGTCGGGGCGGATGATGGAAAAGCCCCAGGAAAAACCGGTTTTTGAAGCTCTGGTTGGGAAGCATTGGAAGGTGCAATCGGTTGAGGAGCTGGAGCTTTTTCTATGTGAATCTGAACCCTAAAAACTTTTTCCAGGGCGTCTTCGGTAAAGCGAATCATCATCTTTTCAAAAAGATTAAAACCTTCTCGCTTGTATTCAACAATTGGATCTTTTTGGGCATAACCACGCAAACCGATTCCATCGCGAAGATGATCCATACTTAAAAGATGATCTTTCCAGAGGGCATCGAGGGTTTGAAGCATCAAAACGCGCTCGACATGGCGGAGCACATCGGAACCTACATTCTTTTCCTTGGCTTCGTAGAGAGAAAGGGCATGGTGATAGATTTTTTCTCCCACTTCATCCATCGAAAGCCCGATGGTGGGGCTCGGCAAAGACTCTAATCTTGCACCAAAAACCTTGAACAACTGATCATTCAGGGCTTTTACATTCCACTCCTCACCACGATCCGGCTCAAAATCCATCGGGATTTTTTCGGCCCACTGGTCAATTAGATCGGTCACTTTATCCTGAGTACCAATGCCTGCCAGTAACTCGCGACGCAGTTTATAAACCGTACTACGCTGCTGATTCATGACATCATCAAATTCCAAAAGATTTTTTCGACTGTCGAAGTTGTGAGCCTCCACTTTCTTTTGGGAACTTTCGATCGCCTTAGTGATCCAGGGATGAAAAATCGGCTCGTCTTCTTCCATTCCCAGACGATCCATCATGCCAGCAATGCGATCAGATCCAAAGATACGCATAAGGTCGTCTTCTAAAGAAATATAGAATCGGGAAGAGCCGGGATCCCCCTGACGACCTGCACGTCCACGCAACTGATTGTCAATTCGGCGGGATTCATGACGCTCGGTTCCGATGATATGCAAACCACCTGCATCCATGACCTTCCTTTTTTCATCCTCGCAGTTTTTCTTAAATTCTTCACAAATCTTAAAATACTCTTCAGGGTTTTCCTCGGGCCTGATTTTTGACTTGGCTAAAAACTCTGGATTGCCACCGAGAAGAATATCCGTTCCGCGACCGGCCATGTTGGTGGAAATCGTGACAGCTCCAAAGCGTCCTGCCTGGGCAACTATCTCGGCTTCTTTTTCATGATGTTTGGCATTGAGCACAGAATGCCTGATCCCGCGGCGGGAAAGCATGCCGGCAAGGAGTTCGGATTTTTCAATGGAGATTGTACCTACCAACACCGGTTGTCCCCGCTGGTGGCAATCTTCAACCTCCTTGATTACTGCCTTAAATTTTCCTTTCTCATTTTTATAGATCATGTCTGCATCGTCTTTTCGGATCATGGGCCGGTTGGGAGGAATCACCATGACTTCCAGATTGTAAATCTTTCCAAACTCTGCAGCCTCGGTATCTGCAGTTCCGGTCATACCGGAAAGTTTTTGGTACATGCGAAAATAATTTTGGAAAGAAATCGTCGCCAGGGTCTGATTTTCATTTTCGACCTGGACCTTTTCCTTGGCTTCAATCGCCTGGTGAAGACCATCACTCCAGCGTCTGCCGGGCATCTGTCGTCCCGTGAATTCGTCAACAATCACGACCTCGCCGTCTTTTACGACATAATCAACATCCCTTTTGAAAAGCGCATGCGCTCGCAGGGCCTGTTCAACGTGATGCAGGGTTTCAATTTGTTGAGGATCATAAAGATTTTCGATCCCTAAAATCTTTTCGACCTGGGCAACTCCCGCCTCGGTCAAACTGGCGGAACGAATTTTTTCATCGATGGTAAAATGAGTCTCTCGGGTCAGTTGGGGAATAACCTGATCGATTTGATAATATTGGTGGGTCGATACTTCAGAAGGACCTGAAATGATCAAAGGAGTGCGTGCTTCGTCGATGAGAATGCTATCGACCTCATCGACAATGGCGTAATGCAGCCCGCGCTGAACACAACTCGCCAGATCAAATTTCATGTTATCGCGGAGATAGTCGAATCCAAACTCGTTGTTCGTGCCGTAAGTAACATCGGCATGATAGGAAGTCCGGCGCTGTTCATCGTTTAATCCGTGGACAATCACTCCTACGCTTAATCCCAAAAAACGGTAAACCCTTCCCATCCACTCGGAATCTCGTCGTGCAAGGTAATCATTTACGGTCACCACATGCACACCTTTGCCTTCGAGGGCATTGAGATAAACCGGCAAGGTGGCGACAAGGGTTTTTCCTTCACCCGTCTTCATTTCGGCGATTTTTCCTTCGTGCAACACAAAACCACCGATCATCTGTGAATCGAAATGGCGCATTCCCAACACACGTATTGAGGCTTCCCGAACCACGGCAAAGGCCTCCGGCAGAATGTCATCAAGGGTTTCCCCTTTTGTCAGCCTGTCCTTAAATGAAAATGTTTTCTCACGCAGACCTTCATCAGACAGGGCCTGCATTTGGGATTCCAACTCACGAATTTGATCTATCACGGGAACAATACGCTTTAACTCCCGATCATTTTTACTTCCAAAAATTTTACGCGCAATCGAACTCAGCATGATCCTTGTCTCCTTTAAAAGCTCCTTACCCAGTCACCCCATAAGAATAAAGCAGATTCTCATTTTTTTACGCAACTCAATCTTTAGAGTTTCGATAATGCCGTGAACACCCCATAAAAAAAATTTTTGCTCAACAAAATAAAGGATCATTATGACCATCGCTCATCCCCGTCCTTCGATTCTCTCGATCGCCACCTATTTACCTGGAGCCCCCGTTACAACCCCAGAGTTGATGGATACTCTCAACGGCAGCATGTCTGATGAACTGAAAGAAAGTGTGATGCGACTTCAAATCGATGCCAGACATTCGATTCTCAAGGATTATGCAGGATGGATGCAAGGCAAGTGCCCTCCTGAATTCGCGGAGACCACAACAGACCTGGCACAAAAAGCGACCGAGCTCTGTTTGAAACAATCTGATTGTGATCCCTCTCAGATCGGAATGTTGATCGCCCTAACCAATACTTCCGATTATCACTTTCCGTGTTTGGGTTATCAATTGATCACTCGAATGGAAGAGAGGTTTCCAAAACATCCCAACGTCGTAAACATGATGAATCAGGGATGCTCAGTTTTGCTAAAGGCCTTCGAGCTGGCGCATGATTATCTCATTTTGCATCCGGATCAGAAAGTCCTGATTACTGCCGCCGAAGCCCATACCGGTTATGCGGATCTTCATCGAGGATTTCATTACGCCTTGTCCGAGCTGGATGGCAAAAATCCCGAAAACCTCATCGCAACCCAAAAGCTGATTGAAATTTTTCTTTTTGGGGACGGTGCCGTTTCTCTCCTTTTGGGGGCCCAGGAAAACAAACCCGCCATCGGTCCCTTTCAGCACTACACGAATTTATCCAAAGAGGATGAAAACCTGCTCACGATCTCTGAAGGACGTGTTCTTACTCCTGGCCATCGTCACATCCCTTTTTACCAAATGAGTAAAAATGTGCCCCAACGTGGAGCCATTTATGCCGAGCGCTGCGCAACCGAGTTGATTCAACAGGCGCCCATCCCTGGATTGACCCTACAAAATCTGGATCACTATCTCATCCATACAGGAAGCTTTAAGATTCTCAACGGGGTATGCAAAACCTTTCAAATCCCGAATCAAAGCCCCAAAACTGCTTCTTCGTATAAAATTCTGAACCGTTACGGGAATCTCTCCTCCTGCTCGATTGGATTTATCCTTCATGACCTCTTCATGAATCATCCTTCTCCAGGCCTGGGACTGATGGTTTCATTTGGAGCCGGTTTTAGTGGAAGTGCGGGGCTTCTGGATTTTCAATCCAAAGAAATACCTATCCTCCAATAGCTTAAAAAATATTCACTTTGAAAATTTTTAATCAAACCTCCTCATTTTTTATAAGTCTTTAAAAACAAAAAGAGTTTTTATTTATCCTTCATCTCATCTTTAGTTTTCTCAGATTTTTTGAAGGACCGCTAAATTTTTTTCGCGTTTAAGGACTTAAAATGATTCTGAAAATTAAACCGTCAAGATCCCAACTTTCAAATTCATTGACGCAAAGTGACACCACTATATATTGATAGTTTATATGAGCTAACCACTGCATGTTGTGGATAATCTGTGAATTAAATGTGGATGAAGGGTGAATAAACTGAGGATAACCGTCAAAGGACTGTGGATATGTCGCCCATCTCAGAATTTTTGGAACCTGGCTTCAATGAGACTAAACCGATGCATAATCTATTTTTGCCAGACAATTCCAGAATGACTGCTTCACTGAGCCTTTTGCTCTCAGAGCGATTCGATCCAGAAGATCAAAACCCCCATACAAATAATCTTACTCTGATCAGGATTTCAGACCTTGTTCGCTCCCGATTGATGGAAATGGGAATTCTCTCGCTTTTTTCCATCTCAGGCCCTGCAGTTCAAAATGAGAAATCCATCTTCCATCCATCCAACTTTCCTTCCCAAAAACAAGCACCTGCTGAATCAGAACTCTCTTCGGTCCCAACACTTATCTGGGAAGAACGTAATCTTTCAACGCTGACACACCATCTTAATCTTGAAAGCGGTTTAGACCGGCAAACCTTGCAGATCCATGCCCGACAATATTTTCAGGACTTAAGCCAGGTTTTGGCCGCCATCGATCTGGAATATGATGCTTTCTCAGATCCATGCACCAGATCCCAAGCCTTCTATGAAGAAATGACTCACCTGCGTTTTTTACCTGGAAGAGCTTTGCTGAAAGCCAATCTAAAATCAGGACAACCCTACCTCGGAAATCTTTCTTCTCAAACCCGTCCGGAAACTTATTCCCCCAGTGATTTATTTTTGGATCCCTCTCTGGAACAAATCGATCCAGCTCATATTCCAACCGCCTACCTGAATCTTGCGGCATTTATCGAAGAGGAAGAAATCAGCTGGGCAAAGCTGCGCTGTAGCATTCAAAGAGCCATTCATTTTTTGGATAATGCCATCGACTTTTATTGCTACCCTACCCTTGCCTCCAAGCGGACCCATCAACATTACCGCGCCATTTCACTCGGCGTGATGGGTTGGGCAGACCTTCTCTACATTTTGCGCATTCCCTACGATAGCGAAGAGGCCGTCTCACTGGCCGATCGAATCGGTTTTTTCATTCAGGAAGAATGTGAAGATGCCTCGCGGAAACTCGCTCAAGACAGAGGTGGCGTTCCGTATCGCCCAGAGTTTTTGCTCAAAGACAAAAAACACCACATTCGTCATCTGTTTAAAACATCCCTTCAGGTCGATCCTCTTCCCTGCCGGATGGCTCAGGTCTCGGAAGGAATTTTCCCTTATGCCGGCCTTATTTCTGCTCTGACAGGCAAAGAGGGCCGATCTTCACTTTTCAGGGATTTTCACCCCCTGCTCGCCCAAATTGCAGAAGTGAGGGGATTTGATAGGGAAGATATTCTGAAAGAGGTCCTTGCTCATGAATCCTTACAACCGATTGTAAAAATTCCTCTCGATGTGCGTAAGGTCTTTGTTCAGGTAAAGGATATCGATCCTCAATGGATCGATAAAACCTATCAGTCCTTTGCACACCACTTTGATCCCATCGCACAAAACACATTTTCAAAACAGAAAACCACTCTATTCCCCCCATCCACACAACCCTCTTCGTTCACTCCCCCTTCTCTGCCAGCGTCCTCTCATTCGGGCTTTGGACGAGGCTGAAACCCGCTGGAAGAAAAATCATCCAGAAGAGATTTTAAATAAGGATGAAATTTCTTTGCCTCTTCTATCAACTCCAGACGATCGAGAGGATTTTTAAGAAATGAAAACTCTCCCCACACAGGCACTGAGGTCCAACGGGAAAGAGTTTGGAGATTTGTATGGGAAGAAAGATCTGTTTTCGGATCTGTGTGATTAAGGAGAATTCCCACAACGGGAATATTTCTGTTTTCAAGCGCGGAGAGTGTGAGCAGGCAGTGATTAATCGTTCCCAATCCGGCCCTTCCCACGAGCAGAACGGAAGCGTTCATTTTTTCAATTAGATCGATTCCAAGAAAACTGGAACTTAAAGGAACCATCAGACCACCCGCCCCTTCAATCAAGATAATATCCTGTCGGCGAGTCATTGATTCAGCAGTCTGAAGGATGAAATCCAAATCAACTTTGACCCCCACAATATCCGCCGCCACTCCAGGGGCCAGCGGGGCCTCGAAGCGATAAGGATTGATCTGATCCAAATTTTCTTGGGTTTGAGACATCGACTGCAAATAAAGCGCATCCTGCGGGATTAAGATTTTCTGACCCTTTGTGTCGAGTGAAGGCGAACATCCCGATTCCAGGGGTTTCATTACCCCTACCTGATAACCAATAGAAGACAGATAAGCCGCCAAAGCCGCAGTCACAAGGGTTTTGCCAACCCCTGTATCGGTGCCTACAATGAAAAGTTTTTTATGATTAAAAGAAGTAATCACTCAGCACCCACAAATCCCATTCACTGACTGATAGACGGCTGACACGAGGCTTCGAAGTTCATCCTCAGAAATCGAAAGCGGGGGCATGAGCACAATTACAGAACCCAAGGGGCGAATAATCACACCCAGTTTTCGGGCTGCCAAAACGACCTGATGACCGATGCGCTCCTCTAAGCGGTATTCGATATTTTTCTCGCGATCACGGATCAGGTCTATCCCTACCATCATTCCCAGCTGACGGACCTCGCGCACGTGCGGGTGATTTTTGAATGGCGCTAAAAGCTCAGAGAAATGATGAATTTTAGACTGAAGGTTTTCGATCGTTTTTTCCTGCTCAAAGATTTTCAGGTTTGCAATCGCAGCCGCACAAGCCAGAGGATTTCCCGTGTAGGTATGACCATGAAAGAAGGTTTTCAGCTCGGCGTAATCAGCATAAAACCCGCGGTAAACCTCTTCGGTTGCAAGTGTCGCCGCGAGTGGCAAATATCCTCCGGTGATCCCTTTCGCCACACACAAAAGATCCGGCGCCACCCCTTCGTGCTCACATGCAAACATTTTTCCGGTGCGTCCAAAACCTGTCGCAACTTCATCTGCGATGAGCAGGATCTGGTAGCGCTTCGTGAGCTCGCGAAGTCCTCGCAAAAAACCGGACGGCTGCAAAAGCATTCCGGCCGCACCCTGGATCATCGGTTCCACAATCACCGCTGCCATTTCCTGATGTTTTTCTTTGAGGAAATTTTCCGTCCAGTTCAGATCAAAAGAGGGAATTTGATATGATTCAAAAAGAAGAGGACGATAGACCGAATGAAACAAATTGATCCCTCCCACACTCACCGAACCAATCGTATCACCGTGATACGCATTTTGAAGCGTAAGGAATTTTTGTTTTCTACTTTCTTTCTCTCCATTCGCGGAAGAGGAGGCCTGATTTTTATAATATTGAAACGCGATTTTCAAGGCGACCTCAACTGCCGTTGAACCAGAATCCGAATAAAAAACCTTTTTCAGATTTTGAGGAACAAGCTGTAAAAGTTTTTCTGCCAGAAGGATGGCGGGAACATTGGAAAGTCCCAGCAGAGTAGAGTGAGCGATCTGATCGAGCTGAGCCTTGATGGCCGCATCGATTTCTTTTTTTTGGTGGCCATGCACGGTTACCCAAAGCGAGGAAACCCCGTCTAAATAACGCTTCCCATCGACATCAATCAGACTGGAACCTTCCCCTCGCTCGATGATGAGCGGCTTATCACCCATGTATTCTTTCATCTGAGTAAAAGGATGCCACAGGATCTCCTGATCCAGTTTTTCAAGACGGGAAATTTCAGAGGAGTTCATTCAAATTCTCCATAAGTTGTCGGATCTGATCTTTCGTGTGAGTGGCCATCAATGTGATTCGAAGTCGCTCGGTTTTTGGCGGAACCGTCGGATACCGAATTGCTCCGACCCAAAATCCCTTTTCAAAAAGGTGCTGACTGAGCTTAAGCGTTTTTTGTGAATCACCGATGATCAGCGGAAGAATGGGACTTAGCTCCCAACTCTCCCCCAAACTCTTTTGAAAATATCGGGACGATTTCAAAAACTCTCTCACATTCTCCCACAGACGTTCCCGTCTTTCTGGCTCCTGCTCGACAATCTCAATTGCTTTAAAGGAAGCGGCGAGCACCGAAGGAGGCAAGGCCGTCGTGTAAATGAAGGGACGCGCCCTGTTGATCAGAAATTCAACCAACTCCTGAGAGCCCGCCACATAGGCACCAAAAGATCCCAGGGCCTTACCTAAAGTTCCCATCTGGATCAGGCGCTCTTGCAAATAGGCAGGACGCTGATTCGGCCAAACCTCTTCAACCAAACCTTTTCCGGAGGGACCAATCACACCCGTCGCATGGGCCTCATCGACCATCAGCCAGCAATCGTAGTGTTCCGCAAGACGCGCAAGCTCAGCGAGCGGAGCACGATCTCCATCCATACTGAAAATCGAATCGGTGACGATCAGACGGCGAATGCCGGACTGAGCTGGAGCAGTTTCACGCAAGATTTCTTCAAGATGAGTTAGTTCTGAATGGCGATACACTTTCACCTGAGCTCTGGAAAGCCGACAGCCATCGATGATGGAGGCGTGATTGAGTTCATCGGAATAAATCACGTCCCCTTCGCGCATCAGGGCGGATATCACACTCAAATTGGCGTGATAACCGGAGTTGAAAACGAGAGCGGATGTCGTCCCTTTAAATTGAGCGAGTTTTTCTTCGAGCTGATGATGCAGGCTCATCGAGCCTGTGATGAGGCGAGAGGCACCACTCCCCGTACCGTAAAGTTCAATGGCCTCGATGGCAGCCGATTTCAAGCGTGGATCATTGGCTAAACCAAGATAGTTATTCGAAGAAAAATTCAAGAGCGATTTTCCATTCGATTGGATGAGAGCATCCTGGGCGGAATCAATTGGACGAAGGGTGCGGTAGAGGTGGTTTTTATGAATTGTTTTTAATTCCTCTTGAATAGACATAATTGGAATTAAAGTACTTTTTGCGCCCGCCGATGCGGCTGCACGGCCTTAAATCCCAAACGCTCAATCATCGCGACATCTTCTTCGATATCTCGACCGCGTGTGGTCAGGTAGTTTCCAAGCATCGTTCCCGAGGCGCCGGCTTCAAACATCAGATCCTGATATTCTTTCAGATTTACCTCGCGCCCTCCGCAGACAAAAATATCTTTGGTTGGCATCGCCAAACGCAGGGCCGTAATAATCTTCAAGCAATCCAGGGGCGTGAGATCATTTTTTCCTTCCAGAGGGGTTCCGGGGCGAGGATTTAAAAAATTGATTGGAATGGAGTGAGGGTCAATTTCTTTAAGCTGCATCACAAATTCTACGCGCTGCTCGCGGCCTTCTCCCATTCCCATGATTCCACCACAGCAGGTTTCAAATCCCATCTGTTTCGCTAGCAGGACGGTTTGAACTTCTTCTTCCCAGGTGTGGCTGGTGACGATGTTTGGGAAAAAAGATCGCGCAGTTTCGATATTGTGATGATAGTGGCGCATGCCTGCATTTTTTAAGCGTTGTAAATCTTCGCGCTTCATCAAGCCCAAAGAGGCACAACTCTCCAAAGAAGTTTCCTCACGAATTTTTTGAAAGGCCTCCACCAGGGTATCGAGCTCTCTGGCCTTCGTCATTCCACGACCACTGGTCACAATCGAAAATTCTGTCCCGCCCAGGCTTTCGGCCTCTTTCGCTTTCTCAAGAATTTTCTGCGCATTCATTAAGGGATAAACCGGGGCCTCGGTATTTTTGTATTGAGCGGATTGAGAGCAAAAACTGCAACTTTCCACGCAGGCCCCACTCTTCGCATTGACGATGGAGCAAAAGCTGATTTCCTTTCCGAAGGCCTTTTCACGGATTTGATTGGCCAAAGGAAGATATGTCTCAAAAAACTCGTTTTCAGAGGCGTTGAAGACAGCGCGAACCTGCTCTTCGGAGGCACCTTGGGGGTAGAGGTCTTCGATTTTAATCGGACGGTGGGTCATCCATCTTCTCCTTGGGTTTTAATGAGTCAGATTGAAAGCACGAAGAATCTAGTTTCCATGAGAGATTCCAAAGGTCAATAGCGATAAAAACGCTAAAAATTCAGCCTCTCGCTTGTCTTGACGCACAGGGTTTGCCTGATTATAAAAGTCACTTTCAATCTTCTTACACTTTTTTACAGGAGGAATTTTATGATTCAAGTGGGTCAAAAAGCCCCCGAGTTCAAGGCGGGCGCCGTAATGGAAAACAACCAGTTTAAAGACGTCTCTCTTTCCGATTACAAAGGAAAATACGTCGTTCTGTTTTTCTATCCCTTAGATTTTACGTTTGTGTGCCCAACCGAAATCATCGCGTTTTCGGAGGCCACGGGTGAATTTCAGAAAAGAGGCGTTCAGGTTTTGGGCGCATCCATCGATTCAAAATTTTCTCACCTTGCCTGGAGAAAAACCCCTCGCAAAGAAGGCGGAATCGGCGAAATTCAATATCCCCTCATTGCGGACGTCACCAAAGAAGTCAGCCGAAAATACGGAGTACTTTTGGAAGATGCCGGGATTGCACTGCGTGGTTTATTTTTGATCGATCGCGAAGGCGTTCTTCGCCACATGGTCGTTAACGACTTGCCGTTGGGTCGGAGTGTGGACGAAGCATTAAGAATGGTGGACGCCCTTCAGTTCTACGAAAAGAATGGAGAGGTTTGTCCGGCCAACTGGAAGCCAGGATCTGACACGATCAAGCCGGATGTTGAAAAATCCAAGACCTATTTCTCAAAACATGGATAAGGTCTTGAACCAAACCCTGATCTCTCTTTTTTAAGATGAGATGGAGAGTCGAGAAAAATAAAAAGGCGTCTGCTAAAAGCGGGCGCCTTTTTTATTGGAGCTTATTTAGAGGCTTCCTCAAACCAGTCGAATCACTTCCCTCACGACCTTCTCAATCCCCTCAAACACTTCGGAAATACGTGTCGCCAACATATACGCCGGCGTTGAGACGATTTTGTTTTTCTCATCCACGACAAATTCTTTGACGGAGCATTCCTGGTGCCGGGCTCCCAACTGCTCAATCGCCTGAGCGGTAGATGCATCCGTTCCGATGGTAAGGGTCGGATGAAGGGTATTTCCCACCACAGCCGCAAGGGTTCCGGGCGAGATGCAAATCGCACCGATCGGTTTTTTGGCCTCCACCATTTCATGGATGAGCCGAGCAACACCCACCTGAGCCTGGGCTTTTCCGCCTTTAAAGGCAAAATCCGACAGGTTTTTTGAAGAGCCGTAGCCTCCGGGAATAATCAAGGCATCGATATCTGAAGCCTGGACGGAAGCCAGATCGCGAATGTTACCTCGCGCAATCCTTGCCGACTCTACCAGGACATTGCGTTTTTTTCCTGTGGACTCTCCCTGAAGATGATCGACTTCATCGAGCTCCGAATTGGGGGCAATACAAACCGCTTGAGCCCCTTGCCGATCAATCGCGAGCAAGGTCGCTACCGCTTCATGAATCTCACTCCCATCTTTTACCCCGCAACCTGCGAGGAGTACGCCGATTTTTTTCATGAACACACTCCTGTTTTAAAAATTTATTGAACCGATTTTATGGTATCCTCTCTATCCAGACATCTTCTTAAGAGATGTCCTCACATCGAAGATAGAACAAGAAATAAAAATAATATTATTTCTTCTTGGTCGCCTCCCGCAACTGATCGATCAAATCCTCCGGAAAATCTGACTGACCAAGCCAATCTCCTCCATCGACCACAAGCACTTCACCCGTGATGTACGCTGCCGCTTCACTCACGAGGTAGACCACCGCCTGCGCTATCTCCTGCGTCGTCCCAAAACGCTGTAAGGGAATTTTTTCCGCAAGCTGTTTTTCAAACCCGGCCCACAAACGTTTGGAAGCCCCTTCAGTTTGAATGGGACCCGGGGCGATTGCATTGACTCGAATGCAATGTTTCCCCCACTCACCAGCCAGCGTTTGAGTCATCGCCACCACCCCTGCTTTTGCGCAAGCCGAGTGGACAGTGAAAGGATTTCCCGTCCAGGCATAGGTCGCAACGATATTGACGATGTTCCCGGATTTTTGCCGAATCATTTGTTTGCCCGCCGCTTGAGAACAATAGAAAGTTCCATCGAGCACAATCCCCGTGACGGACTTCCAACCATTCACCGAAAGATCTTCAGCACGGGCCAGAAAATTTCCGGCTGCATTGTTTACGAGGATGTCAACTTTTCCGTAACGTTCAACGATTTGCTGAACCATTTTGTCCACCTGCTCTGGATCTCGCACATCGGTAGGAAGACAGACCGCGCGGCCTTTGTGCGCTTGAATTTCATCAGCTACGGATTTCAGTTTCTCGGGCGTGCGACCCACCAGCATGACCTGCGCCCCAAGCTTCGCAAACGTCAGCGCAATTTCACGACCAATCCCACTACCCCCACCCGTGACGATTGCAACCTGATCCTGCAAAAGATTTTCTCTAAAAATCATAAATTCTCCTTGAATGAGTTGGTGTATTTAAAGGAAATGGAATGAAAAATTATCGTCTCATAAAGACAGAACTCTGAAGATAACACTCTTCTCCTTTGTAAGGAGGGGCTTGGGAATGTAGAAATTCAAAAACTAATCGACATTTCTATAAAGCACCCACGAACCCTTTCTTTCGATCGCAAACCAAACCTTGATTCTCAAAATACTGAACGGAGTCTAAAATGCTTGCTCTCACCCGAATTCTTTTTTCCCTTAGCATGTCTCTTTGGATCGGCAGCATGTTTTTTTTCTCGTTTTTTACAGCCCCTACCCTTTTTAAGGAATTACCGCGCCCCATGGCGGGAGAAGTGATCAGCAAAATTTTTCCACGTTATTATTTACTCGGTTATTGCACCTTGGCGCTTGCCCTGTTCTCACTCCTCCTCACTTCGATTTTGAGCAAATCTTTTCCTTGGATCCGAATGGCCTTGCTCAGTGTGATGATCGGCGCCACGTTGTATGGTGGACTGAATCTTCAGCCTAAAACCCATGTCCTCCGAACGGTTTTACGCACGATGGAAGACAGTCCCGAAAAAGACTTAAAGCAGCTTGAGTTTAACCGTCTGCACAAAATCAGTGTAATCCTCAACTCCATCGTCCTTTTATCTGGATTGATCGTTCTGATCCTGACCGCCGCCAGGTCTTATCCCACCTAAATTTGCCGAGATTTTTCCCAAATTCATCCTTGATTTTTTTTAGGGATTCGATAGGCAGGCTCTCTCACCTCAAACTCAGGAGAAAAATATGGATATTCTTGTCGTAGGTTCGGTCGCACTCGATACGGTGGAAACCCCGTTTGGAAAAATTGAAGAAGGTTTGGGCGGTTCTGCCACTCACTTTTCCGCTTCGGCGAGTTTTTTCACTCCCCTCTCCCTGGTGGCGGTGGTCGGCGAAGATTTTCCAGAAGCCCATCTACAATTTCTAAGATCCAGAAAAGTCGATCTCTCCGGTCTTCAGAAAGTGAAAGGTAAAACCTTTCGCTGGAAAGGTCGATATTCCTACGATTTGAACAGCGCCGAAACCCTAGAAACTCAACTCAACGTCTTCGAGCATTTTCTTCCGGAACTTCCTTCTGAATACCGCAAAAAAGAAATTCTTTTTTTGGCCAATATTGATCCGGATCTTCAATCGCGGGTGATCGACCAGTGCCCTACTCCCAAGCTGATCGCGATGGATACGATGAATTTCTGGATCGAAGGAAAACGCGATGCCTTAATCAAAACAATCGGTAGGGTTCACATGCTCTTAATCAATGAAGGAGAGGCGCGGGAGCTGGCACAAGAGCCCAACCTGGCCAAGGCAGCCAAAAAAATTAAAGGCTGGGGACCCAAAACAGTCGTAATCAAACGTGGAGAATACGGCGCCCTGCTTTTCCATGAAGATCAGATTTTTGCCGCTCCTGCCTTACCACTGGAAGACGTGAAGGATCCGACCGGCGCAGGAGATAGTTTTGCCGGAGGATTTTTAGGCTATCTTGCAAAGTCGAACAGTTTTGATTTTGAGATTTTAAAGAAGGCCTCCATTTACGGAAGCGTCATGGCGAGCTTTAATGTGGAGGAGTTCAGCATGGATCGCCTGCGCAGACTGACGCCTCCTGAAATCGATGCCCGCTACAGGGAATTCTGCGAGCTGACCCATTTTGAAAAGGCGTGGTAAGGGGTAAGGAGAAGGTGTTGCTCTGACTTCTGGATTCTTTTCTCCCCCTCGCATTGGGGACGAAGTCCCCGTCCCTCGCCCCTTCGACGGAGCTCAGGGCGAACGACTCAGGATGAACGGTGAGGCTCCTGCCTTTAGGCAGGAAGTGAGAGGGAAAAACAATTATCATCCGCCACCAAACACACGCCCATTAAGGGCGGGAGGTTGTTGATTCCCACCCTTTGTAAGGGAGGGTTAGGGAGGGTAGAGAGATTTCAGTGGAGTTTTATTTCTACCTCCCCGAGCCCCTCCTTACAAAGGAGGGGAATTAGACTTCCGTCTCCTGAATCCTGACTTCTATCCTTCTACCTTCACGCCACTTCCTGCTGATCTTCATTTAACCGCACACTGACGGTTCGCGAGACGCCTGCTTCTTCCATCGTCACCCCATAAAGGATATCGGCCATTTCCATTGTGCGCTTGTTGTGTGTGATGAGGATGAACTGAGAACGATCGGTCATTTGGCGGACAATGTTGTTGTAGCGATCTACATTCGCGTCATCGAGCGGAGCATCAACTTCGTCCAGCACGCAGAATGGAGAGGGTTTGAAGAGGAAGATGGCAAAGATCAGACTGATCGCCGTGAGGGCTTTTTCTCCTCCAGACAACAGGCTGATGGATTGAAGTTTTTTTCCAGGAGGCTGGGCAACGATTTCCACGCCGGTCTCCAAAAGATTTTCCTCATCGGTGAGCAACAGTTTGGCCTTGCCGCCCTGGAAGATTTTGGGGAAGAGATCTTCAAAGCGATGGTTGATCGCCTCAAAGGTTTCCTGGAAACGCTTGCGCGTGGAACGATTGATTTTATGAATGGTTCGCGCGAGGGCATCGAGTGAAGTTTTTAAATCATCGGACTGGGTGGTTAAAAAATCGTGTCGGGTTTTTAATTCTTCATATTCGGCAATCGCCCCCAGATTGACCTCGCCCATCTTTGCGTACCTGTCTTTTAACTGTCTCAGATCTTCTTCTTTTTCGGCACGATTTTCCAAAGGCTTGTCCTGATATTCGGGTGCGACCAGAGCAATATCGGTGTGGTAGCGCTCAAAAATCTGCTCATTTAAATACTGAAGCTTCGAGCGAACTTCTGCCATTTGAATTCTAGAATTTCCAAGCTCGGCTTGAATCTCCTGCGCCTGGCGACGGATCTCACGCAGGCTTAACTCGCGCTCTTTGATTTGAAAATTGTGTCCTTCATACCCTTCTTTCAGGACAACCTGTTTGTCCTGAAGATCGCGCACTTCTGAAATCAGAAGGGTCAGTGTTTCCTGAGAGCGATTGATTTCTTCATTCAGGATTTCTGTCTGGTGGATTCCATGAGCCAGCTGTTTTTTCGCTTCTTCCATTCGAGAGGTATATGAAACCTGAAGATCCAAAAGACGCTTCCAGTCTTTATCCACCTGGGCCTTTCGATCACGAATTCCACTTGTACTCATTCGCAGGCGTGTGAGTTCTTCTTTCAGCCCACCAAGATTTTCCTGTGCTCCTGCTGCACTTTCACGAGTTTCAAGAAGGGTTTCTTCTTTCTCGATCTTTTCCTGCTCGAAGCGGGCAATTTCTTCGCTGAGTAAAACAAAATCTTCCGCAAGGTTTTGATCTTCAGCCAAAAACTGGGTGCGTTCGCGCAAAAGCTCTTCGCGTCGCTGAATCCAGCGTTTCATTTCGGTCTGAAGGTGAGAAAGATCTTTTTCAAGAGTAACGATTTTTAGCTCTTCCTGATGCGAATCCTTTTTAAGATGTTCCAGAGAGTGCATCAGACTCATCAATCGTTCTTCGTTTTTTGAGAGCGCTTCTTCCTTGATTGCCAGCTGAGATTTCAAAAGAGCGATCTGATCCGAAAGTTCGCGCATCTCATGTTTTTTCTCAAGGATGGCAAAATCCTGAGAAGAAACCCCACCCCCCGAAAGAAGACCTTGTGGATCGATCACTTCCCCTTCGAGAGTCACCAGGGTGACAGGTACCTCCGAACGATTCCAGAGATCTAAAGCAATCTTCAGATTTTCCACAAGCCACACATCCTGAAAGAGATACTCTCCCAGGCTTTGATATTCTTCGCGCACCTGAATAAAGTTTTTTAAGGGGCCTAAAACACCGCTTTCTGAGACATCAAAAAATTTGGCTTTTGGATCTTTGAGACGCAGTTGAGTAGGAATAAATGTCGAACGCCCAACGGCCGCTGCTTTTAAATACTCAATCGCATGCAAGCCGGCTTCCTGGCTTTTCACCACCACAAACTGAAGCTTTTCTCCCAGGCACGCTGCCACCGAAAGTTGATAGCGCGGTTCAGCTTCAAAAAGATCCGCAACGGTTCCCAACACCTCCTGCAGCTTTTCGTTGGAAGCGCGCTCCAGGAGGATTTTTCGAACCCCTTCCTGATAACCTTCAAAGTTTTTCTGAATTTCCTCAAGAGAGTGCAGGCGGGAAGTTTTGCGACTTAACTCTTCTTTCAGTCGATTGTTTTCGGTTTTTAAAATCTGTCCTTCTACTTTTTCACGCTCGAGAGAGCCCTGAAGCGAGCTGGATTGGGTCGATAAATCGAGTTTAAACTGATTGAGTCCACTTAACGAAGATTCCGCCTGTCTCTGACGGGATTCAAGCTTTTGAATCTCTCCTTCAATACTTTCCATCTCCAGTTGATTGCGTTCAATCCGACTCTGAATCTCGATCTTTCGCCGTTCCATCCACTCTTTGCGGGAAGTGGAGGACGATAATGACTGAACCGTTTGCATCACTTCTTTCTGAAGGCGATCCAGGTTTTTTTGTAAAAGATTCTGAGTTTCTTCTTTGTCCAACACCTGTTTTTCAAGCGTTCCCAGTTGCTCTTCTGCCTGCGCTACCTGAAGATCACACTGAAGATGCTCTCCATTGATGGCATCGAGCTCAAGATGAATCTGCTGATTTTTAACCTGAAGCTCTTCGATTTCTCGCGAAAAGCCCGCTTCACGTTCTGCCAGGTTTTTCACTTCACGTTGTTTGAACTGAACCCCCTGCTCATGAAGGTTGATGAGATTATTTTTTTCGTAGAGACTTTCCTGCAGCGCCGAAAGCTCCTGTTCTTCACCTGTAATCAAAAGACGGAATTGTTCGATATCGGCTTCCAACTGGGCAAGCTGGATGGAAAAGGTAGCATCTTTTTCAGAAAGTTCAGCCAGGCGCTTTTCGCCGAGATCGCGTGCCTGACTGAGATCGAGAAACTGCAGAGAAGAAAGATGGAGCTCCAGCACGCGCAATTCATCGCGTAACACACGGTATTTTTCAGCCTTTTTAGCCTGACGATCAAGAGAGGCAATCTGCTTGGAAAGCTCAGTAAGAATATCCTGAATACGAGTGTAATTCAGCTGAGCCGCCTCCATCTTACGCAGGGCCGCTTCCTTTCGGGCCTTAAACTTGGAAATTCCTGCGGCTTCTTCGATAAGACGACGGCGATCTTCAGGTTTGGCCGAAATGATCAGACCCACCTGACCCTGCTCGACAATCGAGTAAGCTTTCGTTCCAACCCCTGTCCCTAAAAACAGATCGTAAATATCGCGCAGGCGTGACGGGATCTTGTTGATTGCATATTCACTTTCTCCGGATCTGAAAAGACGACGAGTGATCGAGATTTCTGAAAAACCCACGTAGGCCTGAGGGACACGCCCATCTTCGGTGGTTAAGGTTAGGGTTACTTCTGCCATCCCGGCCGGTGCGCGCTTTTCGGTTCCAGAAAAGATGATATCCTGCATTTCCCTTCCGCGAAGGTGTTTGGCACTCATTTCTCCCATCACCCAGCGGAGGGCATCGACCACGTTTGATTTTCCACAACCATTCGGCCCGACAATGCCGGTAATTCCGGATTGAAAATCGATGAGAGTTCGGTCGGCAAATGACTTAAATCCTTGAATTTCAATGGTTTTAATTCTCAAGGGGCCTTCCTTTTTTATAGGTAGTTTTGGTGATGCAGGTTAGAAACTTGCTTGGGAAAATTCTATTCATTTAAGAGACCTCTCAAAAACCCCGTGAGGCAAGGTGGACCGTGAAACCCAATTGTTTATTGCCCCTGCGATAGATGGGAAGTTTTGAGAAATTTCTCAATTTTGGATCCAAATTCGGTAGCATAGCCCCCCCGCCCTGTAAAGAGGGGAATACCATTAATGGTAGCTCTCGGACTCTAACACCACAATCCGTAGGGATCTTGACGTTTTCTCTCCCCTTCTTGTCCCAAGAGATTGAAAAAGCCTATGTATGAAAAAACAAGGAGGTTTTATGTCTTTTCTGAGAACTTTGATGGATCGGAATTTTTGGCTCAAAGAAAATGTGGCCAATCAAAATGTCGGCGAGAATGAGAGAAAATTCTCAATAGGGATGGGAATTTTCCTTTTTCTATATGGACTTGCACGCAAAGGCTCTTTGCGCGCCTTACTGGGTTTCATCGCAGGTTATGCCCTTATAAACCGTGGTCGCTCAGGGGTTTGCTCTCTCTATCAGAGTATGGGAGTTTCGACGTCCACGCCTGAGATGAATCCTCCCCCCAAAAAGGATGTCGTTCAGGAGGCCTCTGAAGAATCCTTTCCAGCCAGCGACGCCCCAAGTTGGACAGGTCAGTCAGGTCCCAAAAAACCGGGAAGAGCGCCAGGACTTCTTCCGCATTAAGCAGTAAGGGTTGTCGTTATTTTTCTGAGTTGATTAACAGCCTGGGTAAGTCCTTCGACGGTGAGGGGATACATGGGGATGAGCTTGGAGATAGCATGAATGGTGGGATGCGTGGCCCAAAAGTCTTTGGGCTCCGGATTAAGCCAGATGGTTTTTGGAAAATGCTGCCTAATTCGTTGCAGCCATTCAATTCCAGGTTCACGGTGGTTTTCCCAGTAATCAATGTTTCCGTTCGGCGCAAAAAGCTCATAAGGGCTCATGCACGCATCGCCCACGATGATGACGTAAAAACTGCTGCGGTATTTTCTGAAAAGCTCATCGGTGAGTTTAAATTCTCGGCGGACCATATTGGTGAACATCTTTTGATAAATGCAGTTGTGAAAATAAAAATGTTCAAAGGCCTTAAAATGTGTCGAAGCATGAGCCGCGGAGAAAAGCGATTCGACCAGATGGGCATAGACGTCCATACTTCCTCCGACATCCATCATTAGTAAAAGCTCAGTCTGGTTTTTCTTCAGGGGCTCAAAAACCAACTCGATCTCCCCCGCATTTTTACACGTCCGATCGATCGACTTTTCGACCTGCAATTCTTCAGGCTGACCCAATCGATCTAGACGACGCAGACGCTTGAGAGCGACTTTTAACTGACGGGTATCGAGCACAAGGTCATGGCGATAATTCGCAAACCGCCGCTCTTCGGCCACCTTGACAGCCATACGCCCACCGCCCGGACCGCCAATGCGGATTCCACTCGGATGCGATCCCGAATGACCGAAAGGCGAGGTACCACCAGTCCCAATCCATTTATTTCCGCCGTGATGCTCTTCGGTTTGCTCTTTCAAGCGCTCCAGAAATTTTTTGCGTAATTCTTCAAGATCCAGGGGCGGAATCTCGGGAAGCTTGGGCCGCTGAGCGGGATCGATCACTTTGTTGAGCCAGTCCGAAAGTTCCTGTTTGATCTGAAAATCTTCTTCTTTTCCCTTAAAACACATCAAGAACGCCTGATCGAAGGCATCGTAGAGAGATTCGGATTTCACAAGGATAGCGCGCGCCAGATAGTAAAAGCGGTCGAGCGAAGAGTCTGCTAGGTTTTCCGTGAGGGCTTCCATTAAACATAGCCACTCCTGGGTTCCGACGGGAATTTTCAAGGCACGTAAGGTGTAGAAAAAAGGAAGGAGCATGGGTGAATTAAAATTTCTAAGCGTTTTGAATCGATGCAGTTTTAGAGAGTGAATAATAAATTCAGATGCAAGGCGCTGTTTGAAGGATCGTAGTGGCGTATTGCCGCCCCTACCATGGACTCGCAGGGAATGGGTTGATCTTAAACCTTTGGCAAATTTTTAGAGATTCCCTTAGCTAAAAAAATTTCGCCCCCTTTGCTGAGCCCTATCAATCGGATTCAAATCCTGCTCATTCTTAAGTAGACACCCTATCAACGGCACCTCTTCTTTTAGCGCCCGCGCATCGAGCCCCATCGCCAGCAGGGCATGGATCCAATCGATAAGCTCGGAGGTTGAAGGTGGTTTTTTAAGATGAGTAAGTGAGCGGATTTCATAAAATTTATGAAGCGCGGCCTTCATCAAGGTATTGTCCAAATCTGGGAAATGAACTTTTACGATGCGTGTCATCATTTCCAAATCGGGAAATTGAATGAAGTGAAACACACAGCGCCTTAAAAAAGGATCTGGCAATTCTTTTTCGGAATTGGAGGTGATCACAACGAGTGGACGATAACGGGCAGAAATCTCTTCGCGGGTTTCCGGAATGTAAAAGCGCATCTCATCCAGCTCGGCCAAAAGATCATTCGGAAATTCCAGATCGGCCTTATCGATTTCGTCGATCAGCAAAATGACGGGTTTGTCGGAAACGAAGGCCTCTCCCATTTTTCCAAGCTTAATATAGTGCTGAATGTCAGACACATCGCCGTCGCCAAAACGACTGTCATTCAGGCGCTGAACGGTGTCATAAGTGTATAAGCCCTCTACTGCCTTGGTGGTGGATTTGATATTCCAGCGGAGCAAAGGACGTCCGATCGCTTGTGCAATCGAGGCCGCCAGCAGGGTCTTACCCGTGCCGGGTTCCCCTTTTAAAAGTAAAGGGCGACCAATCGAAAGGGCGACATTCACAACTTCCTGGAGTTCTTCGGAGGCGACGTAATCGTCGGTTCCCTGGTAAGATTTTGTTTTAGACATAGTTTATTTTTGCTAATCCTTCTCTACGCTACGAGCACGGGGTGAGAAGGACTTGTGCAGTTCTGAAGGATGTTTATAAGGATTTCACGTCGTGCTAGCGGAACAAATGCATCCGAATCAACAGGAAAGATAAATGCCTCCGCCACGTTCATCGAAAAAAACAATCGATACCCTGGGAGAAACCAGACTCATTCGTGAGCTTTCCCATCTTCTTCCCACAAACTCTTCCGATCTTCTCTTAGGCATCGGCGACGACACAGCGGTGATCCGCTTTGGAAATAAAAACCTGCTTTTCACCACCGATGCCTTACTGGAAAACGTCCATTTTGATTGGCGCTACACCGATCCTTACCTGCTCGGGCGAAAAAGTCTTTCGGTCAACTTAAGCGATATCGCCGCGATGGGAGGAATTCCAAGGTGGGCCGTGATCTCCCTGGCTCTTCCTTCAAAAACCTCCTGGCATGCCCTCAGGCGATTCTATGAAGGACTCAGCGCCTGTGCCAAAGAGTTCGGCGTTGGCATGGTGGGAGGCGATACGGATCGCTCGAAAGGCGGATGGAAAATCACGATTGCCATAATCGGTGAAGCTCGGCATCCAATCTGTCGCAGCGGTGCCAAAGCAAAAGATCAGATCTGGGTGACAGGAGATCTGGGGGCTTCGGCGTTGGCTCTCAAACTCCTCTCTCACGCTTCTTTTTTTAGAAAGCGGGAAGATCAAAAGAAAAAAAAACCGCGTGCTCCGGTTTCGAACAATGAATTTCTTAAAACTCATTTCGACCCCGCGCCGCGAGTACTGGAGGGACAGGCAATTTCGCAACAAAAACTTGCGACGAGCATGACTGATGTGAGTGACGGTCTGCTTCTCGATTTGGAGCACCTTTGCACGGAATCAAAAGTCGGAGCAAAAATTCGTGCGGATCTCATCCCTTTGAAAAAATCACACAAGGATTTGGCGCACTCCATGAAGCTCAACTCTCTGGAGCTCGCCTTGAGTGGTGGAGAAGATTATGAGCTTTTGTTTACCGCACGCCCTGAAAATCATCAAAAAATTAAACGCACTTTTGAAAAGCTAAAAACCCCTGTGCATTGTATTGGCGAGATGGTGTCGAAACCGAAATCGATTCAGGTGATCGATAAAAATGGAAAAAGAATTGAAATGAATAAAAAAGGGTACCTTCATTTCTAGAACTTAAGGATTAGTTTTCATATGAACAAAACACGACAAATTCTGGAGCTCATCCCCGACCGTTTTGTCCTGGGCGGCGAAGCGATTGCGACGCATCAAGGAAAAAAAATCTTCATCCCCTGGGGCGTTCCTGGCGATAAGCTAAAAACGGAGATCGTCGAAGATAAAAAAGACTACGCCCGCGTGCGAATCGTAGAAATTTTGAAAAAATCTCCTCACCGCATTTCCCCTCCCTGCCCTTATTTTTTCAAATGTGGCGGCTGTCAGTGGCAACACGTCACGCAGGAGGGGCAACTCGAATTCAAGCAAAGACTCTTGCAAGACGCCCTTCAGCGGATCGCCAAGATTCCAGAGCCCACTCTACTGCCTCCAATCCCTTCTCCTATCCCCCAGCACTATCGCAACCGCATTCGGCTCCAGGTCTCGCGCCAGGGCGAGGTGGGGTTTCATCGCATGCATTCAAATGAAGTGATTCCCATCGAGCGCTGTCTCATCGCCGAAGAAAGTCTGAATGAAAAAATTCCGGAGGCCAAAAAACTTGCCCAGCTCTTAATCCAAAAAGATAAAGTAACGCGGCACGAAATCGAGATAAGAAACGAAGAAAATAAAATCGTTCTGGAGCCTGACCCCAAGGGCGAATCGGGTTTCACACAGACGAACTCGCTTCAAAATCAAAAACTGATCGAAAAAGTAATTGAAGCCCTGAGTCTGAGTTTAAAAGAAAAAGTTCTGGAGCTTTTTGCCGGTGAGGGAAATTTTACTTTTCCGATCGCTCAGCAAAGCGCGTTTGTGAGTGCGGTTGAAATGAGCGAGACTTCGATTTTGAAGGGAGAAAAGCGCTCATCCCAAAAACACATCCGAAATATTCGATGGATTCAGGCTGCCGCCCATCGAGCCACTGAAGATCTTTGGGAAAGAAAGGAAAAGTTTGATCGTCTCCTTCTGGATCCTCCGAGACGGGGAGCCATCGAGAGCATGGAAAGCATTGCGCGTCTTAAAATTCCAGTCCTTGTCTATGTCTCGTGCGATCCCTCCACCCTGGCGCGAGATCTTCGCTCACTGATAAATCTGGGCTATCGACATGATTTCACTCAAGCAATCGATATGTTTCCGCAGACCTATCACGTAGAGTCGGTAACACGACTGACCTGTGACCTTCTCTGATTTTTTCCTCTTATTCTTCCTTTTAAAAATACTCGAAGAGGCCCCCCTTGCGTTTCTTTGAAATCTTTCCTCTTTATGAACTCAGCGAAGAATTTTCCGGAAGTTATCTTTCTTTGCCTAACAATAATTCAGGAGGACATATGCCACGAGGAGCCAGCCCAAAAAGAGAGCGCGAATACAAAGAACTCAAATCGAAATTTAAACAGGAAGGACGTTATGCAGGGCATGAAGAAGAAGTCGCTTCACGCATTGTGAACAAACAGCGGGCCGCAAAAGGCGAAACGAAGTCAGGAAAAAAACGCTAACCTCTTTCACTCATGCTCTCCTGAAAGACGCCTGATTCATTGACTTAAGCGAACCGAATCAAGCATGAACCTGTTGTGCAACCCTCTCTGTTTCTCACATGGACAAAAATTTTAGGGGATGAAAACCTTTCGATCCTTTCAAAAGAGGAAACGGGCTTTTATCAGGGCTTTCTTCCTCTTCAACGCAGGCAACAATTTCTCACCGGGCGATCTTTACTGAAGACCTGGGTGAGCAAGACATACGGCGAAACCGACCTTACCCAGATTTCCCTTCATTCAAATCCTCCGCATTTAAAACCGGTTTTGTTTTTGAGAGGAAAATTACTCTCGGAAGTTTCAGTGAGTCTCAGTCACAAAAAGAATCAGGTCGCTCTGGCAGTAGGGTCTTATTGTCCGGTGGGAATTGATCTGGAAGAATTTCAGATCCATCGTCATGCCAAACGGCTACAAGACTTTCTCTGTCATCCTCAGGAAAAGCTCGAATTACAGGGCCTGGAAGAAAACCCGACTCTCTACCATTCACGACTGACTGAGCTTTGGACCCTAAAAGAAGCCACCCTGAAATTTTTGGGAGAAGGAATTTTTGGAAAAGTTTCACCGACTGAGATTAAAGCGGACTGGAGCGGGCAAACCCTTACCGTCCACGAACACATAACGCTTTATTGGAAAAATTTTGTAAAAGAGGACTTTACCTTAAGCGTGGTAACGAATTCGATAGGCGTTTCACTACTCCCAGACCTCATTCTGAAAATCTCATCCTGAAAAGCGTACAACTCTTCCTTTCTTTTTACATACCAGCCAAGCCCTTCTAACCCCCTCCCTACCAAAAGCCAAACCCCATGGGTTATATTGAATTCCATGAGAAACCCATCGGACGCTCAAAGGTCCCTTTTTCTCAAACTCAACCTGCCTATCCTTTTTTTTCTTTTCTTGTGTGGACTTTTATTTTTCGGATACCGGATTTTACAGGAGCGGGGACAAATGGTCGACGACCTCAATCGTCGGGCGAAAATCATTGCCCGCGGAATTGAGCCAGTTGCACGCCGTGCCCTGAATCGACCCCCACCTTCGAATGAGGAGAATCTGGCGGAAAGACTTGCAGGGCAGGAAAGGACGTTAGGAATTCTTCTCTGCACCCCTGATGAGACCCTCATTGCACGCTCGGCTCCCCTTGCCGAAATCATTTCCTGCTCGGATCCAGCGGTTCGCAAAGCTATTCAAAAATCAGAAACTCAACTCTGGATGGGAAAGAGTGGATCCCGAACTTTTCATTTTTTTCTGGATCCCTTAGTTGAGCGAACCGGTCAGATCAGCGGAGCACTTATTGTCGCTCACGACGCGACCTATATCGAACAGCGGACTCGATCGAACCTTATTATCTCGGCTTCTGTACTGATTTTTTTTGCAGCCCTGGCCTCCGCCTTTACCTATTTTCTCTCACGTTTTTCCTATCAGCGCTCAATCCTCAAATTTATGGAATGGATACGTTCTGTAAAATCGCAAGCGACCTATTCCACTCCCCCTACTTCTCTTTTAGCTCCAGTTTCCGAAGAAGTCGCCGAGCTTGCAGCCAAACTCAGATCTGCACGCGAGACGGCACGTGAGGTCTCAAGGTCAAGACAGGTACGTGATCTTTGGACCTCCGCCCGTTTAAAGGCCCATGCTTTTACACACTTTGGCGATAGAAAGCTGATCGTCATTTCAAATCGTGAACCCTACGTGCACACTCGCGAAGCAGGAAAGATTCAACTCCAGATCCCTGCTAGTGGTGTTGTAACGGCGCTAGATCCTCTTTTAAAGGCGATCAGCGGGCTTTGGATCGCGCATGGATCTGGGGAGGCAGATCGTGAAACGAGCGATCGTCATGGGAAACTTCTGGTTCCACCGGATGCTCCTTATTACACCTTAAAGCGGGTCTGGCTTTCGAAAGAAGAAGAGGACGGATATTATTACGGTTTTTCCAATGAAACCTTATGGCCCTTGTGCCATCAAACCTACTCAAGACCGCACTTTGAAGAAGAGGAATGGAAACAATACCAAAACGTGAATTTAAAATTTTCTAAACAAGCACTCGAAGAATGTGATCAGCAAACTCCATTTTTTCTGATTCAGGATTATCATTTCACTCTTCTTCCTCAAATGATTCGCAAGGAAAGATCCGATGCCGTGATCGGCCTTTTCTGGCACATTCCCTGGCCTACACCCGAGGTGTTCAGGATCTGTCCCTGGAAAAAGGAAATTCTTAAAGGCATGCTGGGCGCGGATCTGATTGGCTTTCATCTATCTTCTTACTGCACCCAGTTTTTGCATACCGTGAACACGTTTCTTCCGGTACAAATCGATTGGGATCGCCTGGCGATTCTGCACGAGGGGGGCACAACCCTGGTCAAACCTTTTCCGATCAGCATTCAGCCCTGGAGTGAACGAAATCGCATTCCTGAGAAGGAACTGGAAACACAGGCAACAAGGATCCGCGAAGAACTGAGAATCATAAATACACGGCTGATCATCAGTGTTGATCGGCTTGATTACACAAAGGGAATTCCAGAACGCCTGGCGGCTATCGATCTTTTTCTGGAGCGATATCCACACTATCGGGGGCAGGTCAGTTTTATACAACTGGGCGCACCCACTCGCGTGCACATCCCTCAATATCGCCATTTGATGACGGAGATTGAAAAGAGAATTGATGAAATCAACTGGCGTCATGGTTCTGAAACCTGGAAACCCATTCACCTTTTAAAGCAGAATCATTCGCCCGAAATTGTTTATCTTTTTTTAAGAATGGCAGAGATCTGCGTGGTGAGCTCGCTGGCCGATGGGATGAACCTGGTAGCCAAGGAATTTGTTTCGGCAAGAAGGAATGAAGACGGAGTACTGATTCTTTCAGAATTTGCGGGCGTCTCTCAGGATTTCACCGACGCCCTGCAGGTGAATCCTTACGATCGTGGAAGTTTTGCCGAAGCCCTTCGTTCTGCCCTGGAAATGCCGCCGGATGAACAGATGAAGCGCATGATTCGATTAAAATCGCAAGTCACCGAAAACAATATCTACCGTTGGGCGGCCGATTTGCTTTCAGAACTTGCGCGCTTTGCCGAACCAGCCATCCTTTCAAAGATCGAAGATAAAAAGATGAGAAAAATCGGACCGATTTTTTAGGTTAAAAACAAACACCTGCCTGTCTTTTGACACTTGCGACAAACAATTCCCAATTCTTGAGGAGGACAAAGATCCAGAATTCCAAGTCGTGTGAGCGCAAAATCGTATCGAATGGGATCGTTGGGATCCAGGCGCTTTAAGTACTCTGTAATTTCTTCTGCCATTCTCCAGTTGGGTGATTTTCGCTGGGTGAGATTTAAAGACTGAGCGACGCGATAAATATGGGTGTCTAACGGTATGATCAATTTGGAAGGATCGATAAATTTCCATAAGCCCAAGTCGATCCCATCCGGTCCCCGCACCATCCAGCGTAGAAACAGGTTGAGACGTTTGCATGCGGATCCTTCATTAGGTGATGAGAAAAAAAAGCGTACGCAGGAGCGGGGCGGTAGTTTTCCAGAAGAATAAAAAGGTTTGAGATCGCTCGCCAAAACCTCTTCTGTCCAGCTCGCAAGGGCCGGCCCTATGTTTGAATCGTGAGGCGAGAAGTGTTTTTGAAATGAAGCGCCTAGCGAACCTTCTTTGAGATAGATTCTGGAAAGCAAATAAATCAGCATGCGAAAGTCTTTCGCCTGATGAAAGCGGTAATAGATTCCCTCAAATAATCGTGGATATTTCTGAGGCTGATACCGGCAAATCCAGTCTACCGGAGAATCGCCCAGTTCTTTAAGAATCTGGCGCAAGAGTTTTAAAATCTGCGGCACACTTCCATACGCACAGGCAGAGGATAAAAAGGCAACGAGTTCCTGATCGAGCGGATTTTGATATTGATGGGGAAACCAGAGAGGATCGGAGGACAGGTAAGCTGAGCTATACCTGGCAACCAGGTGATCTAAAGCTTGTTTCAGCCAGGAGTAAGATTTTGGATTACGAAGTGAATCAGAAGACATCGTCGGCATATTTCCGGCAAAAATATCGACTAGTGCTTCTCCACGCTGTAACTGACAGCTAAAAAATCTGAAAAACCAGCGCGGTTAGAAGCACTTGCGCCATCCCTACTGCTGTTTAAAACAATGTGACAGAGTACTAGCAAGTCATTTTTATTTCATCTTTACAAGGACAAATCCTTCTTCTAACTTCGCGCATCATGAACCTGCGCGAAGAAATTCTTAAAGAAAAAAAACGTCTCAATGCCACCCTCGTTGCTCACTATTACCAGGATGGAGAAATCCAGGATCTGGCTGATTGTGTCGGCGACTCCCTCGCCCTGGCTCAGTATTGTGAAAAAACCGATGCCGATGTCATCGTATTTTGTGGTGTGAAATTCATGGCCGAAACGGCGAAGATTTTAAATCCTACCAAGAAGGTGATCTTGCCAGATCTGGCGGCTGGCTGTTCTTTGGCAGATAGCTGTCCTCCCGCACCTTTTGAGCACTTTAAATCCAAACTCAATAATCCCTATGTCGTGATGTACATCAATTCTAGCCCGGAAATTAAGGCCCTGTCCGATCTCATCTGCACCTCCAGCAACGCACCTCAGATGATTGCATCGATCCCCGCCGATCGGGAAATTTTGTTTGGACCGGATCGTCACCTCGGCGCCTATCTCATTCAAAAAACTGGTCGCCCCATGACATTGTGGCAAGGTGTGTGCATCGTGCACGAAACGTTTAATCTGAAAAAACTCATCCAGCTGAAAGAAAATCATCCGAATGCGCAAGTCATTGCTCATCCCGAATGCGATGAGTCGGTGTTGAAAGAAGCTGATTTTATTGGCTCGACCAAGGCCCTGCTCGATTACACCATCAAAAGTCCTCATCAGGAATTTATCGTCTTAACCGAATCGGGAATTCTTCATCAGATGCAAAAGGCCTCACCTCATAAAATTTTTATCGAGGGCCCAAACGACAGCGGTTGCAGCTGTAACGAATGCCCCTACATGCGTCTCAATACTTTGGAAAAGCTTCTTGAGTGCATGAAGACAGGTTCACCAGAGATTGTGATGGATGAAAAATTAAGACAGCGGGCTTATGCCCCGCTGAAAAAGATGTTGGAGCTAAGTGCAAGGCAGTGAGTTTTTTGACACTGATCTCTTTTATAAAGTCTTATCCTGCGACGTCTTTACGAAACACTATAACTTCTTCAAAAATTCCTCCTCCGAAATAATCTGAAGTGAAGCTCCCTTTTCGATGAGTTTTTCGGCCTTGATCCACTTATTGCCTTTCTCCCGGTTTTTGAAGCCCTCTGAGCCAATCACCAAAAAGTGAAGATCTTTCGTCACCCCTGAAGCAATCGCACCCCCCAAAGCCTCAACTTTTTTTTCGGCGTTACTGCGATCCATTGTTTGCATCTTGCCTGTGAATAGAAACGATTGCCCAGCCAGCGGGCCTTTTTGTGGAATCTTGCCCTCGTTCAGCTGGAGGTGCTTCAGTAACTTATCGATGAGTGGTCTTCTTTTCTGAAGACCCAACACAATCTCGCGGGCCATGACCTCCCCGAAGGTATGGATTAGCAAAAGCTCCTCTTCGGTAGCCGAAAGAATTCGGCTGAGTGATCCAAATTGCTGAACGAGAAGTTTGGAGGCGTGCCTGGCAAGCTCTCGAATCCCCAAGGATTGCAAAAACAAATCTAATGGAACCTTTCTCTTGGCTTCAATGTTTGCCAAAAGCTTTGTCGCCAGCACTTCACCCATCCGCTCCAGATTGAGCAAATCCCCTTTCTGCAGGGTGTAAAAATCAGCAGGGTCTTCGATAAGTTTTTCTTCGTATAGCTTGCGGATGAGCACCTCACCAAACCCATCGATTTCTAGAGTTTTGATAAAATGATTCAGTTCGCCAATACGCGAGCTTTGGCAATTTTCGCGATTTGTACAATAAAGAAACTCCTCGCGAACCTCGGCAGGACAACCACAGGACGGACAATGCTCTGGGATGAGGACTGGCTCTCCATCATTTTCAAGAACCTTTTCCAGATAGGGAATCACTCCGCCCCGTCGAATCATCAAAACCTCACAAGGAAGCGTCACGCTCAACTTTTGAAGCAATCCGTAATTGTGCAAAGAAACGCGAGAGACCTTCGCTCCGGAAAGTTCGACTGGATCCACGATTCCCACGGGCGTGATAACTCCGGTGCGGGCAACACTCCACTCGACCTCCCGCAAGATCGTCACACCAGAATCTCCCTGAAATTTATAGGCAATGGCATAGCGCGGATGATGAGCCGAAGCGCCAAGACGCTCTTGTTCTGAAACACGGTCCGTTTTGTAGACGACCCCATCCAGCTCGTAATCGACCTCGTTTCGCTGAGCGAGATAACGATCCCATTCAGATTGAAGAAGATCGGCATCCGGCATGAGTTTTCGGAATTCGACGGTTTGAAATCCGAGAGTGTGGAGAAAATTCATCTTTTCAAATTCAGATTCAAACTCCTGATCACGCACATCGTAGGCAAAAAATCGTAACTGATACTCTCGTGTTTTGCTCGCCTGCTTCTGCTTGATCGCGCCCGCGGCTAAATTTCGGGGATTGGCAAAGCTGGATTTGAAATTTTTAAAAACCGACAGCGGCATATAGACTTCACCGCGCACCTCAAGCCCCTGGGATTTTTCCTGAGTCTGAGAGAGAGAAGGTAAGCGTTTGGGAATATCGGCCACAAAGCGCACATTCGCCGAGATATCCTCACCTTTCACCCCATCTCCGCGCGTGGCCGCCATTTCAAGCTCACCTTTTTCATCGTAGCGAATCTCCACCGCACATCCATCAATCTTGGGCGTCACCAAAACATCGCCCTCAAATTTTTTTGCCCAACTCATCAAATCATCCAGACTGTAACACTTATCAAGCGAAAGCATGGGAGACGTATGAACGATTTTAGGGACGTTCACGCCCTTGCGTAAATCGGAGCCCAATTCATTGAGGATGGGGGATTCAGGATGGATTTTTTTAAGTCTCTCGACCAAACGATCGAAATCGTAATCGGAGATCTCAGGCTGATGAAGCTCGAAATAAAGCTGGTTGTGATGGCGCACCTGTGTTTCCAGCTCGGAGAGGGATAAAGATTCAATTTCCTGAAGGGTGAGGGATTTCATAGCAAGCGGATAGAAGGAAAAGAAAGCGGAGAGATGCCAAGTGATATTTTAAAAACGATCTTCAAAAGGTTTCACGAGGGATAAACAGCCGCCCCATTTCGGAGCCATGATTGATCGCCAGTACACGCTCGCGCCCTTCTTCAAAAACCAGGAGACTGAGCGAGGCATTGTCGATTCTGAATTGATAGATTTGAGGCAGGGGAATTTTAAGATAGTGCATGAGCACGCATTTGATCCAGTCGGCATGCGAAACAAGGGCAAGACGACCTTGGGGATACTCCTGCCGCAAACGTTCAATCACGGCAACCCCTCGATTTTTCACACCTTCCAACGATTCAGCCCCATTGCAGATGGGTTTCTCAGGATGGCGGTAGTATTCGAAATGCCCCACTTCCTCGCGAATCTGGTGGAAGGTTTTTCCAACCCATTCCCCATACTCGATCTCACGCAAGCCTGGCTCAAGCTGCACAGGCAAATTCCAGTTCACATTGAGAATGGCGGCTGTTTGCTGGGTGCGCAGTAACGGAGACACATAGAGCTGATGCACGCTCAAGTCTTTTAAAAACCCGGCTAAACCCTGTACCTGAGCGCGACCGGTTTCATTGAGCCCTACCGGCTGATCACCCATAATCCTGCGCTGTGCATTCCAATCTGTTTGTCCATGACGGATGAGTAGAATTTCAAGCATGCATCTTTATTGCCTAAAATGAATAAAATCGTAAATCGATAATTTAGGAGGGAAGTCAGAAGACAGGAGAGAGAATCCAGAAGACAGAAAAAAAATTCTAAATTCAATCTCCGGTAGGGACAGGTCCGCCTCAGGAGTAAAAGGTCGTTTCTGGCCCACACCGCCCAGGACAAGAAAACCCCATCCTTCCCCTTTCAATTTATCTATTTACTTCATTACCATTTTAAGCTCTCCTGATCGTCTATGATAAAACCTGAAAAAATTGTCCTTCCGAATGGAATGACCCTCCTTTTGATAGAATCCCATCAAAGTCCCGTGGTTGCTTTCAATGCCTGTTTTCGGGTTGGCAGTGTTGTGGAACAATCCAAAGAAGCGGGGATCTGTCACTTTATCGAGCACATGATTTTCAAAGGAACTCCTTCAAGGCCAGCAGGAGAGATTGCCCGCACGATTGAAGCGGCAGGTGGTGAGATCAACGCATACACGAGCTTCGACGAAACCGTTTATTACTGCACTGTTTCTTCGCGTTTTTTTGATGAGGGTTTGAATGTCCTATCGGATGCTGTCTTAAATCCTCTTTTTGAAGATGAAGAAATCGCGCGTGAGAAACCGGTTATCCTCGAAGAGATCAATCACTCTGCCGACAACCCAAGCAAAATTCTCTCTGAAAATCTATTCCGATGTGCCTTTAAAGCCCACCCTTACGGGAAACCCATCATCGGCACCAAAGAATCGGTTCTTTCTTTTACCCGTGCCGACATTCTTGATTTTTATCACCGCTGGTATGTCCCCAGAAATCTCGTTTTTGTGATTGCTGGAGATTTCGACTCCGCCCAGGCCAAACAAAAAGTTTTTAAGATTTTTGAAAATTATGAAGATCGCACTCTGCCGGCTCTATCGTTCCCTTTGGAGCCTCCTCAACATAAGGCACGCTTCACAGTAATTCGGAAACCCGTCAGTGGACAATACGCTCAATTGGCCTTCCCCATTCCGGCGATCACTTCACCGGATGTACCTGCATTGGATATTCTATCTCATCTTTTAGGCGAAGGATTAAGCTCCCGGCTCGAGCAGCGCATCAAAGAGAAAAAAGGGCTGGTCGATTCAATTTATTCTTATGCCTACACCCCCTTTCATCCAGGACTTTTTGTCATTGGGTTCACCACCGCCGAGAAAAAAATCATTCCTGCAGCGACAGCTATTTTAAAAGAGATTCTTTTGATTGAGAATGACCGCATCTCACATGCTGAGCTTGCACGTTCTCGGGTAAACATTAAAAGCGATGCCTGGTATGAACGGGAATCTGTCGAGGGTTTGGCGCGCAAATATGGCTATCTAGAAACCATTCTGGGCGATTGCAATTTTGATCAGAAATATTATCAGAAAATTGATGAAATCGATCCTGAAGATGTGCATGAGGTCGCTCGAAAATATCTGATTCCTCAAGCCTTGAACTGGGTCGTTTTGCTTCCTGAAAAATCCAAATTGACCCAAGCCCAGCTCGCTCCTGAAAAACTGCTCAAGGCCTCTGAGCTCCGTCTTCCCAAAAAGAAACTGACCGAGAAAAAAGATATCCAGATTACCCGTCTTAAAAATGGAATCACCCTGATCTATAAAGAGAACCAGCGTCTCCCCCTGGTATCGATCAAGATGGCCAATTTTGGGGGCGTTCGATTTGAGAATCCTAAAAACAATGGAATCCATCATCTGCTGGCACAAACTCTGACCAAAGGAACAAAATCACGCTCACACGAGCAGCTTGCCCTGGAGATCGAACAGATTGCGGCCTCCATCAGCGCCTACTCGGGAAGAAATCTCGATGGACTTCAGGCGGATTTTTTAAGCGAGAAACTGGAAGCCGGTCTGAATCTTTTCAGCGACATTCTGCTCAATCCTGCCTTTGAGCCCAACCAGATCGAAAAAGAGAAAAAGCATACACTGGAGGCATTAAGGCGCGAACAGGATCAGCTCGCAAGCATTGCCTATAAAAAACTTCTTTCTGAGCTTTATCCCCATCATCCTTACGGCCTTCCCATTGTGGGAGTGGAAAAATCCGTTCAATCGCTCACACGCGCTGATCTGCTGAAGGCCCATCGTCAGTTTTTAAATCCGGAAACCTTGGTTTTTTCCGTCGTGGGAGATTGCGACCCGAATGAGATCAAAGACTGTTTTTCAAAGCACCTCGAAGATTTAAAACCTTTCAAAGGGTCCGCGGCACTCAAACTGAAAGAGCCCACACTTCCGAAATCACCGATCAAGGCAGTCCTCAAACAATCCAAAGCACAGAGCCATATTGTCGTGGGTTTTTTGGGGACGACGCTGAATGGAAAGGATCGTTATGCGATGGATGTGATGAACAACATTCTGGCAGGTCAGGGAGGACGGCTTTTTCTGGAGTTGAGGGACAAACAGTCTTTGGCTTACTCAGTGACGAGTTTCAGCCAGGAAGGAATTGAGCGCGGATTTTTCTCGGTTTACATTGCGACCGAGCCACAAAAAACTGAGAAGGCGATCGACGGAATTTTTACTCAGTTGAAAAAGATAAAATCGGAACTGGCAAGCGATGCTGAAATCGACCGTGCAAAGCGCTATCTGATGGGATCATTCGAAATCGATCTTCAGCGCAACTCAAACGTCGCCGGACAACTTGCCTTGAGCGAGATTTACGGTCTGGGTGCCGATCATTGGAGAAAATTTCCCGGAAGAATTGAAATGGTCACGCGCGAGCAGGTGCGGGAGGCCGCCAACCGCTATCTGAATCTGGATGCCTATGTCATGGCTATCGTGGGAGGATGAGAAATTCGCTGTCCTATCTTGGGGAAGGATCTCCTGGAAGACTGATGAAAGGAGTGGCTTCTCCTGAAACCTGCGGAAGTTTTCCATCCCATTTATCGACGCGTTTATAATCGACCAGGGTCGGCGTAATCGAATTGGAAATCAGTCGATTCGCATCGGCCTCTGCCTGGGCGCGGGTCATGATCGCCTTGGCATCTCCTTCTGCTTCAATCGCCCGCTGTTGAGCCTCGAACTGTTTTTTCTGCAATTCATTCTGGGATCTCAAGGCCTCCTGAGCCATCGCATTCTTGGCCTCAATCGCTTTCACGATTGTTTCTGGGGCGCGCACTTCATTGAGTGTAAATTGCTTGATGAGAAATCCGTATTCTCCCAGCCGCTTTTGCAACTCCTCTTCAGTCGATTTTACCACGAGGGCCTTATCTTTCCCGATAAAATTCACCACCTCGGTCTGCCCCACAACCTGCTGAAGGGATTGGCGAATCGTTTGTTTGACGAAACCGTGGGTAATCAACCGGATATTGCTGCGAAA
Organism: Myxococcota bacterium; assembly: GCA_052034865.1. Taxonomy (GTDB): domain Bacteria; phylum UBA10199; class UBA10199; order JADFYH01; family JADFYH01; genus JBPOIC01. The sequence continues at coordinate 12,215 of JBPOIC010000014.1, read as the reverse complement.
GGCGCTGTAGAGGGCAGGGACTTTTAAAGGATCAAGCTCGAAAGAAAGCGAGACATCGCAACCGATTGGCTGACCTTCAACGGAGTTCACGTTGATTTCTTCATTGTCTTCACCTCCTTCCCGATTACTCTTGGTCAAAACGAGGGTCTGCATATAAATGGGATATTCTTCGATCTCTTGTAGAATGGGCCATTTGAAATGAAATCCTACATCCATGGGTTTGGGGTCCACCCCTCCCTTACTGCGATGGATGAGCACACCGACATGGCCGGGGCTGATTAAGATGATAGAATTGGCAACGATGAGCAGGAGAACAACGAGGATCATCGCAAAGATAAGAAACACGCGGGATTTGAAGTTCATGAATCTTCGCTACAAAACGCTCATCAGTTTGACAAGGAAGAATTCAACACACGGATTTGAACATTAAGGAGGAAAAGAATTGTACCGTGCAGATTTATCAGGAATTCTTAACTATGCTGATCGCCCCATCAGACAGTCTTATCCTTAAATAAATGCTCAAAGGCTTTTTCCAGATAGGGATATTCAAACTGAAATTCTGCATCCAAAAGTTTTTTTGGCAGGACACGAGCACTCGCCAGCAATGCCTCATCGGCCATCTCGCCAAAAGCCAGACGCAGGGCAAACGCAGGAACAGAAAGAACAGCGGGACGGTGCAGGGCGTGACCCAACGCGTGCGTGAATTCACGATTGGTCACTGGGTGCGGCGATGTGAAATTGATCGGACCTGCGAGCACGGGTATTTGAATCACATACTCAATTGCGCGCAAAACATCTTCGAGAGCAATCCAGCTCATAAACTGATTTCCGTTTCCCAACACCCCGCCCACGCCCAGCTTGAAAGGAGTGAGCATTTTTTCCAAAGCTCCTCCGCTTTTGTCCAGGATAACTCCGAACCGAAGATGAGCCACCCGGCTTCCTTTCGAAACCACAGGCGCCGAAGCTGCTTCCCACTCCTGACAAACCTCCGCCAAAAACCCGGAACCCGCAGGACTTTCTTCAGTCAGTTCTTCTTCTTTTCGATCTCCATAAAACCCAATCGCCGAGGCACACAAAAAAGTCTGCGGAGGATTTTTCATCTTGGCCAAATGCTGGGCTAAAGTTTGAGTAGAATGCACACGACTTTCGCGAATGAGTCTTTTTTTCTGGTCTGACCAGCGCTCCCCAACATTTTCTCCAGAAAGATGGATGACGACTTCAATGCCTTCGAGGCTTTTGGGATTCTCCAATCCTTTTTCAGGATCCCAAATCAGATCAAAAGAATTTTTATTTTTTGAGTTTCGAAGCAGCCGGCGAACTTCATGTCCGCGCTCTGTTAAAAAAGAAACCAGGGCCGTGCCTAAAAAACCTGTAGAGCCTGAAATGAGGATGTTCATAAGAAGAATTTAAAGTGTGATTCTTGTTGGTTTAAAGATCCAATACTCAATTGATACGGTGTTTTGAAACAATTTGCGAGGAGATGACTTCTTCTCGACTCAACTTTACCAATACTTCCAGATGCGCTGTTTTGGGAAAAAAATCGAACGGCACGATGCGTTCGATCCTCCAATTCTGTTTCAAAAACAGCTTCAAGTCTCTGACCAGAGTTTCGGGATTGCAGGATAAATATAAAAGCGTCTGAAGCGACTGAGCTTTCGTGAGGGTATCGATAACGCTCGGCTCCAGGCCTTTGCGGGGTGGATCGATCATGGCCACCCAGTCTGAAAAATTGATTGAGTCTGTCAGATCTGGAAGCAGATCTTCCACACGTCCATTCTGAATTATAAATGAAGGAAGTGAATGAATGGATTGATTATAGGTAGCAAGCTCGGTGGAAGTCGGGTGATTTTCAATCAGGATGATCTTGGAAAAAAGATGAGACAGGGCAAAGCTAAACAATCCTACCCCTCCATAAAGATCGAGAAATCCTTTTTTGGGATGACTGGAAACGAGGGCTTCGATCTGATCCATTAACAAGGGAAGAATCGAAAGATTGGCCTGAAAAAAAGTATCGAGAGAGTAATAAATTTTGCGATTTCGGATTTCGGTATAAAAATAATCGGAAGGATTTAAGCGAAGTGATCTGCGGCCAATCCCGCCCCAACGTACGCGCCCGGTATCATCGGATTTTACCACCAGACTGGCCACCCGATAATCGGCCGTAAATTTCTCAATCGCCTGACGTTTAAGCTCGGGCAAAAAATCAGAAACGGCACTCAAGGCAATCGGGCAATTATCGATAGGAATGAGGCGTTTTTTCTCCTGATTGACAAAGCCAAAGACAAAGCCATCCTCTTTTGTTTTTCGAATTCCCACATCCAGTCGATGGCGATAATGGTAGGGTTTGGGAGAAGCGAGGATAGGATCTGGATGAGGTGCAGACAGGCCGAGCTGGTTTTCAAATAATTTCTGAATCTGGGATTGCTTGAGTTGTAATTCTTCCGGATAGGATAAATGCTGATACGCACACCCTCCACAGCTACCAAAAACAGGGCAGGCTGGGAGACATGACGATTGGAGAGAGGTGTTTTGCATGCAGTGATTTGAGATCCTCATCTGTCCTGATGACATCAGATCAGGTTGCGCCAATGAAAAAACTTCTGATTTATGAGGAATGTACTTTGGCGGCAGGCAATCTTTTGTAAACCCATAGAAGACGATATAAGGCAGTGAGATTGGTCATCACGGCAATCAGAATCAGCGCGAGCATGGTAAGAAATTCAGAAGGGAGCGAACCCCAGGGGCTTAGCAGGTAGGCCATCATCGGACTGAAGATCGATCCTACCGCGAGATAAACAATTCTCTCGGGTCGTTGCATAGGTCCTTTATCGCAATCCACTCCCGCCGCCTGGCCACGCGCTCGGGTGTAACTCACCATCATCGAACCCGTAATCGCGGCTAAAACCACCCAAAACATAAAATGATTACGGTAATAGCCCGCCAAACCGGCAAAACAGACAAGCTCGCCATATCGATCCATCACCGAATCATAAAAGGCCCCCGAAACCGACGTATGACCCGTCGCACGCGCCACACGACCATCCATAAGATCGCAGGATCCTCCGATGATCAAGGTCCAACCCGCCATCCCCCAATAACCTCGGTAAAAAAAATAGCCGGCCAGGGCACTGATGAAAAAACCCAAGGTAGTAAAAAAATTGGGAGTAAGGCCGACGGCTAGGGCAAGTTTTTCGATGGGGCTTGTGATCCAGTACCAGTATTCCTTGAACCAAAGGCTCAAAAACTTTGAGTGATGCCGTTTTTTGACTTCACCAATGGAATCGGTAGCTGAAGGGTTTTTTTTGCGGAAGTAGGCAAATATCGGAACCGTGGAGAGAGCGATGAGGTTGATGAGTACTAAAGGAGCGAGTGTGACCCAAATCGTTCGTGTCTGTTCATTCCAAGTCTGCATAGCATTTTTCAATCTTGAGTCTGTTATTCCTGAAAAAGGAAAAAAAGGCGCTCTCCCGACAAGAGAGAACGCCCTGAACATCCAGGGAAACACTGACATCTTTCCTCTGTCTGGTAAATGTTCTTAAGAGGAAAGCTCTATTCATGGTTAGTGAATAGCCGTCGATTTCGAGCTGGCTTCTGCCGGTGGAACATTCACCTCGTGATCGAAGCTGGGAAGATGCATCGGTTTATTTCCTGCGTAAACATCGTGGCGACCTTTTTGCCGGTACCACTCACTCACTGAAGCATTTTTATGCAATTCCTCAACGATCTGTCTCCAGCCGATCCCAGTGTTGTAGGCGCAAAAAGAAATTTCTCCTTTTTGCGTTCCATAAGGAATGATGCACATTTCGGTTCTTCGGAAATCGTAATTGAAAAGATCCTGAAACCACATTCCTGCCACAAACATGATATGCCAACGATCTTTTTTACGTTCTTTCCCCACACCATAATCGATCTTGCCTGCCGTCATGCTACCGCCGGTCTGTTTATCGATCTTGCGAACAAGGTCTTTGAGAGTCATTTCTTTTGGGGCTTTAGATGGGTCGTAATTGCGTAAGATCGAACACGCGGTTTGAAGCTTCATCAACCAGGCGGGCTGACAGGCATCGACGATTTCCTGGACGTCTTTGAGGATATTTTCCAGGTGTATGAATTCGGTAACTGGCAACCATTTCTTCTTCTGTTTATCGACAATAAGGGCCATGCCGGTTCCACAGTTGGGATGACAGCCGCACTTCAAGGTTCCCCATTCCTGCTCAGGACCTTTCATCAAATCGGTTAAATCGGAGAAAGGACCAATCGCTGAAAGTGGAAACCAGTCACGCAAAGGCTCAGAGATTCCTGTTTGCTTTTTCACATCCCGAGCCAGATGTGAGAGCGTGTAACGCTGACGGGCGCGATCTTCGTCGCTGACGTCTTCGTCACGTCCAGTGAATGATACCGGCTGGAAGGAACAGAAAGTGATTTTATCAGAATTCTGAATCGCAAAATCGATGATCGGTCCGACCTGATGGTCATTGATGGAATTCACGATCGTTGTCACAAGCACGACGTCGATTCCGGCATTGGCCAGGTTGGTGATGGCACGCAACTTGATATCGAAGAGATTGGAAATTTTGCGATGTTCATTGGAAAGGTTTCCAACGCCATCAAACTGAAGATAGGCAATGCGCATACCGGCGTCGTAGGCCTGACTGGCAAAATCGGGGTCTTGAGCGAAACGGATGCCATTCGTGGCCGCCTGTACGCTGAAATAGCCGACTTCTTTCGCGTAACGAACTGCCTGAAGAAAATACGGAGAAAGGGTGGGCTCACCACCGGAGAACTGAACGGACATTTGTCTGCGGGGCTTGATCTGAAGAGAGTTGTCCAAAATTTCCTTGAGATCTTCCCAGGAAAGCTCATGCACATAGCCGACCTGATTGGCATCCATGAAACAGGGGTCACACATCATGTTGCAGCGATTGGTGAGATCAAGAGTGAGTACTGCACCGCGACCATATTGAATGCTTGAAGTACCGTGGTTTCGAAGGGATGTTAAGGGAGATTTAAAATCACGGCCCGGATAAAGTTTTTCAATGCGCTTTAAGAATTCAGAATCAATGGCCATGATATCTTCGAATTTCCCGTGCTTGGGACATTCTTTCACCATAAAAATCTGGCCGTCTTTTTCAATGATTTGAGCTTTGATTTCTCCAGGATTTCCTTCGATCAGATGGGTGTAATCTTTTTGACCCGAGACAACGGCAGCACGGACTTCTTTCACACAACCCGGGCAGAGAGAATCGGTGCTCCGTGGCCAGCCTAATTGAGGAAATGTTTTTTCTTTGGATTTTAAAATGGGAGCGGGAGCCCACTTGGGTTGAAAGGGTTTTCCCTGATAAAGACGATTGATCAGTTTGAAAACAGGCCAGGCTGCCTTGGCAACACCCACGAGGCATTTTTCGAGAAAGCGCGAACCCCCTTGATCCAGTTTTTCTGAGGCAAGTTTTCCTGGGGAGGGAAAGTAGAAGGAGTATTTACGGGCTCGGTCGATCTTGCTTTGATTTGCTTCCTGCTGCATATCCTCAAGTTCTTCGATTGCAACGGCCATATCCTTAAAACCTCCTTTTAAATACTTCGGGTTATGGACTTCATTCGACAGGAAATCGCCCTCCAGCCGAATTGAGGGCGGTATATAAAAAAAATCCTTTAAAAAATAAACATTTTTATTAAAATCTTGCGCGCATCAGATTGGGGTTCAACAAATGTTCACGAAACCACTGACAGATTTCTTCTTCTCGGAAAAACAAACTTGAAACAGCTCCCAACTCCCTCTTTACTTTCCAAAAGAATTTTTCCCGCATGGGCCTCTGCAATTTTTCGACAAACAGTCAGTCCGACTCCAAAACCTCCTGCCTTCCAACCCTGAGAACCCGATTGACTGAACATTTCAAAGATTTTTTTCTGATCCTCTTGAGGAATGCCTTTTCCCGTATCCCGAACACAAAGAGAAACCTCATCACCTTCACTTTCAACCTCCACTGAAATCGTTCCTTTTTTCTCGGTAAACTTGAAAGCATTCTCGATCAGATTCATCAAAACCTGTTTGACCCGATCGGAATCGCAAACAGCCCTCATGTTTGTGGCGGTAGACTTCACTTCAAGTAGAATCTGTTTTTTCTCCATTTCCAGACGCATTCCTTCGCAAACCTCATCCACAATGGTCTTTAAATCATTTTCTTCAAAATGCAATTCACCAATTCCAGAGCTCAAACGCTGGAAATCGAGCACATTATTAACCATTCGCCCCAATCGATCGATATTGCGTTTGACCACATTGAGAGTCTCTTTTTGGGAAAGGGTCACGGGCCCATCGACTCCTTCCAATATCAGATTGATCCCTTCGAGGATCACGGCCAAAGGGGTTCGGAGCTCATGAGTCACTATCGTGACAAACTCTGATTTAAGGCTCGAGAGTTGTTCGAGTTCACGATTGGATTTGGCCAACTCTTCTGTTTTTTGCTGGAGGAGTTTTTCCTGTTCCTTTCGTTTCGTAATATCCGTACAGGTACCTACCCATTCCCGAATATGACCTTCGTGTTCAAAAACAGGGACGGCACGGGCATAGACATGGGCATAACTCCCATCACTTCTGCGCACACGAAATTCATTCTCATGGGCGCTTTGTGTCCGCAGGGAGTTTTCCCAAACCAGGGCTGTTTTTTCCAGATCTTCCGGATGCAAAACCGACATCCATCCTCTTCCCAAAATTTCTTTCAGGCTTTGCCCCGTAAAACCTCGCCAACTCGGCAGATCTTCGACGACATTTCCTTCAGGAGACGCCGTCCACACCACTTGAGCCGAAGCCAAAACTAAAGACTGATAGCGCTCATGACTTTGTCTTAAGGCCTTTTCAATTCGTCTCCACTCCGAGCTGCTAGCGCTAATACTCAAAGTCATCAGGGCCATAACAACCAAAAAGATCTGGAGAAGAATAAGGGATTCATCCTGGGTATCCTGAACAAAAGGACCTGTATGAAAAAGAGTGCTGTATACGGCTAAAGCCGAGAGAATGAAAAAAAGAGAAACGGTTTCCCGAGGCCCAAAACGATAGGCCACCCAGATCATTAGAGGAATAAAGAGAAAGGCGATTGGGTAATGTTTCTGAGCCAATGGAGAACTGGGCCAGAAAACAATCCAGGCAGAAACCAGAAAAGAAAAGGCAAGAAAGACCGCTTCCAGACGTTGATTTTTTTTCCAATGAAACTGATTCGCTCGAGACCAAAACAGAATCAGAGGAGTGATGATGAGGGCTCCCGAAATATTCCCTAACCACCAGGCCAAGGCAAACATCCAGGGAGTTTGAATTTTAAGAAAAGAAGGACCTTTTAAAAAAGCATAACTCCCGATAGAGCTTCCCAACAAAGAACTGAACACACCTGCAAAAGCAAAAAACCGGAAAACCCCTCGAGGTGTCTGGAAGCATTCATTTCCAAAACCGAAAGAGCGGATTAAAAAATATCCTGTGAATGATTGCAGAAAATTCCCCAAGGAAACCAGCAAGGGAGTCTGCCAATAACTCCCGAGTTGATAATTGGCGAGGATCGATCCTAAAAAAATCGCAGGAGCGACTCCATATCCCCAAAGCATCATTCCCGCAAGTCCGACACCGACCGCAGGCCAAACAACCGTGGTTGGAGGCGCAAAAAATGCCAACACACAACCCAACTTGCTCGCCAGATAATAAGCAAGGGTCAGAATCAGAAATCGAAATGCAAAGGAAAGAGTTTTTTTTCTGCAGGCAGGATTCATCCGTTTTCTTTTCTTTTCAGGATACCGCAGTAAGCTCTTTGTTAAACTCCGGATTAAGAGGTTATGGTTGATTCACTTTTTTTCTATTCTCGGTGAATGACCTTTTACAAAAAATGTACTGTTTATTGGAATTCTCTACAGAATCAGGAGAAAAACAAAAAGAAGTCTGCTGGATCAGAAATGTCTGGGGAAAAGGCGCTATCTCAAAATGAATTTCATTGGATCAGTAGGGACACCATCAACATGCACTTCGTAGTGAAGGTGTGGACCTGTGGTGGATCCGCTCATTCCGACTCGTGCAATGAGCTGACCTCGTTTAACCTTTTGTCCTTCCTTCACTTCAAGGGTGGAATTATGACCATATAAAGTCGTAATGCCGTAACCATGATCCAAAATCAGGGCATTTCCATATCCTCCCTTGTTTCCTGAAAAAGAGACAATGCCGTCAGAGGGAGCAAAGACGGGAGAACCCACGGATGCCGCGATATCGACTCCTTCATGGAATTTGGGCGCTCCATTAAAAGGAGAAGAACGACTTCCAAAATCGCTGGTGAGCCATCCTCGGACGGGGGTAATGGAAGGGGTGGAAGCCCAGTAAGAAAACTTATCCTGGCTGAGCTCATAAACTTCATTCAGCTGGGTTTCTACAGAAAGAGCATAGTTCGAAACATCTTCAAGTTTACTGCCAAGTTGTTGGTAAAGATTAGAAGAGGTATCAAAAGAAGAGTTATAAGTGAGACCTTTCGGCTTGGGAAGCTTACTGATTTCCTCAAGGTATTTTCCAAAATCTTCCTCCTCGGAAAGAGGTCCTACTCCCATCTTCATTTTACCTGAATCCATCTGCATCAAAGACTCAATACGAGCAGCATATTGCTGAGTCCTCTGAAAGGCCTGCTCGAGACTCTGAATTTTTGAGATCATTTGGATTTTTGTCTGCTCATCACCTGGCTTCATTTCTGTGCGAAGATGCTGGGCAACCTGGCGATAATGGATAAAACCCCAGGTCATGGCGGTAGTAAAACAGAGGGCGAGGACAAAGAAGACGAGACCCAGATGAACCGCGATCTTGGGTAAATGAAAGCGTTTGGACTCCAGGTGATTTTCAGGGATCAACAGAATACTATATTGAGCCATGGGGAACTCCTTGTCTGATCTATTAATAAACTACTCCCTTCCTCCTGGAATCAAGACTGCTGAGGATGAGGACTCACTACTTTGTGTTTATTAACCTTATCGGCCCAAAGCCTTAGATGTTGCTGGGACCGCATGACTTTTTTGAAGGATCCGAAAATTTCTCTGCAACAAGGGGGTTAAAGCCTTTCAGCATTGCGAGAGAAGGTCTGATTTTTCTCAGAGTTGAAATGTCGTGAGGGGGCTAGCTAGCAAGGTGGGAGCTTAGAAGTCAACCTATAAAACCTAAACAATATCAACAACTTGCACCAAAACGACCGTAATATTATCATCCCCTCCCCTTTCATTGGCGAGTTGGATGAGGTTCTGGCAGGCCTTAACAAGGGGATATTGAACCACCGATTCACAGATTTCCTTGCTATCGACCAGATTGGAGAGACCATCAGAGCACAAAAGAATGCAATCACCCGATTTTAGATCTCGAATTGATAAATCACTTTCAACATCCTCCTGATATCCGACCGATCGGGTAATAATGTTTTTCAGTCGATGGCCTTTTGCATCGTCTGCCGAAAGAATACCGGCCTTGATCTGTTCTCCGACTAGGGAATGATCTTCGGTGGCCTGCTCAATTTGATGATCCCGAATAAAATAACCGCGAGAATCCCCGACATTGGCGATGTAAGCCTTGCCTTCATGCAACAGTGCAGCCACGGTTGTGGTTCCCATCCCCTTTAAACTTTCGTCATAAAGGGCCTGATCATAAATCCGTTTTCCCGCTTCCCGAATGGCAAAACGCAGGCGCTCGCCAAAATCGGCTCCTTCAGAATTAACCCCATGGATCAAGGTTGAGTCAGGTCCGGAAATTCTTTGTAGAACCTCTTCAACCGTAGTGACTGCCATTCGGGAAGCAAACTCCCCTCCGACATGCCCTCCCATCCCGTCGGCAACGACAAAAAGGTTGAGATCTTCATTGATCAGATAATTATCTTCATTCTGACCCCGTTTCATGCCGACATTGGAAATTCCGTAGGATTCTATTTTCATAGAAAATGACCATCACGTGATGAAAAAGCTAAAGAAAACAGACAGGCTATTTCTTAAAAACATAAAAGATTACAAAAGGATAAGAGCTAAAAACAGAAAAAGTTCATGAGCAAGCCGTAAAAGTTCAATCCATACCTGCCCCATCCAAACCAGTCAATCTGAGATTGTATTCCTGGAAAAAGACTAAAACCTCCGATCAGTTTCATCCTTCAACTTCTTTTAACTGGCGGATCAACTCTTTTGCATGCTGCCTTGCCTTATCAGTAATTGTCATCCCAGCCAACATGCGGGCGATTTCTTCTTCTCGCTCGTGAAGATCGAGACGGCGAACACTCGTGAGAGTTCGCTGTTTTTTTTGCGCGTTGAAAATCTGGTAATGAGAATCCGCACAGGCAGCTATTTGAGGCAGGTGGGTAATACATAAAACCTGGGCTGACCGTGAAATTTTTTGGAGTTTGCGCCCCACTCCTTCAGCGACCCCCCCTCCGATTCCCGTATCTACTTCATCAAATATAAAGGTAAAGGCGCTCTCGGGGCGACGAACCAGGGTTTTGATTGCCAAAAGGATACGGGCCAGCTCTCCGCCTGAGGCGATGAGACCCAAAGGTTTCAGCTCTTCACCCACATTCGGCGCAATCAGAAATTCAATGTCGTCCATGCCGGTGGGAGAAAAATGGATTTTACCGCCTTCCAAATCTTCTTCTGATTTTTTGGCACTCATCCGTACTTCGAATCGACATTGAGGCATCGATAGTGTCGCAAGCTCTTTTTCTATCTCGCGAGCCAGTTTTTCTGCCGCCTTCTGCCTGAGTTTTCGAAGCTGCAACCCTTCTTGAGCGAGTTTATTCTCAGTCTCTTCACGCCTGCGATTCCATTCTCCACTGGCGTCTTCGAAATCATCCAAAAGTCGAAGCTGTTCTTGAAGATGACTTCTCTTCTCTAAAATCGACGTCACACTTCCCCCATGTTTTCGCTTGAGAGAAGAAAGGATATCGAGCCGATTTTCAATTTGAGTCAGGGAGCCAGAGTCAAAGTCGATCTTTTTTAGGTAGGAATTAAAAAACCGCGCGATTTCTTCGATCTCCAGGGCATGGGATTCAAGCGATTTTGCCGGATGATCGATCTCGGGATCAATCTGCGCAATGCGGGCGAGGGCATGGGTGGCTTGGCCCAAAAGTTCCGTCACGGAACCCGAAGCGGAATACAAAAATGACTCTGCCTGGGATACAGCTTCATGAATTTTCGAGGCATTGGCCAGAATTTTTTTATCTTTCAACAGCTGTTCTTCTTCCTCTGGCTTTGGATTTACTTCTTCTATTTCCTTTAGCTGGAATCGAATCAGATCTTCCTTTTCTTGAGCGAGTCTGGCCTTCTCGCCTAGACTTTTGATCTGAAAAAGAATGTTTTGATACTCCTCATACACCTGACGATAACGGTGCAGACTGGAGCCGTGTCCACCCCATTCATCCAGATAAATGAGTGGCATGGAAGGATTCAGCAAATTTTGGGATTCATGCTGACTCACCAGATCGATCAGCCTATTTCCTATTTCGTGAAGCGTCGCTACGGTGGCCGTTTGATCGTCGATAAAAATCTTTCCCTTGCCACTGCGTGCAAGGATCCGGCGAATCACAAGAGGTGAGTGGTCGGGATAACCCAACTGACTGAGAAGACGCCGAACCGATGGAGATTTTTCAATATCGAATGTCGCCATCACCTCACACTCAGACTCCCCAGAACGGATCAGGTCTGAGTAGCCACGAGACCCAAGCAATAAACTCACCGCCTGGATAATGATCGATTTTCCCGCGCCGGTTTCACCCGACAAGATGTTGAGTCCGGATTCAAATTCAAGATCGAGGCGATCGATAATCGCAAAATTCTGGATGGAAAGTTTTTGAAGCATAGGGCTTGGCGCTCTTTAAGAATGGAAAAGGCGTTAACACAGAGATTTTGGGAAATCCAGAAGACAGCGGAATTTCTAACCACTTATGATAAAGACACCCATCTTCTTGACCCTCAAAAGGCGAGCTGCTATGAAGGCCGTCTTCCGGGCGATTAGCTCAGAGGTAGAGCGCTGCCCTTACAAGGCAGACGTCGTAGGTTCAAGTCCTACATCGCCCATGGTATCCTAGATTTTGGCAAAGAAAATTATTTACATTTTCGGCGCTAAACACTAAGGACGTACCCACTTTGGCTGACCTTACTAAGCAGGAAAGCTAAAGAAGATGAGTTTTTGGAGCCGTAGTTCAGTTGGTTAGAACGCCCGCCTGTCACGCGGGAGGTCG
>JBPOIC010000021.1:0-11469 GCA_052034865.1 Myxococcota bacterium | reverse complement strand
GATATAAAATTGTTTCGTCCGGAAGCCGCATCAGTTTTTGGGTCAGTGAATAATACAACTCTTCCGCATTTCCACCTCTCAAATCACATCGTCCACAGCCGTTGATAAAAAGAGTATCACCCGCAATCAGGGAATTCTGAATTTTAAAACATTGGCTGCCTGGAGTATGGCCTGGCGTGTGGAGCATCTCGATTCGAACCGCATCAATTTCCAGAAAGTCTCCATGACGGACTTTTTTAAGTGAGGAAGGCGGCAGGTCTATCTGATCGGCATCGTCATGATGGGCGTAAACCGGTACATCGCATTGCTCTAAAAGTTCGAGGATCCCATTGGTGTGATCGTGATGTCGATGGGTGATCAAAACGCCAGTAATCTTAAGGTCCTTCTCTCGGGCCTTTCGAAGAATGGTATCGACCTCCCAGGCTGGATCTATGACCACAGTCTCTCGGGTAGCAGCAGCACCCACCAAATAGATAAAATTCTCCATTGGCCCCACTTCGAATTGTTCAAGTATGACACCTCTTGTCATTTCCTTCATTTTTTCCTTATTTTTTTTAAAGGGTTCTTAGAATGTCATATTGACACTTGTTCTCATCAAGACAATACTTTTCAGGTCATCTTTCGATGATTCGCCTTCCGATAATCCACATCCATCCTATCAGCCTATGGAGGCACAATATGCGCTTTTCCCTGTTTCAAAAACCCCTCTTTTTTTCGTTTCTCATCCTTCTTGCCTATTCGGTCTTTTTTTTAAACATGACAGGTTGTGGTTCGGGATCTGTCTTTCAAGAGAGTAGTAAAACCCCTCCACCCGGTAATATCGAGTGTACGCCAGGAGCAACTCAATCTTGCTACACGGGACCTGAAGGCACAATGGGGATTGGGATCTGCGCCGGGGGCACCCAAACCTGTCTGGCCGACGGATCGGGCTTTGGGGCCTGCCAGGCTGAAATCCTTCCCAAGACAGAAGACTGCTCGACAAAAGACGTCGACGAGGACTGCAATGGAGTCAAGCTCTGCTCGGGTGATACTGTCTGGGCCGCAGCCTTTAAAGATATTGGAAGTATTCAAAATATAACTGCTGTCACCCATGATTCTCAGGATAATGTCCTTGTAACTGGTATCTTTTCAAAATCCATCACTTTTGGACAAACCACTTTAAATGTTACCGCTCATGATCATGACACCCTCTTTGTCGCCAAGCTCGATTCAAACGGGAATTTGTCCTGGATGAAAAAATTCGAAAGCGAACATGTGACGGGGGGATCAAGCACTGTCTTCGCTAGAAATATTTCTACAGATAACTCTGGGAATATAATTGTATCGGGAGGTTTTAATACTTCTGGAGGGGATAAGCTTGGTTTTGGAGGAACCTCATTCCAAAGCAAGGGGAACAAAGACTTTTTCATCTTTAAGCTCAATCCAAAAGGAGAAACTCTGTGGAGCAAACAGTTTGGAGTTTGCGTAGACCCTGAGGATAGTGGTTTTTGCGATGATAATGCCCTGTTTATTTCTACAGATACCCAAGGAAGCCTCATTCTTACAGGCTATTTTGGGGGAATGCTTAATCTGGGTGGACTCAACTTGGTCTCTTCAGGAAATGGCCATCTTAATTTCATCGGAAAACTTGATGGACAGGGCAATCATCTCTGGAGCAGACCCCTCGATCCCGATCACTATTTTCAAATCCAAAAAATCTACTCGGACTCTTCATACAACCTCTACCTTGCTGGTAATTTTCAGAACAGCATCACCCTCGGCAACGGCTCGAACCTAACCAGCTCTGGAGGCCAAGACGTCTTTGCTGCAAAACTCGATAAAGATGGAAATGCAATTTGGTCTCATTCTTACGGAAACTCTGCACAGCAATCAGTAACTGCTTTTTCTATAGATTCTTCAGGCAACAGCCTTCTTGTAGGAAGCCTGGCGGGCGCAATTGATTTTGGAAAAGGTCCTCTGAGTGCTGCCACCACTGGGAATACCGCCTTTATGGCAAAGCTGGACTCTTCAGGAAATGCGGTTTGGAGTAAAACCCTCACTTCAATAGGGTATTTAAGACCAAACCAAATACAAAGCGATGAGAGTGGAAATCTATTTTTGGGGGGATATTTTAGTGGAGCCATTGATCTGGGATCAGGGCCCCTCGTCTCTACTGGTAACAATGACCTTTTTCTCGCAAAGTTCGATTCAACCGGATCGACTCTATGGGCCAAACACTATGGAGACAGCAAACATCAGTACTCATCCGATATGACGGTGAATACTCAGGGCTCTCCAATATGGGTCGGGGATTTCTTTGGAGTTCTTGATTTTGGCTCCGAAGTCTGGACGCTGATGAATCCTGCAGCAGATTCAGATTTCATAGATTCAGATTCATTCATTGTAAAACTTCAGCCCTAATGACCAAAACCGAATTCAGAAGAAAAAGAATCATCCCGAAGATTTTTTTAAAGAAATCACAGCCTTTTCAGAACTCCCTCCGACAAAGAGGGAGTTCATCTCAATTTAATATCCCTCAATCATGAAGGATTTCCCTATGGACCTCAAAAGGACGTTCGCCTTGGCGTTGTTTTCTTCTATTTCTCTATTTACCATTTCTTGCGGCAGCACCGACACCTCACCAAAACAAGATAATCCTACAGTTGAAATTGGTAATTTACCCCCTCCCAGTTCTGCAGAAAAACAGGCGGCCATCTCAACCCACGCCTCCAAAACCACATTCCCAACAGAGATTTCATCGGGGAATATGAATTCCAACCAGCTCCCTACGTCGGCAACGATGGAAAACCAGACGGCCAAACAAAATTCACAAATGGCGTCCACTCAGGAAAAAAATGATGGGCAAGTGGCGGCTCAAAGTCAGGACATGACATCCAAAGATTCAATCAACACCCAAAGTACGATGAAGCCGGTCGAGCAAACCAATAACAATTCAACCATGCAATCGAGCCTGAAGATCAATACTTCCAATACCGCCAATCCAACTCAAACCCTTCAGACCTCATCTCAAATGAAACCGGCAACAAGCCTGGCAACCAACAGCTCGATGTCATCCTTGGGCATTACCCAACAACAAACCATGCAGCCCATCGCTTCTCCGATCCAACAAGAAACGGGGTCCTCTTCCAAAGGAGTAAACAACCAAGCCTTGGGACTCCCTATGGTTGCCTCTAAAACCCTTGGGATTTCTGGAGTAGTTGATCTTTATGGCGAGGCGCACAAGTCGTATATTGGCTTTTTGAACAAGTCGGCTCAGGTGATTTCTGATGACGAAGTCATTGCCAGCTGGAACAAAAACCAGGCGGCAAACAGTTTGAATGGCTTCCTCCAATTCGTTAAAGAAATGGATCCAGAGGTAAAAAAAGAATTTACGAATGATCCTAAAAGCTTAAGCAGCCTAAACCTCAAGGCACACAAAGATCTGCAGGAAGCTTTAAGCAAGAAGGATCTTTTAATCATTAAAGAAATCTTTAAAGATGACCTGATCCATTTAACCAGCTCAGCCACATTTTTAAGAGAGCGCATCCTGGCTGCGGCAGGCTTTTACGGAATCAAGCTTGAGAAACTGACCTACGCCGATCTTAAGTCAGGCTTTGCTACCAGTGTTACCGACAAGATCGCCGAGAAGTTCAAAGACGATCCAAGCTTCGTCGCTTCCCAAACCCTGCTTCCCCTTCATGAAAAGCTCAGCGAGCTTTTAGTCTCCGTCAGTTTTGCTACTCAGGATAAAGGGGTTCGCTCATCCATTCTTTCCCTGATCAACTTTGAGGAGACAACGATGGATACTCCTCTGGCTTATGGGATTTTAAATCCTTCCGAGGCTGTTTTTATCAAGTCATCTCTTTAAACCTTTTCACATTCTCACACTCTCAACCCGAGCTTTTTAAGCAGGCAAGCAGAGAGTCCACACATCCGCAAAAATCTCTCGACTTTTCACGGGGGGATAGGTTAAAGGCGCCCTTCTGCAAAGGCTTACGGGGCGTGGTTTCGCGGTGAAGAATCAATGAAAAATCGGTTTGGCAGAGAGTAAAACAGTTTGCCTGGAGTTATTTATCTGAGCAGACAAAACTGCCTGCGAATGAAACTTCCTTGATTGAAGATCCAGCCACCCTTTTCATTCATCCCAAATAGTGGAGCAATTTTATGGCGAATATCCAGAAAGTCAGAAATATCGGAATCTCAGCACACATCGATTCCGGAAAAACTACCCTCACCGAACGTATCCTCTTCTACACCAAAAAAATTCATAAAATTGAGGAAGTCCGTGGAAAATCTGGCGTCGGAGCCACCATGGATTTCATGGATCTCGAACGCGAAAAAGGAATTACGATCCAGTCTGCTGCCACTTACTGTGAATGGAAAGACAGCGTTATTAACATCATCGACACCCCCGGCCACGTAGACTTTACGATCGAAGTGGAACGCGCCCTTCGTGTTCTCGACGGCGCCATCCTTGTGCTTTGCTCGGTTTCTGGAGTTCAAAGCCAATCGATCACCGTCGATCGACAAATGACCCGCTACCATGTTCCTCGCATCGCCTTCGTCAATAAAATGGACCGCGCCGGTGCCGACCCAATTCGTGTGATGAACCAGCTCCGCGACAAACTTGGCCACAATGCCCATCTCATCACCTACCCGATTGGAGCGGAAGATCGCTTTGAAGGCATCGTTGACTTAGTAGAAATGAAAGCCATTTATTTCGATGGGGATAACGGAGAAAAAATTCGTATTGAAGATGTCCCTGCCGATCTACTCGCCCCTGTGAAGGAGCGCCGCCAGGAATTGATCGCCGCCATGGGCGACTTTGATGACGAAGTCGCGATGCTCTACCTCGAAGATCAGGAAATCCCAGCCGATTTACTCCGCCAGGCCATCCGCAAAGCGACCTTAAGCTTAAAATTCATTCCCGTCATGATGGGCTCGGCGTATAAAAACAAGGGGGTCCAGGTCCTTCTAGATGCCGTGGGGCATTATCTTCCCAATCCCTCCGAAGTCACCAACGAGGCCCATGATCAGAAAAATGATGAAAAGAAAATGAAGCTGGATTCCGATCCGGAAAAACCCTTTGTCGGTCTGGCCTTCAAACTCGAAGACGGGCGCTTCGGCCAGCTCACCTACATGAGAATTTATCAAGGAAAAGTCTCGAAGGGTGATTGGATCATGAACTGCGTAAACGAGAAAAAAGTGAAAGTTCCCCGTCTGGTGCGCATGCACGCCGATGAAATGCACGACATCGAATCGGCCAGCGCGGGAGATATCGTCGCCATGTTTGGAATCGAGTGCGCCTCTGGAGATACCTTCACCGACGGGACCATCCGCTACACCATGACCTCCATGCACGTTCCCAATGCTGTTATCTCTCTGGCCGTGGCACCCAAAGACAAGGGCGGAACCGCCAATTTCTCGAAGGCATTAAACCGCTTCTCGAAAGAAGATCCAACCTTTAGAGTTCATCGCGATGAAGAATCCGCTCAAACAATCATTTCAGGAATGGGCGAGCTCCACTTAGAAATCTATATCGAGCGCATGAAGCGTGAATATAATTGTGAAGTGATCGCTGGTCAGCCACAGGTCGCCTACCGCGAAACCATCACCAACAAAACCGACTTCATGTATCAGCACAAAAAGCAGACCGGTGGATCGGGTCAATACGCCAAAATCGGCGGTTATTTTGAGCCCCTCCCCCTCGATGCGGTTGAGACGTACGAATTTGTCGATGAAATCGTGGGCGGCAAAATTCCTCGCGAATTTATTCCTTCCTGCGACAAGGGATTTCAGGAGCAGCTCAAAAAAGGACTTTTAATCGCAGCTCCGGTGGTGGGAGTTCGGGCCGTCATCAACGACGGAGCTTACCATGCCGTTGACTCCTCGGACATGGCCTTCCGAGTTTGCGCAATGACCGCGGTGCGCGAGTTTTACGGCGCCTGCAAACCCATCATTCTTGAGCCCATCATGAAACTGCAAACCCAGGCTCCAGAAGAATTCCAGGGCTCGGTCGTTGGTCAGATCAACCAGCGCCGCGGAGTCATCGCCTCAACCGGATCTTCCAGTGGCTATGTTCAGGTGGATGCCGAGGTACCGCTTTCGGAGATGTTTGGTTACTCCACCGACTTACGAAGCTGTACACAAGGAAAGGGCGAGTTTACGATGGAGTTTTTGAAATACGCACCTGTTCCGAGAAACGTGCAGGATGAGCTCGTGAAGAAGTATCAGGAAAAACGCGCGGCAGAGACTAAGTAAGGAAAGGGTTTGATTGCTAAAACAAAAGGCCTTCCATGTTCTGGAAGGCCTTTTTTATTAAAGTCGTAGAGAAATTTGAGGACGTGTTAAGATGGAAGGCCCCAGAGGATTTCACTGGATTCTCCTCATTCTCTCAGAATGACAAAGACAGGAAAATGAGCCCTCACTAATAAACCGGTCGTGTATAATAAAAAGCTGGATAATCGTAAGTAGCAGGATCTGCCTCTAGTTTCACCCCATTGAGATATATTCCAGATTGATCCTGGGCATACGGACGATTCGGCCCTTTATCAAGCGTGTGAAAAGTCGGAGCATCGGCTTCAGGCATCAGACGTCCAAAGTAATACACGTGGGTTTCATCCTTCGCATAACCATACCCAAGCTCTGAAAAATCGTTCGGATTCACACCCGCGAGTTTTTTGGAATAGTAAAACACTGTGTTCGAATCCTTCGCGTAAAAATTTCCAAATGCCTGAAAACTTTTCACATCGGCCTCCAGGCGGCTCAACGTCTGCGGACGATTTGGCCCCTCATATTTCGTAAAATAAACCCCCTGTCGGTCCTTGCTATAAGGCTGTTTTAAAACCTCAAAACTTCTAGGATCAATCCCCTCCATCGACAACCCCCAATGAAAAACATGTAGGCCATCGCTCGCATATTCATCATTTAAAATTCGAAAGGAGAAAAGTTGAACATGAGAAAGAGGACGATGGGTCCAGGAGCTCTTCCAAGGATTGGCATAATGAAAATACACACGAGGGCCCGCAGGAAAAAGAAATTGCCGTGTGTATCCTTGCCGCGGGTAGAAATAAAAAAATAGATCGTGGAGAAGACAGAGAAAAACCAGGAGGAATAAAAGAATTAAAAGCATGCGTTTTTTTGGAGGCATGAAAAATCCCATCCTCATTATAATCGAAGCGTGGATGTAAGTGGCGAGCGCGATCGCATCTGCAATCACTTTTTCCTAACACACTCTCTTCCATTGAAAAAGAATGTTTGGAAGGATAAGCGAGTCCAATGAAAGTAAGCCCAGGCCAATTAAGCCCCTGCCAGAAAAAAGCCCTTCAGATTCTTAAAGCTGGTTGGGATAACGTGTTCATCACCGGCCGTGCGGGCAGTGGCAAAAGCTACCTCCTCCGCCATTTTCTAAAAAATAAAGATCGCAAATATTTCCCCATTGTCGCAAGCACCGGAGCCGCCGCTGTGCTCGTGGGAGGACGCACCTTTCACAGTTTTTTTGGACTGGGAGTGATGGAAGGTGGAGTTGAAAAAACGATCGCCCGCGCACTTGACAGCTCACGGGTCGTGAACCGGCTTAAAAAAATCGAAGGTTTTGTCCTCGATGAAGTCTCGATGATTTCGGGGCCTACCTTTCGAGCGGCTGAAGAAATTTGCCGCCGTGCAAGAAATCACTCTCTGCCATGGGGAGGCGCACGCGTGATTGCCGTGGGTGATTTCTCGCAGCTTCCTCCCGTCAATCCTTGGAATCAAAAAAAGGAATGGGCCTTTCTGGAAGAGGCGTGGAAAAGGTCCCAGTTTATTTCAGTACTGCTTGAATCGATGATGCGCACACAGGATGAAGAATATCTCGAGGTCCTCAACTTTATCCGCGATGGGATAGTGAATGACAGGGTGCGCGAATATTTAGATCGCAGAACGGATCCGGATCTTTTTAATCTTCAGGCCCCCAAAGATGTCCCGCACCTATTTCCACGCCGTGAAATGGCCGACAGTTTCAATCGAATGCGTTTGGCTGAAATTCAAAAACCTCTTCATGAGTTTCGAACTCTCTACACCGGAAATCCGATGGCGATCGAAAA
Organism: Myxococcota bacterium; assembly: GCA_052034865.1. Classification (GTDB taxonomy): domain Bacteria; phylum UBA10199; class UBA10199; order JADFYH01; family JADFYH01; genus JBPOIC01. The sequence goes on along the minus strand of JBPOIC010000021.1, from coordinate 3,409 downwards.
GATGAAACAGCAGGCCCCCATCCCCGAAATCCTTTCAGTCAAGGAAGGTGCCCTAGTAATGATTCGCGTCAACGATCCTCAATATCAATACGTGAATGGATCTCTCGGAACGATTGTGATGATTGAAAAGGATGAGATGACTTTGCGCTTAAGCAAAGGGCGTGAGGTGACGATCCATCCAGAAAGCTTTTCTCTTTTGGATGCCGATGGCAAGGCAATGGCCACCGCAACAAATTTTCCCCTTCTGCTTGCCTACGCCACCACCATCCACAAGGCCCAAGGCGCCACACTCGATGCGATGGTCTGCGATCTTCAAAAACTCTGGGAGCCCGGTCATGCCTACGTTGCCTTAAGCCGCTTGAGAAAAGGTGCCGGACTCACGCTCACCGGTTGGGATGAGGCCTCGATCAGGGTCGATCCTCACGTAGTCGAATTTTACCGGCAGTTGGAAAAGGAAAGAGAAGGGCAATAAAGTCGGGTGTATCTTAAAATTAAAAACACATCCTTGACCGGACATCTTGACCCCGTCGAAGGATAGACAGTTTCCTCCACCTTCCATTTTTCCTTCGCCCTGAGTCGTAAGTCCTGAGTCTGCCAGGCTCGAAGGACCTTAGAGGCGTCTGGCCAGACGCCCCTAGCATTGCAGAGGCCATGTTTCGCTTGGAAGTTTTGGATGAGAAAGGTACAGATCAAAATACAGATCAAGACGGAGGACTTTCACCCGTAGAAAGACTTACATCAACAGAGGCAGACTGACGGGCAAAGACCGACAACGAAGAGCTGGATGAATTGCGAGAAATTGCTAAAATCGACCACGCCGAATTTAAGACGAACCCTATCTTCAGGAGCTTCCCTATGAAAAACAAACTCGTACTCTTCTTCTTTTTTCTTTTTATCACCCTCAGCCTTTCAACCCAGGCAGCGGACTTCACGCTCACCAGCCCGGATCTGAAAGACGGAGGAACTCTCGGAGAGAAATTCATTTTGAATGGTTTCGGTTGCTCCGGAAAAAATTTCTCCCCTGCCCTTTTCTGGAAAAACGCCCCTGCGGAAACCAAAAGTTTTGCGATCACGATGTATGACCCTGATGCCCCTACGGGCAGCGGTTGGTGGCACTGGACGATTTTTAATCTTCCGGCGACGACCTCCAAACTCAAATCTGCCGAATCCGGAAAGCTTGCACTCCCGGCAACTGCCCTGGAAGGCCGCACAGACTTCGGCAAACCCGGATATGGCGGCGCTTGCCCACCTCCAGGAGACAAGCCCCATCGCTATATTTTTACGATCTACGCCTTAAAAACTGAAAAGCTCGATCTCAACGCCGACGCCTCTGCCGCCATGCTCGGCTTTTTTCTCCACCAAAATACCCTGGCGAAGGCTTCTTTAACCGTGAGTTATGGTAGGTAGGAGTTGAGAGAGATAGGAGAAGACAGAAGAAAAATTCTGAATTCAATTTTCTTGTAGGGGCGACTCATGAGTCGCCCGCAAATATTCCATCCGCTCATCCTGATCCTCTTTAAGGAGAGGGAGAAAAAGCTCCGAATAGAAAAAGCGAATTAAATCTATCCCTCATCCCAAATAAACTACTGTCACCCCGCGATTAAACGGTCGAGTATTGAAATGCCTCACATGCGGATAACTGCGCAGCCACTCCGGCAATTTTTCGGCGATCACTCCCAGGCCGTGAATAATCTCTCCCATGGTTTCTCCCTGATAATGCAAACGGTCGATAAACTTGAGCACTTCGTCTTCGGCTTCGTGCAGGCGAAAACCGTGAAGATCGAGCTCGTTGGAAGATAATGAAGAGGATGTTTTTTTCTTCATAAAATGAATTCTACCTTTCAAAAATCAAATCCGAATCACCGGCAACTCTTTCCAATCGGTCGTATAGCGCGGCGAGCAATGTTCGGCACGCGGACGCCAGGCGGGTGCAATCCCTTCCGATCCAAAACGAACCGTACTTCTCCCCAAAGTGGCATTCAGGTGATCAACGGTTTTCATTAAGCAATTCGCCTTCGTGCGATCGAGAGGATCAAAAAGCGATGCCTGTCCTTCAGGCCTTAAGTTCTCCAACAGCACCCCGGCTTTTTTATAGAAAAAACCAGGACGAAAAATTTTTCGAAGCTCTTCCAGGGCAATCGAAATCATCTCGGGTGTGAAAGCCGTGAAGTAAGGAAGGCTGATCGACGAAGAATTGAAGTAGCTATTCGGTTGAAACCGTGAAGTGCTGATAAATACGGTAATTTGTCCGGTCTGCAATTTTTCTTTTCTTAACTTGACCGCCGCCTGCGCTACAAAATGACTTACCGCTTCTTTAAGCTCAGATAGATTCTCGATGGGAGATCCGAACGAACGGGAAGTGCAAATTCCTTTTTTCGGATCCGGATGTGATTCAATCTCTAGACATGCTCTTCCCAAAAGCTCTTGTTGCAGTCGACTGCCTACCACTCCCATTTTTCGGCGCACCCAATCTTCTGGGGCTTGCGTAAACGCATAGGCTGTCTCAATCCTCTGATGCTTTAAAAACTGGGAATAACTTCGACCAATGCCCCACACTTCTTCTATCGGCAAATGCTTAAGGGCCTCACGCTGATCTTTGAGATTGCTCAGCACACACACGCCCCTCAAACTTTCCATCTTTTTGGCAAAATAAGCTCCTGCCTTCGCCAAGCTCTTGGTGGGTCCGATTCCAATCGAGGTGGGAATTCCTGTCCATTGATAAACTTTCTTTTGAATCGCCTGTCCTCCGTCTTCCAAATTGGAGTTGGAAGGAATGACTCGTCCTCCGTCTGCATTTTTTCCCTCTGTCAGATGCAAAAAGGCCTCATCGATCGAATAGATTTCAATTTTTTCGGAAAACTGCGAAAGCGTTTCCATGACACGTCGGGACAAATCGCTATAAAGCATGAAGTTCGAAGAAAAAACGGCAATATTAAATTGATGGAGGATTTTTTGAATCTTGAAATACGGCTCGCCCATCTGAATCCCCAAGGCCTTCACTTCACTGGAGCGCGAGATCACACACCCGTCGTTGTTGGATAAGACGACCACAGGCCGACCTTTGAGCTCGGGACGAAATACCCGCTCGCAGGAAACAAAAAAATTATTGCAATCCACTAAAGCAATCGCCATCTCTCTCACTTGCTCCGTCTTGCATTGGGTTGACTGCAGCTCTGTCTTCCGGGAATGGCGCTGACCGCTGACCTCCGTCTGCAAAAAATCATACTCCGCCCTTCAATGTATGAATCGCGTATGTCACCACACCCCAGACCTCGAACTCCATCCCTTCGGTGATCTCTAAAATTGCATACTTTGGATTTTCAGGCACGAGGCAGATTTTATCCTGCACAATTCGGTAGCGTTTGACAGTAAGCTCGCCATTAATCACCGCAAGCACGACATCTTTATT
>JBPOIC010000064.1:0-30293 GCA_052034865.1 Myxococcota bacterium | reverse complement strand
CTTGTACCATATTGTTGGAAGTGAGAATTCCGTTTCCGGAAATGAGATTTCCATCGCCTAAATCTTCACCACCTATCTTTGTGTTGGGCGAGCTTCCTTCGATCCAGATTCCGCTGGCATTGGGATGGGCCTGTGATCCGGTGGGATCCACACCGATAAAATTTCCCACAATGGAGTTTCTTGGGCTGTCCTGGATAAAGATTCCATCTTGCTTAAAATCATTGATGGAAAGCCCTTGAATTGTGCTTCCCGATCCTCCTGAAAGGATTTGTAAGCCATGGGCTGAGGTGGATTGAGCTCCAGAAATTTCGATTTTGATGTCAGTGTTTAATCCTATGGAAGAGTTGTTCTTTTGAGCTCCAGGTTGCGAATATCCATCAATAATAAGAGAGTCGGTAATCGGAGGAAGTCCCGATTGAGGATAGACGGTGCAGACAGCATTGCTGCTACAGTCCGGATTTCCGTTGGTGGAAATTTCAAACAGAATCGTATCTGGCTTGGAAGGCGCTGTATTGGCATCGAGAATGGCCTGTCTCAAAGAACCCGGCCCCGAATCGTGGGTGTTCGTGACTTTAAAAACAGCAGCATGGACGTGGAAGCTCAAGAAGAGAAGAGAAGCAAAAGTCAGATATTTAAAGAGGTGTTTCATAGGTTTTTAAATTTGGTAATGGTTACTTGTGTAAAAACAGAAAGCAGGAAATCTGCATTCTTACTGCTTTATCGCCAGCTCTCAAAAAAGGTTTCCTGATTTTTGAATTTATTTTGAAATGGTGAAATGAGTGGCCTTGATCTGGAATGCATCCCCTGGCTGAAAGTGGTTTAAGTAGGGGGCATTCAATGAGAGAGGAAGGTAGGGGGGTAAGGAAGCCAGGGATTGTGCGGCGCAGGAAAAGACAGAGATTATAAATCAAAGAGGGAGCTTTTGAGGGCCCCCTGATTTTAATCAGCTGGCATTTGTGTTTTGAGAGATCAGGATTTTGTCCGAATTGATGAGCGGATAAAAATGAAGACGGTGCTTGCCAAGAATGGGAGAAATGAAAAGGGTGTAACTGGCTGCGAAGCTCTGCTTAAGCTGCATCCGCTTCCTTCAAGAAAATATGTGGTATCCGAAGAATTGTTTCCCTGATCCTGATTTCCCGCTTCAGAATGACAGCTACTGTCACACCCATCGTTATTTTCAAGATTTCCGTCATCACACTCTTCAGTGTCATCTGTTGCAAGAACACCATCTCCGCAAACATTCTGATCATTCTGCGTATCCTCTAGATCATCATCCAGAATGACAAGTTGGGCAGGATTTGGATTGATAATCACAGGGTCATTGGCAATTGTATTAGTACTAAGACTTGGATTACTTAATGTGAGAACTACATTTTCCTGGATGGGAGTTTCGACAATTGAGTCATCAATGATTGGAATAGAGACAGTTTGTTCGGAAGGGGAAGATACGTCCCACTGAAGGAGTTGTGAAACTGTCTGATAATCGCTGCCTGACAGGGCAGTCGCATCTGAAGTCGAGAAGGTAACTTCAACAGGTACGGTACAACCGGCATCACGCACTACTGTGATAATGGCGGTTCCCACGTTTTCATTAACAGTATATTCAGCCTGACTAAATGTGAAAGAACAGGAGTTCTCGTCGATCTCAGTGACAGTCGCTGCTTTATGAGGTTGTGAAGATGATAGAGATATTTTCGTACGGGCAAAGGTGAATTCGGGAAAGCCAAGAGAAGTGATGAAGAAGAGTGAATAAACAAAAATTAGTTTTTTTGAGATTGTTTTCATAATTTTCAAGTGAATAAGAATTCCGTCTTAAGTTACATTATCGGATGAGTTTGTAATAAAGTTGTGAAAATTTTATAGGGTTGATGATCTCCTCTTCGTTACCGATCCTCGGTTTACATCCCATTCGATTTCCGCTACTTCACGTCAATATGATGATTGATAGCCATGCCCATTTAAGCTTTTCTTCCTATTCACCTGAAGAAATTGACGAAATTATAAATCGTGCCCATGAAAATGGTGTGGATACCATTATTAATATCGGTGGTGGAGAAGGATATGAAGGCAATTTAAAAGCCCTGGAGCTTGCCGAGCATTATCCTCAAATCCATGCGACTGTCGGAATTCATCCGCACGATGCTCATCTTGTTACTCCCCAAATGATTGAAGATTTAAAGTCCTTGCTCGCAGATAAAAAGGTGATTGCAATTGGGGAGGTCGGGCTTGATTTTCATTATAATCACTCTGATCCCAAAGTGCAGGAAGAGGTTTTTCGCCAGATGATTCGCCTGGCCAAAGAAGTGCGGCTGCCGATGGTACTTCACGTGCGGGATGCCTATGATCGCCTCTATACCATTTTGGAAGAGGAAGAAGGTTTTGAGTGTGGGGGAGTTGTTCATTGTTTTACGGGAGATTGGTCCTTTGCTGAAAAAATGATTGAGAAAGGATTTTATATTTCATTCTCAGGCGTGATCACCTTTAAAAAATCCGAGGCATTGCGTGAAGTCGTCCGTAAAATTCCCACCGAAAAAATTCTGATTGAAACCGATTGTCCTTACTTGTCTCCTGAACCCCATCGGGGAAAACGCAACGAACCCGCTTACGTCAAATTTACCGCCCTAAAAATTGCTGAGATTAAAAAACTCACCCTCGATGATGTTCAGCGAATAACTTCCCTCAACACCCGGCGCCTGTTTCGACTCGCCTCCACCGAGCTGGCCCCGCAGATTGCGTACGTCATCCGTAATTCCATCTATCTGAACATCACCAACATCTGCACCCTGGCCTGTGTGTTTTGCCCGAAATTTTCAACCTTCGAAGTTAAAGGCTACTATTTGCGACTTCCCAAGGCTCCAGGCTTTGACGAAGTCGTCCAAGCCCTCGGAGATTTTTCAAATCGCGATGAAGTGGTTTTTTGTGGATTTGGAGAATCCACTCAGCGACTGGATTTGCTTAAACAGATTGCGGCGTATGTGCATTCGAAGGGAGTTAAAGTACGGTTGGATACCGATGGCCTTGGAAACCTCATCCACAAGCGCAATATCGCCCCTGAGCTCGAAGGTTTAATCGATGTCATTTCGGTTTCGCTGAATGCTCCTGACTCTGAAACTTACGATCGGATTTGTCCTTCCCGCTTTAAGGGTCAGGCCTACGCTGCCGTAAAGGATTTTATCCTTGCGATCAAAAAACATATTCCAGATGTTACCGCTTCTGTCGTCGGAATGCCCGGAATCGATCTTGAACGTTGTCGTGAAATTGCTGAAAATGAATTGGGAGTGAAATTTCGCCATCGGGAATACAATCATGTCGGATAACTCCACCATTCTTATCATCGAAGATGAAGAAGATCTGGCAGAACTGGTTGCCTATCATCTTAAGCAGGATCAGTTTCAGACGGTTGTGTGTGCCCGTGGAGATGAGGGATTTCAAAAAGCCCTGGAGACCCTGCCCCAACTCATCGTGCTCGATTTGATGATTCCCGGGATGAGTGGAATCGAAGTCTGTCGCCGGCTTAAATCCCATCCTGAGGGAAAACACATTCCCATTCTCATTCTCACCGCACGCGGAGAAGAAATCGATCGTGTCGTTGGATTTGAAATGGGAGCCGATGATTACATGGTCAAGCCTTTTAGTCCGCGGGAACTCGTGTTGCGGGTGAAGGCCATTCTCAGACGCTCAGAATCGGGCAATTCATCCCCTGCAAAAAAGAATTCTCTCGGCTTGTGGGGAATCCGGCTTGATCCAGAAAGCCATCGTGTCTGGGCTGAAAAAGAAGAGATTCTTCTGACAGCGACCGAATTCAAATTGCTGGAGTATCTGATGAAAAGTCGCGGGCGCGTGCTCACACGGGATTTATTACTTGATCAGGTATGGGGCTATGACACTGCGATTACAACACGCACGGTCGATACTCACGTCAAGCGTTTGCGGGAAAAGCTGGGAGAAAAAGCCGGTGAGGCCATCGAAACCGTTCGTGGAGTCGGGTATCGCTTCAAAGAGTCCTGAAGACTTCTGTCATGTTCAAAAATCAATTTCAAATTTATCGCCGGTTTTGGTTTTTTTGTTCGGGAATTTATTTATTCTCTTTATTGATTTTAGGTTTTGTTTATACGGTTTCTCCCCTGACTCTTTTTTATTTCACCGTTTTTTTTATCATCGCCACCCTGGCCCTTTACCTTTGGGTTCTTCATCCATCTCTGAAAAATTTTAGAGAATTTAAAACTTCTCTTTTAGATCTGGTGAATAAAAATCAGGAGAGAATGAGGCTGGTTTCTGATCCAGACTGGAGTGGGCTCGCTTTTCAGATCAACGATTATTCACAATCGCTCAAACAGCAGATCGAAAAAATCCAGGCAGAGAAAATTCAGCTTCAGGTCATTTTGGAAAGCATGAGCGAGGGAGTTTTGGTCTTGGGTGAGCACTCGCGCATTTTGTTATCCAACTCAGCCTTGCAGAAGCTTTTGGGAGCCCAGAGTCTGCGTCCAGGAGATACGTTGCTGGAGGCCTTTCGCGAGCCAGCCCTTCAGGAAATGGCTCAAGAGGTAATGAGAACCTCCCATCTGCTTGAGCGGGAAATTCAGGTAAAACGCGGGTCTGGTAAAAATCTCCTCGTCCATGCAACGCCCTGGAAAATCCGCGAACAAACCAGTGGTGTCGTGTTTGTATTTCATGATGTCACCCGTTTGCGCCAGCTTGAGAATTTAAGAAAAGAGTTTGTGGCGAATGTCTCTCACGAGCTGAAAACTCCGCTGGCGGCAATTCAGGGCTATGCCGAAACGCTGATGGGCGGTGGTCTCCAAGACTCCGAAACAGCGACACGATTTTTAGGTGTGATCCACCGTAATGCGCTTCGATTAAATTCCATCCTTCAGGATCTGCTGGATCTTTCCCGAATCGAATCAAGTCATTATCAGATTATCTTGGAGCAGGTACAGATTGAGGGAGTGATGGATGATCTTCAACAAACCTTTTCCAAACGAATTGAAGAAAAGAGACTTCAGCTGGAAATCCATCATCCTCAACTGGATGAGCTCTGGGCGGATGCCAAGGCACTGCGACATATTCTATCCAATCTTTTGGACAATGCCCTGAAATATTCGCCCGAGCATGGAAGGGTCCTCGTTGACTGGGAAATACAGGAGGGGAGGGTGATTGTTGAAGTCAAAGATCAGGGATCCGGCATTCCTCCGGAACATCTTTCAAGAATTTTCGAACGCTTCTATCGTGTCGATCCCTCGCGCTCTCGGCAAATGGGTGGCACGGGTTTGGGACTTTCGATTGTGAAACACCTGGTTCAGCTCCAAGGCGGAGAAGTTTGGGCAGAAAGCAAATTAGGAGAGGGGACTTCCATCTTTTTTTCTCTTCCTCAAAAAGGAATCTGATCGATCGATTTTATCTTTTTGAACGAGTCTCAACAGAATGAAAATCAAAGAGTAAAAAGGAGAATCTATGAGAAACCGATTTCAGGCAGGTCTTTTCGGACTTTTTATTCTCTTTCTATTGTGTCTCATAGCTTCATTCTAAAATGGTTTTTTTTGCTCTCTCATCGCGCGTGCGATCTTTTATGTGAGTGAGATAAATCCGATCAGCAAGGTCTTTGCTTACGTGACGGCGCTGGTGTTGGATATCGTGTTCTTTTTTATTGTGATGGGATTGAGATTCATCTTCATTTGTATAGGCGAGAAGGTGCGTGTGAAATACGATCCTGCCAATCCCACCCAGGTGGCGATTCTTTCATTCGTGGTTTATCAACCCACTTCAAGTCCTCACTAAAAAAAGCGCCTTTAAGGATTTCCCTAGGCATTCACTAGTCCGTTTCACCCGCTCCCTACGACCCTTCGACCCTTCGGCCAGTTCATGACTTAGGATTGTCTGGAGGATAGAGAATCTCTTATCTACCGTTTTCTAAATCTTCGTTTCCACATCCTCCCTCACCTTTTTCATCCTTTAAAAACCACACCATAAAAAAAGCACCTTCACAAAAGTGCAAAGGTGCTTTTTGAAATTAAGTCTTCAGTTGTGTAGAAAACTCGCCCTTCAATTTTAGGAAAATCTTAAGCCGAGAAAATATCCATCCCTCTAAAGAAATATCCCACTTCAAAGGCGGCGGTTTCAGGGGCGTCGGATCCGTGGACGACGTTTTGCTCGATGTTATCGGCAAAGTCTTTGCGGATGGTTCCGGCAGCGGCCTTCGCAGGATCTGTCGCGCCCATGATCTCGCGATTTTTGGCAATGGCGTTTTCACCCTGGAGGACAGAAACCAGGCAGGGGCCAGAGGTCATGAAATCGACTAAACTTGAAAAGAAAGGACGTGCTTTGTGGACGGCATAAAAACCTTCAGCGGTTTTGCGATCCATCCAGATCATCCGGGTAGCAACGACCTTTAGGCCGGCTTTTTCAAAACGGTTTAAACATTCGCCAATGATGTTTTTGCGAACACCGTCGGGTTTTACGATGGAGAGTGTATTTTCGATGGCCATAAATTTCCTTAATTAATATTGATCAGAAGGGCAGGTCCGATCGGCATAAAAAAAACAGAGAGGATGTCGCCCCTTCTGGAGTTTGTTTTATAAAACTGCTTTTAAAAGCTTTCCAATTTCTGCAGGTGATTTGGAAACTTTAATTCCTGCGGCTTCAAGGGCATCGATTTTTTCCTGAGCGGTACCCTTACCCCCTGCGATGATCGCACCCGCATGACCCATACGTTTTCCCGGAGGGGCGGTCATCCCACCAATGAATCCAACCACCGGCTTTTTCACATTCGCTTTCACATACGCGGCGGCTTCTTCTTCGGCGCTTCCACCAATTTCACCGATCATGACAATCGCTTCGGTTTTGGGATCTTCATTGAAGAGTTTTAAACAATCAATGAAGTTGGTTCCGTTGATCGGATCTCCACCAATCCCCACGCAGGTGGATTGGCCAATGCCTAATTGAGTGAGCTGGTAGACCGCTTCGTAGGTGAGGGTTCCACTGCGCGAAACCACGCCAATAGGACCTGACTTATGAATCGCGCCGGGCATGATGCCGATTTTTGCTTCACCCGGAGTAATGACGCCAGGACAGTTTGGGCCGATCAATCGACTTTTTCGGCCCTGCATGGCGCGTTTAACTTTCATCATGTCTAGAACGGGAATTCCTTCGGTGATGCAGATGACAAGCTCGATTTCGGCATCGACGGCTTCTAAAATCGCATCGCCCGCAAAAGGAGGGGGGACGTAAATCACCGAGACATTGGCACCGGTTTCTTTTTTGGCCGCCCAAACTGTGTCGTAAATGGGAATTCCTTCGAAGGCTTGCCCACCTTTGCCCGGAGTCACTCCCGCGACCATTTGGGTTCCGTACTCTTTGCAGGCCTTGGTGTGATACTGACCAGTATTTCCAGTGATTCCCTGAGTGATGACTTTGGAATTTTTATTAACGAGGATACTCATAAGCCCACCGCCTTTACGACTTTCTCTGCAGCTTCATCCATTCGGTCTGCAGAAATGATTGGTAATCCTGAATCCGCCAGAATTTTCTTGCCTAAATCAACATTGGTTCCCAAAAGACGGACGACTAAAGGAACTTTTAATCCCACTTCTTTAGCGGCAGCGACGACGCCGGTGGCAATGACGTCACACTTCATGATTCCACCGAAGATGTTGACGAGAATGCCTTTCACCTTGGGATCGGAGAGAATGATTTTAAAAGCAGCGGTAACTTTTTCGGTGGTAGCTCCACCGCCGACATCTAGGAAGTTGGCAGGTTCGCCGCCGTAGAGCTTGATGATGTCCATCGTGGCCATCGCCAAACCAGCGCCATTCACCAGACAGCCGATGTTTCCATCGAGAGCGATGTAGGAAAGATCGTATTTTTTGGCGAGGGATTCGTTGGGATCTTCTTCGTTTAGATCGCGCATTTCCTCGACATCTTTGTGTCTAAAGAGGGCGTTGTCGTCGAAGTTGATCTTGGCATCGAGTGCAATGATTTGATCATCTTGAGTGATCACGAGCGGGTTAATTTCGGCCAGTGAACAATCATATTTCACATAGGCCTGATAAAGACCCTGAAGGAGTTTTACAAATTGAGAAATGAGGGCAGGGGAAAGTCCGAGTTGGAATCCCAGGAGACGGCCTTGATAGGCCTGAAATCCGGCAGCTGGATCGACGGTGACCTTTAAGATTTTTTCTGGAGTTTTTGCAGCGACCTCTTCGATATCCATTCCACCTTCTGAAGACGCCATGATGACCAAGCGGGATTGAGCGCGGTCTAGCACCACTCCGAGATAAAGTTCCCTGGCAATGGCAGAGCCTTTTTCAACCAACACTTTTAATACTTTCGTTCCTTCAGGCCCTGTCTGATGGGTAATGAGCTGCATGCCGAGGATTTTTTTGGCAGCTTCTTTTGCCTCTTCTGGGGTTTTGACGACCTTCACGCCACCGCCTTTGCCACGTCCACCGGCATGAATTTGCGCCTTGACGACGACGGTTCCACCCAGATCCTTGGCTATGCGAAATGCCTCTTCCGGATCCTGTGTGACCACAGCCGGAGGGACAGGAACGCCGAATTTCTTCAGGATTTCCTTCGCCTGATACTCATGAATTTTCATAGGGGTTTTCCTCTAGTAGATCTGTCCACGTCTGTGCAGGACAGGTTCTCTAAAAAGTTGTTGAGAGGCGCTGCAAATAACCAGAACTGCTTAAAAAGCCAAGAATTTTTTCTTTAGGGGGCCTCTAAAAATGCCCAAGTAATATTATGGTAGGGGCTTACTGCAATAAGCTCCTACGATCCTCCGACCCTTCGTCAAGGCCAAGTCCGCCTTCGGCGGATCAAGATGTCCGGTCAAGCAGGACAGTCTCCTTTCCTCTTGACCATTCTGTGAGCTCTATTGAATGAGAGAAACCCTATGAAAACACATCGACTTCGTTTTGCTCCTTCTCCCACAGGTCACCTCCACATTGGCGGCGCACGAACGGCCCTCTACAACTGGTTGGTCGCCAAAAAAACCGGTGGCACTTTTATTTTACGGATTGAAGACACCGATCGCGAACGATCCACCGAAGAATACATTCACTCCATTCTCGATGCGATGAAGTGGCTGAAGCTCGACTGGCAGGAAGGCCCCTTCTATCAAACCCAGCGCCTTGATGTTTATAAAGAGCATGTTGATCAGCTCATTCGGGAAAAAAAGGCCTACCGCTGCTACTGTACGGCCCAAGAGCTCGAGGCCAAACGCAAACAGGCCGAAGCTGAAAAACGAAAACCCAAGTACGATGCCACCTGTCGCAATGTCGATCCGGTTCACTGGCAGCAAGATCCTCGTCCTTACTGCATCCGCTTTAAGGCTCCTCAGGAAGGTTCCACCGTCGTTGAAGATCTCATCCGCGGCCGGATTGAATTTCAGAATATCGAGCTCGACGATCTCATCATCTGGCGAACGGATGGCACTCCGACTTATAATTTCTGCGTTGTCGTCGATGACGTGACGATGCAGATGACCGAGGTGATTCGCGGAGACGATCATCTTAATAACACTCCCAGACAGATTCTTTTGTATCAGGCTTTTAATTATCCCACTCCTCAGTTTGCCCATGTGCCGATGATTTTGGGCTCGGATAAAACGCGACTTTCCAAGCGCCACGGGGCGACTTCTGTGCTGGCGTTTCGCGATATGGGATTTTTACCCGACGCCTTGCTCAACTATTTGGCGCGTCTGGGTTGGGCTCACGGCGACAAAGAGGTTTTTACCCGTGAGGAATTGATTGAGTGTTTTGATATCGCTGCGGTTGGAAAATCGCCCTGCGTGTTCAGTCCAGACAAATTGCTGTGGCTGAACGGGGTTTTTATCCGCAATGCAAAACCCGAAGAATTGGCACCCGAAGTGAAACGGATTTTAGGCCTCAAGCAGATTTTAGTAAATGACGATGCCAAGCTCATTGATGCCGTCAAGATCTCGCAGGAAAAAGTAAAAACCCTCGCCGAGATGGCGGACTTTATCGATTTTCTTTTTATTGAAAAGATCGAGATTTCTGAGGCGGCGCAAAAGGTTTTGCAAACTCCAGAATCAATAGAAAGAGTTCGCAAATTGATAGCCGCGCTGGAGCCAATCACTTCGTTTGATAAAGAATCCCTGCATGCGGCGGTTGAGAAAATCTTTGCAGACAGTGGGATGAAACTTAAAGAACTTGCCCAATCGACTCGCGCTGCCCTGTGCGGTAGAACCGTGAGCCCGGGGTTTTATGAGATGCTGATGTTGTTGGGGAAAGAAAAAACGATCCAACGGTTGACTCCGTACGCTTAGTGGGTGCTTGAAAAATCCATCGGCAGCGTGGGTCTCCCGGCTCAGTTCCTCCGACTCATAGAGCTTATTGCAATCAGCCCCTCCGATAAGCTGGGTAAGCGCCTTCCTCTGAATTTTTTACTCACGATCTTGATTTCGGCAGAAGATGAGTTTGGCAATCTCTTCCAATTCATCCAGCTCTTAAAAACGATTCCTTGTGAAACGCATTCAAAAAAAATTTACTCTTTTTCCCCCTCAATGCATTTCTACTCACAGCGGTTGCACCTGAAGCCCAGGCTCACCTTGGGCATCGCTATCACACCCATCCTCACCTTTTAAAAAAGAAGCGTAAAATTCGTAAACATCGCAGGCATCACCGACAACATCATCTTAACGAAATACGTACATCCGAACAGGTTCACCCCCACCGGATCTGATCTGCAAAATAAAAAAGGCGCCTTCTTTTTGAGGGCGCCTTCTTTTAATCATTACAGGATTCTTTTTAAAATTTCCTCTTCTGTCCTTCTTCTTCGTAATATTTTTTGTAAAGAATTTCCCACTCACGCGAACCCTCAGAAACCCCACGTTTTAAAGAAGTAATCTTGCGACGCACTTCCGTATCAATCTCATCATCAATTTTTAAATAGCCTAATAGTGTCTTTTTAATCTGGAGGAGAGCGGCATCGTCATTGGCATAGTCGACGAGATCGTCCTGATAAAGCCCATCGCAAATTAAGTGAGCAATATGGGTGATGCGTTCTTCGGTGAGTTTCATGTTTTTTTCTCGAGAGGTGTTTGAAAAGTCCATAGGCAGCGTTGGCCTCCTTGCTTCTGAACTTTTTACTCACTCTCTGTAAGGTCGCTCATGATTACATCATTATAAGATGTTTGAATCGTAGAAAATCCTCATATCCATCACAAAATCAAATCACCAGATTCCGCTCTTTGATCAGCTGCTTTTTGATCATCTGAAAAACCTTCTGCCGATCCATTTGACCGGAAGCGATCTGTTGTTGAAATCGCTCCATCAGCTTGCGAACTTCATCATCCAACCGATCTTCATTTTGCAAATCCAGTGTAATGATTTCTGAAATTTTAGAATAAATCTTTTCCTCAGAGATTTTAAAGCGCGCAAGTTGATGAGTCTTGAGATCTTTAAGAATTATTTCAGAGATTTTGTGAATCTGTTCTTTTTTAAGTCGCATGTGACTTGTATCTCCCATCGGATAAGAGGGGTCAAGGTGGGAAAAGTCAGAAATTATTCAATCTGCTTGAGCGAATGAGGAGCAAACAAGAATACCCATGAGAGATCCTAAAAAAAATCCTGCTGCCACATCGCTTGTCCAATGTACCTGAAGAACGATGCGTGAGAGGCCAACGGCGAGGGCAGCGAAGACAAAAACAAGCTTTGTGATTCTTCTATTGAAACCAGATTTTATTGCGGAGGCAAAATCGTAAAAAAGAATCATCAGAAAGCTGATGTGAGCCGCATGCCCTGAAGGAAAGCTGAAGCCCGTCACGGTGATGATTTCAGAGTCAGGGCGCATTCGTGCTACGAACTGCTTGATTCCCCAATTTCCAAAACTGATCTCCAAACATCCCAAAGCAAGAATCAGGGCTGATTGGACTCCAAATTTTCGATACACCTGAAAGACCATCAGGAAAGATAAGAAGATAAAACTAGGTGTGCTACCGAGATGTGTGAGGATTTTGAATAATGGAATGAGCTCTGGAAAAGAGAAGGGGAGTTGGGTCTGCTTGTAAATAAATTCATCGAGTTGCCGGATAGCGGGTTGCTCAATAAAAATAGGGCCGATGAGAATCATCAGCCCCAAAAGAATCAAACCTGAAAGAGTCGCCTTCAGTATTTTGATGAGATCCATTAAAACTCACCCAAGAGTCGGCACAGTGTTCTTACCAAAACACCTGTGCCTCCTTTGGGACAATAAGCCCAGGGTTTGTTTGCCCAACTGGGTCCTGCGATATCGATGTGTGCCCAGGGGGAATCGCCGACAAACTCCTGCAAGAAGAGCGCTCCGTTGATGGTGCCCCCATAAGCACCCCCAATGTTTTGAATATCAGCCACAATGCTTTTCATTTCTTCTTTATAATCCTCGACGAGCGGTAGCTCCCAAAGCATCTCACCAGATTTTTTACCCGTCTGAATGAGTTTTTGAATCAGTTCTGCATTGTTTCCAAGAATCGCAGAGTAAAGATCTCCCAATGCAACCAGACACGCCCCTGTAAGTGTGGCAATATCGATAACCCAGTCGGGTTTCTTTTTTGTCGCCAGCGAGAGGGCATCGGCCAAAATCAATCGACCTTCAGCATCGGTGTTTAAAACCTCTACGGTTTTTCCGTTGTGCATTTTTAATACATCGCCCGGTCGCATGGCGCCGCCACCCGGCATATTCTCGGCCGAGGGGATATAGGCCCGTACCTCTACGTTCGGCTTTAAATCGCGAATGGTTTTCATCACTCCGAGTAAAGTGGCCGCCGCGCTCATGTCGTCCTTCATCGTCTCCATGCTCTTGGGTGGTTTTAAAGAAAGTCCGCCAGAATCAAAGGTGACCCCTTTTCCAACCAGGGCAATGATCTTTTTTGCTTTTTTGGGACGGTAGATCATCTCGATCAGCACGGGAGGGAATTTGGATCCCTTACCGACATTCACGATTCCTTCCATGCCCAATCTCTTTAATTCAGGAAGTTGATAAACCTTGGTTTGGATGCCGCGAATTTTTTTGGCTTCATTGGCTAAAAACTGGGGAGGCTTATCGGCGGCAGGAGTATTGGTTAAGTCACGCGCGTAGTTGGTCGCATGGCTGACGATCTCTCCATTTTTGATACCTTTTTTAAAGAGGTTTGATTGTGAAGTAGAGGAGGTTGAGAAAAGAACCTGAGAGAGGATATGATTTTCCTGTTTCGATTTATAGCGAGTGAATCGGTAGGTTCCCAGAATAAATCCTTCAGTCATCGCCTGAGCGATTTCTTGGAAATCGGCGAGACCTTCGCTGCTTTCAGCTCCAGCCAAAACGATTTTTTTGGCTTTTAAAACATCGGCCGCAGTGCTCAGTTTGCCACAGGCCTTGCGCAGATTTTCGAGATCGAATTTTTTCGTTTCGCCAAGACCGACAATAAGAATATAGGGAGATTTGATTTTGTAGTGGGTGTGAATACTTTTGATTTCGCCGACCTTTCCTTTAAAGGTTTCTTTTTTTAAGGTTTCAGAAATCAGGCGTGCAAGTTTTTGATCGAGGTAATCTAAATCCGAATTTTTTTCTATCTTTCCATCGAGAATGGGGAAGACGATGAGATCGGCGGAGATTTTTTCTAAGGCTTCTGAAGTTGTGTTGAATTGAATCATGTAGATGTCCTTATGCTGGATTGTTAGATTTCACGAAGAAAAAACATAACATAGTCTTTTTAAATTTGAAGAGGAAATTCCCATGGCCAAAAAGAAAGCGCCCGTTTCAGACTCATCCATTCTGATCACTCAAAAAGAATCGGTTGCCGAGATTCGGCTCAACAGACCCGAGGTTTTAAATGCCTTTAATGTCGACCTCGCTGAGAATTTAGGAAGTACTTTAAAAAAGGTTTCAAAAGACAAATCGATTCGTGCGGTAATTTTAAGAGGAGAGGGAAGAGGATTTTCTGCCGGAGGCGATCTGAAAATGTTTCATCAAATGCTTCCACGAGCGGACCTGGGCTTTCGAAAGATCAGCGCGCTTTTAAATCAGGCGGTGATCGAAATCCGCACGATGGCGAAACCTGTGATTGCTGGGGTTCATGGCCCAGCGTTTGCTGCAGGTTTCGGACTCATCCTTTCATGTGATCTGATCTTAGCTTCTAAAAGTGCCACGTTTTCGGCTTCTTTCATCCAGCGTGCCTTAACCCCCAATGGCAGCTCGACAATTTTTCTTCCCCGTATGATCGGTCTTCGGCGAGCGAACGAATGCTTTTTTACCGGACGGATGCTTTCAGCTGAAGAAGCCTGCGATTGGGGAATTATCAATCGTGTGGTCGACGATGAAAAGTTTGAGACTGCTCTTCAGGATTTCGCACAAAAGCTTGCGGTGATGCCAACACGCAGTATTGGAAAGATCAAACATTTGATGAATCAGTCTTTGGGGATTTCTCTTTCAACTCAATTGGAAAAAGAAAAAAACACCATTGCCTGGTCGGCGACCACTCCTGATTTTGCCGAAGGGGTGACGGCATTTGTCGAAAAGAGAAAGGCCCATTTTCGGGGAAAGTGAAATCTATCCATTGAAAATTTTAAGAGAGAGAAGAGGGGCGAGTTTCTTAGGAAGTCAAAATTTCAGTGATTCGTTGATGTATGCAGACACATGTTTCAGCTTTTCTTCCACTTAATCGAGCATCCCATTGAAGGCAGTTGTTCGGCGGTTGGAGTTTTTCCAATGAGCAGAGCATCAATCGCTGCTTTCAGCTCCTGCCGCGTTACATTTTCAGGTTCTTTCCAACTGTCATCGATCCTTCCATGATAAGCGAGGGTGCGGTCGGCTCCGTAAACATAGATATCTGGCGTGCACACGGCCCCATAAGCCTTGGCCACTTCTTGAGTGTCATCCACCAGGTAAGGGAAACCGTAATCCTTTTCGTCTGCGTGCTTTTTTAAATTTTCGGGTTTGTCGGCAGGATAGTCTGTTGGATCATTCGCGCAAATACCAACGAACTGAACGGGTTGCTCACTGTAGTTTTTTCTAAGTTGGACGAGACGGTCCTCGACGGCAAGAACATAGGGGCAATGCGCACAAATGAACATCACGACAAGGACTTTTTTGTCGGAAAAAGAATTTAACGAGCAGATTTTTCCATCGACGGATTTGAGTGAAAAATCCGGGGCTGGTGTTCCTAAAAGGATCGGATCTGAATTTAAAAGGGCCATAAAGACTCCTGAGGTTTTATATAATTCGATGAGATGGTTCTGAAAATTTCTTCAGTTTATTAAAAATTGATCTCCTATTTACAAAAGATCAACGATGGTCATGTCGTCAAATTCAGAGATTTAAACTTCCTATGATTGTCAAATGACCCTGAAAGAGGGTTTAATACTTTTTTGATTGCGTTGCGATCACCGCACGAACAAGGCCTTTCAGCTTTTCCCATCCATTTCCCGTCAGCTCACGGGTCAGGGTCTTGAAGGTTCGGTAGAGATTTTCATTATAGCCATACCACCAGAAATCCCGAAATCCTGGCATTCTGTTTTCATGCACATGCAGAACATGCACCAGCTCATGAAGACCAATTTTTCCGTGGGTGCGGCCAAAACCGCTGTGTCTGAGCCCTCCCCAGGGAGTTTGGCAGATGGCGTACGAGTAAGTACATTCGTTGACCATCGCTGTCCCCGTGCGGATTTGCCGGGCCAATTTTTCGCCGCGCTTCAAGTTCTTCGTCCATACGGAGGCGGTGAGAGCATAAATCGAATCGTTGGCCAGGTGAATGGCTTCTTCCTCGGTTTTAAAAGTCATGATCGGAAGAAGAGGGCCAAACGTTTCTTCCTTCACACATCGAAAACTATGATCGATCTGGGTAAGCACGGTGGGCTTGTAGAAATATCCCGCATACTCAGGGTTGCGCTCTCCGCCCGTGAGGATTTTGGCACCTTTCTCACGCGCATCAGCAACATGTTCTTCAACTATTTTAAGCTGGTTGGCAGTGGTTAATGGCCCTACATCATAGTGGATGCCGTGCGCAGGACCCTGTTTGAGCTGCTGAGTAACTTCCACGACCTTTGCCGTAAAGGCCTCTGCAATGCGCTCATCGACATACACCCGCTCCACAGACGCACAACATTGACCCGCATTCGAAAAAGCTCCCCACACCGCTGCCTTCGCTGCATTTTCAAGAGGCGCATCGTGACAGACAATCATCGGATCTTTACCGCCCAGTTCGAGGGTGCAGGGGATCAGATTCTTTGCGCATAACTCCATCACGCGTTTTCCTACCCGCACGCTTCCCGTAAAGATGACTTTATCCAGACGCGAATGAAGGAGGGCTTCTCCGACGTCTGCTCCACCTGCGAGGCAAGTGAGAACATTCACTGGAAGTTCAGCCGCATGAAAGATTTTCTCAATGGCAGAGCCAATCAGCGGGGTTGCATCGGCAGGTTTCAAGACGACACAGTTTCCAACGATCAGCGATTGAATGATACCGCTCATCGGAATCGAGAGAGGGAAGTTCCACGGAGAGATGATACCGATGACTCCGAGAGGTTGGTAGTGAAGAGTAGAACGACGTCCCAAAAGTCCTGTCACTCCGATGTTGATTTTTTCAGACTTCAAAATCTTTTCGGTATGCTTCGCAAAGTGCTGAATGAGATCACAGGTCGGTAAGAGATCGGAAGCAATTGCTTCTACCAAAGGTTTTCCATTTTCCTGAGAGATAAGTTGGGCGAGCTCGTCCAAATGATTTAAAATATATTCTCGGACTTTCAGAAGATAGTTGCCCCGCTCTTTAAAACCAAGGCGTGACCATGACCCAAAAGCATGTTGGGCTTGAAGAACGATCTGCGGAACCAGAGCGGGATCCGTAGAAGAAATCTCACCCAGGATTTTAAGATCAATTGGACTTTTTGAAACAAGAGAGGCTGCTGACATTTTATTTCCTTAATTTACATTCACTTCTGGCAAAACAATTCTGCATTAGGTATCCTGCAATTTCTGATGAACTCATTAAGAAACGAATTAAAACTGATCGTCAATAACGGACAGGAGGGCCGTCGCGAGATTGAATTTCAATATCAAATTGCTTTTGATTTGAAGCGGTCGCTGCTTTTGATCAGGGTTGTGCTCAATCAGGAATCCGTTGTGCGGTTTGAAAAATTTGGAATCCATGCCTTAAGTCTTCAGGATCGCCATTCCAGCCGTGGAAATCTTCATCCGAGTCATCGCCATTTTATTCAACACCTTCTTCGCTTCTCCACCCTCGATTCCATCGGTAGTTATTTCATCGTTCCCAGAAAACAGGCATCCTATTTTATTTCACGACTCTCACGTTTGCATTCCGTTCGTTTTTTGGGAAGTTCCAAAGCCGTCTTTTTCTCGAAAGAGGCCTTGATCCCATTTTTAGAATGGAGTGAAGAAGGCCCTGGAAAAGTTTATTTGAAACTGTCGTTTCGAAAATCAAGTGGGGGGGCGCTATTGCAATCCACCCATTTTTTTTCTGGAAGCCGGCCCTGGGTGCTGATTGATCAGGTTTGCTACCCGGTTCACGACTTTGAGGAGATTCCTTTTCTAGAAGAATTTGATCTCTCAGGAAAAATGCTTTTGAGCGGGGATCACGCTGTAGAATTTGTCCAGCGACATCTGCCTTTTCTGGCCGAACAAAATCGGCTTTTTTTTCCTGCGTCCTTTCATGTTCCACAAATTATTTCGGAATCACCGAAAGTGATTCAGACTTTTTCAGAAGATGTCTCTTTGGATCAGTTGAGTCTGAACCTTCACTTTTCTTATGCAGGGCACCTCCTTCCCGCCCATCAATACGAAACCGATGCCCTTGAAATTATGGCCTTAAAAGAGGCCCCACTTTGGATCTGTAGGGACCTTAAGTTTGAGAAAGAAATTCTGGATCAACTTAAAACCCAGGGGTTTCAACGTCTCAACTCTCATCGTTTTGATATTGGAGGTGAAAGGGCACTTGATTACGTGTTTGACTCGCCTGATTTTTTCTCTAAGGGAAATGCCCCTTTGCCAGCTTTAAATCATTTTAGAAGAATAGGTTCTTTGGGGCTTCAGGAGCTCAAAGCGCAAACGACACACACTGGAATCGACTGGTTTTCGCTCGATCTGCAATTTGAACTGGAAGGTGAAACTTTTTCCTACGATCTGATTCGTTCGCTGGTGAAAAAGGGGCAGCGTTATCTGAATATTCCAGGCAAAGGCTTTATCCAGATTCGCTCCGAAGAAGTTCAAAACCTAGAAAATCAGCTGGAAGAGATCGATGCAACGATTGACTCAGAAGGCAAGGCCCAGATCAAACGGTTTCATGCTCCCTATTTGGAAGGTTTTTTACGCATCCGCTGGAATGAAGCCGCCGATCTAAAAGGGGCGGTTGATTCGTTAAGACACGAACAGGGAATTCCTGCTCATCCTTTACCCACCTCCTTGTCTGAAGTGCTCAGGCCATATCAAAGGCAAGGTTACGAATGGCTTTATTTTCTTCACCAACATCGCTTCCATCCCATCCTGGCCGATGACATGGGGCTAGGAAAAACCGCTCAGGCCCTGGCATTCCTGGAGGATTTAAAAAATCAGAAGGGCAGAAAACCCAGTCTGATTTTGGCTCCTACTTCTGTGATTTTTAACTGGGTTCATGAGGCTGGCAAATTCACATCAGATTTAAAAACACTTCTTCTCACTGGACCCGATCGTCACAGGAATAACTGTCAGATCTCCGAAGTCGATCTAGTTCTTGTCAGTTATGCCATCTTTCGAAAAGATGCTGCCTTTTTATCAACACTCTCCTGGCGAGCAATTATTCTGGATGAAGCTCAGTACATAAAGAATCACCGTAGTAAAACTGCCATGCTGGTTCGCACCCTTCAGGCCGATCAGCGTCTGGCTCTCACCGGAACGCCTCTTGAAAACAGGCTCTCTGAACTTTGGTCGATTTTTGATTTTCTCATGCCAGGTTTTTTGGGGAACTATCAGAGCTTTAGACGCTTTTATCAGAAACCGATTGAAGAAGGACAAAGCACAGAAGCCCTCGATCGACTTAAAAAAAGGATTCATCCTTTTGTCTTAAGACGACAAAAACAGGATGTCGCACCGGATCTTCCCTCCAAAACCGAAATTCAGCATTTTTGTGAGATGGGTTCTGAGCAGAGAAAACTCTATCATGAGATTCTGCTCACGTCTCGGCACATGGTGCTGCAGGAAGTTGAGAAAAAAGGAATTGAGAAAAGCCAGTTTTCCATCCTTACGGCTTTGTTGCGTCTGCGGCAGGTTTGCTGTCATCCGAAATTGCTTGGCGATTCATTTAAGGCTAAAGATTTTCACTCTGGAAAGATGGAGGCCTTTTGCGAGCTGGTAAGCGAGATCTTAAGCGAAAAACACCGCATTGTGATTTTCAGCCAGTTTGTAGAAATGCTTACTCTTATTCGGCAATGGATGGATGAGCAGAAAATTACCTACGAGTATCTGGATGGAAAAACCCGCAAGCGCGAAGAGCATATTCGTAATTTTCAGGAAAACCCCGAAATTTCTGTTTTTCTGATCAGCCTGAAGGCGGGTGGCACGGGTCTGAATTTAAGCCAGGCAGATTATGTCATTCACTATGATCCGTGGTGGAATCCTGCCGTCGAAGATCAGGCGACCGATCGTGTGCATCGCTTGGGACAAACCCAGAATGTTTTTGCTTACAAACTGATCACAAAAGAAAGTGTGGAAGAGAAAATCCTGTATTTACAGGATCGAAAGAAGGGCCTTTTTCAAGGGGTTTTGGGGGCAGATTCCGCGTTGGGTAAAAAACTTTCGTTTGAGGATTTGGAGTATTTGTTTTCTTAGAGGTGACCTCTAATGATTCAGCATGGATTCGGCAGGCTCACCATGTCTCATCTATTTCATCATTCTTTGAAACTTTCATTTTGTCAGACGCACTTAAAAATGAATCGCTCCTTCGCCCAATCCCAACGCCGCTTCTTTTAAAACTTCGGGAAGTGTTGGATGTGCGTGAACCGTGCGGGCGATGTCCTCACCACTGGTTGAAAACTCCATTCCCAACACCACTTCGGCGATCATATCGGAAGCACGTGGGCCGATGATATGGGCGCCCAAAAGCCGATCGGTTTTTTTATCGGCAATCAGTTTCACGAAGCCGTCTTTTTCTCCCATCGATAACGAACGACCATTGGCCATAAACGGAAATTGCGAAACTTTGTAATCGAGTTTTTGCTCTTTGGCCTGCTCCTCAGTGATTCCCACCGAGGCCACTTCGGGCCAGGTATACACGACACCCGGAATGATTTGATAATTTACATGTCCTGCCTGGCCGGCCATGATTTCAACTGCCGCAACGCCTTCTTCGGAGGCCTTGTGTGCGAGCATTGGTCCTGCAATCACATCGCCGACGGCATAAATCCCGGAAACACTGGTTTCAAAATGTTTATTGACGACCACACAGCCTTTTTCATCCATCTGAATTCCGGCCTCTTTTAACCCCAATCCTTCCGTACAAGGTTTTCTTCCAACCGACACCAACACGACATTTGCTTCCAGCTCGGATTCTTTTCCTTGGGCGTCATTAAGCTTCATGAGCACATCGCCCTTTTTGGTGGTTTGAACTCCCAAAACCTTGGTTGATAACAAAAATTTCATTCCCTGTTTTTGCAGAGTTTTTTGCAAGGCCTTGCTGATCTCCAGATCCATCGCTGGGACAATCCGCTCAAAGGCTTCGACCACCGTCACTTCAGTCCCAAGTCTGAGATAAACTGAGCCTAACTCCAGACCAATATAGCCGCCTCCAATCACTATTAATTTTTGAGGAATTTCTGAAAGCGAAAGGGCACCAGTCGAATCAACGATATTCTTTTGATTGATCGAAATTCCAGGAATTGAAATCGGTGTGCTTCCGGAGGCGATGAGAATCTTTTTGGCAGAGATTTCGATTTTTTCAGCACCAGAAGTAATCGTTACTTTTTTATCGGAATGGATCTGAGCGATACCAGCAAAACGAGTGATTTTATTTTTTTTGAAAAGCCCCGCGATCCCACCTGTGAGCTGTTTCACCACCTGATTTTTTCGCTCCATGAATTTTGGAAAATCCAGGGTGATCTCTCCCGTACCAATCCCATGATCTTTGAACTTAGTTTTGGCCTGATAATAAAGCTCTGAAGATTCGAGAAGCGCTTTGCTTGGAATGCAGCCGACATTCAG
This sequence comes from Myxococcota bacterium, assembly GCA_052034865.1. GTDB lineage: Bacteria > UBA10199 > UBA10199 > JADFYH01 > JADFYH01 > JBPOIC01. The sequence continues at coordinate 9,137 of JBPOIC010000064.1, read as the reverse complement.
ACACGTTCCGCCCAAGGTTGCTTCTTTCTCAACACAGGCGACGTTCATTCCAAGTTGAGCGGCACGAATGGCAGCTACATAACCTGCAGGGCCAGCACCAATAACGATGAGATCGAAAGATTGGGATTGAGACATGATAAGATCCTTAATGGCGGATAAAATATGATCCGAAAATTAGAATTAAGTGGTTGTTAGGGTTGAAATATTTTCAATCCCTTCCTTCACCTTCACTAAAAACAATACCGCCTCGCGACCATCAATAATTCGATGATCATAAGAGAGGGCTAGATACATCATCGGCCGAATGACGATTTCGCCATTGATCACGATTGCACGATCCTGGGTTTTGTGGAGTCCCAAGATGGCAGACTGAGGCATGTTGAGAATGGGGGTGGAAAGCATCGAGCCAAAAACGCCACCATTGCTTATGGTGAAGGTTCCACCGGTCATTTCAGGGATTGAAAGCTTTTTTGCACGAGCTTTTTCACTCAGCTCCAACAGGTTTTTTTCAAAACCGATGAGATCAAGATTTTGAGCATCGCGAACAACGGGTACAACCAGACCGTTATCTGTACTGACGGCCACCGAGATATCTATGAAGTCGCGGTAGAGAATGTCTTCACCTGTGAAAAAGGCATTGACCTTGGGGAATTCTTTCAGGGCCTTCATGGCAGCGAGAGCAAAGAAGCTGACAATTCCAGGCACCAGACCATGCTTTTCTTTCCAGGTTTCTTTATTCTTTTTTCTAAAGTCCAAAACCTGGGACATGTCGACTTCATTAAAGGTCGTCAAAATTGCAGCGGTGTGTTGGGCACTCACAAGATTTTGAGCAATTTGTTTTCGAATACGAGTGGCAGGTTCACGTCTTTCGCCGCGGGCTGTGTCTATCTCATACGCTGGGATGGCGGAGGGCATGTGGGCCTTTGCAGCTGCCGCAGGGGCTTGTATAGAAGGTTTGGCTGGAGCGGTGGATTGTTTGAGCAAGTCCTCTTTCAAGACACGCCCGTTTTTGCCGGATCCAGGAACGGTTTCCAGATCGATATTTTGTTCGGCAGCCATTTTTCGGACAGCAGGACCTGAAGCTTGAGCCGGTGAATTTGCTATAGTTGGCTTAACCTGAGCTGAAGCTTCGACTGCAACCGCATCTTTCGCCGGGGTTTTGGCCGTCGGTTGTTCTCCCCCTGTTACACTGTCATCAATGGTGGCAATCACATCGCCTGGCTTTACGGTTGTTTCGGGGTCCGGATAGAGAACTTCAATCTTTCCGCTATGCTCGGCCTGGATTTCAAAACTTGCCTTCTGGGTTTCCAGATCAACGAGGATCTCGTCTTTTTTTACGAAGTCGCCAGTTTTTTTAAGCCAGGTGCCAATATAGACTTCATTGATGGATTCGCCGGGGCTGGGAACGATGACGTTGTGTTTCATGACTCAAGATCTCCTAGGGCTGTCTGAACGATGCGTTTTTGTTCCTTCGAATGAACATGCAAAAAACTGTCGGCTGGGCTCGCCTGTGGCGACCGACCGACATAGGTAAAGGTTTGATTTTTTTGCAGCAGAGCTGGAATCCAGCGATGCATGAAATTCCATCCCTCCATATTTTGTGGGCCCTCCTGACACCAAATTACTTCAGTTGCCTGAGGATAGGATTTTAGAAGTTTCGCCCAATCTTTTTCAGGGAACGGGTAGAGCTGTTCTGCACGAACAATAGCCACATCTTTATTTTTTGCCTTGGAGCGGCCATCTAACAATTCATAATAAATCTTGCCACTGCACAAAATGAGGCGTTTGGCCTTTTCTTTGATACCTGGAGCAGGATCATCGATGATCTCCTGAAACTGTCCCTTTTCAAGATCTTCCCAAGTTGAGACTACTAAGGGATGCCGAAGCAAGCTCTTGGGAGACATGATGATGAGAGGAATGCGAAAATCTCTGAAGATCTGACGCCTTAAAAGATGAAAGTATTGTGCTGGCGTCGTGGGGTTACAGACCTGAATATTATTTTGAGCGCAGGCCTGCAGGAATCTTTCCAATCGGGCCGAGGAATGCTCAGGTCCTTGCCCTTCGTAACCATGGGGTAGAAGCATCACCAGGCCGCTGTATCGCTGCCACTTGGAGGCAGAAGAGCTGATAAACTGATCGATTATGATTTGGGCACCATTAACGAAATCGCCAAACTGGGCTTCCCAGATTGTCAGTTTTTTGGGACTGGCCAGGCTCTGGCCAAACTCAAATCCCAAGGCCCCATATTCTGACAATAGGCTGTTAAAAATCTCAAAATCGTTTTTGGCTTCCTGAATGTGGCGCAAGGGAGTGTATTTTTTTCCGGTCACAACGTCATGAAGTACAGCGTGACGGTGTGAGAAAGTACCACGTTCGACATCCTGTCCTGCCAGGCGAACCGCGTGACCATCGCACATCAGACTTCCAAAACAGAGGGCTTCTCCCAAGCTCCAGTCGATGGGGCGTTTTCCCTCCAGCATTTCCTGGCGCTCCTCAAACAGCTTTTTGATTTTGGGATGGGGCGTAAAATCGGAAGGGAGCATTAAAAGCTGAACCAGTATTTTTTTGAGAAGATCTGCTGAAACCTCTGTGGAAATTTTTTGAAACACGTTCTCATCGGTAACTTTCTTCAGATTCTTCCATCTATCTCCAAAACTGTGCATCATTGGAGAAATACGCGTTTTTTTGGCCTCTTCCAGGGCAATATCCATTTTTTGATGAAGGGACTCAATGGTTTTGGGCACGAGATCGGACGAGATAACATCATCCTGCTGCAGCTTTTGACTATAAAGGCTTAAGACACGTGGGTGTGTGTTTATTTTCTGATACATCAACGGTTGAGTGAAAGAAGGCTCGTCTCCTTCGTTATGACCAAAACGACGGTAACCCAAGACATCAATCACAACGTCTCGTTTGAATTTGTAACGAAATTGAAGCGCGAGGGAAGCGCAGCGCATGACGTGGTCCGGCTCATCGGCATTCACGCGAAAGATCGGGATCTCCAGCATTTTGGCAATGTCTGTTGCCTGAGGAGTGGATCGATCATCACCCGGGGTAGTTGTAAAACCGATCTGATTATTGGTGATGATGTGCAGGGTTCCACCGACCGTGTAGCCTCCCAGCTCAGACATGTTTAGAAGTTCATAGACACTTCCCTGACCTGAAAATGAGGCGTCTCCATGCAGGAGAACTGCCAGGGTACGAGTACGCTCATGATCTTTCTTGATGCGTTGTTTGGCGCGAGTCACTCCCATCAGTACTGGATTGACGGCTTCCAGATGACTGGGATTAGGCATGAGCGAAAGGTGAATGGTTTTTCCCTGAGGGGTTTGAATGTTTTGAGAAAAACCCATGTGGTATTTGACGTCCCCGTCACCTACGTTGGCATCCAGATTTCCCGAAAATTCGGCGAAGATAAATTTTAAGTCCTTTTGAAAAATGTTTGCCAAGACACTCAACCGACCACGGTGGGCCATTCCTACAATAATCTCATCCGCTCCCAAAAGGCTCGCCTGCTCAATCAGAAAATCCAGCAAAGGAATGACAACATCCAGCCCTTCTCCCGAGAAACGTTTTTGTCCTAAAAATCTCTTGTGTAAAAAGGAATCAAGGGCTTCCGCCTCACACAATTTATGAAGGGTTCTTAATTTCTGATCAATTGAGAGAGGTTTGGAGAGAATGCCCGATTCCACACGTTTCTGAATCCATTCCCGGCTTTTGGGATCATCGATGTGGCCATACTCGACTGTAGCAGGTGAACAGTAATAAGAAACAAGGGCCTGAATGATTCTTCGAAGAGGGGCAGCACCAATACCAATTAATTGTCCCACCTGAAAAACACGATCCAGATGCTTTTCAGAGAGTCCGAATTTTTCTAATTGAAGGAGGGGATGAGTACGAGGTGTGCCTCGAGTTAAAGGATTAATATCGGCAATTAAATGGCCTTTTTCTCGGTAAGCCTGAATAAGGTCGAGAGCTTTGACTTCGAGTTCGAGATCTTCGGGAGGAGTTAGTTGGGGCACAGGCTGACTCTGAGCAGGCCGGCTTTCAACTAGATGGAGTCCATCAAAAAAATATCTCCAGCTCGGATCCAGAGTGTGTGGAGAATTGCGATAAAGTTGAAGGAGTTCTTCAATATATTGGGCGTTGGAGGCGTTTAAATAGTTGGAGGATGCCATTTTTAGTGATTATTCCAAACTCTTCGATCTGGAATGATTCTGGAATTGGGATTTGGGTCAATAACTACCTGTAGATTCTCAGCATTATAATCATTGATCTTATCTTATCAAACCAAAACTTGACTTCAAGAAGGCAAGTAAGCCAACGTTTTTCTCACATAAGATTTTAAAATTGAGTCCTCAAAAAACTGAAGAGGCTGGACGTATTTCATTCCAATCAAACCGACCGATAACCCGCAGTGACCGGAATTGCTTATCCCATTCTTGATGCTTCTTAAAAACAGTATGAGGGGCTATTAGACCAAAAGGATTTTTTGTCAACATGAGAAGGATCATGAAAATGTTGTATGGAGGACTCATAGGGGTGATTTTATTTACTCCCCTTGAAATTCTACAGGTTCATTTCGGTCTCATTGAATTCAAATCACCATTATTTTTAGGTATTCCATGGTGGGTTCCATTGTTAGATGGTTTGTTGTTCGCACTCATTGCTCTTTTATTTCCTGTTCTGGAAGGGGTATTGACTGCCACTTTTCAGTTCAAGCACCGATATGTCTTTCTTGAAGTCCTTGCAATTATTTTGGCATTTGTATTGCCTGCTCTTTGCCAAGATTATCCCAATTTGTCCGTTTTGATCTTTGCGATCTATCTCGTTTTTCGACTGGGATTCTTTCATGCAAAGTGGGATTGGTTTTTTGTTTTGTTAGGAGTTTTGCTCATTCCGACAGTCGAAATTTTTCTGATCAGTCTGGGCCTTTATCACTTTACAGATTCATCGATTCTCGATTTGCCAAACTGGTTGCCACTCGAATGGGGAATTGTCTGTTTGGCAGGTAGGCGGGTAGCCGATGTGATTGATCTGGAAGTTAAAAGAAAACATCCTCAATAGTTTTTCACTTGGAAGATTTAAGGAGAATTTCGTGCATTCTTTGGTTGAAAAAATGCTTCAAGGCAATCGGGTTTCCTTATCTCGACTTATGACCTGTGTTGAAAGCCGGGCTCCAGAATTTATCCAGATAATGGCTTCTTTGAAAGCTCATCCGGGGCATGCACAAGTGATTGGAATTACCGGCCCTCCAGGTGCTGGAAAATCGACATTGGTAGATCAGATTATTTATGAGTTTCGTCGTCAAAACAAGAAAGTGGGCGTCGTTGCGGTAGATCCCTCCAGTCCTTTTTCAGGAGGCGCCTTGCTAGGAGATCGTATTCGAATGATGGGGCATTCCGAAGATCCCAATGTGTTTATCCGGAGTCTCGGATCCCGCGGGGCACATGGGGGACTTTCCCGCTCTACCCGAAATATTGTTCGTCTATTTGATGCCTTTGGGATGGATCGCATTATTATCGAAACCGTAGGGGTTGGCCAGACAGAGCTTGATGTTCTCGATGTCGCACATTCAACAGTCGTGGTTCTCACTCCAGAATCTGGCGATACGATTCAGACTTTAAAGGCTGGCCTGCTTGAGGCGGCAGATATTTTTGTCGTGAATAAGGCTGATCGGGAAGGGGCCCACAGGATGCATCGTGAATTGGATGCCATGATCGGGATGGGGGCATCGGCTAAAGAAAAACTGAAAGGATGGGATATTCCGGTTCTTCAGGTTCAAGCGAATGCAGGGAAAGGGATTGAGGTGTTATGTCAAACCCTAGATCGACATTTTCTCAAACAGAGTCAGAGTGAGTTGAGTCGGGAAAAACAAACTAAAGTGCGGCAGGAAGAATTTCGTGAGATTTTGGAAGAAATCATTCAAGAACATTTAAAACAACTTATTCGCTCTCATCCACTTTTAAGTCAGTCGCTCCACGAAATCGCTCAAGGAGGAAAAAATCCTTATGAAGTTGCTTTAGGGCTTAAAGACCGACTCAAAATCGCGATAGAAGAAGGCTAAACACACCCAATTCCGGAAATCTTCTTGACGACGTTTTGGGTTTTGAGTAGTCCTCCCAGCCCAAGTTCTTGTCTTTACGATGTTTTTGTTGATTTTTTAATGACAGATCTTCCGTAAGTCCACATGGGATGCCTTGAGGTAACCCATTCATATTATAGAGTTTATAGGCGCGTAGCTCAGCTGGTTAGAGCGCATGCTTGACATGCATGAGGTCAGCGGTTCGATCCCGCTCGTGCCTATTTTTTATTCACGATTTCATCATTAGAATTGCGCATGGTTTGCAGACCTGGAAAAGAAAATGATCCCAATGAGATTCTGAGGCACTCCGCCGCCCATATCATGGCGGATGCCGTTCAGCGGCTCTTTCCCGATGTAAAAATCACGATTGGTCCTACCATTGAAAACGGGTTTTATTACGACTTTGATACCCCCCATCCTTTTTCACCCGAAGATCTTGAAAAAATCGAAAAGGCGATGAAAGAAATCGCCGATCAAAATCTCCCTTTTGAAAAACAGGAAGTTTCCAAAGCGGAGGCCCTCGAGCTTTTCTGCAAGATGGGTGAGACTTACAAGCTTGAAATCATCGAAGGGATTCCGGGCGATGCATTGACGCTTTATCGGCACGGAAACTTTATTGATCTTTGCAAGGGTCCGCACATTTCTCACACTGGCGAATTAAAAGCATTTAAGCTCCTCTCGACAGCCGGAGCATACTGGCGCGGAGATGAGAAGAATAAAATGCTCCAGCGCATTTATGGAGCTGCCTTTGTTGATCGCAAAGATTTAGAGGCATATTTGAATCGGCTTAAAGAGGCCGAAGCCCGTGATCATCGTAAGCTGGGAGCTCAACTCGAGCTTTTTTCAACCTTAGAAGAAGAGGGGCCCGGTCTTATTCTGTGGCATCCCAAAGGGGCTCGTATTCGAGGGGTGATTGAGGATTTTTGGAGAGAGGTCCATCGCAAGCGCGGATATGAAATTGTTTTCACTCCCCACATGGCCAAGCTGGATATCTGGAAACAAAGCGGTCACTGTGATTTTTATAAAGAAAATATGTACACCCCCATGGAAGTGGAAGGGCAGGATTATGAAATCAAGCCCATGAATTGTCCCTTCCATATCAAGATTTATAATCGGAAAATCAAAAGTTATCGTGATTTACCCATCCGGATGGCCGAGCTCGGGACGGTTTATCGTTATGAGAGAAGTGGCGTTTTGCATGGGCTGTTACGCGTCCGTGGCTTTACTCAAGACGACGCGCATATTTTCTGTCGCCCCGATCAGATCGAAGAAGAAGTTAGCCAGGTGCTAGACTTGGTTCAATACTTCATGAAGACTTTTGGATTTAATGATTACGAAATTTATTTGTCCACCCGACCGGAAAAATACGTCGGAACAGATGCCAATTGGACCTTGGCGACCGAATCGCTTAAGCAAGCCCTTGAGAAAAAAGGCTTTTCTTATCAAATTGATCCTGGTGAGGGTGTTTTTTACGGTCCTAAAATCGATTTAAAGATCAAAGATGTTTTGGGCAGGTCCTGGCAATGTTCTACAGTTCAGGTCGATTTTAATCTGCCAGAGCGCTTTGGGGTTCAGTTTGTTGGAGAAGACGGGGTGCGTCATACTCCCATCATGATCCATCGTGCGCTCATGGGATCCTTGGAAAGATTTTTTGGGATTTTGATTGAGCAATATGCTGGGGCTTTTCCTCTGTGGCTTGCTCCGGTTCAGGTGGCGTTGCTTCCAATTGCAACAGATCTTTTGCCTTATGCTACACAGGTTCATGAGCGGCTGGCCCAGGCAGGTATTCGGGTCGAAACCGATAAGCGTCCTGAAAAGCTGGGCTTGAAAATTCGTGAGGCCCAGCTTCAAAAAATTCCATATATGGTTGTTATTGGAGAGAAAGAGGCGAGTGTGGGGAAGGTGAGTATTCGCTCCCGTGCTAAAGGGGATCAGGGACAGATTTCTCTCGATGAATTTATGGCATTGCTTCAAAAAGAAATTCAGGAAAAACAGTAATGGTTGGGAAAATTTTGGGTGATAAGCGGTTTTGAAATGATCACCTGAAAATTTATCCATGTAAACAGGGGGTGTCTTATCGCTAAAGAAGTTCGAGTAAACCGGCGTATCCGAGTGCCGGAAGTTCGCGTGATTGGATCTGATGGATCTCAGTTGGGAGTTTTTGCCACCGATCAGGCGATTCGAATGGCCGAAGATCAGGGGCTAGACCTTGTCGAGATTGCACCCAATGCCTCCCCACCTGTATGTAAAATTATCGATTACGGGAAATTTAAATATCAGCAGGCGAAAAAGGAGCAGGAAGCTCGCAAGCATCAAACCGTGATCCATGTGAAAGAGGTTAAGTTGCGACCCACCACAGATGACCACGATTTTGAGTTTAAGGTTCGGCATATCTGCCGATTTCTCGAAGAAGGGAATAAAGCCAAAGTAACCGTGGAATTTAAAGGACGTGAAGTCACTTATGCAGAACGCGGTCGGGAGATTCTTAAACGAGTGTTGAAAGTTACCCAAGACGTGTCTGTCGTAGAATTTCCTCCAAAAATGGAGGGAAAAAAACTGTTTATGATTCTTGCACCAAAGGGGAAATAAAATGCCAAAGTTAAAGACCCGAAAGGGTGTTGCGAAACGAGTGAAGGTAACTAAAAGTGGAAAGCTGAAGGTTTCAAAAGCAAATCGTCGGCACATTCTCACCAGCAAAGTTAAAAAGCGGAAACGTCAATTGAAAAAAGCGTCCTATTTAACCAAAGCCGATGAGAAGAGGATTAGTTTGTTACTTCATTAAAATAAAATCTTTTTGATTTGTTTTTGAACGAAAAGATTTGATGATTTTATTCTGATTGAGAAGAAAGGAAAGTGCGATGCCTAGAGCGAAACGTGGTTTTAAGGCGAGAAGACGTCGAAATAAAGTATTAAAACTTGCCAAAGGATATCGGGGAGGACGTTCTGCTTTGTTCAGAACGGCTCAGGAAGCAGTCGATAAGGGGCTTCAGTATGCCTACAAAGATCGACGACTGAAAAAGCGCGATTTTCGTGGCCTTTGGATTATGCGAAT
>JBPOIC010000040.1:0-96719 GCA_052034865.1 Myxococcota bacterium | reverse complement strand
ATACACACTTGTTCGCGAAGACACCTTGAAGCTCTGATACAACTTAATCCAAATGAAGCCGACAAGATTATTTTGGCGTTACTGGGCGAACATGAATATGAAAACGATTGCGCTACAGCGCTCATTGAACTGGCTACAATTGAACGAAAGCCTCACGAGCATTTTGGATTCCGGATTAATTACAATGAAATCTGGGAAGCCCGCACAGGGCAAATATCAGGCCGTTTCAATGAAGAACGACGGAAGAAATATACGTCTGCTCTCCGTGACAGGATATTCCAGCTTTTGGATCCATCTAAATCGAACGGAGAACGATCGGCTTATAACATAAAAAAATTGGGCCATGCACTGGCTGTCCTTGACCCCAAGGAGTCATCAGATCTTGTAATTAAAGTAATGTTGCTCCCCGGCAAATGGGATGACTGGTGCCGGGTGCAGGCACTTGAGAGTCTTCTCTTTGGAGGTGCAGAGTTGCCTGCTGACACGATATTGAATCTCTTTGAATTGACTTTGCAAAATATTCGACAGAATGCATCACACGACGATCGCGAAAATCTTTTACGTCATTTTCTTTGTCTTTTACCATTCCTAACAAAGCCTGATGAAGGGATTAAAAAAATTAAAGAAACAATATCTGAGTTCAGTCTCCCCAGACACGTACAACGAGACATAATCACTGCGATTGGTCATAGCCGTTGCAACGATGCCGTTTCTCTACTGCATGAACTTGCCGGTTCAAAGGGAGAGCACATAGAGGATTTGGGAGAACAATGGATAGATGCACTTGCAACTCTTGATACACCGGAATCGAAGAAAATACTCATGAACTTTGTGGATCCGGAGATAGTGATATTCGGGACCCAGCCCAAAATTGGTCGAGCTGATATATTAGCTTCACGAATTGCGGATTTAGCTCGTAAGGACTCCAAGATTCATCAGAGACTCATTCAGTTGTGTGATTCCAAATTGCCCGCAGAAAAAAGAGAGCTACTATCGGAAGTGATCGCCAGGCTCGATGCTCCGGAGTTAATGATTGCTGGCTTGAATCTTATTGATGACACCGCGAATCCATCCATTCCATTTTCGCTAGCGAGAAAATTGGAAACTGTCTTTGTTGAGCGCCGACCTCATGGAAAATCCGGTTCTACATATACTCTTGCTTCTCGTAGTTTCAATGACATCAGAAAAAAACTTTTTGAGATGTCTATAAATGATGAACGTCGGAAACTCACAGCTTATGCCCTTTTAGGGACAATTGAGTCGTGGCGTCTTGACTACGGAAAACCAACCGGAGAACCACGGCATCCCGATTTAGAATCCGGAAAAAAATGGCCACTATAGACAATAAATGAGAAATCTAATTTTCGACATCGCGCATTAGTTTTCGATAGGTACAAAACTCGCATCCATTCTGATATGTTGGCATCGTATCGGATGACAAACACTCCCAAGCATCCTTCACGGCTTTTTCAACCCATGAGCAATTGCCGGCGTAGCTGATCAGCTGGATGTGAAAAGAAAGTGTGCCGTTGAAGCCGTCGAGATCCTTCCGGCCGTTGGCATAAACGAAATAGCCCGTGTCCAATACGTCGTGCCCCATCCCCCGAAGAATCCACTGGTAGATCTCCATTTGCCGCTTGTAGCCGTCTTTCCATTCGTCATCGAGACTGACTTCACCGTCCTTGCTGGTGGCCTTGTAGTCGACCACGATCAATTGACCGGCGGGATTGACCCACAGATCGTCGATGGCTCCCGTGATGATAAAGTTTGTCGGCTTATGGTGATATTGCATTCCCTTGAAATTCTCGCGCCAGATATCGAGGTCTTTGTGCTGAAACGGAACGGCATCGACGTCATTCTCTTTCATAAGCGGATGCGGTTGGCCCTTGGCTCGATACACATCGAATTCTTTTTTAAGGAGGGTATCGACGGCCATGTTGAGCGTGAAACCTGGCATGGAAGGACGATCGATTCCCAGACGGCGATCGAGGTAAAAACAGCGCGGGCAACGCATGAAATTTTCCAAGCGCGAGCGACTGAGTTTGTACGATTCACTAGCTTTTGGGTTGAACAGATTGCGTACACGTTTGACCAGCTTCATGCCGTTGACCTCAATTGGTGTGAAAGAAACACTTTAGCTCAACAGCACAGGGAAATCCATTCGGTATCGCCCTACATGTTGACGCCAATTTTTCTGATGAAGAAGACAAAAATTGAATAAACGATGGATGTTGCAATCGAAGCCACCATCAGAGCCCACCAGAATTTTACCCCCGATTTCAGAATCACAGGCAGAAGGACAAAAAACGCCAGGGACGGAATGACCATCCAGAAAATGCCGTGGCACAGCTCGATGATTTTTCCGGTATCATGCGTGTCGTAATACAACCAAACCAAAGCGAGGAGCGAGGTGAACGGAAGTGACGCAAACAATGCAGCAACAAAGGTGTTGCGCTTGGCAATTTCAGAGACACCAGCAATGACAAGCGACGAGATCAGAACTTTGAGCAGAAAATAAATGTTCATAGATCACGCATCATTAACCTGATTCCTTTCGGCAAGCCAGTTGTAAACGGTCGGTAAAACCACCAGGGTCAGGATCGTTGAAGAAACAATTCCCCCAATAACGACCGTTGCGAGAGGTTTTTGAACTTCCGCTCCCACGCCGTGAGAGACCATCATCGGTAGGAATCCAAAGATATCCACCAAAGCGGTCATGAGAACAGGCCTAAGTCGCAGAAAGGACCCTTTCAGGACAAGGGCTTTCCCAGAGAGCCCTTCTTCCTTGAGTTGGTTAAAATAACTGATCAGAACCACACCATTTAAAATCGCGATACCGGATAAGGCAATAAATCCGATACCCGCAGAAATACTAAATGGAAGCCCTTTGATGAGAAGCCCCAGAACGCCACCAACAAGAGCCAAAGGAATACCGGAGAAAATGAGGATCGTATCGAAAACATTTTTGAACACGACAAAGATCATCATGAAGACCAGACAGAGTACTATGGGGGTAAGCAGAGTGAGTCTTTCTCTGGCCTGTTTCAGATTTTTGAAGTTGCCGCCCCATTCAAAATAGGATCCTTGTGGCAATGGAATTTCTTTTTCCAATTTTGACTTTGCTTCTTCGACAAAACTTTGCGTGTCGCGCCCCCTTGGGTTGATGAGGATCGCAGCGCGGCGCTTGCCGTTTTCACGGATGATTGATCCGAATCCATCCGTCATTGTCAGGTCGGCCACTTCCTTGATTGCCAGTGTCATATTAGGAGCAATCTCCACAGGCAGATTTTTTACCGTTTCCAAATTGGAGCGATCTGCTTCACTCAAGCGAATCAGAATAGGATATCGCCTGACACCATCAAAAAGAAATCCAACTTCCTCACCGCCGATAGCTGTGCTGACGGCATCCAACACGACACTGGCGGAGAGTCCATACTGTGAAAGGATTGATTTTTTTGGCGTAATTTTTAGAATGGGAGACGTATCCGACATTTCGGCTTCCACATCACCAGAACCGGGGATATCCTTGAGCAGAGTTTCGGCTTTTTCTGAGACCTCCAAAAGCTTGTTCAAGTCATCGCTAAAAATTTTAACTGATACGTCGGCACGCGTCCCTTCCAAGAGTTCATTAAAACGCATCTGAATTGGTTGAGTAAGAACTGGATCCTGATTCGGAAGTTTGTCGTTTAAAGCCACAACAATGGCTTCGGCCAGTTCGTCCTTCGTCCGCTGCTTGCCATCAACTTCCGGCCAATTTTTCAGATCATTCAACATGATGAACGTATCGGTGAGGTAAATACCCATGGGATCAGTGGCCACTTCAGCAGTACCGATGCGCGAAAAAACTTTTTTCACTTCAGGGAAAGTGCTGATCAGTTTTTCGGATTCAGATTGCATCTTAACGGCTTCGTCAATTGCGATGTTCACGTCGCGGTTGAACATGATGACGATCGAGCCTTCGTTAAGTTGGGGCATAAACTCGGAACCCATACGTGAAAACAAAACAACTCCAGAAATGATGGCAACGGCGGCAATAATAACCGTTGCCAACCTCTTGCGTAGCGCAAGCTTTAAGGTTGGCTGATACAAGCGTGACATCATGCGCATGAGCCACGGTTCCTTTTCTCTGATTTTTCCTGTCAGCAGAATACTTGCTAATGCCGGAGCTAGAGTGAATGAAAAAATGAATGCCCCCAGGATGGCAAAACTGAATGCCGCCGCCATGGGCTTGAACATTTTTCCTTCAATACCTGTGAGAGCTAATATGGGGATGAAAACCATCATGATGATGATCTGTCCGAAACCGGCGGCTTTACGTGTCTCGATGGTCGACATGATGACTGTGTGTTTGAGTTCTTCCCTATCCAGTGATCTGCCCAGTTTGTGCGTTTTGTCATGAATCTGTCGCACGCAATTCTCGATGACGATCACCGCGCCATCGACAATGATGCCGAAGTCCAATGCCCCCAAACTCATCAGATTCCCCGAGAGACCATTCCAATTCATCATGAGAAAAGTGAACAAGAGGGAAAGCGGAATCATCAATGCAGTGATGAGGGCGGCACGCAAGTTTCCGACCAGGAGCAAAAGAATTACGATCACCAGAATCGCTCCGGTGATGAGGTTGTGCATGACGGTATCGATTGTCGCGTTGACCAGATCGGAACGGTTATAAAGAGTTTCGATCTTCACACCAGCCGGCAAAATTTTGCGGATCTCATTGATCTTTTGATCGACACTCAACGCAACTTTCCGGCTATTGTCCCCCGCAAGGAGATACACCATGCCGAGAACGGCTTCCTGCCCTTCGACGAGGGCTGCTCCCACACGTAGCGATGACCCGAGATTGACTTTGGCAATGTCGCCGATGGTGATGATTTTGAAAGTTTCCAGTGATTTAACCGGGACTTTGGCTATATCCTCCGGTGACTCAAATATACCAACTCCCTGAACCAGGAATTGTTTACCTTCCTGCTGAATGTAACCGCCACCCACATTTTTATTTGTACCGATCAGCACGTTACGAATGTCATCAAAGCCGATACCGTACTGACTCATTTTGGTCGGATCAGGTTGTATGTGATACTGTTTCTCATAACCTCCTGTCGTATCGACACTGGCGACACCGCGAACCGTCATGAGTCTTGGTTTCAAGACCCACTCCTGCAAGGCACGCAAATCCATAAGCTGCTTGATGCGGGCCTCTTCGGTTTCGCTCTTGTCTGCCTCGAGGGTATAAAAATAGATTTCTCCCAACCCCGTTGTGATGGGGCCAAGTTCGGGCCTGGCTCCTGGCGGCAGATCCCCTAAAACCGATTGCAGTCTCTCGGATACCTGCTGCCTTGCTTTATAGATGTCGGTGCCGTCTTCAAAATTCACGGTGACTTGTGACAGACCAAACTTGGTTAGCGAGCGGACGTGAGTCACGCCTGAGATGCCGTTCATGGAAGATTCTATGGGAATCGTGATGTAACGCTCAGTTTCTTCCGGGGCGAGGCCGTCAACGATTGTATTCACCGACACCTGAACGTTTGTGATATCAGGCATGGCATCGATCGTCAGCGATTTATAGGCCATCCAGCCTGCGAGAACGAATAGGATTGTAAACACGAATACGATGACCCGGTTATGAACGGAAAAATGAATTATTTTGTTGATCATATAGAGTTCCCTTTAAATTTTTTCAGACAGAAATCTCCCGTCGATGATGAAAATCCGCCACAGGGCGTCAATCGCTGTCAGTTCCTGTTCATTCATGGATTCGGTCAGTTCAAAAATCTGCCGATGAGATTCAATGACGAGTGAGCTTGAAATAAGGCCCTGCTCAAAATATTTTTCAACGTTCTGATGATCCGTATTCAATGATGACGTGGATCTTAATGCCCCCAAAGATTTGAGAGTTGATTGATAGCGCTCGATTTGTTTTTGCCGTTCATTCTGATTTTTATTCAGGGCCAGATTATAGGCCAATGTGGAACGATATTTGTCTTTTTGAGCGTACCCGATGCCGCCTCTGTTCTGACTCAATAGGGGAAGCCCAAGGGAAATATTGACTCCAGCGGCGATCTGGTTGCCTGGTGTCCCTGATTGTGTCTGGAGAGCGGGTCCCAGTTTGAAATCAGGCCAGGCATTACTCTTGGCCAGCTTCATATTGGCCTCGGCCAATATTTTTTCGGCTTCGGCCTTGGCCAGCTCAGAATTGATGATATTCTGTAGGCCGCCTTGAAATTTGGGCCAGCTGTGTTTTCGTCCCGGAAGATATTTTTTAATGGTGTCTTGATGCAGTCCTGTTGCCAGTTCCATAAATTTGTTCAGTGACTCTTGCTCCTGAAGCAGATTGGCCCTTTTGAGTTTGTATTCATCCAGAGCCAGGCTGAACACCGTTGAAGAGACCTCCTGTTCCGGCGCCAGCTTGGGACGTTTCTTGTAATTGGATTTGATGTTTTCAAACGTAGAAAGGGCCTCGTTGATTGCGGTCAGTTCAGACCGGATCTGTCGCAATCGGTAAAGGGCAAGCGTTGTGTTTAGGGCTGTGAGTTCCTTTGATTCAAGGAGTTGGGCTTGAGTTAGATTTTCGCTAGCCAGAGCTTGTTTGATCCGGTTTTTTCTTTTCCCTCCCAACTCTATCGTATGCAGAATGCTGAATTCCGTATTCAGTCCGCTATTACCCCCCGTTTGACCGGACATCAGGCTTGAGTTCACCTCGGGGTTCGGTCTTTGTTTGGCAATGGACTTGAGCAATTTATCACGCTCAAGGCTCGATTCTGAGAGTTGGACTTCCGGATGGTTTTTGAGCGCACAATTCAGAATGTCCTGAGCGCTTTGGATCCGACATGACTCTTCGGCGAAGAGTGGTGGAGCGCCTGTCAAAAATATTCCCGTCCAGACGGCAAACACCCACAATTTTGATGAAGTTCGCATAGTGACACCTGTTCCCGGTTGCTTCAAAGCCGTTACGAGATGCGAATCGCATCCGCACGTATGACTCGCTAGCATCGCTTTGATTGAATTTAATACTTACGGAAGAATGGAAATTTTAGGCGATCGGGGGACGATCTATCCTTGAAGGGAATAAATCCGAATGAAACTGAGAATGGTAAGCAACGAAGCGGCTAATGGACGCGAGGCCACCAATGGAAACCTTATGTTCCGGGGTAGGTGCCAGATGATGAGAAGGACAGCATTGCAGGCAGCAATGATGCGCCGGAGCTTTTGCATTGAGATCATGATCCGTGTGCCATTCAATTGATATGAAAGAAAAGGCGACGAAGAGGATGATAGCGACAGTGGGCAGAATTTTTCTCAGCAAAAACATTGTGTTGGATAATGGCATTAAACCCAATGGATTTCAAGAATTTAAGTTTCATGCCAATATCACGGGGAAATCCACTTCTCTAACGCTGTGTTGTCGAACGTATCGCCCGATCCCCAGGGCGATTACCAGGTCGTCGTGCTTGCCGCTCTGGGCCTCGGCCTTACCCGATCGGGACCAGCAGAAATTTAGAAGCTCGTTGACGGTGCGGATTCCTTGGACGCCGCCGACCCCCTCGCGCAGGCTCTTATCCAGCTCGTCGATCAAAAGCGGCCGTGTCAGGGAATTAGTCGGAAAGCCGGGCTCGGTTCTTCCCGGTTTGAGTGGGTTCACATACTCGTAGATGCGTGGATAATCGTGGTGTTGAAAAAATAGAGTCGTGGCGATGCCCATGTTGTTGTTTTCGATGGCAGCAAGAGCATTGTTGTATTCGGCTCCCAGTTCGAGGATTTTATGGTTGAAGACATCCAGCGGAATGCGCGTGCGATATTCCGCCACCTGTTTGCCGGTGTGACGTTCCAAAATATGCGCCGCATGATAATCGCCAGCGCCTCCCTTGGCGGGGTCTACAGAGAGGATGTAATCGGTCTTGGCCTTGGGCTTCTCGAAAATGTACTGCCCGCAGGGAAAGTCCTGATCCTGTTCGTCGGTGAAACGCGTTTCGATCGGCACGATCATCGAACATTCTTCCTGCAAGGCCCTTAAAGCGGCCACGTCGAACACGAGGTTGCCCGTGGTTACGAAGTCACCGTAGACTTCCTGCGCCAGCTGCGAGGCGCTCATGTTCGCCTTCTGAATGGCGAGCCAGGCCTGCGTCCGTTCGGGGTGGTACCACCAATGGACCCGGACTGGATTGAAAAGGCTCTTGCCCTCCAGCGAACGGGTCCAAAGCTCGTAGTAAAAATTATCCATGCCGTTCGGCGTACTCAGAATGATCGCCGAGCCGCCCGTGCTGAGTGTGGGAAACGACGCCTGCCAGATGTCTTCGATCCAACGTACGAATGCTGCTTCGTCGATGATGAGCAACGAGAGCGATTCGGAACGACCAGCTTCTTCCGATGTCGGAACCGATTCGATTTCGCTTCCGGTCACGAATGACATCTTCGACATGTTGTCATCGACGAGTTCCGCCTGCAGGAATGGCGGAAGATGGCTGTAGAGGTAGCGCACCTTCTTGAGAAGCGCCTTGGCCGTGGCGTCCTTGATGGAGATCATCAAAATTTTCTTTTCCTCGAAGAAAAGGCACATCCACAGAGCATAGCCCGCCACGAGCCAGCTCAAGCCCATCTGCCGGCTTTTTAGAATGATATTGAAACTACTTTTCAGAAATTGGGCGAAAGTGATTTCCTGGAATCGGTAGAGACGAAAAGGAACCTTGCCCCGAATGGGATCACGCAAAAAGCCGTAGGTGTTGATGAAGTACGCCGGAGACCGACGACACTTGAGGATTTCCTGAAATTCGGCCTGTGTCAGACATCGACTCATACATAATCGTTTCCCTGGCGTTGGACATACACGTCGTTACTTCCTCAAGGGTTCCAGTTCCTCGAAGCCGGCATTCGGGTTGTGTCCGATGGGGATCGAAACGTTCGAGTCTTGCCGGGGCAGGATCGGTTCGGCCTTGGTCTCGATCACTCGGATGGCGGCCGTATAATCAAGGTAACGGACGCCGGTCTCGGTATCGGGAAGATCTTCGATGGGGAGATGCCCTTTGCCACCGGAGAAAAGGCTCAAGAATTGATTCATGGCGCTGGAGGTTTGGGACATGACCCGTATGCTCTCGGTCCTCAGCCCGTTCAAGGCTCTGAGATGGGCCATCAGGCTCTCGAGAATGTGCCGCTTGCGATTGTATTCGGTATAGGTGCCTTCGGCCATCTCCCAGGCGGTGTCGTACATTTTCGATGTTTTCTCGATCTGCTTGTCCAATTGGTCGGTGTGAAGGACCGCCCGTGCGCGATCTTCCCGTAGCTGGTGCATCAAGGTTGCAGCCATGACGAACACCCGGTCACGGATGATGCTTTGGTTCTCGAACATTTTCACAAATTTTTTCTCGATTCCCTCGAGAAGCTTCAGGATCATGTATTCCGAGACGCCAATGCGACGACCGAGGTCCTCGCGGCTCAAACGTTCACCACTCAACACGCCCCCGCTACAATGCCATGAGATGATCATGTCTTCCTTGTACTTCACACCCAATTGCCTCACGAGAGCCTCGGCGGCTCCCTTGGGTTTAGTTCTTTTGCGTTTCCTTGCTGCCATGAACAGGGTTCCTTCTGGTTGTGATGTGAACGGGATCCATTGCGCGCAGTTCCTGCAGGTGCTGCAGGATTTTTGGATACTCGCGGTGCATTTTCTTGTAGACGGCGCGGATCCAGACGTCGGTCACGTCGTATTTGTCGGCTAGGAATTGTAGCGTCTCATGGCCCTGCGAATACGAGAGCGACAGGAAGACATCGATGTTGCGTTTGAGATCGTTGATCTCCTTCATGGAAGGAATGGAAATCTTCATGCCGCCGAAAACCAGAACAAGTTTGAGCGTTTCCTCCTCGCCCAAGAGATCGTACATTTCCGGCAGTAGGGTATCGCGATACAGATAGAAAATGAGTTCCTTCAGGCCCAGCTCAGGAAATTTTGACTCCATCCTTCCTCCGTAATCTTCTGTTCCAGCCCGTGGCGACGCAATGTTACCACGGCATAGTTGATGAGAAACTCCGCCCGCTTGGGCGGAATGACAGCGATCCGTGCTACATCCTTGATGAAACCGTTCCGGCTCCGCTCAAACACGCGCAAATAAACCGCGATGGCCACCCGATGGATCACGTATCGCGATACCGGCGTGTTGAAACGGATTCGCAGGCAGATATCGAGGTCCGCGGCCTGAAGAGATTCTTCCGGCATCGTGGTAAGTTGTTCGTGCGCATCTTCCGAAGGAATAAAATGCGAGAAATACTTGCAGCGCCTGAAATAGCTGGCAACGCAATTCGAAACGCATCGGTACATAAAACTGCGCAGGCTTCCCCGTAGCGGATCCCAGAGCGATAGTTTCTGAATAACCTCGATCCAGCATTCCTGGCGGATGTCCTCGACCTGATCGAGAAAAATCCGATGACGACTGGCATTGACCACCGAGTGGACGATCGGCTCCAGATGCAGGCGGATAGCCTCGAAGGCGGTTTTATCTCCCTCAAGAAATCGCCGCACGCTCTCATGCAGGTGATCGATCTCCCAGGAGATGTTTTCTCGTTTCACTGCGGATGAATTCATAAGCTCGCCTTCCCCAGGTAAATTTAGGAACAAATCCTTCCGGATAATCGGCCGGTATCCGACGGTACGGATTGAAACCTTTCCGCGCCGGGACATGTTTCAGCCAGAATTTTCCAAGCGACAGGAAATGCACCGTCTTTCCCAGCGCCAGATCGTTCATCATGCATTGGATCATCGACACCAGAACCAGCCGGACTTCATACTGATGAAGCCCCGTCAGTTCTGCGATACGGATAATCATATCGGTCGAGACGACCTGCGGCTTTGCCATGTCAGACCTCCGTGCCCGAAGCGGCCGCTGCCGCCTCTTTAGCCTCAGTGGGGGCATCCTTGACCCCGAGTGATTTTACCAATGTCGGATAGAGCGTATCCAACGAGCGCGACACTTCAGCCCTGAAAGTGTCGATGAGGCTTTGTTGATCCCGTATGAATTTTCCCACGATGCGGCTTCCGGTGTGGTCGAGCAGCATTTTCAGTTCCTTTGCGTCCATAAAGTTTCTCCTCCAGTGTTTTGATTTTCAGTTCCTTCCGCCGAAAGACTTCTTTCAGCAAAAAAAGAGACAAGCCCCAGCCTGCCAAAAATGACAGGATGCCAACGAACCAGACTCGGATCGATTCCATCACGTACCTCCCTCAAGGTAGACCTTTACGACCCCACTCAGATCGCTCAAAGATTCACCTGTAAAATAACGTTGTCCGCAAATGGTTTCGTGGCTGACGACGTGACGGAAGGATTCGGGAAATAGCGAAGGCGTGACGGGCCTCACGAAACGTACCAATTTGTGCAGGGTCTCCGAATGGAAGCGCGAAACATGCAATTGGCTCCGCCCTTCGGCATCTTTGAATGCGATGTAGTAGCGCTTGAAAACGGCTTTGAGTTGAAGTGTGCCGAGAATTTCCACGACACGGCTGACAGTTTCGGAAATTTCTGGGGTCAGGCTTTGGGGATTTGTGATCGTCTTGGCGAGACGAGCACTTTGGGAAAGGAGCCGACGTTTGCGGCTCTCGAATATTTCAGCTCCGGACTGGCGCAGGTTTTTAGCGAGGGTTTCGCGGCATTCGCGGCGCGCCTGGCAGTGTTCGCGACAGGGAGCGAGGTTTTCGTCAAAGAGGTAGCCGAAACAGTCGATTTCATGATTCATCCGAAAAACATCTTACCTGAAATGAATCATTTGAAAAGACTAAAAACTTAATAAATTCAGATGTTTATCACCTATGACGTGTTTGCGTCACCCATGAGCAAAAAAGGACCTACTTGAGACGCATTTTGTTACCCGAGCGCAGCTCCATGATGTGTCTGGCAATCGCCTTAATGATTCCCGGCACGCTTATTTTGGTGAACGTGGTGAGAAGCAATGTGCCGATGGTGATGCCGCCGCCGATCCATTCGATCGGTCCACCATGCGTGAAGTAAGTCACGCATCTTTCGAGAATGTCTTGTTCCATACAGGATCCTCCTTCAGGTTTTTGATTTCACAAACCAGTAAGCCAATCTTTCTGAAGGGCGGATGTCTACATGCGTGAATGATGCGTAGGATCCAATTCCCTTCACTCCAAGATTCTTCGCGGAAACGGCTTCGAGAATTTTCTGTGCAACAGTGCGAGCGGGCATTCCTTCAATCTTGATATCCGCCGCGCGGCCTTCAATGTGTTGAGAGTTTTTCACGCCTCCGACTTTGCGGTTGTACTCGGGCGTTCGGTAACCCGACGTGATCGTGACGCTCCGGTTGCCACACAGGATACGGATCAGTTCCAGTTGCTCACACAAGGGTCTGAGCCGCGACGTGACCCAAGCGGAGGGATACGGCGTGCCATCCCCGCAACGAAATTCTTCAAGGCTGAAATGCGACGTCACTTGCATAGTGGCTTTCGATCCTTTGTTTGATGAAGGCGACATCCTGCTTGATGTTCTCGACCTCAACCTGCGTACGGGTTAGCTGCACCTTGAGTTCCCAAAACATTCCCGAAGCGGTGAGCAACGCGCCGATGATGGCGAACCAGAATTTCCAATCTCCGTTTTTCATGTCAGCAACAATTCACCCGTAAACTTTTTGAGATGAGGATTTCACCTTTCGGATCTTTGACAAAACATCGCGCCAGTTCTTTTGCTGTCGTGTCCGGCAGATGCCATTGAAAAGTGGCGAAACTTTTCGTCATCGTGATCTTACCGTCTCTCGGAACAAGGCGACCCGCCGAACATTCAACAAGAAATTCGCCGCTGATACCTTTTACCGCACGATCTACATCATGCTTTTCGACAGTATCTTGCGTGGTTTTCACGCGCACCTCCATGTCGAGCGTGACTCCGCCGGTCGTGTCTATTTCGTAGAAGCGATGTGTATTCCGCTCTTCGGATTTCATGACGGCCGAATGGTTATCCGCGATGGTGAGTTCGAAGTAAGGTCGCCGCTCGAGTCGATTTTCGGATTCAAGTTTCGAGGGTTTGTATTCGTTGTAGCCGTGGGGCATATCCTCCGTGACCAGATAGTCCATGTTTGCCGGATCCTGATCCGTCACTTTTTCCAGCAGATGTGGCCACATGGTGCCCTGACGGATATTCTCCCATACGTTTGCGATGTCGGAATCAGCGGGTATGATTGATCCGTCTTGATCCCTTTCGGCGTGTGAGTGGGAACCGATAATTTGATTCGTGATCTTGTCAAAAAAATAGGTGCATTTTGCCATTAGCTTGGTCCTCCGGTATTGTCGGTGCACTCAATGACGCTGCGGTTATAGGCGCACACGATACTTTCGTTACCGGCCCGTTGCCGTACTCGGAATTCCCAATTGCTGGTTCCTCCATTGTAGGAAGGCGACGTCGGGCACACGTTTCCGTTGAAGACCTGTTGTCCGGGGCCTCCTATCCACGCCTTGTTGTCGCTATCAAATCCGCCTCCGCCTTGGGTCATATCGATCTGGCAGATTCCCCATACGGGCATGTCCGATGCGGTGAAACCTCCGATGGTGAGAATGTCGTCCGTCTCAATGTTCTGCGTTTGCTTGCCATACACGCCGAATGATCTGCCCAGAGAGAATGAGTGGGTGTGGATGCTGATATTGATCCCGTCGATGGTCGCTCCTCCGGCGACGGCCAAGCTTTGTTGGAGTGTTTGTCCACCTTTGTTGAGATGGAGGTATTGCGTGTGGTCATCATCACCGAGACCCGAGAGCGCCCCGTGATCTGAAACACCCGCATTGGCGTCCACGTAAGCTTTGGTTGCCAGATGCGAGGCTGCCACAGGATTCTGACCGCTTACCGGATTATTGAAAGTCCACGAGCCGTTGATCGTCTCGTTTTGAGCGATAGCAGCATATTGAGGGTGGTCGTCGTCGCCCAAACCGGCGAAGGTGCCGTGATCCAATACCGGCCCGTTCGCGCCTCCGGTATGATTATGAGATCCGACATCGACCCCGTCGACGAGGGCACCGCCCGCCATATCGATGTTGGCGTTGTGCAACCAGACCTGGGAGATGGTCTCATTCTGATCTTTATGGGTGTATTGCGGATGATCGTCATCGCCCAGACCGGAAATCGAACCGTGATCAATCGAAGGGACGGTAAAGTGAATCGAGGCGTCATTGATGTGCGCATCAATGGTGGCGTGGGTATAGACCCCGATGCTCGTGAGATCCCCATGATCGACTGTTCCACCTTGACCGGGACCACTGTGATCGTGATTGCTGATGTCGACACCGTCCACTGTGCCGATGGTCGTGATATTCCCGTTCGATCCGTCGATGTGAATTGTTTGAGTAACTCCGTTGTCGGAATAAAAAGTGATCGTGGATCCGTTGTTGAAACTCCAATCGCCGTCGATGGTCTCATTGCCGGTGTCATGGACAAAACCGCTGAAGCCCAAGATCGTCAGTTCCTCTTTTACGGAAGTATCGATTTGGGGATTGTTGACGGTGATGTCGCCGAAACTGATAGTCGCATGCGCGAGCAGGACGCCACCGTCGCCGGGATTCGGTGCAGGGACCGCCACTCCGGCCAAGGCCTCGGCTCCCTGATAAAGTTTGAACTCGACATCTTCAGCGGTAATTTCAAATACGGTATTGCCGAAACCGTCGATAGCGGGACTCGAATCCGTGATGTGGTAATAGGCATAGATGGAAACAATCCGCTCGTTTCCCGGATTCAAGACCTCGATATTGTTTCCGTTCACATCCTGGGCGAACGGGACGTTGGTGGTCGCGTTGTTGAGGATGCGTCGGCCGTAAGTGTCGTAAGCGACACCCGAACCGACATCGACTGAGAAATTGGCCCCGGCCCCGCGCTCGGAGACATCAAGGCCATAAACAGCGCCCGTGTTCTCCGTAATTTCGAGCATGAAATTCCAGAGGGCGTTGTTGATATCGCCGTGGTGGCTGTTCAGCCAGTCGGTATCGGCGAGAAATCGGTAGTACCAGTTATGTTTATCCATACGTGCGCACCTGTCAGTGTACGTAGGTATTTACGCCGACCTCCGAAACTCCAACCTCCCAATGATCCACAAAACCCGGGTCATCGGGCTCCAGAATCCCGTAATGGGTGTGGGCCGGCTTCATGAAATCGGCGATTTCGTGGAGAAGATCCCGCTCGTCATTGGTGAGAATTTGCGGAGTCTGAATGAAGAAATGGAAGGCCCACGCTCCGGGGCGATCGCAATCGTCGGCATCGTCCGTTCTCGGCGCATACGGGGTGTCCGGATCGTCGCTCCGGACCATTTGGGCACCCCAGGCATACAAGTCTCCCGCGAAACCGGCATCGGATTTCAGGAGAAAACGGACATCGCCTGCAGCATTGGGGAAACACTGGTGCTGAACGACAAAGCGCTGCCATTCCGATGTGACGGCAAGTATCCCTTCAGTTTGATCCAATGGGTTGTCGACCGACTGGATGGTGAAAGTAAGCGTTCCCGGCATGTCGGCCTTGAGCCAGATGGAACCGGTGAATGGTTGATTGGCGGCCAGAAGCGGCGTCGCATCCTGATAAATCAAGGCCCCGGGTGTGCTCATGTCCATCTGGTCGGCATCACGTCCCCACGGAGTGGGTCCGGTAATGACCTGCGGGGTGACGGTGATCAGGGATTTGATCCACTCGGCTTCCGAAAAAACTTCAGTCCATTTGAGCAGATTACAATAAACGCGACGGCCGCCCGAATAGGTGGAAAGACCGATCTCGCTCACGCCCACATGCCAGCCGTCCTCTGGGTATGCATGAGGGTCGATGATTTCCACTTCCATGCCGAGTAGAAACCGGGCTGCGGTCACGATGCCTTTTTCTTTTCCCAGACCTTTTTGATTGTACATGGGGATAAGAAGCTTCACGAGTTTACGTTTCTGCGTATCGGTCAGGGGATAGCTTCGGAAGGGATTACCCAGTTGCCGCAACATCAGTTCCACAAAGATCATGGGAGAGGTATCGGGATCGACCAGCTCATCGTAGGCGGCGATGAAAGAGCGGAAGTCATCGGAGATCTGGCTCGCGAGCGTTTTCCAAAGGTCGAGAATGCCGTCCGGATCATTCTGGTGATATATTTTCGGAGGCAGATTTTTTTCCTTATCGGACATGACATCGCCTCAAGACGTTGTGAAAATCAGACTGTGGTTCGGAAACTGGTTGATATCGAGAATGGTATCCGCGGGCGGTAACACGAGATTGAAACTTTCCACGCCTTCAACGTCCTGAATCAGCCAGATGATCCTATTCCGATAAACCGTGGTGCCAAAATCAATCGTGTATTGACCGTCCTCATCGGTATTCTCGCGCCCGAAATACTTTTCAAGCGCGGTCCGGATGCCGGCTTGAACGAAAGAATCTTCGCCATCGACAAAATTACCGCCCGACAGGGAAAAGTTGGCCGTGACGAAATCGGCCATCGACAACGTGTAATCGTTTCCGTGAGCTCCAGGGGTTCGTACCGTCAGATCAATGGTCGCCGCGTTTACCTGAGCAGAAATTTCCGGCAAAGCCACTTCGATCGCAGTAGCCAGATTACTGGCCGACGAATTGAGATCACCTCCAGCCAGCCAATCGATGCCGACCACGAAATCGTGGCCGTTGACGGTGATCGTGTCTCCGACATCAAAGGTGTTATCCAGTAATGTGATGCTCGCGGTCGAGGAGACGCCCACGTCAGTCGAGAATTCGCTGCTGGGAACCAGGTCGCGGACTTCGATGGGAATCGTCACCAGTTGCGGACCCGTCAAAATGAGTCGTTGAGTCAACGGCGGTGGATTGTTCGACAGAGCCGTTTCGATCTGGTTCTCGAGCGCCTGGGTCAAGGTATCCGTGGTTTCAGGCAGCACTACCGCGAGTACGGTATTTTCTTCGATGTAGGGATTGTCGTTGACGGTGAGGATCCGGACCCGGCTTACGCCGGCGACGCTGGTGATCACCGCCTCGAAATCCTGATAATCGATCGTGACTTCTTTGGCTCCGATCGATTTGGGGATCCGGATTTTGGAAGTTTCAATATCCTCGCGATCGACTCCGCCCTGGGACGCGGAGACATTGTTGACGATCAACGAAATCGGATTGCCTCCGGTATCGGTGAAAGTCGTGTCCAGAATCGTGATCGTACCGGGAGATACATTGCCTTGAGCACCGCCGCCCACCTTGTAGGTATAAGCGATCGTGTCACCCGGAGGCGGAATCTTGCCGTTGGTATTGTCCCCGAAGATGACCGTGGGTATGCCTTCGGAATCCACCTCAAGACGGAAGTGTTCGCTGTTCCCGTTGGAATCGAGGTAATTGTCGACCTCCACCCATGGTACTCCGGCGACCGTTACCTCCATGGTGTCTTCGATGTAAGGATTGTAATGCAATGTCGATCGGTAGTCGGAGCTTCCGTCACTCGTTTCACTCTCCGTTCGGGTCACCTGGTGACGGCCAGCGACAATGCCGGATGCCGCACCCGTCGGGATGATCAGATTAGATGTGGTCTCGAAAATAAGACTGGTTTCACCGGTGGTGCGGGTCTGCGTTCCCTTGGGTATGATGAGATCATTCGTGAGCGGATCACCATCCTCGGTACTGAAAGTTAGATCCACCAGGGCCGCGACGTTGTTGGGAATATGATAATCGAACTGCTTGGCCAGCTTCGTGAGATTCTTCGCCTCGTTGACCGTAGGCACGAAATGTTGCCTCGCGTGGTAGTTCTGCATCCAGGCGAGATTGGCCGAAATGAAGGACAGCCATTCGATGAACATGACGCCGTGGTTGGATTCCAGCACGTCGGTCCACTCGGGGAAATGGGTTCTGGCGATGTCAAAGAGGGAGTCTTTGAAACCATCATAATCAAAAGCACGGAATTCTATATTGTCGAACGTTGGCATAGTTTACCCGACGAATCTGGGGAACGCGACCGCCACGCTGTCGACGATCCCTCGGTTGATGATTACGTAGTCGGCGAAAATCTCCACCCAGCCCGAATCAGGATTGACGGTCACGACAACCTCGTTCAGTTCCACCCTTGGTTCCCATTTCTCGATTGCTTCGATGACATAGACGCGGGCCAGTGCCACCGTGATCTCGTCGATGGGTTCGAAAAGAAGCTCCGGTAATCGGGATCCAAATTCCGGTACCATGATCCGTTCGCCGACCCGCGTGCCAAGGATCTGGTAGACGGATTCGCGGACGAGTGTCCGGATATCGCCCGTGAATTCGATGAACCCCTTGGCGTTTCTTCGTTGGGGGAATGTCAGGCCGTAATCGGCGATAAGCGCCATATCAGTTGACTCCTCCCGTGTTGCCACCGCCAGGGTCCACACCCGAATGGTTGTGAGAAATGAATTCCCGGCCATCAATGTGTACGCCGCCGCCGTTGATGACCAGGGTATGCCCACCCACGTTGAACGAGATTTCCGAAGGGCTTAATGTCACGGTGCTGCTTCCGAAAGTCATCGTCGAATTACCCGTGGCGAAGAGCGAAAAATTCACGCAGGAAATGCTTTTATTGCCGGAAACCGTCTCACTACTGTTTCCCGAAATGTTCCGATTTCGGTTGCCACCCGTTTCCGTGCTTTCATCACCGGTCACTTTCAGATCCAGTTTTCCTGTGGCGGAATCGAAATGAAAATGATTGCCCGATTTCCGGTCGGTGATCTTGAATTTTTCGGAGCCCTCCTGGTCGTCCATTTCCATGATCCAGTTCTTGGTCTGGAAAACACGGTTGTCCGGTGTGGCCCGTTTGGCGACCTCCGGTGTTTTGCCACGCGCCCAGTGGCCTCCCTCCCAGATCGGGTGGTTAGGATCACCGTTCTCGAAGGTCACCCAGATTCCGGCCCCCTTGGGCGGGATAAAGAAAGCTCCGAAATCATCGCCTCCCACGAGTCCCGAAGGCCATGCCCAGGTCTCCATGATATTCTTGCCGCTTACCTGTGGGACGCTGACTTTGAGGCGTCCGAGTTTTTCCGGATCTTTGTTGTCAGTCACGATGCCGCGATATTTTCCGTAGTAGACGCCGAAATATTCGAAGCCGTACTTGCGAACGATATCCATCAGAGCGGGAACGGTTGTGGGAGTATCGCCCATGTTTAGAGCACCCGTCCTTTCTGTCCGTAAACGAATCCTGAAATGGATCCGACGACCGTAGTTTCCGCAAAGTCGACGAGTTTCTCGAAAGCGTTTTTGATGTTGATTGGGCCGTTCAGAATGCCGCTGACCGGATTGCTACCGGTCGCCCCCATAGCATTGCGTTTTCCGACAATGGAGTATTTGTAACCGTCGGTCAGATCGTGACGGATGGAAACGATCTGGTACATGCCCGAAAACTTGCGGCCTATACCTCGTATTTCGATCAGACTACCGCTTTTGAGGAAGGGGTCATCCGGCGCGGCGGAAATCTCGAAGTTCGCCTCCACGTTATCGAGAAGTGCTCCGTGTCGGTGTCCCGATGCGATGGCTTTGAGTTCTTTGTCTTCCTTTGGGGGAAGCGCCAGCGTTTTACCGGTGCTGTTGCCGAGGTTTTTATGCGGAACCGAAGCGCCGATAGCCTTGATGATGGTGTCGGTAAACGACGTGACATAGTTCCGGGTCACGCGCACGTTTCCCAGATTTGAAGTCGGTGAAGTACCTTCATCCGCAGAAAAACTCTTTGTCTTATGAGTGAAAGGATCCACGGTCACGGCAGTTGTCTGCAGAGAGCTCTTCGCATTGTCCTGATCCTTGATCTGAATATCGAAGGAGATAAGGCGCGAGTCGCGACCTGGCGCGTAGGCGAAGCGTGCCACAGGCGGCGCGTTCAGATCCCGCTTCTTGAACTGCAGCTTGTCGCCGATCACCTTGAAAACATGATCCTCGGTACGCGAGGCGATATATTTGAGAAGATCGAAAGGCGTCCGGCCTCCGGTTGCAAGAAACGGGATATCCATTTCCAACGGGTCCATATCGAGTGTCAGACCGTAGTCGGTAGCGATCTCTTCGAGAATTCGTCGGGCCGTTGTTTTTTTGTAGGTGGTCCATTTTTCTTCCAGCTTGAGAGCCGATCCTTTGTCGAGGGCTTGAACTTCCACCTGGCCGTAAGCAAAACGAGGACGTTTGACGATGACTTTGCGCGGCGGATGCAACTTTCCAGCGAATCCCCATTGCACGATCCATTCGGTGCCTTCCTGAAACTGATCAGAATCCACGAGTGTGTGGAACGGATCGCTGAAAGTGACCGTGAAAAGATCATCTTCCTTTTCGCTGTCCTCATACTGGAATTGGAAGACCTGAACACCGAGTCCCAGCGACAGAGGCTGTCCTTTAGCGACGACGCGGGCGATGATCGGGAGATTACCGGGCATGGAGATAAATCCTTTCCAGCGTGTCCCGGCTGGGGATGCGTAGACTCACTCCGACGAAGTCGGCCATGTTCATGGCATTAGGGATGTTGTTGTAGTGCATGATGAAGAACAGATACCGGGGATCCCCTAAGAGCTTGTAGGCGAGCACATCCATTCGGTCGCTTTCGCGCCAGACGTAAAATTGGTCATCGTCCCTCTTGATGACGGGAGGCGGATCGGCAATGCCCCATGTGTATTCCTTTTGAACCTCGTCGAAATACGCGGTTGCAAATTTGTAGAGGGAATCAACGCGTATTTTCATAACCGGATCACCTCGTCGTAGGATTTGCCGCGTGTGCGCATCTCGATCAGCGTGATGTTGACCTGCACCTCGCTGGGTAGCTGGGTGACCGGATCCATGGCATTGCCCCATTGAACATTAAAATCACGAACCAGCCAGATGTCCTGCGCGTAAAGTCGTCCTTGGATGACCACGACGGGATGCGGAGCGAGACTCGCCTCGGAATTTTGAGAGTAATCAGGATACGCCAGCGCCTGAAGGAATCGAACAGCACGGCGTATGTCATTGCGCGACCGTTCCTGCATCGTGAAGGTGAGCGGCAACTCCAGCGTCCGCTCCTTGCCGCCCTTGTAGTGATATTGCGGTACCGATCTCGCCAACACCTCGTGGTTCGCGTAATTGGCACCGCCGCTTTCCCGTCCTTGGACGTTGTATTGGAAAACGAGCCGTTCCCGCGTGACGGTATCGACCAGGAATCCGTGGTTACGCAGAAGATTGCGGACGAAACCGATCCCTCCGTTGCCCTGGGCGAGAACGCCGTAGAAAAGATCCGACGCGATCCCGTTGCCGAGGGATTCATTCACCGTCGAAGCTGCCGAAACACGCATGGAATCGAGGTAGTAATCTTTCGAGCCAAAAATGTTGAAAGCACCGAGTCCCATCAGTTGCTCCTCACAGTTTGTAATTGCTGCATCTCGAAGACCACTTTGCCGATCTTCTGCTTGTCGAGGATAATGTCCGCCGGCGTAATCTTGGCGGGAGGCACATTGATCTGGTTTGTAATTTCCGGAACGGTGTTGGATGTGTTCGGATTCTTGGTCGCGGCCAGCGTGATGTTCCGCGATTGTAGCGAAGTGAGCGACATATCGGATTGATTCGGCGACGTGGTAATCGGGCTCATATTGAGATCTGCCGATTGTTGACCTGTTGCGAGACCTACCGTGGTTCCATCAAGAGCGGAAGGCACGGAATTCTTGTTGCGGATATTTTCTGCCAGTTGATGAATGCCGCTCCGATTGTTCTCGATCGAATGACTGATCTCGTCAAACTCGGCGGTGATATTGTCGGTCAGATCCCCGAAGATTTTCTTTCCGAATCGAAAGGCTTTTCCAATCACCTCGAACGACTTCTGGACCAACGGCATCTTGTTCAAGAATTCGACGATCTTGTCGATGAGGCCCTGAATAAATCCAACGACCCCGCTAATCGCTTCGCCGATACCCGTTTTGAATTTCTCGAAGATTCTCACCACGAATTGCGTGATGGGACTGACTGTTTCCTTGAAGATCGTCCAGAGATCCATGATCAGCTGTAGATTGGCTTTGGTCTCAGACCACCATGCGCGAACGATATTGATGGCAAATTGTATCGTCCGCCCGATGCCCCGGAAGACCGTGCTCCAGACGGCGATTTCGAATTGGACAAAGGCGGCGATGAGACTCCGGATAACGGGCCAGAGGTTGGCGACAAACCAGTCCCAGGCCGCCTTGATTCCTTGCACGATATCCTGATTATCCTGCCAAAGCTTCGTGAGTATGGGCTTCAGAAGCATGAAGGCCCCGATAACCAAGCCAACGACCGCGACGATCTTGGCGAAGACGATCAGCACGGGCACGCTGACCAGGGCCATCAGTCCCATCACGGCAGCCACGGCACCGAGGGCGATGCCCAAGAGCGCTATGACGCCCAGGCTACCGGCGATGAGACTCGCCATTTTGGGATGCTTGGCCATCCAGGCGTCAATACGGTTCACCCATTCGCCGACCTTTGTGATGACGGGCTCCATGGCAACGAGGAGCCTGTTGCCGATCGTGATTTTAAGGGATTCGAGACTGGCTTTCATTCGGGCGATTTTATTATCGTGGGTGTTCTGCATCTTACTTACGGCAACGGAGGCTGCTCCCGCTTTATTCTTCATTTCTTCCATGGTCTGGTTGAACGAGGTCGTGTTGTCGCCCGAGAGTTGCAAGGCCGCCTGCACCGCTTCCTGAGAACCCAACAGCTGAATCAGGGCGCTCTTGCTCCCCTTGGTTTTTTCGACCAGGCCAGCCAGAGCCTGCTGAAGACCTACACTTTTGATCGCGGCCTCTCCGGAGGAAAAACCAAGGCTCTTCCAGACTTTCTGTAAATCATCGGACGGACGGATGATGGCCGCCATAACGTTGCGCAATTGGGTCATGGCGATCGGTGTCTTGGTTCCTTGCTTTGTCATGGTGACGATGGAGGCCCCGAGTTGTTCCAGAGAAATGCCCAAAGCACTGGCAAGCGGAGCCGCCTGAAAAATGAAATTGGAGAGTTCGGGAATCGTCGTTTTGCCAAGCCGCATGGTGGTGAAGAGCGTGTCTGCCACATCCGAAGCGTCGCTGGATTTGAGCTTCCAAGCGTTCAGGATGGTCGTGAGTCCATCAACAGCGGTTGTCACGTCGGTAACACCTCCCAAGGCCACCTGGTTGGCAACGTCCATGACATGCAATGATTGGGCAGTATCACCGATGCCAGCGGAGAGAACCTGATAGAGACCTTTGGCTTGATCCAAGGCAGAGAAACCAAATTTTTTGGAAAGGCGCAGCGTTTCGTCACTCAAAGCTGCCATGTTCACGGCGGAAGTGTCGACCAGGGTGGAGACCTCGGCCATGGCTTTCTGAAAGCTGGAGGCGGAATCCACGACGGATCCGAAGGCCCTGCGGCTGGCCATGAAGATGGCTGCACCGGCGACGGCCGTGATCGCGCCTTGCATCCGTTGCATAGTCGCGACCGTGTCCTGGGCATTCTGCCGCATGCCACTCATGGAGCTGGAGACATTCTTGGAAGCAGATGAGAATTGATCCTTAAGGGAAACGGTAATGCCCAGACCTAAATCGGTTGCCATATCAGCGCCTGCCTTTCCTTCCCGATCGTTCGATTTCCTGCCGCTCGTATTCGAGCTGGCGGGTCAAACGGTCGACGAATTTTCGACGCAGACGGGTCGGCATTTCGAGAGCGACTTCCGCCAAGGCGTGGCAGCCGCCGTAATCCAAAAAGAAGATGTCCTCGTCTACGTCGAATGGGGGAACAAAAAATCGAGGTTCCCCATAATGTCTGCCGTGACCATCGTGCCACATTCGGGACACTTGATCCGCACGGTCGTATCCAGCTTGCATTCAACATTGCGGATGACGCGCCGAAGCTCGGCGATCCAGCTCGACTTGAAGACATCAAGGTTGACGGGGATTTTCCCCTGATCGGTTTCCTCCCAAATTTTCATGCAACGAAGCTTCGTGTTGATTTCAGGATTCTTCACCCGGGCGATGCGCAGTTCTGTCTCTCCCGTGGAAAGCTCGAAATGAACGGTGCCAGGACCCAATGTGACGGAGCAGCTCCGTTGATCACCTTGAGGGTACGATTCCATCGTATCGAGACAATCGTTCAGATTTATCTCGTGCTCAGATTTGGCCCCGCATGAGGCGCAATCCAGGCGGAAATGAACCTCACGACCGTGGGTCAAAAGCCGCGCTTGAAGCAGGATGAATGTCCGATCGCCTGTCAGCATTCCGTTGAAATCATCCGTGGTGGGATGCCCCGATTTTCCATCGAGATTTTCTGTCACGAGGGATAAAAAGCGGTTGATGACCGAAAGATCACGGGTTTGTTGAAGACTGGAGAGAAGCCGTTCGGCTTCGCCCGTGGTTTCAAACACCGTTACCGTCCGTCCGGATGGCAAGGTGATCTCCCGCTGTTCGCGTGCGGGACTCGTCGAAAAAGCACCCTTGGGTTTGTCGTCTGTCACTATGACCTCCTGTTATGAAGAGCGGATCACCCGGTCGCAGGACAACACGACCTTTTCGATGATGTCGTCGCTCGATTTTCTGTCGAGTTCGTCCTTCTCGATCTGTTTGGGAAAACAGCCGATGACCTGCCATTTTTCCAGAATGGTTTCGAGATCGGTATCGTGGAAGATGATGTAGCCGTTCCGCTTATATTCGGACGGAACACCCATAGTGCCGTTTTCCGGATCGCTGACTTTTTTGAACCAGTCGTAGGCCCAGTTCTCATTCTTATCCATGAACATGAGCTTCTTGAGCTCGATGTCGCCGACCTTCACCATGCCACCGGTCTTGACGAGGATGTTGCTAGAGCCGTGCTCGGCAACCTCGACGGAAAGGCCGGGAATGGTGACCTGTTGGACAAGAGCGGGTTCCAGACCCTCAAATTCGACGGTCCATGGGAATTTCTTGCGTGGGTTGATAGGTGTCGCTGTTGGCATGGAGTCCTCCTTCACCCTGATTATGAGGCGGGGTAAAATTAGGTCTCACTACCAATCTGAAAAACTCTTTAGAGGCGGATATCCAGAAGCTCCTTGAAATTCGCGTTCGACTTGGTGATCACCGCCTCGATCCCGAAATATTTGAGCGTGCGGGTCGGCTTGATGAAGAGTCTGCAGACGAATTCCCCACGGTCGATCCTTTCCGGCGTGTTCAGGATCGCGTCGTTGATGCTCTTGGCATCCTGGTCACACTGGATCAGGTATTCGTAGAACGCTCTCCGCTTGAGGAGATCTTCCATCCAGGGGTTGATCAGGTTGAAGACTCGCCGCCAGGTGACGGGATCGTTCGGCTCGAAGAGGTAGATCCGATTAATTTTGAGAAGAGCCTTCCTCATGTAGATGAGCAGTCTGCGAATATGAAGCGATTGAAGCGCGCTGGGTGCCCGTTGCAGGGTTTGCTCGCCCCAGATGACGGTGCCTTCATCCGAAAAATCCACGATGGGGCTGATCTGGTTGTTCACCAGGTCATCCATCTCGCTAGACCGTCCGGGAGTTCCCACGTTGTAGTGAACACCGAGGGTATTGGGAATCCGACCGCGCTGCAGGCCCGCGGGCGCGAACCAGACCTCGGCCTTGGCGTCATTGTAGGCATGGACACCGAACACGTCCCCGATGAGACTGATGTCGGTAATGTCGTTGGTCTTGGCCGAGCGGATCTTGGGTCTGCCGAAATACATGGCCCCGTAACTGGAATTGAATGCGGAATGAACCCACAAGCCTTGCCCAAGACGAAAGTCGATCGCCTCGTCGGCGGAATCCACTGAGGCCGGAGGCTCGGCGTAGTACACCATGTCTTCCCGGTTTTCGCAGTAGGCAACACCTGCGGCAATCACGGCCGGAGATGTGTTTTCCGGACAGGCCAACCCGAAGGCGTCATCAATATCGTCAAAGGCATACAGTCCGGTGCGCGTGGCAGGGTTGCCGATCCAGTCGTCGTCATCAAGGCCGCTTAAACCGTCCGCGCCGCCTGCCAAATTGGTAGCAGCGACAGGAGTCGGATTGTCCACGGTTACTGGATCCGGACTGAAAGTAACGGTACCGGTGGCCGCAATGGCATTGCTGCCACCCAATAATGTCGCTCCCGAAAGAATCAATCCGGCACCGCTCACCGAAACCATTGTGATGTTGTTCCCGGCGGCACCGGCGTTCGCGGCCATCACCGTAATGATCAGCCCGTCATCCGTGGCGTTCACATTCGCGAGTGCCTCGATGAGGGCTGTCAGTTCGGCAATATTGCTGAATTCGTTGGCTCCCGGAGGTCCCGGGACCTTGGTAAATATGCTTCCGTCCACCGTGACCGTGTCCCCATCGGCGGGGATTCCGTAAGTGATCGTGCCGCTTGCCGCTACCGCATCAACACCTCCGAGCAAATTCGCACCCGAAACCGAAATATTCCCGCCACCTGTAATAGCTGATAGCGCGATGGCGTTTCCGGCCACGCCAGCCACAACGGCGGTTAGAGAAATTACGTTACTGAGTGAAGTCGCCGTCACGTCACCGGAGGTTGCGTTGATTGAATCCTTCAACGAGGACGCCATCAGAGGAATGTCGTCGATGTTAATCGTAAAATCGTCACCCGAATCGAATGTGTCGATGCCAACGGTGACACTGTCGCTCTCGAAGGGATCACCAGCCTCAAGATCAATGAGTTTTACGAGTTTGGATTGGTCATTGATGACCTTCACGGCGTAGTATTCGGCGTCGGCTTGATTCATCGTGAGATACCGGTACGACTCGCTCAATTCGGATTGCTCTGGATAATCAATCCGCAGATCGAATCGATCGGGGTCGACGTCGTTGGCTGTGATCGTGACCACGAGGGTGTTGCCCCAGCCTCCCTGATTGGCCGCCTCGATTGTTAACGTGTCACGGCTTTGCTGATCCTGCAGAGTCAACGATGCCTTAAGCGCGGTGATCGTGGTGGCATCGACCGGATTGGTGTAATGAGCCACGCGGTTGATGTAGAGCACGGCACCTCGGTCGAAAGCTCGTTGAACCACGATATCGGAATCCGAACTGTCAATGGGAAGTCCGTAGTTTTCCTGAAACTGTTTCATGGATCCGATCAGTTTGACTTCATTGACCGGTCCACGGCGTGCGGTGATTTGCACGCAGTTCCTGCCTTGCGTGACAGCCTGGATGAAGAAACTCAAATCCCTTTCGGTGAATGTAACTTTTGCGGCTCCTGTTGGCATAATCCTTAACCTCCCTTAAACGTTTTCAATCCGGATGAGTCTCTTGCGTTCCAATGCCTTCGTGGCCGTAACAATCGCCGTCTGCGGCAGTATTGGCGCATCCTGACCGTGACGACCCGTCTGCAATCGGAGATTCAGAAAGGCGGTCGTGCCGTCGGAACTCCGATAAGGAACCGGAAAAGTCTTCTGCGTCAGGTTGATGATGCGAACCTGGCCTGCGGCCTTGGCCGGCTCTTTTCGAATGGGTGCTTCCTTATTTTTCTTTGGCATACGCTTCGCTCCTTACGGTCCAGTGTCCGGTTGAATGGTCACTTGTTGCATTGAGATCCCGTCCGGATTCGAAGGATCACTACGCGTTGTTCTCAAAATCTCGCTGTCGATCGTGGTGATTATTTTTCCATCCCGATCCGGCAGGAATCCGGTCACCCATGCTTCGATCTTGAATCGGTAAATTTTCTCTCGGATATTTTTGGTTAGATCGTCCAGATTCTGGATGCCGACGAGCTCAATGGGAAAATCCGCCGGCGCTCCGTCGATCATGAGCGTCAGGACACCGCGCTCTGGGAATTTGGCCAGCAAGGCCAGATCCATTTCCAAAGCGGTCTGGCTGTCATAGCACCAGGCATCGACCTCATAGAGGAGATCCAGCGGGAGCGGCTTCTTGACTGTGAATTCGGGATATACCGTAACGGGTTCTCCGTCATAGATGAGAGTCGTCGTGGATCCCGATGGCGTGACTACATCCGGAGTGACGCGGCCGCGATCGATATCGTAACCAGCAAACGAAATCTGCACGGCTTTCTTGGGAAGCACTGGACGGCTCTTGCCGTCATCGAAGCCAAGGAATTCAAGCCCGGGCACAGTGGCGATAGAAGCCATGCGACCGTAGAGGGCTTGATGCAATTTGGCGATGCTATTTAGAATCGTCGCGCTCATGTTCAATGTCCTGTATTCTCCAGCGTTTCGCGAATGGCTTTTTTGTAGACTCTTTCGACGTCAGGCTGGACCTCTTTGAAAGTCGGTCGGAACAGCGGCCGTGCCGTGATATTCCGTGCATGACTTCCGAATTCATGAATCTCTGCGATCAGAACGGGCGGTTCACCGTCTTTGCGTTTACCGGACCGCAACACCCCGACGAAAGCGGACAGACGATCTCCTGCCAGTTCGGTCGTGATCGATTGCATCAGTTGGGAAGTGGCAATGAGAGTGGCCGTGCTCAGATGTCGCCTTTTTTTGGAGGCGAGGTATGCAGGGTTTAAGGGCTTCCAGGACAAGTCTTGGTTCTGCAAATGCTTCACCAGCACCTTGCGAACCAGCTCGGCATTCTGAAGTGTCGCCAGCTGCATACGCGACGTCAGTTTCAGGCCGAATCCGTTCAGGTCCTGTTCCAAATTCTTCCATGGCCCATTCATCTCGCTCATGGGTTGTCTCCCTCGGCCCACCGTCTTTTGATTTGGAGATAGACGAAGGATGGTTTCTTGGTCATGTCGGCCACACCGCCGAAAGAGACGATGTCGTAGACCTCATTCTCCATGACCACGACGTCGTTATGATCAAGCAATACCTTGTTATCGGCATCCGTAAGTCCAGCGGCCTCGACATCATCCCAGTTGAGATATATTTTTCTCTCATGGGCAGCGTCGGGACCGAGGTCATTGCGGAACTGGTCGTTTTCGCCTTCGGAAACGAATTCACGAATGGCGTTGAATGAAAAATCCTCGTTGGCTGGCAGCGTACGAAATGCGCCGTTGGCGAATGTCGTCCTGCGAATGATAATCGGAAAAGCGAAGGTATCGCTCAGGTCATGAAAAACCTTGCGGATCTGGCTGACCTGTTGATTTGAAAGTAAATCGCTCATGCGTCATATCCTTAATCGCAGGGACACACGTCACCCGGTGGATCCCCGCAGGCACGTACTTTCCTGAGCAGCGCCGGCGGTCCGGAAAGCTCAGACTCGGCGTAGCCCAGCTGAGATTTGAGTCCGGAAAGTTTGTTTTCCAATTCTTCGAGAAGGGTCTTGAGCCATGCGAGCTTATCCTGACGGAATTTGGCATCTGCAGGTCCAGCCGTGGCTTCAACCACATCGTCTTTATAGTAGGAGATTGCGGTATTGATGAGTTCGATGGCTGACGCGGTAGCGATCAATTCCGATTGTAGGATCGTCAGATCCGATTTGTCCGCATACACGGCTTCTGATCCGTCTCCGCCGTACAGAGAGTAGAAGCTCGCCGCATATTGGAGGGAGGCGTTCTTGTTCTCATCGGTCAGTGTCGCATCACCGTCGCCCAGAATGTCTTTCGTCTTGAGTAAGATCCGGTTCAGTCGGTGCATGGAGCCGAAGGCCAAAGTCATACGCTACCTCCAGATTTCTTTTTGGCCTTCTTGGATTTCGAATCAGATTCTTCTTCGTTCGGTTTTTCGTCCGCGGAGGGCGGAGCCTGTTCCTCTTCTGCGGGAACCGCCTGCGTCTCTTCTTTGACAGGCTCTGGTTCGGGCATGAGAGATTTTTCCGGCTGTGGCAACACTTGTGGTAGCGATGTGGAAGACGGATCGGCCTTTGTTTGGGCCAAATATTGCGCTTCATCCACGAGGATCAGTCCACCACGTCTGATCCATTTCTGCATGGTGCGAGTCGGACTTCCTTCATATGGAACGATACGACCTCGCGGAATCTTGAAGTGATTCTCCGGATCCATGTAGGTCATGACGGCGTTGCGGCATTTCAAATATTTCATGGGCATGGTTCATTCCTCACTTTAGATCGTAGGCGCCATCCAGCTCGGGAAGTCGTTGACTGCCACATCAAGTGAATCATCGACGATCACCCGAGCGTCCCGGAAAATGACTCCGAAACCCGTGGTGATGGAGGCGTAGGCTTCCTGAATCTGTTTGCTGATAATTTTGTCCCCCTCGACATTGAGTGGGGCCGACGTCAGCTGAACCAGCGCGTAACGCGGATCGAGCAGAATATACTGGTTCTGAGTAAGCCTTCCGCTGACGAATACCTGGCTCTGGCTGGGAAGGGTCTCATTGAGCACCATTGATGAAATGGGTGTTCCAGCTTGTTTCTGTTTGAACTCGTCCAGGTTGAGTAATCTGTTTGCACCTCGCTCACTGGTAACGATGTGGTCATAGCGCCGACCCAAACGGCTCGCACGGATCCAGGCGTAGACCAGATCTCTATAGGTAAGCCCCGGGGGTATAAGCGTGGACACGCCGATCGTAGCAGCAGCTTCGCTGCCACTGGGTTGATCGCCATTGATGAGAACATCGACAGCTTCGTTGTTGAGCTTGTGACCCAGTTTCACGCCCACATCCTGAATGAAAATGGTGAGCAGATTGATTGAGGTGTACTGAATGGCCTCGTAGCTGATGCTGACTCCGATGGCCTGTTTGAAAATCTCGGTGGTCTTGTTGCCGTAGGAGATGCTCCCCTTGGAAATGGTTTCTCCCTCGGCCGTGTCCTTGGGCTCGGCGTCGGAGAGTTCCAGAAACGGCATGTTGACTTGCGGTTGGCTAACACTTTCGCTGACCGCCACCAGGCTGTTATAAAATGGCGAGGTGCGGATACCTTTACGAATTGCGTCCCGGAAGATTTCAGGCACCAACCAACGGCTGTCCTGATCCAGATCAATCAGCTGACTCACCGTCATCTTGTTGGGGTTGATTCCGAGTTCGCCGTACAGATGGTTTACATCGAAGATGCCCTCCTTGTCGCAGCCAGCCGGGTACTGGGCGCTCAAGTATTCGACGAGGCTCACGTCCCGTTTACCGCCTAGTGCGACAGGACCCGATATGTTTCCGGATCGGATTTTTTGCAGCTCTTCGTAGGTCTGTTTGATTTTGCCTTTGAGTCCAAGTTCCATAGTGATCTCCTCTTAAAGTTTGTCTTCGAATCAGCGGACCAGGACGTCGATGGGGACATCCGGTGCCGTACAATCGGTCAAGGCGATGCCGTAAGGATCTAGAATCGAGACATCGCCGTCATTAGCCAGCGACGGATCCACGACAATGTCGGCCCCGTTATCGCTTGTTGAAATCGGAATATTGGTATTGTTGTAAGATGGACCGTTGCTTCGTCTACGGACGTAAACTTTGTCGGTCCCGTTCGTGAACGCATCATAGTTCGGCAAATTTGTACGAATCGCGGTGGCGATATTCTGTGCGGTCTGCTGAACAGTGGCTACGGGAATGAAGTGCACCCCCTCGGTCAGGATGTTGCCTTCGATGGTGATGGTTTCGCCTCCGTTCCAGATGAAATCGACGACCCTGTAACCTGCCTGCGGTTCACGAAATGTCGCGATGATGACTTTTCCGGCGGCATTCATCGTTACCGGCCTACCAGCGGCAATCGCTTCTCCCGATGTCATTGTGATGACAGCACGACCCTTGGTGGCGATGACGACACGGTTGTCATTATTGGGCTTGTTGCTGCGAATCATCACGTAGCCCAGACAGGCGACGTAGTCCGGTTGACCCGGTCCCACGAAAGGGGCCACCTGATCGGCGGCACTCAATTTGACCGGTGTATGAGGGGCCAACGGTCCCACCACTAACGGGTCAACCCCGAATCCCAGAGTGAGCATTCCGGATAATTCTTCCTTGATAATAGTCATGATCTTCTCCTTTTCCTGTTAGAGGGCATGCATGTCTTTCACATGCTCCATAGCTTTGCGGGACAAGGGGCCTTGGTTTTGCTGGCCCTGGTCCTGCGGCATCTGGGAACTTTGACGACGGATATCGGTGCCACCGCATTTGGCGCACCGGTTTGGAAACTTAGTTTCAACTTCCTTCTGAAATTCCTGTTTGAAGGCTTGCGCGATGTCGAGATCGGCCTTTTCCAATGTTTTGAGAATCGCTTCGCTGACTGCATCTCCCTTAGCCAGACGGTAAAGTCGGATCGATTCTTTGCGCTCGTCCTCAAGATACTGCCGACCGAGAGTGGCCTGCGGCTCCAGATCGCGCACCTTGCTTTCAAGCTCCGTGACACGATGCTGACCTTGTTCGATCTGAGATTGGAGGCTGGTGGCTTCCTGCTGGATCTTCTGCAGAAGCAGCTTGGATTTATTTTCGAAGTACTGATTCAGAATCTCGGTGAAGTTTTTTTCCGTCACCTCAACGCCGAATGTTTCCTTCAACAATTTATTTAAGGGATGCATGGCAAGCTCCTCATTGTTCTTGATAATTTTTTCATGAATGGATGCCTGGGCGGCGATCGTTTGAAGATGTTGTGACTGTTGGACGGGCCGACCGTCTTCGCCGATCTGTTTGGCGAATTCATCGGCACCTTGCCAGACGAGGGAAATTTCCCAGAATTTGTCGATCTTGGTGACGATGATCCGTACCGTCTCGCTTTCGATTTCCTCACCCAGGTGATCGAAGAAGGTGCCCGTTTCCATGAGCGCGGGATGGCTCGGCTTCCACTCGAAACTGACGGTGACGCTGGCCGAATGAATGGCTCCCTGAAGTACGCCACGGACAGTCATGGGGTCCTTGACCGTATCCAGTTTGAGAATGGCATTGATGCCGGAAGGAAAACCGGCCGTGATGTCATCCCAGTGAGATGATTCCACGCGCCCGACCCAATTGTTCACGCTGGTGTTGTGATCTTTAAAAACCGTCTGTCCGTTTAATTTGGAGACGGAGGCTTTGAGCATTTTCTCGTCCGTGAAATCGATGGGACGATCGGCCAGTACGGTGGCTGACAAAGCCCTGAAGGTCGCGAATATGAAATCGTTCTCCGCCGGATCGACGCCATCCGCAGGTTGCAATGAAACATCGCCCGATTCCTCGGCGAGACGCTCATGGGCAACTTTTTCGGCTTGATCGGGATTCTTCTTCGGATCGGGATTCTGATTCTGGAGGGAGTTTGGACGGATAGATCCCACGAAAGTCATAGACAAGCCCAGAGGCTTGCGGTTTTTCCAGTTCGTCTGCGCCAGACTGATTTGTTGGTTCGTCAGCA
Source organism: Myxococcota bacterium (assembly GCA_052034865.1). Classification (GTDB taxonomy): domain Bacteria; phylum UBA10199; class UBA10199; order JADFYH01; family JADFYH01; genus JBPOIC01. The sequence continues at coordinate 63,629 of JBPOIC010000040.1, read as the reverse complement.
TAGAGATCCTTCTCTCGATATCTATGCTTCGAACGTAAACTCCCGGTCACTTTCGTGATCCCGAAAAAGATTTTTTCTTCAGAATCTTTCATAGGCATCATTTGAAACGATCCACCACGTACCCGTGCCGGCAATGGGGATGGTACGGTGGTAACGCGATTCCCTGCGCAAGCAGCTGTGATGTATCCATCGCGTCGACCACTACAGGGTGAATACGCCCGGGGAGGAAAGGATTGAGGCTTGGAAGGTTTTCGGGGTCCTGATCAAGCACGTCCCGCACATGCTGCACGACGGGACCGACTTTGAAAATCTTGCCCGTCATGCTTTGGCACCAAGGACAAGTCACGTTATCGAGTGGTCCCGTGATTTCGATCGACGCGGCCTTGGCTTCTTCAACCAGAAAAATGTTGCCCCAGTTACGTGAACGGTTCGTTGATGTTTCTACGACTCGCAGGATTTTGTAATCCTCCTGGGCGACGCGTTCTCCGAAACGGCTACGAAATTTTGTCAGCTCGCCTGAGTCACGAAGGTTGCGGCCCGATGTCAGATATTCGTCCACCAGCCAATTCTTTAGCTCCTTTTTCGTCTGCGGGTTGGTGAGGTAGCGGCCGAAATAAAAGTCATCCGAGCTTTTGAGAAAGTTGATCGCCTTTTTGTCGATGAGATTGAACGAGGGCTTGATCGGTAGATCACCTCCGAATGGCTCCACATCTTCCAAGCGGAAGTAGGAGTAAATCAATTTGATATTTTTGGAGGTCTTTTTATCGAGAACAGAGTTTTCCAGAGATTGGGTAAAAAACAGACCCATGGTTTCCAATACCCCATTGGCAAACAGGTCGCTGTCGCCGGTCTCAAAATCGAAGTCCTCCAAGAAGGCTTTGACCTGCTTCAAGGATTTATTTCGGGATCCCCTCAAAACGGGATAGACGGCCGCAAAATATTCCCTCTGAAAACGATCGACCTGCTCTTGGGCGGGGTTGAGCTCGAAAGATTCTTGCCGAGGGCAACACGATGGGAAATGTGTGTCCAATCCCTCAAGGCAGCGACGGTATTCCGATTCGATATTAATCTGTTCGGGTTCCGATAATCGCTGATGCATCACATCGATAGGACGAGGCTCCTGGGCACGGTAGAAACCGGAAGCTTTGTCATAAACCATTCGAAAAGGTTCTTTTGCCTGTTGGGATGAGGCCGGGACAGAAATTATCGGACCGCGTGGACCCGCTTCGGCAGGCCGATCATATCCGGCTTCCTGGGTGAACTGATTCTGATCGATGATTCCCTGATCGTAGAGGGTTTTCAGGTTGGCTAGTTTGGTCGCGTAGGTGCTCTCGTCCCGCTCGGCGGACAGAGATTTGGAAGGTTCAAATTCAATCCAGAGATTTTTGTAATCGATACCAAGCAGTGTGAGATGCAGTTTGTAGCCGTACTCCAGAACGCAACGGACGGTCCGCTGATAATTCGTGATAATGGAGAGCATTTTCTCGTACACGACACCGGCATAAGTCTCGGTGGTTGAATAAGTCCGCCCGTGCAGGGCCGGATCTGCCTTGAGTCCTGAAAATACCTGCTGCTCATTCATCTCGAAGAGATCCTTGGCACCGGCGGCGTCACCCGTGATGGAGTGATGTTCCACCGTGAAGGAGTCCATGAAGCCGACCGCGATGCCGTCCCGGTAATTGTGCTTGAGGCGCTGGGCCTGCTCGTCCAGAAATTGCTGGCAACGAGCGATGTACTCCTCGGTTTTTTCACCGGGGGATTGTTTAGGAGCGCGGACCAGAAAATTCACGAAACCAAGAAGCCCCATCTTTTTGGCAATGAAGCGGAGGTTTTTCACGATGTCCCGCTGGATGACGATCGACTCAAGGGCGGCCAGGATCGGGGGCACAGCGTAGGGGGAATTATCCAGCATCTGCATCGCGCAATACTGGTACGTCGCAGTGTTGAGAGTGATGAGGCCCTGGTCGCCCTGGGTCAGATCACAGGTTTTCTGATGAGGGCTGTATTCGCCGGAATTGGGATCGTAAAGAAAGCGGATCTCTTTGAGCGGCACGAAGACTACTTTGTCGATGCCTGTCAAATTCTCGTTCGCGACCCATTCGACGCTGATGGCTCCGCCGCGGCCAATCTGGGCGAGTGCCGAATTCACGAAGCCGTCGATCCCGCCGAACCGTCCGAAGACCGTCATGTTGAAACGATTCAGCTCGTCCATGGCGGACTGCTGGACTTGCTCCCGATCGGTTTCGACCATCACCTTGTGACCGGTGTTGCCGAGTTGGACGATGTTATCGATCATCTGGGCCACGTCGGGATTGACGAGGCTTAAATTCTGCATCGCTTCGAGATATTCCAGGGGATAGGCCGCACCGACGGAACGCATTTCGGTTAAGAGGTCCCGCAGGAGCTCGCCGAAGCCTACGGTGTCCACCGACACGCGTCCGACAGGGAGGGCCTTGGTATCAATTTCTTCGGGGGAGGTATAGGTGCCCAAGCTCTCGACCGATCTCTTGCGGGGAAAGTAGACTCTCCCATTCACGACCATGCGTTCCTTGACGAATGTTTGGTTCATGCGGGTGATTACGTGAAAGGTGGGAATTTCAGCTTTTTCGGATCTGAAAACGAAACTTTTCAGAAGATGCTGGGATTGTGGCCTGATGACGGGCGATTACCAGCCTTGAAATCGGCAGACGGCAACCCTTATCGAGTTGCTATGTTTCCCGTATACCGGTGTACTGGGGGCATGAAAACAACGATCAAAAAAGTGAAAAGCATTTCCTACGACGTCGACAAACTCGGCGGGATTCAGCTGCTCGGAAACGATGTGCTGACAGCGGTTGCCCGGGGCGAGATGGATCTCAACCAGATCGCGATCAATCATTTGGCCGGTCGCGGGCTTGATGAAAATGGCGCATGGATCGGATTCGACAAGGCGAAGGAAAGATTTCTCGAAGAGTAAGCGAAACCACCGGATCTCTTCGGTTGGCGATCACTTCGAGAGGAGCTTGGCGATCTCGGGGCGCAGATTACCGATCACGGTTTGAAAGGAAGGCAGATTAGGTACCAAAGGCCCAAGCCATTGCTCCCATGTTTTTTCGACGAGAGTCAGCATGTTTTCCCTGAAAAAATTCTCTTCGCTTTGAAAGTCGACATTTTTTGCAGCGCATTTGACGCGCAGAAAAGCATCAAAGCCGTCGAGATTCATCTGGTCCTTGTAGGCTCCGAGTATGCGCCAGAGATCATAATAATCGCGAGCCCGTGATCGTGACCATCCCCGTGTTTCCAGTTTTTCCATGTGTTGAAGAATGGCTCGGAGCTTCTCCGCGACAATTTCTTCCAAGGCATAGACCCGAACCTGAGCATCCAGCGGCTCGCCGTACTCGTGAATGACTTTTCTCATGTTGGCAGGTTTCAAAACTTTCTCATCGACTGAAGTCTCGATAATGACCCGCGTATGCAACTCCCGATGCCACGGGAAGCGGGCACGAATCGAGAAAGCTTCTTGTCCGCCCGGGTGCGGATCCTTTTCCGTGTAACGCTCGCACACGATTTCCACGGGAGCATATTCATCGAGCAGTTGCTTGGCAGCCGCGCACGCCTGCCGGACCGATTGTTCCATCGCATCTCCTCGGGGAACATCTCCCACGCCCGAGAAGTCCAGATCCTCCGAAAAGCGATAATCACCGAAGTAACATTTTTTGAGCGCGGTGCCGCCCTTGAAAATGAGCGTGTCACGAAAAACGTCAACTTGGGCGATGCCTGCGAGAACCCAGGAGAGCAGATAATCACGCTCCAAAACTTCCCAAGGAATTTTGAGACGTTTTCTGGCTTCTTGCAGACGGGTGTGCAGTGTTTTCATGTGGTAACCTTTCCGGGAAGATTCTCCTGAATCATCCAATAACGATTGTATGGACCCTTGAGAGGGCCACTCGAATCGAGTCTTCGGTACCCCTTGATCGGAAATTGCGCGAGCCGCTCTAACCGATCGCGTCCGATACCAAGGCTCTCCAAAACCCATCCGAGACGCTTGACCGTGGCAGCATCCATCTTCAAAGCATAATCCATGATCCGCTCAAGATTGAATCGTTCTCGACTGACCTCGAATGCATGGAGGACCTCGGCAAAGTCACCGCAGTGTTGAGGCATGGTCAGCCCATCGATTAATGTCCGCTCAAGATCGGTGATCGTCACGCGGGTATCGCCGACCCAGACCTTCTCCGTACCGAAAAACCGTTCCGGCTTGATTTGAATAAATTGGTACGCCGTATCCCCGATCCTGTAGCTATCTCTTGCTCCCGTTCCTGGCACCGAGGCCTCCGTCGTGGTCAGCACGAATATCTTTCTAGGGGCCTGTTCGGTCAACCCGTGATGGTGCATCGCCGACCAGTGAGAGATTGCGGCGGGCTCGACCAAGGCCATGGCAATTTCGAACTCATGGGCCGGTGTTACCCCGGGAACGGTCGGGGAAATCGCATAAAGCCCATTGTGCAAACGAACCACCCAGCCGGAATTGGCCAGATGGTGCAAAGCCTGCCTGATATAGCCGTTCGAAAGCCCCACTTCGGGGCCTAATTCCCGCGCCCGGGCCGTGGTAAAGATCCGGTCCCCCTGATTGGCAAGCCGACGCACTAGCTCCACCCCAGCCCCCTTATGTATTATATCCTGTTCCGACATTGTTTCCTCACAGCGAACAATCGCAATGAACTATCTATTTAATATAGATATATTATACCGATTGTTCGTACAAGTCAAACAATGTCAATCTTAAATATACAGACGCTTAATCCTTGCCGGAAATCCGATCCAGATACTCCAAGGCTATCTGGGGGTCCTCTTTGAGGGCCTTAAAGACAGTTTGCCTGGCCAAAAGCTGGGGCCGTTGTTTGAGGATTTCGCGCCTATCCTTGAAGGCCGGATGCTCTTTCAAATGTTCCTGAAAAGCCTGCAGGGTAATTCCGGCGAAACAGCAGGCTTCCGTATCGCTGCATCCGAGTGAAAAGGCATCTTCCATTCGACGAAGGCAATCCTCGTCCATCGTGTTGGTTTTCTGAGGTTCGGGCTTGGTCTCAATTTTTTTTAGCATGGAGTCGCTCGGCTTTCTTTCCCGTATAATTTTCCCAGCGGGTGACGATGACATCGCAATAAATCGGATCCAGTTCCACGAGCCGCGCCTTTCGGCCGGTCTTTTCGCAGGCAATAAGGGTAGTTCCTGAACCACCAAAAAGATCGAGTACGATGTCGTCGCGTTTCGATGAATTTTCAATTGTCTTCACGATCAGATCAACAGGCTTTTGATTGGGATGCAGCGACTTGACCATTTTTTGGCCGTTGTCATCCTTGCGGCCAGCAAAAGAATTGAATGACGGAAACTCGAAGACGTTCGGATGATTCTTTTGGCCATAAAATTCTGGGTGCCCCTTGGCGATGTAGAGGATCGGTTCGTACTTCCAGGTGTAGTGGCCGAAGTTCATGGCCTGCACATCCTTCAGCCAGATCAGCGTATTGCGATAATCCCAGCCAGCGTCCATGGCACAGGTGAGGAATTCGAGGACGTTCGCTTCGGCATAGCAGATATAGGCGGGAGCATTGTCGGAACAGTTCGCAAAAGCGTTTTGATAAACCTTTCCGAGAAAGCCCCGAAAGTCTTTCTGGTTGTCGCCCATAATTTTTCGGCCAAAAGTATCCTCGTAGTTCACATTGTACGGGGGATCGGTGAAAATCATTCGGCCCTGTTCGCCATTCAGAAAGGCTTTGAGCGATCCTTCATCCGTGCTGTCGCCACAATAAATGCGATGATTGCCGAGAATCCATGTGTCCCCGAGTTCGGTGATAGGGACTTCTGGAGGTGCAGGAACAGCATCGTCCTCGGCATCGGTAAGAAGGGTCTGCTTTTCGTAATCGATCAGGTCTTTGAGTTCGTCGTAGTCAAAACCAGTCAACTCAATCGGGAATTCACCCGTATCGATATCGATGATCACGTCGCGCAGCATTTCGAGATCCCAATCTCCGTGGATCCGATTCAACGCCAGATTGAGGGCCTTCTCTTTGGAGAGGGGGATGTCCACGACCACGACCTGCGTGCTTTGGACGCCGAGGGATTGAAGAACCTTGTACCGTTGATGTCCGCCAACGACATGACCGGTTTGCCGATTCCAAATAATCGGCTCAACCAGTGAGAATTCCGTGATGGAATTCTTCAGACGTTCCAGTTGTTGTTCGGAAATCTGTCTCGGATTGTACGGGGCAGGATTCAGCTCCGACAATTTCTTTTTTTCGAGAATAATATCTGTGTTCAAATCAACGCTCATGGTGTGCCTCTTTCATGATGGCTTTGCCGATCACTTCGACGACCTGCGGAACGACCGCATTTCCGAGACAGGTAAGCTGGTGAATCCGGTCGGGAATCCCATCAGCCACTCCACAAATCTTGGGTGCGGATACAGGCCATCCATCGGCCCATTGCGAAGCACCTCCCGCAGGTTGCCGCGACATTTCGGCGAACCTTTGAACCTCTCGGTAGAGGCTCCCTTGGCATCCGAGACGATCGGCGTCGGGTACCATTCTTTTGGTTGCGAAAATCCAGATCCGTTCACGGCGGTGGGGAGCGCCCACGGCGCACGCCGGTATGCATTCCCATTCGACATCGTACCCGAGCGCGGCCAAGTCTCTGAGAATGCGTCCGAAGTACCGTCCAGATTCAGTTGAAAGAATCCCTGGCACGTTTTCAGCCAAGACCCATCGGGGCTCAAGCTCGCGAATAATTCGGGCGAATTCTCCCCAGAGATCGCGTGCATCATCGGAACCTTTGCGCATGCCGGCGAAACTGTGGGGCTGACACGGGAATCCTCCGCAGATAAGATCGACGGGGTCGAGGTTATGCTGGCCGCAATCCCTGACATCCCGATGGCGGGTGACATGAGGCCAGTGATTTTCAAGAATCCTAGTCGCATAGTCACCGAGCTCCACTTGCCAGGCGCATTTCATTCCAGCTCTTTCGAGTCCCAGATCGAATCCGCCGATACCAGCGAACAAAGAACCGAACATGATCGTCATGTTCGTGAATACGGGATTGACGATAACTGCACCGGTGCCCCGAGCCGGAAATAGTGGGACCCTGCAATGAAGGATTCCCGGAAGGGTTTCGGAAAGCCTTTGCGCAACCCTTCGTCAAAGGGTTGCGAATACCGTATGCCAAACCCTGACGGATCATGATTCGGCCTCCGGCTGTTTTGATTTTTGAAAATCAGGTTGGTGATACGGAAGATATTCAGGAATGCCGCGATATCGGTGCCGCCATTGGATGATGATCCGCTGGCCACAGCCGCACTGGCACAGGAGCGCGTTGTGACTCTGCTCCTCGGCCCAGACTTCGGCCTTGGTCATGAATCTCCCCGATTTTTCGCCTGATTCGTCGGTAAATTCCTTGTAGGTTAAGGGGTTATATTCGCGGATGGTGATCCTGAAGACGGAGTAAATCTCTTTGCAGAAAGGGTTCGCGTAGTGTACGAATGGGGACGTGGTTTTTATCCTATTATCCCATCTGATCATCCTGCATCAGCCGTTGATCTTAAGAATCAACTTCCTGCCTATACATAAAAATAAAGTGTCAAAATAAAGAAAGCTCTTCTTACTATTGAGTAAAATTGTTTCTTTGCAATTAAGTCTCAGTGCCTCTATCATTTTGAGAAACCACAGGGGTGCGCGATGATTACAACTTCGTTTACTATTTTTGTTACTGTAGCTTTTACGGCGCTATGTCTCACGGCGGGGGCACAATCTACAAACAAACGGTCTAAGCCAAAATACAGCACGACCTTTTCTTCTTCCAAAGATTTAGCTACTTCCATCAACGAATCTAACTTCAAATTAAAAAATGCCGGAACGAGTCCGGCGACAGTTTACGGTCTTTATGTCAGGCAATTTTCGTACGTAGCAGAGGGTCAGTCTTGCACAAGCGCAACCATTATGTACCCATCGGGGGACAATATTTCAGCAGGTTCAATGGTGATGCCTGTAACTATTGAGGCGAATGCGGAAGCGGGCGTTGGGGAAAATTATTTATACAACATGATTTATAACGCTATTTATTACCTTCGAATTATTGTTCCAAGTAGCCCTCCGGGTTGTGCCTTACCCGGTTGTACCTGGGGGGATGATTCAACGATTTATAATTGGTGTATCTATGTAGGGGCAATGGCACCTGTTTCAGTGACGGTGGATTATACGGCGAAGGTCGTTCCTTCTTCGGACGCGCTTTCACAGGGAGGCTTCTACGATTACAATCTTATAAGCAGTTATGAATATATTGGCCCCATTTCCTGTAATGATCAAACTTTAGCCTGTTCGGTTGCGACGTCACAAACTCAGTCGTTTTAAGAAGGGCTCTTTAGCTATGGTAAAAAGACAAGCTTATGTTATCTTTTTATTCATAATGATTTTTGTTTTTCCCGCATGTTTAGACGATCATCGGGGGGCGACGCCATCTGATCCGTCGGCACCTCCATCTGATCCAGAAACACCGCCAGCTGACCCAGATCCACCGCCGTCTGATCCAGAACCAACCACTCCACCTCCACCTTTTAGCACTGAAGCATTAATGACTGCACAGGATGTTGTAAATTCAGCGTCCTCAAATATTTCAATAACAAATGCGACAGGTGCTTCGGTTACGGGGCATGGATTATATATTGCGGCTTTTGATATTAATGATTGTTCATCGTGTTATGGAAGTGTGGTCTCTGGAAACAATGCGGGTGGAGTAATGGTGCAGCCGGTCTCTTTCAGTTCGGGCCAAAGTATTAATGTAGGACAAAATTATTTATACAATCTGATCTACAACGGCATTTACTTCATAAAGACAATTGCTGGTAGTACTCCCTGTGGGCTCCCTGGATGTTCTTGGCCAGGGGATGCTCCTGACGTTGCAGGGTGGTGTTTGAGTATCGGCGTGATGTCTCTGGATTCTTCTTATACATCTTCAACTTACATCAATGGCGCTCACTCTCCGGCGAGCGTGGTCCCTTATGGCGCGGCAGTCACAAGTAACCCTTTTGGTTATAATTATGACCTGATCGATCCTTCCACACTAGGGGTAGGGAACTCTTGTTTGGGACCCATCGTCTGTGATGATCAGACTCTCACGTGCACTGTGAGTACGCCCCAAAGCCAATCGTTTCAATCTTATTGAAAATTCAGACGGTATCGTCCGATTTTCAGACCTCTTTCCTCCCTCCAAAAAAAATCCTTCTCATTTTTTGAATGAAAAACTAAAGCGTTTGTGAGTTTTGTTTCGGACACTATCTATTTCAATCCAAATAAAAATTTTGTGAGCTTATGTCTCAAACATCTTTTCATACAAATCAACTTAGCCTTGAAGAGAAAGATACCATTCTACAGTGCGTTTATAAGTGCACGATGGAGGTAAAGGTTTCATGTCGGGAGGGAAAAGATCCCAGAATGCTGGATGAAGCTGAAATCCAAAGAGAGGTCTGGTCTTCGGAGAACCTATTAATTCCAGAGTGTGCTCGGGAGTGCACCGATATTTATCTTGAAGGAAAAAGTAAAATCTTCAAAGTTAAAAGCCTTACAAGAAGTGTATTGAAGGAAATGCTTTCCAACTTTCAGGATTTTCGGCTCCGTTATCTCGAAAAAGCTCACTACAGAGCGGCAAACCGAGTATTTTCTAAATCCAAGGATTGGGGAGGGCAGGGGCGTTTTCGTGAGCCTTGTAAACGTTTTACAGAAGAACCTATTGGTGAGCCCGTGAGTGGCATTGCTCATCTGCCTCAAAAAAAGTTCAAGCCTCTCTCTGCTTTCTCATCGATCAAAGATATTGTCTGGGTTCCCGATCAAATCTTAATTGAAAATCTGCTCCAGTTTTTGGGAAAAGGCCCTGCCAGTGAAGGAGAGGTTGGCGCTAACAGTTTCGCTGAGAACGATGTCTCTCTAACTTCCGAAATGAAAAAAATCGTTCGGGAGAAATTTCTTCCCAATGATTTGGCTCCCTACCTTTTTGATGGTGATGCTTCGGAGCTTCCGCCGAATTACATCCTCAATCCCAAGACGCATTCTGTTTATCTTAAAAATGAAACCGGAATTTTTCAGGTGTTTTATAGCCGGTTGTTTCATGAAGATCGCTGGATGATTTTTGATCACGCGCGAGAAATTCCTCAATTTATCGATCTTTCGAATGCTCCTCTTTCTTCCAATCGCCTGAAAATCCATGAAGATTTTCTTCTTCGAAGATCTTTCGCTTCTCTTCCAACTTCATCCTCATTCACTTCCTTATTCCTTTTTTTGACGCCGACCCTCACCCTTGCCTTATAAATCATCTTGAACGAAATCACTTTTTTTGTTCTCTTATCCGGCCTTTCTGGATACGCCTATATAAACTGCGAACCCCATCATGGGGATAAGAGATAAAATTGGAATTTCTTTTACAATCATCTCAAGTCCAAAAAACTATTCCCTCTATAAAACGCTACCTCCGCTGGTCCTATTATAGCCTTCTGGTTGGGCTTCTGGCGGGAGGGATCGCTTCCGTGTTTTTGATTCTGCTCGATCAGGCGACACGCACTCGCCAAAATCATCCGGGACTTGTCTGGTTTTTGCCGATGGCTGGATTTGGAGTGGGCTGGCTTTATCATCTTTATGGAAAAAACGTCGCGGGTGGAAATAATCTGATTTTGGAAGAGATTCATGATCCAAAAAACCGGGTGCCTCTTCGAATGGCGCCGCTGGTGTTGCTTGGCACCCTGATCACACATCTGTTTGGTGGATCGGCAGGAAGGGAAGGAACAATTGTTCAGATGGGCGCGACTTTGGCCGACCAGCTGTCATCCATTTTTAAAATCGAACGCGAAGAAAGAAAAATCCTGTTGGTCGCTGGCGTAGGAGCCGCTTTTGGTGCGGGGATTGGCGCTCCGTGGGCGGGATGGATTTTTGGAATGGAAGTCGTTCACATTGGACGACTGCGGTTTTTTGCCTGGTTTGAATGTTTGATTGCCTCGCTTGTCGCCTACGAAACCACGCGATTTTTGCATGCCCCTCATTCTGTTTATCCGCGAATTGGCTCGATCTCTTTTGATTTCTATCTCCTTCCTAAAATTTTTCTTTTAGGCATGGTGTGTGGGATCGTGGCCTTGCTTTTTTCCAAAATGACTCACGTTGTGGAGTCTGTCCTTAAAAAATTTGATTTTTATCCACCGCTCAAACCCTTCGTGGGTGGAATAGTGCTTCTGATCGCCTACCAAGGAGTAAGTGCCGCCTGGTATCAGGGACTAGGGATTGAAGTGATTGGAAATGCTTTTACTTACGTGATGGAAGGGAAGGTGCCCCTATTCAAAGGTTTCTTAACTGCACTCACGGTGGGTTCCGGATTTAAAGGAGGAGAATTTATTCCTCTGGTTTATATCGGGGCGACGCTGGGAAGTAGTCTGTCTTCAATGTTTCATGAGTCGCTTCCCCTATTTGCCGCTTTAGGTTTTGTGGCGGTGTTTGCTGGGGCTGCGAATACGCCCCTGGCCTGTACCCTGATGGCGATGGAGCTTTTTGGATCTTCGATTGGACTCTATGCCTTGCTGGTTTGCATGGTGAGCTATCATGTTTCGGGACATCACGGGATTTACAAATCCCAAAAACTCTTTACTCCCAAATACGAATCCTTCCGATTTTATCTGAAATATCTCGGAGATCTTCCCGCCCGTTTTTTAAAACCCTGAACAGGACTGTCTTTTTTGACGAAAAGAAAATGCACTCATCACGCATTCTATGGATGCGTTTTTCTCAAGACGTGCTAAGAGCCATGCATCTATGAAAACATTTAAAGATTTTGAGCTTAAAGCTCCCTTGCTTCGTGCCATTGAGGAAATGCATTTTGAAAAACCCAGTCCCATCCAGGCACAAACCCTTCCCATTCTTTTAGAAGGGCGAACCGATTTAATCGGCCTTGCTGCAACCGGTACCGGAAAAACAGCGGCCTTTTCCATTCCCTTCCTTCAAACTATCGATACATCCCACAAAAAACCCCAGGTTTTGGTGCTCTGTCCCACTCGCGAGTTGGCCCTGCAGGTTTCGGGTCAAGTTCAGCAGTTGGGAAAGCACCTGAAAATAAAATCTCTTCCTGTGTACGGAGGGGCCGGTTTTGGCGATCAATTGCACGGTTTAAAGGAAGGTGCTCACGTCGTAGTCGGAACCCCAGGGCGATTGATCGATCATCTCGAGCGGGGAACTTTGAAACTCGATGCGATCCAAACGCTTGTTCTTGATGAAGCCGATGAAATGATTTCGATGGGTTTTAAAGAAGATCTGGAAATAATCTTAAAATCCATTCCCCGCAGTATCTGCCAGGTTTGGCTATTTTCGGCCACGATGAGCTCGGAGGTGAGACGGGTTGCCGATACCTATCTGAAATATCCGAAGATGGTTCAGATCAACAGAACAGAGATGCTCTCCTCGACCGTCGAGCAGCTCTATTACCTCACCCGCGAAGGAAGCAAACCCGATCTTTTGTGTAAGTTGATCGATGCGGCTGAGAATTTTTATGGGCTAATTTTCTGTCAAACCAAATCCCTCGTCGTCGATCTTGCACGCTTTCTCTCCCAACGGGGTTATCAGGTCGATTGTCTGCAGGGTGACATGGATCAAAACGCCCGCGAACGCGCGATGCAGGCCTTCCGGGACCGACGGGTCCAAATCCTCATTTGTACCGATGTTGCTTCGCGCGGACTCGATGTCAAAGATGTCACCCATGTGATCAACTATTCGATTCCACGAGAGCTCGACAGTTATGTCCACCGGATTGGCAGAACCGCTCGTAGCGGAAAATCGGGTGTTGCGATGAGTCTGGTGACTCCGAGTCATATGGACTTGATCCATCGGATTGAGAAAATGACCCGTAGCCGCATGCGGGAAGGAAAACCGCCCAGTCGTAAAGATATCGCCGAGAAAAAGATTTTGAAAGTGTTGGCCGAATTCAAGGCCTCCCGTTTTCATGGACGCGCGAGTGAATTGTTGGGGAAAGAATGGTTGGAAGAAATTTCCAGCATGACCAAAGAAGAAATCGTCGGTCGATTTTTGGAAATGCGTTTTAAAGAACTTTTTGAGGTCACTGAGGAGCCGCGACCCAAGGCATCTTTTGTCCAGAATGAAAAACCAGACTCCAGACGGACGAACTGGAAAGACAAAGGAGGAAAAGGTCACCCTCGAAGTTCATATGGAAAACCGTCTTCTCATCGTGCTCACGAAAAGCGCTCGGATGGAAAAAAGAAGGAAGGGCACAAAAGTCCTTATCCAAGCAGGAAACGATGAGTTTGAAAATCCTGAGTCCCCACCGTTGACACATCCTCTGCCGCACGTTACGCAAGACAGAAATTCAATCGGATTTTCTTTGTCCTTTTCAGGACGAAGTATCAAAACGTCATCTTATTCTTCACTCTGAAGACCCGTGAATCCAAAAGACTTCGTCCATCTGCACGTCCACTCCCAATATAGCCTTCTCCAAGGCGCAATTTCGCTCGAGCGCCTGGTGTCCCAAACCAAAAAACTCGGAATGAATGCCGTTGCCGTGACCGATCACGCCAATTTGTTTGGAGCAGTGGAGTTTTACGAGAAGGCCAAGAAAGAGGGGATCCATCCAATCTATGGAGCGGAGGTGTACTATCTGCCGCAAGGATCCTGCCGTGAGAAAAATCAGAAGTTTAAAGAGTCGCACCTTTCGCATTTGATCCTTCTCGTCCAGGACGAAGAAGGCTATCGCAATCTGTGTCGCCTGATCAGTTTAAGTTATCTCGAGGGATTTTATTACAAGCCTCGCGTCGATAAAGAAGTTCTAAAAACATATTCCACCGGTCTGATTGCTCTTTCCTGCTGTGCCCGTGGAGAGATTCCGCGGCGGCTCATCGAAGGAAAAACAGAAGAAGCAAAACAGGCTGCGCGCGAGCTGGCAGAAATTTATCCGGGCCATTTTTATCTGGAGCTGGGCGATCACGGCCTGGCGCATGAAAAGCTTGTGAATGAAGGTTTGATTCAAATTGCCCGCTCAGAATCTCTTCCCCTAGTCGTCACCAACAATGTTCATTACCTCTTGCGAGAAGATCGTGAAGCGCATGAGGCCCTGCTGTGCATTCAATCCAACCACAAATTGCATGAAGAAGATCGTCCTTCCTATGATGGCAGTGAGTTTTATCTAAAATCACCCGAAGAGATGTGTGAGCTTTTTTCAGAATATCCAGAGGCGCTCGAAAACACGCGAAAGATTGCCGAAGCCTGTCAGTTTCAGTTTCATTTTGGACAATATTATTTTCCGAAATTCACCCTCGAAGAAGATGAAAATCTGGAAAGTTTTTTAAAGAAAAAAGTTTATGAGGGGTTTGAGGATCGTTGGCAGGAGATCTCCAAAATACCTACTTCCACTCCTCCATCGCGCGAGAAATACCTGGAGCGTTTGGAGTTTGAGCTTAAGACGATTATCTCGATGGGCTTTCCCAGCTACTTTCTCATCGTTTCCGATTTTATAAATTACGCCAAATCCCAGGGAATTCCCGTCGGCCCAGGACGTGGGTCTGCGGCCGGAAGCCTGGTCGCCTACTGTCTCAAGATTACCGACCTTGATCCAATTCCTTACCATCTTCTCTTTGAGCGTTTTTTAAATCCAGAGCGTATTAGCATGCCGGATATGGATATCGATTTCTGTATGAACCGACGCGACGAGGTGATCGACTACGTCACAAAAAAATACGGAAGTGTTTCTCAGATCATCACGTATGGAAAGATGAAGGCCAAGGCAGTCATCCGCGATGTAGGGCGTGTGCTCGACATGCCGTATGGCGATGTGGACCGTATCGCAAAGCTGATACCGAATACTTTAAATATTACGCTCGAAGAGGCTTTAAAACAGGAGCCGCGCCTTAAGGAGCTGGAGAGTTCCCAGCCAAAGGTCAAACAGCTGCTCTCGATTGCACGCTCTCTCGAAGGACTGACCCGGCATGCCTCGACCCATGCAGCTGGGGTCGTGATCTCCGATCGTCCGCTCACCGAGTTCATGCCACTTTATCGGGGGCAAAACGAAGAAGTCGTGACCCAATTCGACATGAAGGCCGTCGAAAAAATCGGTCTGGTCAAATTCGACTTTTTGGGACTCAAAACACTGACGGTGATCGAAAATACGCTGAAGATTATCAAACGTTCACGGGAGATCGATCTGAATCTCCTCCAGATATCCATGGAAGATTCTGCGGTCTATCAGATGCTTTCTTCCGGCGACGGATTGGGAGTGTTTCAGCTGGAATCCTCGGGCATGCGTGATTTGCTCGTTAAACTCAAACCCAACTGTTTTGAAGATCTCATCGCTTTGGTGGCTTTATATCGTCCAGGTCCTCTGGGGAGCGGGATGGTCGATGACTTCATCAACCGCAAACACGGCCGTACGCCGATTGCGTATGAGTTATCCCAGCTTGAGCCCATTCTCAAAGATACATATGGTGTCATTGTGTATCAGGAACAGGTCATGCAGATTGCCTCGGCTTTGGCGCGCTTTTCCTTGGGCGATGCCGATCTGTTGCGGCGTGCGATGGGAAAAAAGAAACCGGAAGAAATGGCTCAGCAGCGGGAGCGTTTTCAGGGCGGGTCCGCGAAAAACAAAATTCCTTCCAAAAAAGCCGAAAAGATTTTTGATCTGATGGCCAAGTTTGCCGAGTACGGCTTCAATAAATCGCACAGTGCGGCCTATGCCCTTGTTTCTTATCAAACCGCCTATTTAAAAACGCATTTTACGGCCGAATACATGGCGAGCCTGCTCACGCATGAAATGGGCGATACCGACAAGATCCTGATCTATATTAACGATCTTTCCGCCCATGGCATTTCGGTCCTGCCTCCGGATGTGAATGAGTCCTATCGATATTTTTCTGTTCTTTCGGAAAAGGAGATCCGATTTGGATTAGCCGCGGTCAAGAATGTCGGCGATGCCGCCATTGAAAGTATTATCGAGGCGCGAGGTCAGGTTGGACGGTTTGAGTCCTTTTTTCATTTCTGCGAATCGATTGATTCCAGAAGGGTCAACCGCAAGGTGATTGAATCGCTCATCAAATGTGGGGCTTTTGATAATTTACAAATCAGTCGAGCCCAGGCTTTTGAGTGTATCGATCTGGCAATCGATCAGGCCGCCTTAAAACAACGCGATCGTGAGCGTGGTCAGAAAAATCTTTTTGAGGGAGGTGAGAAAGAATCCGCACTCCCCGAGCTTCCGGTGATACCGGAATGGAACGAAG
Source organism: Myxococcota bacterium (assembly GCA_052034865.1). Classification (GTDB taxonomy): domain Bacteria; phylum UBA10199; class UBA10199; order JADFYH01; family JADFYH01; genus JBPOIC01. The sequence continues at coordinate 47,364 of JBPOIC010000040.1, read as the reverse complement.
AGAATAAACTCAAGATGGAAAAAGAAGCGATCGGGTTTTACATCACCGGTCATCCGCTGGCGATTTATTTACAAAAAATCCAGAAGCTTTGTACGGTGGATACATCGACCCTTAAGAATCAGAAGGATAAAGATGAAGTCAGTCTGGCGGGGGTCGTGGTGGCTTTGAAGGAAATCCTCACGAAAAAAGGTGATCGCATGGCGTTTTTAACTCTCGAAGATCTTAAAGGCCATGTCGAGGTGGTGGTCTTCTCGGATGTGTATGCCAAAGCACAGGCCTTGATTAAGGCGGATGAGCCGATTCTCATTCGCGGCCAGCTCGATTTAAACGAAGAGAATGCCAAGATTTTGGCCAATCAAATTGTCTCGCTGAAAGCCCAGGAGTGCCAGGGGACTTCTCCGGCCATTCGCATTCAGATTCAATCGACGATACTCACCGAAGACAAATTACGTGATTTCAAACGGCTGCTTCTTTCATATCCTGGAAAATCTCCCATTCAATTGCATCTGCTTGCTCCAGAGCAAAATATCATCCTTCGTTTGCCTCCCGAGCTTGAAACTGAGTGGAGCCCTGAGTTTCAAAATGCCTTAAATGAGCTTTTGGGAGATGCCGTCGTCATCAATTACGAAGGTCAAAAACCTCTTCAACATGCTTCCTAAAAAAATCAAACGCGAGCCCGAAAAAGTATTTTTGGTAGGAATCCGACATCCGCATGAAACCCGTATACAGGCGGGGGAATCGTTTGATGAGCTCATGCATTTAACGGAAACTGCAGGGGGAAAAATGGTGGGGAGTGCCCAGCAGGAGCTCAGGCAAATTCATCCCGCTTATTTTGTGGGCGAAGGAAAGGTGAGTGAGATTGCCGAGCGAGTCAAAGAAACGAAGGCTGATGTGGTGATCTTTGATGAAGATTTATCTCCAACTCAAAATCGAAACCTGGAAGAAAAACTCAAAATTAAAGTCGTCGATCGCACTGGTTTGATTCTCGATATTTTCGCGCAACGTGCTCGCACACGAGAAGGAAAACTTCAGGTTGAACTGGCGCAGGCCCTCTATCTTCTTCCACGTCTGGTTGGGCAGTGGGGCCATTTTTCAAAACAGGCGGGGGGGATTGGAACTCGTGGGCCAGGAGAAACCCAGTTGGAAGTCGATCGACGTCGCGCCCGAGAAAAAATCACGCGGATTCGCCAGGAAATCGCCAAGGTTGAGTCTGCCCGCAAACTTCATCGCACACGACGTTTGACGATTCCTCTGCCAACCGTTTCACTCATTGGATACACCAACGCGGGAAAATCCACTTTAATGAGGACCCTCACAGACGCCGATGTGCTGGTCGAAGATCAGTTGTTTGCCACGCTCGATCCGACTGTCCGCCGACTCAAATTGCCAAGCGGTCGCGAAGTGCTGCTCGCCGATACGGTCGGGTTTATCCGAAAACTTCCTCACGCTTTGGTAGAATCCTTCAAGGCGACTTTCGAAGAAATTGCGGGCGCCGATCTTTTAATTCACGTGATCGACATTTCCCATCCCAACAAAAAAGAGCAAATTGAGCAGGTAGAAAAAGTCCTTCAGGAAATCGATCTCGCGGGTAAGCCTATCGTGAAGATCTACAATAAGGCCGATCTTATTGGCTTCCAAAGTCCATCCAATGAAAAAGGATTGATGATTTCAGCCGAAAAGAAAATCAATCTGGAGGCCTTGCTGAACCTTTTGGATTATGAACTGGCGCGCGAGTTTAAAAAGGTGAAGGTTTTAATTCCACATGCAGAAGGAAGTCTGATCAGTTTTTTGCATCGGTATGCACGGATTCTTTCTAAAAACTATGAAGAGGAAGGCGTTTTTCTGGAAGTTGAAGTGTATGAAAAATATCTGCCGGTGCTAAAAAAATTTAAGATCAGAAAGAATTCTTAAGTTCGTCAGATCTATTCTTCTGCCGTAGTTTGCGGAAGGGTTTGGGCCTAGAAACCCGCTTTTAATGAAACTCCACTTTTAGAATCTTGAAAAAATCCGGTTTGATCAGACGACCTTCCTTGAGATCCAGCAGAAGCTTTTCCATCTTTTTTTGATCTTCCGGGGTTTTTAGTCGGCCAATCACTGACTTGATCTGTTCTTTTTCTTCGGGTGTAAAAGTGGTGGGAGGTGTTTGAGGAGTAGTGCCTGGAGCGTTTAAAATCAAGGGTGAGACCTTTTGTTGTCCGACGCGCACCAGTGCAACTTCTCGAGTTTGACCTAACGACGGACTACGAAGGGTCAGCGTAATTTTTTCTCCAGGGGTTCCACGAATTTTTTTTCCTAAATCTTCAAAGCTCATCGATTGAGTCGATTGCCCATCCACCATCAGAATTTCATCTCCAGCCTTGATTTGTGCCCGAGCTGCGGGGGAGCCTTGAAAAACCGCGCGAATGCGATGAATTTTTTTATCAGGTAAAAACTCCAGAATAACACCGATTCCTCCGGTAGGTTCCAAGGAGGATTGAGCTCTTGGAAAAGAGCTAGGTTCGATAAATAACAAACAGAATAAGGCTAGTATCATTTGAATTTTTTTTCTCATAAAAGTGTCCTTCCAGTTAAAAAGCTTCTTTGATGTGTAGCCAAATTCTCTTACTATTTTTTCATTATGCACCCAACTCATCGTCCCAAAAATCGAGAACATGACTGCAGTTCTGAGGCCCACCACAAGGAGTCCTCTCCTTCTTTTCATTTAAAAGACCGCCGTCGCTTGCTCCTTTGTATGATTCTAACAGGAAGCATGATGGGAGTCGAAGCGATAGGAGGCTGGCTCTCCGGTTCCCTCTCTCTGATTTCAGATTCCGCTCATATGTTTACGGATCTGTTTACTCTCGGACTTAGCTTTTTTGCGATCAATCTGTCTGCCAAACCCGCTGATTTTCAAAAAACCTATGGGTACTACCGAGCTGAAGTTTTAGGGGCTTTTTTAAACTCAATCCTGCTCATCGGAGTTTCGGGATTGATTTTTTACGATGCAATAGGAAGGTTTCGAAACCCCATTCCCATTGAAAGTGGTCTGATGTTTTGGGTGGCCCTCTTTGGGCTATTGATCAATCTGGTGAGTATGGGATTGCTCCATGGAAGATCCCATCAAAGTATCAATCTTAAAGCGGCTTATCTTCATGTTTTATCCGATGCTTTGGGATCCATCGGTGTAGTCGTCAGTGCTGCGATCATTCACTGGTCAGGCTGGAATGTGATCGATTCCATTCTCTCGTTATGGATCGGGGGGCTCGTACTTTATTGGGCCATCCGTCTCTTTCTGGATTCAATTCATATCCTTATGGAATCGACTCCTAAACATATTCAAATCGCTGAATTGATAGAAACACTCACGCAACAGATTGAAGGAATTCAGGAAATGCATGATGTCCATGTTTGGGAAATTACAAGCGATATGTATGCCATGACGGCCCATATTACTGTTACTGAAATGACTGTCTCAGATACCATGAAAGTTACAGAACGAGTGAATCTGCTCGTATCAGAGCGGTATCATATTGAGCATGTAAATCTTCAGTATGAATGTGTGAGTCAAAAAGAGGGGATTTGAAAAATAAACAGGGGAGTGGGTTTTGGGGATGACGCCACTCCCCCGTTATGGGGTCAGGAAGCTTTCTTAAAATGAGGTCGCTATTGGTAGACCACTCTTAGCATTGCCACGGATTCCACCGTTTTTCCTTTGGTGGTCGTGGTTGAAAAAACAAGCCTGGAAGATCCTTCAGGAAGGTATTTGATAATATCCCAACCTCTGAAGGTATAGCGGAAGTCCTGTACGTTGTTTTTATTATGATCTGAAATTTTAATTTTCTCATCGGCTGGTTCTATTGGCGTGGGCAAATAAAAATCGTTGATTCGTACGAGCTGAAATCCTGATTCCGACAAGGAAACCCCCGCGGGTGTTTGCGGAGGTTCAATATAGACTTCCAGTTTTGTGGGATATTTAAGCCCTGAGCTTTTAAGAGTGATTTCTGATGAGCCAATTTCTGAGGCGGCTGTAAGAACTGCTTTTGGGCTTTTGGCTTTGAGGGGGCGGTAGGTGGTGCGTAGATTGACACCCTTTGGCAAAATCACTTTCTGCCTGTAGCCAATGGGTACAAAGAGGTCTTTATTATCTGAAGGAATTTCGATCGAAGATCCGAACGGCAAGAGATTTCCGGAACCGGCGGAAATTCCTTCTAGTTGAATCTGAATCGCTCCCGGTTCATTTTTTTGAGCTTTTTTGGTTCCTATAATTTTACCGACGATCAAGGTTCCTTTTTGAATCACAGGATTTCCAGAAGCTGGGGCGTTTTCTGCCGCCACAAAAAGAACAGTTTCTCCTTCTTGAGCCATCTTGCCATGCAAAACCTGACGTGTTTCCAGCACAACGGATTTAAGATCCTGAACTTTTGTGACTCTGGGAGTAGATTTTTTCGTTTTATTTTCTGAGGTGGCCTCTTCATTTCCGTGCTTATCAGAATTTTTTTTTGGAGTGTTTTCCGGATTGATGGGTTTAATTTGATCTCCCAATTTGATTACCGGAATCGAGCTGTTTTCTGTTTTTTCATTACTGGGAGGCGTTGGATTTGCTTTGGGTGTTGAAGCTTCTGGAGCAGGAGAGGGTGTGGGGGGGGGAGTTGGTCCAGGTTCTGTTTTCACTGGAACTGGAACCGGAGTTGGAGTGGGTTGCGATTGTTGAGCCGCGCAAGGTAGGGCGAGACTTAAGGCAATCAGGGTATTTAAAAAAAATTTTTTCAGTTTCATGATTGCTCCTCAAATTTGGAAATTGGAAAAATTAAATGGCTACTTTTGTAGAACTTAATGAAAAGGGATGACAGTAAAAAAAGAATAATTTTAAAAGACCTCAATTAAAAGATATTACTTCTCCAGATGAAACCTTAAAGAAAAAAATTAAAACCAGAGTAGCTAGCAGCCCTTGCGCGATGCATATTGCAGAACAGAGTGATGATATTCTGGTTAATTGATATTGTTTAGAAGTACAAATGTGGTTCTTGCCAAGAAGTAAATCATTATTGAACTTTGTCCTTTAACGCAACGCAATTTGATCTTCAGTTTTTATGAAAAAAGTTCTTCTTTTTATAGGTTTTTATAGTTTTTTTTCCATAGGTTTTGCTCCTTGCGGAACTGCTCAGGAAGCCTCTGATCTGGTTCCTGATGGAGGAGTTCCGGGACAGATTGATCCAGTCTCGGGTGGATCCAAAATCTATTTTGAATCCCAAATCCATGTTGAATGGATAGGAGATGTTTTTACCCTTATTGGAAAAGATCTTAAGCGGTTGAGTTTTTCTCTTTCAGGAACTGCAATTCCCCAGACAGCACGGGAAAAATTAGGTGAGAAAGTCGAAGAACAAGACTTGGGTGGAACCCTTAAAAAAAATGCTCCTTTGGCTTATAAAAATCCCAAGGTTCGAACGATTAAGCTCCCACAGGGAGGAGATCCTCTCAAGACTTCAGGGATGCAGCCGATGAAGGAGATTAATGAAAAAACCCCGGAAGGAGGTTCGTTGGTAACGGTCCAATACGCCGATGAATCAAAAAGCATTTCCTATCAATTGAAATTCCCCTTCTTGAAGGAAGAAAGTTCTTATAACAAAAAAGGTGATCTGATCTGGAGAAATATTGAAACCGATGCAGAAGGGTATCGAGTGAAGAAAACACAATGGGAAGATGGAAGTGTCATCCGTGAGTATACCAATAAAGCTGGGACTTTATCGGTTACCTACGATAATGAAAGAAATATATACCATTTTGCTTTTTTAAATTCGAAACGTGAGGTGATTCGGGAGGCAAATTGTCAGGAAGGGGTTTGCGAAGAAAGTTAGTCTGTCTCCACACTATTTTAAAATTCCTTCAGGGTAGCATTTTCTTCACTTGTCTTTTGGTTTTTTATTCAAGTGAAAGATCATAGAGAAGAACTGCTTTTGCATTAATCTCAAGGTGGCGGATCACTCTCAATAACTGATATTAAAACTTACAGGCTTCTTGAAGAAGCCTGTAAGGTGAAAGTCTACAATTTGTTAAGGGATATAAACAGAGTTGTTGCCGTATGGAAAATAACCATTTCCGTAGAATGAAGGATAAGGATTATTGTTCGTAGGTGGAACTTGTCCCTGTAAGGGGATGTTGTACCAGACGCTACTGTTATTCTTTCCATTCTTGTTATAGAAAAGAACTTGCCCTCCCGGGACTGAGCTGTAACTTGAATGAGGGGTAGGAGCGTAATACGCTGGTGGGGGATAAGCAGGGACAGAATAGTAATAGTAAGAAGGAACTCCAATTGCTATCGAATTAGGGCTATTTTGCGGAGGAGGGGTTTGCTGAAGTGGAAGCGTAGGTGATTTTTCTGTAGCGTTGTAATCGATATTTGATTGCGGATTTGTTTGTTGAGCGTAAAGAGGATATTGGTTTGTATTTGCCATTAGAGGCAAGGAAGACAAGAGGACTGTTCCTGACAGGATCAGCGCTGTAGCAAAGTAAGTTGTTAATTTCTTCATCATAATCAAAACTCCTTTCAATAAGTTTCAACAAGAAATCATATTATCAGCCTGTCTATCTGGCACCAACGCCCTCACCCAAACGAAGTTCTATTCGCCTTTTTTAGAGCTTCTATTTTGACTTATTAACTTTGAATATAACCATAATTAATTTTTTTATAAAAGAAATTCATTATTGTTAAAATGAAAAGGAAATGAAAACTATGAACACTTCTCCCCAAGAAAAAATTGATACTTTTCCTAACCCTTATCCTGCACGAGCCTATGAAGTTGAAATGGAATGTCCCGAGTTTACTTGTCTTTGTCCCAAGACCGGCCAGCCTGATTTCGCAACCATTCACATTCGTTATATTCCTCAGAATCTTTGTATTGAGCTTAAATCCCTAAAACTCTATCTTTGGTCTTATCGCAATCAGGGCGCTTTTCACGAAGCGGTGACCAATCGCATCCTGGACGATCTGGTCATAGCCTGCCAGCCAAGGTTTATGGAAATCATCGCGGAATTTTATGTGCGAGGAGGTATTCACACCTCTGTCTGTGTCCGTCATGGAAAAGAAGAGTAGGATTTCCTTTAAGCAATGATGAGGGTCGAGTTGTACGGATTGGGATAAACACTCGAGGCAAACAGTCTTTTGGAAAAGGATTGTCTCTGGAGGGTAATTTTGGTGGCCTCGCGGATAATTTCTACACGAATTGGAATGCTATAGTATTTTTGCGTTTCAGAACCTTCCTTGCTTTTTTCAAGAAATTCAACCAACGGCTCCACCGAATAGCCCATCATTGGCATAATGCGTCCACAAAAAGCATCTGCTGAGGCCTCTTCATCTCGACGAATTTCATGAAGTTGATCCCAATTCAGGTGATCCAGGTTTCCATGTTTATTGAGATTAGAAATGAGATGTCCCCATTCGTGGGCCATGACTCCCGCCAGCAGGGCAGGATTGTTTTGATGTGCGCTTAAAAAATCGACCCCCAAATAAACGACACCCTTGTTATCTGCAGCTCCAATCGTATTTTCTGCCAAGACGATCTGACCTTTTTTCCCACAGAGGGTCATAAGTTTACGACGGATGCGGCTAATGACACCATAATGAGTGAGAAGGGCTGCAAGTTCTGGAAATTGAGATGGATCTACAATCTTTGGAGCGATTTCCCCAATCGTTTTTTTGGAAAGTTTATCTGATGCAGCGGGAGGGGTGCTGATCGAAGGGGATGAGGTCGAAGTGTTAAGTTTGGTCAGATTGGTTTCGATTCGTGAAATCATAAAAAGTAAGAGGTTGTTGTTATCAGAATAAGCTTAAGTTGTAAGGGTTTACAATATAATTGTTTGGAAAGTAGGTAGGAGAAGTTGATGAGAGGTTGTGCCTTCAGATCGCTCGGTTAAATGGGGTATAAGTTGTTTATAAATAGACTGTTAAGTGAATATATTTGATGGAAATTGTTTAAGGTTGTCCAATCAGGACGAGGCAGGCTGTGTGTGATTTTTGAAATGCCTTTTGATTCTTAAAAACTTCATTTCCTCTCAACCTTGGGGAGTAGAAGGCTCTTCTGTCGATTCATAGCGAATATCTAGGATTTCCATCTCACGAATTCCCTTCGGCGACTTAAAAGAAATAATATCTCCAGCCTGGGCTTTTAAAATGGCTCTCGCCAGTGGAGAAACCCAGCTGATCCTTCCTTTATCCAGATCAATTTCATCTACACCAACAATAGTGTAGGTTTTGATCTGTCCCTCCTCATCGCGCAAATCAACGGTGCTTCCAAAATAAACACGATCACAGGCGTTTTCTTTGGGATCAACGACTTCAGCGACTTCGAGTCGTTTGGTTAAAAAGCGTACCCGTCGATCAATCTCGCGCAATTTTTTCTTTCCGTAAAGATAGTCCGCATTCTCTGATCGATCTCCGTTCGATGCAGCCCAAGCTACCGTTGCGGTGATTTCGGGCCGAACTTTGTTTAACAGATGCTGAACTTCCTCTTGCAGGCGTTTAAAACCCTGCCTCGTAATATAGTTTTTTTGACCTTTAGGAATTTGAGGTTCCGGAATTTCCTCTTGCTGATCCAGATCGGACTCCATTTGATTTTCATTGATCCATGCCTTGCTCATCTTTGCTCCTGTTTTGGATTTCTTTTTTGAAATAATTTTTTATAAACAAAATAGGATTCGTCTTTTCTTCCTCACAATCGATTTTAAAACAGAGTGAGGAAGTTCTAAGAATTGTTCTTTTCGATAGATGAGATCTTGTCTTAAAAGGTCTCGGCACTCTTATGCAACTTCCTTTAATTACAGTCCGAAAGCGCATTTTTGGTCATTTTCCCTGGGGAATGTTTGTCCTGCTTTTATGTTGGATGGGAATCGGCCTTATCAATCTTTACAGCGCATCCCTGCATTTGAATGAAACGGGTTTGCCTTCCTTGTTTAAAACACAGCTGCTCTGGATGGGAGTGGGAATGGTTGTGCTTTTGGGAATTACTTTGGTGGATTATCATTTTCTTTTCCCTTGGGCTTACCCGCTTTATATTATTTCTATCCTACTCTTATTATTGGTTTTTATTCCAGGTCTTGGGAAATCCGTTGCTGGACAGCAAAACTGGATCTCAATCAAGGGATTTAGGCTCCAGCCTTCCGAATTTGCAAAATTGGGCGTGATTCTGGCCCTTTCGCGTTATTACTCCCGATATCCCCTCAATCACCTTTTTTCTGTCAAAGACCTGCTACCTGCCTTTGCTTTAGTAGTTGTCCCCCTTGGCTTGATTCTTCTTCAAAAAGACCTTGGGAGCTCACTGTTTTTTGGTCTGCTTTTTATAACCCTGACATTTTTTATTCGTCTTCCAGGGCGAGTTGTTCTGATCGCTGGGCTTTTGGTTTTGGTAGGTGGAGTGGGAGTTTATCAATACGGGCTCAAAAATTATCAGAAAGATCGCATTAGAACCTTCCTTAATCCCGAATCGGATGCCAAGGGAAAAGGATATCATCTGGTTCAATCGAAGATTGCAGTGGGTTCTGGTGGATTGTGGGGGAAGGGTTACTTGAGAGGAAATGTTAATAAGTTAAAGTATCTTCCTGAAAAACATACAGATTTTATATTTCCAGTTTTGGCGGAAGAGTGGGGGTTGGTTGGAAGTGTAATCACCCTTTTGGTGATGGTTGGGTTTTTACTGCTAGGGTTGGAATCTGCCTCACAATGTAAAGAAGCCTTCGGTTGTTTTTTGACAATCGGTGTGATGGGTCTCTTTTTTTGGCATGTAGTGATCAATTTAGGCGGAGTTTTGGGATTGATTCCTTTGACTGGAGTTCCACTCCCCTTGCTTTCTTATGGAGGTTCTTCCGTGCTGACTCTTCTAACGGGTGCAGGACTTTTGATGAATGTCAGAATGAGACGGTTCTTTTTTTAACAGGCGGATTACCTTACCCATCTGGATAGGTTTATGTACCTTAAAAAAGATCAAATTTTTACATCTTCTACCAGATGGGCGCGCCCCTTACGAAAAGGCGCGCTGATTTATTTCCAATTTTAACATCATCTAAATGAATAATCGTGTGGAACCTGCCTTTATTTCACAACTTTTTTAATCCAATCTTCAATCGTTGCTCTTGGAAGGGCCCCAATTTGCTGATCGATTTTTTGTCCGCCTTGAATCAAAAGAAGAGTAGGAATGCTTCGAACCCCAAACTGGGTGGGAATGGTTGGGTTCTCATCTACATTCATCTTATAGACAGCAAGCTTGCCGGCATAATCTTTTGCCAAGGCCTCAAGGGTTGGGGTTAGGGCTCGGCAGGGACCACACCATTCAGCCCAAAAATCGAGAAGAACAGGAAGGTTATTTTTAAGTACTTCGGTGGAGAAATTACTATCTGTTGCAATTTTGATAAGTTCAGATGCCATGTTTTCCTCCTAAAGGATGGGAGTTTGATTTTTACTCAGATGACGTCATGAGGTTCTTTAAGGATTTTGTTATCCGAACCTCTCCAGGATTGCAATAGGGATGCACTTCGTATTAGTACTCCGTCACACTGTTTTATAAAGAAATAAGGAAGATACAAGTCTTTCAGGTGAAAAGGGTGTCTGTATTTTTCATAAGGGTATCGAAGGATTAGAGGTACCTTACTTTCTATGAAGTATTATCCAGTCTGTCTGAACTTAACAGGCAAAAAAGTTGTCATCGTCGGGGGAGGGGAAATGGCCTTGCAAAAGGCAAAAGCCGTTCTTGCCACTGGGGCACGGGTTCATGTGATTGCTCCTCAGGTTGAAGATGAGCTGAAAATACTTGCTAAAACATCTTCGCTTTTTCTCCATTTTAGGTCTTATCAGGATAGCGATTTTGAACAAGCTGCTTTGGTGTTTGGTGCAGCGTTGGATTTGAGTGAAAATGCAAGGCTCCATGCAATTTGTCAGCATTTGAAAATCTGGTTTAATGCAGTGGACCAGCCAGAAGAGTGTGATTTTATTATTCCAGCCCAGATCAATCGGGGAGATTTGCAGATCAGCATTTCAACTGCTGGAAAAGCTCCTTTTTTAGCCAAAAAAATTCGACAGCAACTGGAAGAAGTAATTGGTCCAGAATATGCGGAGGTTCTTGAGGTTCTTGCCCACCTGCGTGGTTTTTTCCACGAGAATGGCAGAAAGTCGGAGCTGACAGGAACAATCAATGCTCACTGGGACTTGATCCTTAAGGCGATTCGGCAAAAAGACGCATCCTTCTTCGAAAACACATTCTATGGGTTCAATCCTTTTTAAAATCAGTTTTTTTGCGTACGCTTTGGCGACGCTTTGTTATTTGTTTCAGTGGATCTTCCAGAAAAAAATCATGCCTTTGTTGGGGCAGAGGTTTGCATTACTGGGTTTTGTCATCCAAACTCTGGGAGGAGTTATTTATGTGATGCATACAGGATACCCTTTTTTAATCAAGTCCGCTGACTCTTATCTTTTTAGTGCCTGGATTCTCTCCGGTATTTTTCTTGTGATGCGCTTGCGCTATTTACTGGAGGCGGTGGGATCAATTTTTTTGGCAGCCATTCTTATCCTGTTTGTTTTAGCTCATTTCAGCACTGAAATTTACGTTGGGGAAGCCCGTGATCTTGAAATCATGCTTTCGCCCTGGGCTTCCATTCATATTGTATTTGGATTTTTATCCTTCTCAGTCTTTTGCCTGAGCTTCATCATGGGATTGCTTTTTCTCTTCCAGGAATTTCAACTCAAATCCAAACGCATTGGCTCTTTTTTTAATAGGCTACCTGCCCTGGAGTTATTGGATCAACTCCATTACAAGGCCCTGTCAGTAGGTTTGGGGCTTCTTACCTTGGTGATAATCACCGGATCTGCCTGGGCGAAATCGGTTCGAGGGGTCTATTTTTTCAGCGATCCACGTCAGTTGTGGTCCATTATTGCCTGGTTGGTTTATGCCTGTTTCTTTCAAGTACGGTTTTCTTCCGGATGGAGAGGAAGAAGAGCGATTTTACTCTCTTTGACAGGATTCTTGGTCATCCTCTTTACCTTCCTTGAGGTAAGGCACGTATGAGTTTTCTAACGATTGGGGTGAGTTATAAAACAACTCCCATAGAAATCCGGGAAAAAATCGGATTTTCCGAGCCGCGCGTGATGCAGGCCCTTCCCGAGATCCAAAGTCTTTCCAGTATAGAGGAGTGCCTGATCCTATCGACTTGCAATCGGGTTGAGATTTATACTGTTACAGAAAATCCCTCCAAAACTGTTCATGATATCAAAGAATTCTTTGCCGACTTTCACGGTATCGATCCTTTCCTTTTGGAACCTCACTATTATGTTTTCGATCATGAAGACAGTTTAACCCATGGTTTTCGAGTGGCATCTGGGCTCGATTCGATGGTTTTGGGAGAATCTCAAATTTTAGGTCAGATTAAAGAAGCTTTTCGGATGGCAACCGAAGCAGGCACGATTGGCAGTTATCTGAATCGCTATTTCAACCGGGTATTTTACGTGGCCAAGCGGGTGCGGACTGAAACAGAGATTGCTTCAAAGCCTGTGAGCGTGAGCTATGTAGCAGTATTGCTCGCTAAAAAAATTTTTGGGGATTTGCTGGGTCGAAGAGCTCTTTTGGTAGGAGCTGGTAAAATGGGCGAATTGGCGGCGACTCATCTTAAGGCGCAGGGAAGTCCCGAGATTTGGGTAACCAACCGAAGTTATGAACGGGCTCAGTCTATTGCCAAGTCCTGTGAGGGGCAGGTTATCCATTTTAGTGACTTTGTCCTTTCTCTTCCTAAAGTCGATGTCGTGATTACCTCTACCGGTTCTGAAACCTATCTTTTGAGAACAGAACATATTCGCGAGGCGATGCAGCTTAGAAAGAATCGTCCTTTATTTATTATTGATATTGCGGTGCCTCGTAATGTAGATCCCGAGGTCAACTCTATCCCGAATGTCTATCTTTATGATCTGGATGATCTGCAGGCCATTGTTGAGTCCAATCTCAAAGAAAGAAAGAGTGAGGCGCAAAAAGCGGAAATTCTGATTACGCATGAGGTTCAGGACTTTAGCGAGAAGCTGAAGGCTTTGGCCTTAACCCCCACGATTCAGTTGCTGGCAGGCAAATTCGATCGTATCCGTCGGCAGGAGTTGGAAAAAGCGTTTGGTCGCTTGAAAGAGCTTTCGGCAGCAGATAAAACAATAGTCGAAGCCTGTACTCAGGCGATCATCAATAAAATCTTGCATGATCCTTTACTCGCTTTAAAAACCGAGCAGAAGGAATTGACCGAACAATCCCCAGGTTTAAGTGAGATTCTTCAAAAGGTTTTTCGTCTGGATGAAATCCGCTAATACTTCGTCACAAAGTTTGAAAAACAAAAAGGATGATGAAAATTCTTCAGGTTGAAGAAGGGGAGAAGCTTGATTCCCCATAAGCCTGAGAAAGAGAATCTATTTATTTGGCCAATCACTGCTTGTGTGATCTGAAGTGTTTTTCGAAAATCAGATTGTATATCGGTAAACAAAAATTCAAATACTTAAAATTATGGCAACCTACAAACAACTTCCCCAAAAAAAAGCCAAAGGTCCGGACGAATTCATTTCCTTTTTTGATCACCTCTATCATCGCATTTACCTCCGCGGTCCGGCCTATCTTGCCGTAGGTGGCATCTTTCTGTTTGTGATTTTAGGGATTATTTTTTGGAGAGAATTTCATATTCGGAGTGCCGAAAGCACCTCTCAAAAAATTTATGAAGCCTCTAAAAAGGGAAAAGACGAACAGATTAAAGTGCTGGCTGATATCCGAAAGGTGAACCCATATTCTCCTTTAGGAATGTGGGTGACCTTGCAAATGGCAAACCAGCAGGAAGACTGTAATGAGGTGATCAAGGACCTCAACTCGTATGTAGGTTATGGAGAAAATGAGATTTTAAGGTCGCTGGTTTATCTAAAAACGGGAACTTGTCTGGAAAATCAGATGAAGTGGGAAAGTGCTCTGGATCTGTATCAGCGGGCGAGTGGAGATTCCAATAATATCTTTCGTGACTGGAGTCATCTGCGATTGGCTCAGGTTTATCGCTATCTTGGTAAAGATGAAGAAATGAACCGTGAGCTGGAGGGGCTTGTCTCGAATTCTTCGAAAGCCCGTCCTGCGATTCAGGAAATGGCAAAGATGCTAAAAGAAGTTCCTGAACCCTTGATGAAAGAGGCTCTGGAAACCGAGTCCCAGCCTTTATCTGAATCATCTCCCACACCGTGATATGCATTCGGTGGATAACAGATTATTGTAAAAGAATTTTCGATTATTGAAGGAGTATAAAAGATGATGGATGCCCTAGACCCCAAAATAATTCCAAATAGAATCCAAGAAGAATGCGAGAGTGTTGTTGTCCGGTTTGCCGGAGATTCCGGAGATGGAATGCAGATTACCGGAGTTCAGTTCACTAATACTACCGCAGTGGTAGGAAACGACTTGAGTACTCTTCCGGATTTCCCTGCCGAAATCCGTGCACCTGCGGGCTCTCTGGCAGGCGTGAGCTCCTATCAAATCAATTTTGCAAATCGAGACATTCGTACTCCTGGAGATGAGCCTAATGTTTTGGTGGCGATGAATCCGGCGGCGCTCAAGGCAAATCTCGCCGATATGCCGGCGGGGAGCATGATCCTGATTAATCTGGATGCCTTTATCGATCGTAATCTTGAGCGGGCGAAGTACACGAGCAATCCTTTGACGGATGGTTCTTTAAAAAATTATCGTGTCTTTCAGATTCCTATTTCCACCCTCAATCAAAATGCCCTGAAAGATCTTCAGCTCACCACAAAAGAGAAAGATCGATGCAAGAATTTTTTTGCCCTTGGCATGATGTACTGGATGTATGACCGTCCGATGGATGTCACGCTTCAGTCCATCCATGACAAATTCAAAAAAGAACCTGAGGTGGCCAAAGCGAATGAAATCGCACTCAAGGCGGGTTTCCACTACGCTGAAACAGCTGAGATCATTTCGGTTCACTACAAAGTTGCAAGTGCGAAATTAAAGCCTGGGACTTATCGCAATATCATGGGAAATCAGGCCACCGCGCTTGGATTAATTGCCGCAGGTCAGCTGGCTCAAAAAACTCTCCTGTATTGCAGCTACCCTATTACGCCTGCTTCCGACATCCTGCATGAGCTTTCTCATTACAAGAATTTTGGAATCAAAACCCTTCAGCTCGAAGACGAAATCGCAGCAATGGGAGCAGCGATCGGTGGTGCTTTTGGAGGTTGTGTTGCGGTGACGGGCACTAGTGGTCCTGGTTTGGCCTTAAAAAGTGAGGCGATCAATCTGGCGATTATGGCGGAGCTTCCAGTTGTTATTGTCGATGTTCAGCGGGGAGGGCCGAGTACAGGGCTTCCAACCAAAACCGAGCAGGCCGATTTGTTACAGGCAATGTTTGGTCGCAATGGAGAAAGTCCAATTCCCATTTTTGCGCCTGCGACTCCTTCCGAATGTTTTAAGATGGCTGTTGAGTCCGTTCGATTGGCAATCAAATATATGACTCCGGTTCTTTTCCTTTCGGATGGCTACATCGCCAATGGGAGTGAGCCCTGGTTGATTCCTTCGGTGGATAGTCTTCCTCCAATTCCGATTCAGCACCCTCAAAAAACCGACAGGAAATTTCTTCCTTATGAACGCGATGAAAAAACACTTTCCAGACCTTGGGCTATTCCGGGAACACCTGGTTTGGAACATCGAATCGGGGGTTTAGAGAAAGAAAACGTCACCGGCAATGTCAGCTACGATCCTTTTAACCACGATAAAATGATTCGTTTGCGCGCGGCCAAAATTGCAGGCATCGCCCAGGATATTCCAGACATTGAAGTCTTTGGAAAACCCGAAGGAGATTTGCTGGTACTCGGGTGGGGGGGCACTTACGGGGCGATTACTTCAGCAACCGAAAAAATGCAGAACGAAGGATTTTCGGTGAGTAGTGCCCACCTGCGCTATCTCAATCCTTTTCCTGAAAATCTGGGATCTGTATTGAAAGGCTTTAAGAAGGTTCTCATTCCTGAGCTCAATCTCGGGCAGTTGGCATTTCTTATTCGGTCCAGGTATCTGGTCGATGCCAAATCCCTAACAAAGGTGCAGGGAAAACCTTTCAAGATTCAGGAAATCGTGATGGCGATTCGTCAGATCCTTGCTGAATAAAAAACTTCAAATCTTTCAGCCAGTGCTCTTTTAAGTTTTGTGTTTTCTGTTTCCATCGAACGAAGTGTTTCAGTTTTGTAACAATGAGGTGAAAAATGTCACAAGCCGTTTTAAATCAAACCCGAAAAGATTTTATCAGTGATCAGGATGTGCGTTGGTGTCCGGGGTGTGGCGACTATGCCATTCTGGCTCCGATGCAAAACGTTCTTCCCAAGCTGGGAATACCTCGCGAAAATTTTGTGTTTGTTTCCGGGATTGGGTGCTCCAGCCGTTTTCCCTACTACATGCAGACTTTTGGATTTCACACCATTCACGGTCGTGCCCCCGCGATCGCGACCGGCCTGAAATCCCATCGCCCCGAACTTTCAGTTTGGGTGGTGACAGGGGATGGAGACGGGCTGAGCATTGGTGGCAATCATCTCATTCATGCCTTACGTCGAAATGTGGATCTTAAGATCCTTCTTTTTAACAACCGGATTTATGGCCTGACCAAAGGGCAATACAGCCCCACCTCCGAGATCGGTAAGAAGACAAAATCTTCTCCCCAGGGAGTCATTGACTATCCTTTGCATCCACTCAGTTTGGCCTTAGGGGTTGAAGCGACTTTTGTCGCACGTACCGTAGATACCGATGTGAAACACATGGGAGAAGTTTTTGAAGCAGCGGCTCGTCACAAGGGTACGGCCTTTGTTGAAATTTTTCAGAACTGTGTCATTTTCAATGACAATGCCTTTGAGTCTGTCAGTGCGAAGGAATCGCGTGAAGAACAATCGCTTAAACTTGTCGATGGCAAGCCCCTGGTTTTTGGAAAAGATAAAAATAAAGGCATCCGTTTGAAGGGCTTAGGGTTTGAGGTGGTAGAGTTTGATCCGACAAACCCTCCCCCTGATTTGGTCATCCACCAGACCCACCTTGAAGATCCCACCTATGCGACTTTCCTTTCCAGAATGGATCTTCCTCAATTTCCGGTTCCTTTAGGGGTGTTCAGAGCTGTTCAAAAACCGACCTATGAAGATTTGCTGGAGAATCAGATGACAGAATCGGTTCAAAAAAGAGGAAAAGGAGATCTACATAAACTTCTTCATTCGGGAGATGTTTGGGAAGTCCGCTGACGCGACGCGCTACAAGTCATTGAAAATCTTGTTTATTTTGGACAACTCATCGTTTATTTATCCGATAATGAGAGTGAGAGGATCCCTAATTCTCTCAATCCTAAAGGAGAAAAACGATGAGAGTTTTAAGACAATTCCTAATTGCTTTCCTCGTGTTGGTGCTTCCCTTGGCGGGTTGCGGAGGGGGAGGAGAGCAAGGCTCGGGAATCGTAAAAGATGTGTCTATTACCACAGAAGCCTGCCAACCAAAATCTACTATCCTAGAAATACGCAATACCAATACACAGGAACCTCAAAAAATTCAGGCCATCAATTTTGAGCTGGGGACGAATCAGTTTGGTCCTGACAACGACAATTATTATTCTATCGATAAAGTAACGATAGCGGGTACCGAATTCATTCCAAGCGCTAATGGAAGTGTAGAAAATGTCATTATTCCTGCGGGTGGGATTATGGATATTCAGGTTACTTACGATCCAAAAACAAAAACCAAGACAGGTGAGGATCATGTGGCCTTTCTAGATGTCTTTCTTAACGGCCCGAAGCTTGGAATTATGCAGATTAAGCTCACTGGAAAGGCAGAAACCTCTTTGCCAAATTGTGGTCAGGGTCCTGCAGGTACGACGCGAACCTTTACAGTGAATCAAGTCCAACTTCATATCAAAGATGGTCAAAATCAAGATAGTTCTCCAGCAAGCCCACTTACGGATATTTCTGATCCTTTAATTATTACAGTCGATGGTACGAAGGCGACGATTACAAAGAGTGGTTTTCCTACAATAATGATTCCTGCTCCGGGATTCGGAAATGTTCCTGCAGTGCTCGATAGTGGAACCTATGAGGGGACATTTAGTAATGGAGCGATAATGATCGATTCTATTAATCTGACAGTCGCAGGCATTATAAAAGTCCAGGATATGAAAATTACCACCGATGAGCTTACTGTCACTCAAGGAAACGTGAGTCTTACATTTGCGGGATCTCCTCTGGATTCGACAGGCAAAATGACTGTGCTTTTAGGTGGGAAGCTCCCCTCTGACTCTGTACTCGACATTTTGGCAAATGGTGTAATTATTGCTGAGCTCTCTCTTACCGAACAATAAAGTGATAAAGGTGTCATTATCTTCGACCTTTAGAACATTTATCCTATCAGGTCTTTCATCTTGTCTTTCTCTCTTTTTTTCAGATAAGTAGCGCCTCCATTATTAATTTTGGAGGATGTCTATGAGCTTTCGTAAAGAATCCGATTCAATGGGAGAAATCCAGATTCCGCAAGAGTTCCTTTATGGGGCTTCCACTCAGCGCGCGGCAGAGAACTTCCAGGTTTCCAATCGCAGGTTTGGCCGGCATTTTATCGAGGCGTTGGGCCTTATCAAATGGGCCGCGGCGGTTTCAAATTCTGAGTTAGGAAAATTGGATTCCAGACTTTCTCAGGCGATCGCTGAAAAGGCGCTCGAAGTTTCCGAAGGAAAACACGATTCACATTTCATTCTTGATATCTATCAAACAGGATCTGGCACTTCGACCAATATGAACGCCAATGAGGTGATTGCCAACCTCGCAAATCCTACTCTTGGTGGAACCGTCGGATCTAAAAAACCAATCCATCCCAATGATCACGTCAATATGGGACAATCCTCCAACGATGTGATTCCCACAGCCATTCATCTAGGCGCAGCCTTAGGGATCTCCAAAGCGTTGGTTCCTGCCTTGAATCATTTAGGCGAGTCTTTTCAGAAAAAAGCAAAAGAATTTGAAAACGTCATTAAGATTGGTCGCACCCATCTTCAGGATGCAACCCCTGTAACTTTAGGGCAGGAGTTTTCCGGCTATGCGGCTCAGGTCTTCAATGGAATCGATCGCTTGAAGCAGTCTCTTGTTGGTCTTTTAGAGCTTGCCATCGGTGGAACAGCGGTGGGAACGGGAATTAATACGCATCCAAAATTCGCTTCAACGGTTTGTACTTACCTATCCAAAAAGACGGGTTTGAGTTTTGTCGAGGCCCCCAATCATTTTGAATCCCAAGCGGCAAAAGACGCCTGTGTCTTTGCAAGCGGCGCCTTAAAAACAGTTGCAGTTTCATTGATGAAGATTGCGAATGATATCCGCTGGCTTTCCTCCGGACCCCGATGTGGCATTGGCGAAATTCTTCTACCTGAACTTCAACCTGGCTCTTCGATTATGCCGGGGAAGGTTAATCCTGTGATTCCTGAATCTGTGATGCAGATTTCGGTTCAGATTCAGGCCAACGACCTGGCTGTTCAGTTGGGAGGACAGCATGGAAATTTTGAGCTGAACGTTATGATGCCCGTGATTGCAGGAAATCTCTTCGAATCGATTGAACTTTTGACCAACGGCTCCCACATGTTGGCTGAAAAATGTATTCAGGGAATCGAAGCCAACTCCGATCGTTGCGAAGAATTGGTAGAGAAGAGTCTGATGCTGGTGACCAATCTGAATTCGGTCATCGGCTATGATAAGGCTGCTCAACTTGCCAAAAAAGCTTACAAAGAAAACAAAACCATTCGTGAGTTACTACGTGCAGAAAAACTACTTACTGAAGAGCAAATGGATCAGCTTCTTGATCCCAAAACCATGTTGCATCCAAAATAAGGATCGCTGAGAGATCTGCCTGGTTGCCTTTTCGGTATTGGGCTTTTGCTTGAAGTTGACCTTAGGAGCGATCCATTATTATTTGTAGAGGAAGGTGTCAAAGAACGAATTCAAGTACTTGTGATGTTTAATGCTGTTTCTCAATAACTGAATCATTCAAGAGGAGAGATCTCTATGTTGAAGTCGAAATCAGTAAAAGCTTTGTTTTTGTTGTCACTCTTAGTTCTTCCTGCTGGAATTGCTCGGGCAGGGGGAATTCCTCCCGAAACCAATCCACCCGCCTGTGAAGCCTCACGGCAGAACCGTGAAACCTGCCAAAACTGGTATGAATTGGTTGAAAATCCCGAGCCCGATGCCTGTTTGTCATCCCGTCAGAATCGGGAGCTTTGCCACCGATGGTATCATGTAGCCGTTCCAGCCCCAACCCCAGTTGTAAAAGCAAAGAAAGTTGTCATAGATCAAAAGATTCACTTTGATTTCAATAAATCCAATATTAAGTCAGATTCTTATCCCATTCTCGATGACGTCTCTTCTGTTCTCAAATCGAACCTTCAGATTAGGAGAGTTCGTATCGAAGGACACACCGATTCAATTGGCTCTGATGAGTACAATCAAAAACTTTCTGACAAACGTGCCAATGCCGTGAAAGAATATTTGGTTGGAAAAGGAGTGGATTCTACAAGGCTTGAATCGATCGGTTATGGTGAGTCTCATCCGATTGCGGATAATGGAACTGAATCTGGTAGAGCTCAAAACCGTCGGACTGAGTTTAATGTTGTCGAATAATTGAATTGTAGATTGTCAGATGAAAAGCCCGCAAACGCTTATTTTGCGGGCTTTTTTTTGATTGAACGATGCGTCAGAGAAGAGGATTTAAATCTTGACCTTGATGGCTGAGGCTGTTACTCAGCCTTTACTTTTCTTCGCTCTTTAGCAATTAAATACCTCTGATGAGTTTTTTACAGAGCTGACTGCCTGTCCAGTGGCGCAATCAGTTGTGTAAGAAATTTATGAAAGCCGCAGCCTTCGTGGCTGCCTCCATCCATCAGATGCTCTTGGTCACTTAGTGAGAAGAGCCAAACAATAATGCATGGCTAGTTAATTGATAAGGAGGAAGCATGACCCAGCGAAAAGTACTTTTAGCTCTGTTCGTGTTTTTAGCGTTTTTGTTCATCCGCCCATCCTTTGCTTCTGCTTCTTTAAAGGATTGTTTTGACGAAGCCTGTGAAGCCCCTTCCGGATCTGCCTCCCAATTTTTCATGGAAGATGCAAATGACCTCGAAGCAATTGCGGATCTTCCCCCTATACCAACCTCAGGTAAGTTTTGGCCTGTTGACGGAATCATTACAGGACGTTTTGGAAAATGGAGGGGGGGGAAGAAGCATGGTCATTATCATGTCGGTGTAGATATTGCGGCTCCTTATGGAAGTAAAATCGTTGCCCCACTGGATGGAGTTGTGGAGTTTATCGGGAAAAAAGGTGCATATGGGCTGACAGTGATCGTAGACCATGGGGACGATATCGCCACTCTATATGCTCATAACTCGGAAGTTTTCGTAAAAGAAGGGCAGCAGGTAATAAAAGGTCAGCTTCTTTCAAAAATTGGAATGACTGGGCGTAGTACAGGACCCCATTTGCATTATGAGGTTCGAGTCGATGGCCAGCCAGTCAGTCCCTTGGCATGGACGGATAAATTGCAGATGAAGCGTTTATAAGTTCTGAAAATTTTGTAAGATGCAAAAAAGGGAGATTCTCAAGATTGTTTGAGAATCTCCCTTTTTTATTTATAAAGTTGTTGCCTGCAAACTGTCAGGTTTCAATCAATTGTTATGAGTTGGATAGGATTTTCATAGTCTGGGTCCCCAGGTCGGGTATCCTGAGCATTATCAGCATCATCTGGCAAATTTTTCAGATAGGCCTCATATTCGCTTTTTTTGATTTCTCCACGATGGAGAGACCATTCGATGTTGCGCTTATCAAAATTTTTCTTACCGATCGTCATCACACCAACCTCCTTTAGGGTTTTTCAATTTCCATTACAATTTTTCCATTTTTAAAAATCCTTACATCCCCCGTCGACTCGGAAATAACGATGGCAGTTGCGTTTGTCAAGGAAGTGATCCCGGCGGCTGCAATATGACGTGACCCTAAACCTCGAGGGACATCATCCTGATCATAAGCAGCTCCCAGATATCTCCCTGCTGTAATCATAGTTCCATCATCCGAGATGATGAAAGCTCCATCGAGTGCCGAAAATTCTCGAATCGTTTCTTTTAAAGCAGGATTCAGAATATTTCTTTCAGATTCATCATAACCTTTAAATGGATTGATGATCATTTGCTTGCTCAATTGCATGACACGTTCCTGGTCTCCAAGAACAAAAATTGTCCCAATTGGTTTGCCTTCTCGCCCTTTGTTGGCAAGTTCAACGGACAAAGAAAGCAGATGTTCAAAAACTTCCGGTTGGGCAGATTCAGAAATTCCCTGAATATTTTTGGAGACTAAAAGTTCTCCTTCTTTTCCAAGGTCAGTAAATAAAAGCGTGTCCAGAGTTCCCTGATCGGAAGAACCATTTAGAAAAAGAATCCGGTCCCCAGTTGAAACAAGATGATTGGAAATGGAAAAAGCCATGGCCAGTTTAATGAAACCCATTCTTCCCAATTTGATTTTTGGAAGTGTGATCGTTTTGAAATGACGACCTTGAATTTCGTAGGTGTCAGTTTTAATTTTTTGAGTCATCAGCAAAACTTCACAACCCTTTGGAAATGATTCCGGAATTTCCTGGTCATCCAGGCAATCGATGTTGATCAAAAGCTTTTTGACCTTGGTTGTCCTGGCCACGGAGACAGCTGATTGTAGAAGAGATTTATTGATGGCCTTGAGGGTCATAAACGGTCCAGTTACTTTTAGAAAGGTTTAAAAAATCTCTACCCCTCATTCGAAACAAGGGAGCTGTGAGACTTGTTCGAAAAAAGAGAACACTTAAAAGATTATGGGTTGTTATCGCTGATCTTTTCAGCGAGCTCAATTGGCTTTTTAAATTTTAAAAGATTTTATTGCTTGAGATGATCTGGGTGGTGGTTGCCACAAGTAATCGCAGAGTGAAGGGCTAACGAATCAAGGATAAAGCCCACGGGCCAACATAGCCTGAGAAACGGATTGTATTCCTACCATTAATGCTGCGTCTCTCATGGGAACCTTTCTCTGCTCTGTCATCGAAATTACATTTTGAAAAGCCCTTTGCATAATGCTTTGCAAGCGCTGGTTGATTTCTCTTTCCGTCCAGAAAAAGTTTTGAAGATCCTGGACCCATTCGAAGTAAGAAACAATGACTCCACCAGCGTTTGCCAAAATATCCGGGATGACAAATATGTCGGGACGTTCTGACAAGACCCTGTCTGCTTCAAGAGTGCAGGGGCCATTGGCTCCTTCCGCAAGAATCTGGCACTTAAGATTGTTGGCAATCGATTCGGTGATTGTCCCTTCGCAGGCTGCAGGGATAAGAATGTCGCAGTGCTGAGTCATAAGCTCTTCATTTGAAATACTTTCTGCCTCAGGAAAACCTTCCAAAGTTGGATGAGTGGTTAAATACTGGGACAAATCGTCATAGCGCAAACCCTTCCTGGAAATAAGCCCTCCGTGAACATCGCTGACCCCCACGACAGTACAACCCAGTTCTTCAATACATTTGTGAGCAATGCTTCCTACATTTCCGAAGCCCTGAATAATAACCCGAGTCGAAGCACCAAGCTTTAATCCAAGTTTTTCCGCTGCTTCCACAATAGTGTAGACAACTCCACGTCCAGTAGCTTCTTTTCTTCCAAGCGATCCTCCAATGACGACGGGTTTTCCGGTGACGATTTCAGGAATCGAGTAACCTTTCATTTGGCTATAGGTATCCATGATCCAGGCCATGACTTGGTCGTTAGTTCCCATGTCGGGAGCAGGGATATCATTTTCAGGACCAATAAAATTGATGATTTCCGAGGTGTAGCGACGGGTCATTCGCTGTAACTCGGTACGGGAGAGGGTAGCGGGATCTACTTTGACGCCTCCTTTTGCGCCACCCAGGGGAAGACCAACCAGGGCGCATTTCCAGGTCATTAACATGGAAAGACCAGCGACTTCTCCTAGGTTTGCATTGGGATGATAACGAATCCCACCTTTGCAAGGCCCCAGAACATCATTGTGCTGGACACGATAACCTTGAACAACTTCGACAGAACCATCATCTTTTCGAAAAGGCACCGAGACAATAAGTGCACGATCAATGGTACGTAGGCGTTGATACACATTATTATCCAAAGAGAGTTGTTTTGCAGCATTTTCGAATTGGGATTGGATTTGTCTGAAAAAGGTATTGTCCCACTCAGGAAAGATATTTTTCATAGATGGTTTTCCTTGATAGAAGTTTATCAACTTGGAAAATATGAAGAACACCAGGTTCTGATTGATCCTGCGAAGTTTCTGGTATTATAGAAATGTCCTATGAAAAAGCGAAAGATTTTTTGGTTTTTGATTTTTTTATTTTTATTTCCTCTGAGACTCATACCTCAGGAGATGAAAAATCCTTTTCGAGTCGACTGGGACGATTCGATACAAACCGTTAAAACTGGTGGAATCCATCTCTTGAAAATTTCCTTTAAAATTCCTGAAAAGCACATTCTCTACAAAGACAAAACACAGATCGATTTCACACAGCTTTCAGGGCTTAAGCTCATCCGACAAAAAGCTCCTGCAGGTGAGAAAAAAATGGATCTGTTTCAAAACAGGGAAGTTGACGTTTATGCTCAAGACTTTGTGCTTGAGTATGAGTTTAGCGTTCCATTTGAAGTAGAGACAGGAAGAAAAAGTTTGCAGGGTGAGCTTCGTTATCAAGGTTGTTCGAGTGATTTTTGTTACCGACCTGTAAAAACTCCCCTGATTATTCCCCTCAATATTGTTTCAGACAGAGCGATAACTTCTTCCTCTGGCTCCTCTGACACCTTTTTTGAAAATCCCAACAAGAACTCTCTCTCTTCCCAAACCTCTTCCTTATCTCTCAAGTCCCTTCTTTCGAGTGCACAACCTGAAGATCTCTTAAATCTTTCCACTCCCATTCTCTGGGCCGTTGCTTTTTTAGGTGGCCTTCTTACTGATTTTACGCCCTGCGTTTTGCCCATCATTCCTCTCACATTGGCTGCGATTGGGATCGACCAGAATCGAAGATTGGGTCGAAATTTTCTGATTTCCCTCATGCTCGTATTAGGAATGGCGATTACCTATGCCTTTTTAGGTCTCTTATCAGCCTTGATGGGAGTGCGATTGGGTTTTCTATTTCAAAGCACTTATTTTCTTGTTTTTCTGACCGCATTTTTTCTGCTCATGTCACTTGGGATGTTTGGCGTGATTCCGCTGGAGCTCCCCTTGCCGATCCGTAATTTTTTATCAAGAGTAGGAGGTGCGGGATATCGGGGTTCATTTTTGGTGGGATTGACTATTGGTTTTGTAGCTTCTCCCTGCGTAGGGCCTCTCATGGGGCCTTTATTGTTACTCGTTGCCAAAAAACAAAGTCTGATTCAGGGAGCTTGGGTTTTGTTTCTTTACGGTTTTGGAATGGGAACTTTGTTTTTGATTGCAGGAACATTTTATTCCACTTTTGGGTCCCGTTTGAGGGGAGGGTATTTTACTCTCTATTTTAAAAGGGGACTTGCTACTTTAATGCTACTTCCTGCGATTTATTATGGGTATGTTCTCACTCTTTCTTTTTCAGGAGGGCGACAGGAAATCGGCTGGTATCACTCTCTTGATGAAGGTCTTCAAAAATCCCGCCAATTGGGAAAACCTGTTCTCATCGATTTTTATGCGGACTGGTGTCCTCCCTGTTTGGAACTGGATCGGAAAACTTTTTCGAGTCCTCAGATTCAGGAACTATTAAATGAGGTAGTGCGCATCAAAATTGATTGTACCTCTGAAACCGAAAATTGTGAAAAGGCGGTAGGTCGTTTCCAGGTGATTGGCTGGCCTACCGTTCTGTTTTTAAATAGAGATCATGCCTTGCAACAGGATCTTTCCGTGATTGGAGGATTTGTGGGGCCTGATAAGATGGCGCTTTTACTCGAAGAGCTTAAAAAAAGAGGATAATCCAGGATGTTTCTGAGTACGGAACAAATCTTAAATGAGATCAAGCTTCCAGATTATAAGGGCAGGCATGTCTTTACGGCAAAATTGCGTTTGGTCATTTTTATCGTCTTCTGGGCCTTGTCTGCGATTTACTACAAGGGAATCTGGGAGGCTTCTCCTTTTGTCCCCATTTCCATCTCATTGGCTTTTTTAGCTACCGGGATTGCTTATCACAATATCCTGAAAGGCCGATGGCTCCTGCTGTCATTCCTTATCGAAATTCTATCGGATCTGTATTCCATTACGACGATTGTCTACTTAACAGGTGGTGAGACAAGCCAATATTTTACCACTTATATCATCTATTCTGTAGCGGCGGGAGCCCTCTATTCGAACAGTATTGCCCTTCTGACTTCCACCCTCGGTTTTCTGTTTTATATCATTTTGATCTCCTTGCTCTATATAGGTGTTTTAGAACCCTTTCATTATAAGGCCCAAGATATTTCCATCTTTGGCAATTCTCGACTTTCGTTTTTTATCAACGCTTTTCTTTTGGGGATATTTCTTCCCATCGTTATTTACGCTTCTAAAATTGCGAATCACTTTACCCGTGTGAAGGAAAGGGCTGTGGAAGAGCGCAACAAACAGCTCGTGGCTCTCAATCAGATCTCCAGCACTATCAAAGGTTTTGTTTCATTGGAAAAGGCAGTGCGCCAGGTGCTGTCTGCAGTGATCGAAGGGTTGGGTTACGAAATCTGTTTTCTGGTAATTCAATCCAAAAAAGAAAATACCATTTATTTTCATGCCCCCAAACTTCATCCTGTGACTCAACAGATAGAGCTTATTTTAGGGACCTCATTTTCAAAGTTAAGGCTTGAAAGCACCGAGGAGAACTACATCTTCCAAACCATCAATCGGAACAAGATCCTCTTTAGGCAACGCCTTTACGAGCTTGTGCGTGGGATTGAACCCGCCATTAGTGAAGAGGTGGCAGATCATATTCAGGAAAGCCTGGGATTTAAAAAATTTGTGATTACCCCTTTGGTGGCAGAGAGAAAGGTTTTGGGGGCATTGATTGGGGTTTCAAAGGATGAGTATATCGAGGAGTCCAGCGTTGGTGTATTTGAGGGATTTGCCAATCAGGCAGCCCTTGCTCTGGAGAGTGCCCAGCTTTTTGAAGAGCTGCGCCAAAAAAATCGGGATTTACTGGAAGCCAACAAGATCAAAGGTGATTTTCTCGCGATCATGAGCCATGAGTTGCGCACCCCTCTGACTGCTGTCATCGGTTTTTCCGAGCTATTGCTCGAAGAAGTGGTGGGTGAGCTCAATGTAGAACAAAAAGATTATCTGAGAGAAGTGGTCCAGAATAGCGAACATCTTTTACAGCTCATTAATTCCATTCTTGACCTTTCAAAAATTGAATCTGGAAAAATGGATTTGCATAAATCCGTTTTTCATCTTTCAGAAACCGTTCGGGAGGTGCGCAATACCATAAGACCTCTTCTTAAAAAGAAGGGCCTGAAGTTGGAGTTGGATATGCCTTTAAAGCTTCCTCCTATTGAAGCGGATTCCCGGAAAATCCGTCAGGTC
The DNA here is from genome assembly GCA_052034865.1 of Myxococcota bacterium. Taxonomy (GTDB): domain Bacteria; phylum UBA10199; class UBA10199; order JADFYH01; family JADFYH01; genus JBPOIC01. The sequence goes on along the minus strand of JBPOIC010000040.1, from coordinate 19,811 downwards.
CTTTTGAATTTACTTTCGAATGCGATTAAATTCACGCCCGATCAGGGGAGTATTCTTTTACAAATCAGATATTATCCCAATGGGAAAAATCTTTGGGGCTATCCGAAGCTTGCTCAGAAAGATCCATTTGAAGAAGGTTATTTCAAGATGATGGTAGAGGATACGGGGATTGGAATTCAGGAGAAAGATCTGAATGAGATTTTTGATCCTTTCAATCAGGTCGACTCTTCTGTAACACGAAAATATCAGGGAACTGGACTGGGGCTGACACTGACTAAGCAGTTTGTTGAAATGCATCATGGGGTCATTTGGGCTGAAAGTGAGTTTGAAAAAGGCTCGCGATTTACAATTTTACTTCCAGGAAAACCCCTCCAGTCGGACCTAGAGAATGAACCGACCCAAGCAGTGAGTGAGGAAACCGGTGAGATCAAACTGGTGTAATAAACCGATGGCATGAGATACTTTTTCCCATCTCATCTACTCTCCAGCTTCCGCAATCCTCTCTTTCCATTTTTAAAATATGGCTATTGCTCCCCCAGATAAAATATGGGAAGAGCACTCAAAAAACAATGGAGTCTTGAGGCCCTTTTGGCTTTTGCCTGTAAGGTCCTCAATGAATCAAAATGTGTGGAATCGTAGGGGTTTATAATCATTCCGAGGCTGCCAAGATTGCCTATTTGGGTTTGTATGCACTTCAACACCGAGGGCAAGAATCGGCTGGCATCGTTACCTCAGATGGACATCGAATTCATACCCATCGCCAGATGGGTATGGTAGCGGATATTTTTTCAGGAGATGTCTTTAATCAGCTTCCCGGAAACTCGGCCATTGGCCATGTGCGCTATTCGACGGCGGGTGGTTCCGCTTTAAAAAACTGCCAGCCTTTTGCAGTTGATTACGCTAGGGGTGGAATTGCAGTGGCGCATAATGGAAATCTGGTCAATGCGATGACCTTAAGATCCGAGTTTGAAGCCCATGGTTCCATTTTCCAATCAACCATGGATACAGAGGTCATCATTCACCTATTGGCATCTTCTCATCAAAATTCTCTTGTGGATCGGATTGTTTATGCTCTCGAAAGAATTCAGGGTGCTTACTCCCTCTTGTTTCTTACCGAAACCCGTCTGATTGCAGCCCGTGATCCCCAAGGATTTCGTCCTCTGGTTTTAGGGGATCTGAATGGTTCTCCGATTTTCGCCTCTGAAACCTGCGCTCTCGATTTGGTTGAAGCCAAATTTGTTCGCGACATCGAACCTGGGGAGGTGGTTGTAGTAGATCCCCAAGGCATGCGCTCTTATCATCCTTTTAAAAAGGTGAAACCTGCCAGATGCATTTTCGAGTACATTTATTTTGCGCGTCCCGATTCCACGCTTGATCAGAAAAATGTCTATGAAACCCGCAAAGGCTTTGGACGAGAGCTTGCCAAGGAGCACCCAGTTGATGCCGATATTGTGGTTCCTGTCCCCGATTCGGGTGTTCCCGCAGCGATTGGCTATTCGGAGGAATCTGGCATTCCATTCCAGATGGGACTGATTCGTAACCATTATGTAGGAAGAACTTTTATAGAACCTTCCGATCATATCCGTCACTTTGGGGTGAAGGTTAAACTCAATGCCGTGCGCGAGTTGATCAAAGGAAAACGGGTCATTCTTATCGATGACTCGATAGTGCGCGGGACGACATCCCGAAAAATTATTAAAATGATTCGTGATGCAGGTGCCAAAGAAGTCCATTTTAGAATTTCTTCACCTCCAACCCGCTGGCCATGTTTTTATGGAATCGATACCCCAAACCGGAGTCAGTTGATTGCGGCGACCCATACCGAAGAAGAGATTCGTAAATATCTTTCCTGTGATACTCTCTCGTATTTATCTTCGGAGCGTCTGTATTATTTTCAGAAAAATTCTTCCGAAGGTTTTTGTGATGCGTGTTTTACCGGCAAATTCCCGGTTCCACCAATTGATCAGCCCAACGTCAATAATCCGGAAGAGCAAATCAAGTTCGATTTTCAACCTTTCTTAAAAAAATCATCATCCTGATTAAAAGGATTTTTATGATCCCGGATTTTTTCCAGTTTCATCTGCCAACCAAGGTTCTATATCAGCCAGGAATTTCCAAAGATTTTAGTAATGAGCTTTCAGGCCTGGGACTGAGTCGTCTTTTAGTTATTACCGATCCCTATCTCGTCCAATCCAAACTCATCGATCCAATTCTGGAAGGACTTCAGAATGGCGGCGTTGAAAAATATGTTGTTTTTTCAGACGTGCCTCCCAATTCCGAGGTTGGAGTCGTGAAAAAGGCCTGTGAAAAGGGCCAGGAGATTGGGGCCGAGGGAATATTGGCCATTGGGGGCGGAAGCGTGATGGATACCGCCAAGGCAGCCAACATTCTCCTGAGCCAGGGCGGAGATTTGGTGAGCGACTATTCTGGAGCACAAACCCTTACTTCACCGCTGAAACCTTTGATTGTAATTCCCACGACGTCAGGAACCGGAAGTGAAGTAACCAAGGTCGCCGTCATTCTCGACGAATCACGTGGGGTCAAACTTTCCTTTCTCGATCGCTATCTCTACCCGACCTTATCCATTCTTGATCCAGAGCTCACTCTTTCTCTTCCTCCAAAACTGACAGCGATGACCGGCATGGATGCCTTGACCCATGCGATAGAGGCCTATACCTCACTGGAAGCAAATCCTTTTTCCGATGCCCTGTCTTTTAGAGCCATTACTTTAATTAATCATCACCTGGCGCCTTCTGTTCAGGATGGAAGTGATCTGTCTCACCGAGGAGCCATGTTGACTGCCTCCAATCTCGCTGGGGTTGCTTTTGACCATGCAATGGTGGGGATTGTTCATTCGATGAGTCATGCAACAGGAGGCGTCTCACATGTCGCACACGGTTTGGCCAATAGCATCCTGTTGCCTTGGGGAATGGAATACAATTTTGAATCTTCCTTTGAACGCTATGCCCAGATTGCTCCCGCTCTTGGGATCTCCACCGTTGGGATAAGCCCCCACGATGCTGCTCAGGCGGCCATCCAGAAGGTGAGAGAATTAAAATCAGAGCTTAAGAAGATTTGCGGACTTGCTGATACCTTGCGGGAAGCGGGCGTGAAAAAAGAAGATCTTACCAAAATCGCAGTTTTGGCTGTAGAGGATGGATCTAGTTTTTATAATCCCTGTGAAGTGATTGAAGAGAAGGTCTTGGAGACATTAAATAAAGCTTATTAAGGAGAGAACGCATGCCCTATTTCAAAGACAGTGCAGAGTTGCAGAAAGTTTTGGGAGGTTTTTTTAATTCCCTCGTTTCCAATCCAACGATTGGTGGCAAACTGAAAGAATCGAAGCTGGTGATTCAATTTGCCTACACCGATCCTTCTCTCAAGATTACTATCGATTGCACTCAAGATCCTGTTGCAGTTCTGTTCAACGATGAGACCCGTAAACCCGAAGTGGAAATGAGTATGAAAGCCGATGTGGCCCATCGTTTCTGGTTTGGAAAGGTCAATCTCCTGGCAGCTCTCACACGTCGGGAAATGGTGGCTAAAGGGCCTATCCCGAAGGTTTTAAAACTTCTTCCGGTAATCAAACCCGCCTATGATCTTTATCCCAAATACTTAGAAGAGCAGGGATTGCAAAATTTACTCATTTGAAGATTTTGCTTCCGATCAGATTGCCGCTCTTAGTCATAAGAGCAAAAGTAGAGCTATTCCTCTTTAAGAAGTTTTCATCCTCTCACGTTCAGGAGATCCCATGGCTGCTGCTCGGGTAGCAAAATGGATTTCTGTTTTCCTGGCAGGAATTATCTTAATTCTTTTGATTGCAGGAGGGACAGTTTATTTTGCCTATCAAAAGGTGCAAAAGACTTTCCATCTTCCTGATTCTATTCCCACCTCCTTGCCTGGAATTACTGAGCAGGATTGGAACCGGCTCAAACAGTTAAAGGAAGAAAGCAATCAGGAAAAGGCCTATCGAACCCGTCCGGTTCCGGGCGATCCTGAACATTTTGATCCCGTCGCGTCTTTTGCGGTAATCCGAGAATATGCGGCCGCTGGAAGCGAAGCCCGGCTGGTTTCCATAAAGTTGCGTCATGTCAGTGCTGATGGGACTTTAAATCTCAAAGCAGCCTATGAGCCCGAGGCCGTTTTCGAGTTTTTGAGAAAACCCCTGGAAGTTCCTTCTGATAGTTTACCCTTTGGGGCGGGTGGGGGAGTGGGGGGAGAGTGGCTGGAGCCCGTGACCATTCGGATTTTCAAACCCGGCAAGGCCGTGCATGTGAAGAGCATGGGTGGGTCGGTTTCTAAAAGTTATCTTTATGAAAACCAGGGGATGACCTTCGATAAAAATTCGCCTTTACTCACCAAGCCGATTGCAGCACTTCCAGATCCTCAATGTGCCCTTTCGCAAATCTGGAAAACGGCTCAGGAGAATGGAGCTTCCTCGGGAGCTGTGGCACGGATTGAATATAGTGCTTTTCAGAATGGCTATTTATTTTCCATTTCAGACACCTCGCTTCAATTAAAATTTTCTCCCGCTTGTCAGTTGATTCAGAAGTAAAACGATTCTTTACTTTTTTGAAAGATTCACTTGCTCAAAACAACTTTGATAAAACAAGAAACCGCTTGAATTTGTTTCTTTTTTTCCCATAAGATCCTGATCAAATTTCTTTTAGGGAAATTATCTTTTACTCTTATGAGGTTTTGGATTTTTTTAAAAAGATGAATTCATATTGAAAGTTTAAATCACTTCATCAGGAAACCCATTTGGATACCCTCATTAAAAAGTATCTCTGGATCTTTAATCTGATTGGAATCCTCTTCTGCTCTTATTTTCTCGCTAAAATCACAAATGTCTTTGTGGCAGATCAACTCATGGTGGACCGAAGTTTTTCACTTCCGCCGATCAATCTTCCTCCTATTGCCCAGCGAACCATTCCAGGGGCTGATACCTATAAAATCATTCTGGATCGAAATGTGTTCGATTCTAAAGAAGTAGCAGCCCCCATGAGTTTGCCTACAGAGACCCAGACTGCGATTGTAGATCCTAATGCGCCTCCTGTGAAAACCACTCTTCCAATTCGTTTGGTGGCTACTTTTTCTGTAGGAAATGGAGAAAGCAGCCGTTCGACAGCAACCATTCAGAACGGTTCGTCACTTGAAGTCTACTCGATAGGAGGTGAAAAACTATTTTCGCCTGGCGTTCAAATCAAAAAGATTTTGCCGGATCGGGTAGAGTTTTTAAATAGCGGGAGAATGGAATATGTTGAGATTGAGAAAATGGTCAGTTCAGGCGGATTGTCTTCCGTTGGAGCTCCAAAACCTGGGGATCCAAAAACTACTGTGTCCAGTCAGGGGCAAAATAAATTCGTAATCGATCAGGCGGAGATCGACAACGCCTTAAGTAATCTCAACACCCTTCTCACTCAGGTCAATTTTGCACCAGCCACGGGGCCCAATGGAAAATCCATGGGGATAAAAGTGCAATCAGTAGCCCCGGTGAGCTTATTTGCAAAACTGGGCATGAGGCGCGGAGACATCATCGAAAGAATCAATGGAACCGATATGGATATGCAAAAATCTCTTGAGATTCTTCCTCAACTCAAAGGTGAAAAACACATCACGATCGATCTGACCCGAAATGGTCAAAAACAAACTCTGGACTATGAAATTCGATAGGTGATAAAGCCCTTTAAAATTAAAAACCTGAATAATATTAGGATCAGACGAAGCTTTCCAGGTATTCGAATAATTTCTTTTTTCGGATCTTCTATAAAAGAATCGGCCCTTACCCATGATGTTATTTTCGGGCACGAACTCAGAGAATTCATTGTGGACAGAAGGAGCTGTGCAATCCTTGCGGATTTTAATGTAGTGCGAGGATAGTCTGGCAAAAAACCTATCAGTTGAAACGCTTATCAATCTCCATTTCAGAGAGGTTCATTGATGAAAAAGCTCATCACACTTGGTTGTGCAGGCATTTTACTGATTTCCGGTTATTCTCAACTCCTGAGGGCGCAAACCAATACGCTCTTACCTGAAAAGTCTCCTCCAAGCCCGGCGGTTGAAACCAAAAACGCCCCTCCAAAATATGAAGAGCTGGCCAAGCCACCCGTACCAGGGGGTCCAAAATCCCCTAGCTCTCCACAAGCCAATGCACCCACCGTCAACGATGATAGTATTTCCATGAACATCATCGACACCGATATTCGGAAGGTCATTGAAATTATAAGCAAGGCAACAGGTAAGAATTTTCTAATTGATGACAAAATCAAAGGGAAGGTGACGATTCTTTCTGAAAAAAGAATGAGTACCGAAGAAGCCTATCAGGCTTTCCTGTCGGCCCTGGAAGTGAATGGTTTTACAGTTGTTTCGGGTCCTGGAAACCTCGTGAAAATTGTTCCGCTGAAAGATGCCCTTACCAATCCCTTACCCATTTACAAAGACGATTCCCCTTATACCGACAGCTTTATCACCCGTCTGATCACTTTAAAAAATGTGAGCTCTCTCGATATCTCTTCGGCGATCAAGCCTCTGATTTCAAAAGAAGGAAATCTGTTTGCCTATCCTGCAACCAATACCCTGATTATTACTGACACCGGCGCCAACATCGATCGGATCATAAAAATCATCAAAGAGATGGACACTCAAGGCCCTGAGCAGGTGCTTGAGATGATTCCAATTCAAAACGCTTCAGCAAAGGATCTGGCAGATAAGATTCAGAAAGTTTATATCGATCAGCAGGGCGGGGCTGGTGCTCCCAAGCGAACCGCGGGGACAAAGGGAGCTGAACTTGATGAGATCCCTTATATTTCCAAAGTGATTGCCGATGATCGTACAAATTCGATTATCGTTCTCGCGGCAAAACGTGCCTTAGGCAAAGTGCGTGATTTGGTTACCCGCTTGGATAAACCCCTGGAAGGTCCACAAGGAAAAGTACACGTCCATTATTTAAAACATGCCGAAGCGGCCAAGGTGGCTCAGGTTTTATCGGCATTAACAAGCGGAACCAAAACTGGCTCAACCCCTGGAACAACTGGTTCGACCTCTGCGGCTCCTGGAGCAAAAGCAACAGCAACGGGGGTGAATTATACTGCGGAGTTTGAAGGGGGAGTAAAGGTAACCGCTGATGAATCTACAAATTCCCTGATCATCACCTCGACTCAGAAAGATTATGAAACCTTGGCCAGTGAAGTGATTGATAAGCTCGATATTCCTCGCCGACAGGTTTATGTCGAAGTCGTAATCATGGAGTTGAATATTTCGAAAGATCGCGATGTCGGCGTCAACGGTCAGTTGGGAACCACCTTTGGCTTGGGAGGAAATCAAACCATCGGTTTTGGATCAACCTTGGGTGGAACCTCGGCGGGATTAGGCAGTGCCCTCTCTGCTGCAGGAGCTGCAGGGGTTTTGGGGAAAAATACAATTGATGTTCCCATAACCAACGCCGACGGAACCATTACCAACCGTCAGATTCCAGCCTTTGGAGCTATCCTCCATGCCATTCAGACAGATGCCAATGCGAATATTCTGTCGACACCTAATCTTCTGACTCTTGATAACGAAGAAGCTCAGATCGTTGTTGGTAGTGAAGTTCCATTTCCGACAGGCAGTACTGTCACTTCGGGAGGAAATACAAGTTACAATGTGACTCGTCAGAATGTCGGTATTATTTTGAAGATCACGCCCCAGGTGAATGAAGGGGATATGGTGAAGATGAAGATCAGCCAGAAAGTTACCTCCGTGCTTCCTGCTACAGAAGCGATTTTAACAACGGTGGGGCCTTCGACAACCAATCGAACAGTCGATACGGTCGTGGTTGCAAAAGACCAGCAGACTGTCGTCATTGGAGGCCTTATTGATGATACCTTAGAAGTGAGCGAAACGAAGATTCCCTTTCTCGGTGACATTCCTCTTCTGGGAAATCTTTTCAAAAGTAAAAAACGCACAAAGAAAAAAACCAATATTCTTGTTTTTCTGCGTCCCTACATCATTCGTGATACGGCCGACTTCTTGAAAATCCTTGAGAAAAAAGTGGAAGAGCGGAATATGTTCATCGAGACCAATTATGGTCGCAGCCAGCAAAAACTGATTCGCGAATCGATTCGAACCCATGCAGCCGAACTTTTGGAGTTCAAAAAAGATATCCAGTTGAAAAACTATCATATTGAAAAAGCCGGGACTTCTTCTCAATCCCGTTTGGATCAAATCGATCTTCCACCAGAACCCAAGGCAGTTTCAGCGCCTCCTGCTTCAGAAAAAACAGAAGGCAAGTCCTCCGATAAAAAAGGAAAGGCCAGTATTTAAAACTGAAGATTCAGACAGGAATTGCAAAACTTTAATTTTCCGAATCTCAAAGGGGATGGGATTGACTCTATCCCCCACACTGAATAACAATTTTCATCTATGGAAGATCGAAGCCTAGGCAACATCCTTCTGGAGCACACCGCCCTCACCGAGGCTCAGCTTGAAGAAGGTCTTATTCTTCAGCGGGAAAAAAAACTCAAACTGGGCGAGGCCTTGGTCCAGCTTAAGTTCCTAAAGGCCGAAGATATCTTGAAGGCACTTAGCATTCAGTTGGGGATTCCCTTCCTGGGAAAGCTGGCCGTTGATCAGGTACCCTTCGACGTTATCCAAAAAATTCCAATCAATTTTGCCAAAAAAAACGAATTGTTGCCGCTTAGGAAAAACGGGGATTATCTCGATGTGGCGATTGCCGATCCCATCAATATTCACGCCCTCGATGACTTAAGGATCCTTCTAAACACTCCCATAAAACCCATTATCGCAAACTCCTCACAAATTCTGGATATGATCCACGATGTTTACAATCGTGGGAATGAGTCAGATCGTGCGGTGATGGAAGATCTTACCGAAGAAAACCTTGATACGATTGCGCAGGAATTGGAAGAGCCTCAGGATTTGCTGGATGCCTCGGATGAAGCGCCGATCATTAAACTGGTTAATAGCCTCCTTTTCCGGGCCGTCAAACAAAAGGCTTCTGATATTCATGTCGAGCCTTTTGAAAGAGATCTGGTCATTCGTTTCCGTATCGACGGTGTGCTCTACGACATCATGCATCCTCCCAAAAAAGTTCAGAACTCGGTCATCAGTCGTATCAAGATCATGGCGAATCTGAACATCGCCGAAAAACGATTGCCTCAGGACGGGCGAATTCGCATCAAGATTGCCGGTAAAGATATCGATATCCGCGTTTCTACCTTGCCGACGAGTTTTGGAGAGTCGGTCGTCATGCGTTTGCTCGACAAGAGCAAGGTCGTTATTTCTTTGGGCTCGATTGGGGTTGAGGGTAAAAACCTGGAAACAATGAATGATCTGACGAGCAAAAGTCATGGCATCATTCTCGTCACCGGCCCTACCGGTTCCGGTAAAACAACGACGCTCTACGCGATGCTTTCCCAGATCAATACCACCGATCTTAAAATCATTACCGTCGAAGATCCGGTCGAATATCAGCTTTCAGGGATCAACCAGATTCAGGTGAATCCCAAGATCGATCTAACCTTCGCCACCGGTTTGCGTTCGATTCTCCGTCAGGACCCCGATGTAGTGATGGTGGGAGAAATCCGCGACCGTGAAACCGCCGAAATTGCGATTCAGGCATCTCTCACCGGCCATCTTGTCATTTCCACTTTGCATACCAACGACTCGGCATCCTCAGTCACCCGACTCATCGATATGGGAGTTGAGCCTTTCCTGGTTGCTTCTTCTGTTCTTGCCATCATTGCCCAGCGTTTGGTGCGCACCATTTGTAAACAGTGTGCCATTCAATACCGTCCGACCGACGAAGAATTGATGAAGGTCGGCATCAAACCGGAAATTTTGGGCAATCGATTGCTGTATAAGGCTAAGGGATGCCCAGCCTGTATGGAAACAGGTTATGCGGGGCGAACAGGAGTTCATGAAATTCTGGTGGTCGATGATGAAATCCGTTCGATGGTAATGAAAAGCGTTGAGACTGGAAAAATCAAGCGAGCGGCAATGGACAAGGGGATGTTGACCTTGCGTGAAGAGGGTGCACGAAAAATCCTTTCTGGAGAGACGACCCTTGAAGAAATTCTGCGTGTTACCCAGGAAGATCAGCTCCGGGGTGAAGGGTAGTTTCCATAGAAAAAGGAGGGGCTGTTCTAGGAATTCCCCAACAAATCAGAAAGTCCTAAAAGGATAGATCCTGAAAGCTTCTTCCACAACCTATGCCAATTTTTTCATACAAAGGGATTGATGTTGGCGGTAAAAAAGTTTCGGGAACGATCGAGGCCGACACGGTAAAAACCGCACGGGCGAAACTAAGAAAGATCAATATCTTTCCAACCGATGTGCTGGAATCGGGCAAAGGGCAGGGGGGATCCTTTGGCAAGGATTCGTTTTTCTCGAAATATTTTAATAAGGTCAAGATTCAGGATCTGGCGACGATGACTCGTCAGCTTTCCACTTTGATCAACGCCAATATCCCTCTTGTCGATTCGCTTACTGCCCTGGTTGATCAGGTTCAAAATCCTATTCTAAAAGAAGCACTCTCCAAAACCCGTGAGAAAGTGACTGAAGGTGCCCGCCTGGCAGACAGTCTAAAATCTTATCCTCATATTTTTGATGAGCTTTATATCAGCATGGTGACCGCGGGCGAGGCCTCGGGGGCGCTCGATACGGTTTTGTTGCGTTTGGCTGAGATTACTGAAAGTCAGGCGCGTCTTCGCAGTAAGGTGAAGGGGGCTTTGACCTATCCTGTCGTCATGGCGATCGTGGGTTCGGTCATGATGGCACTGATGCTCATCTTTGTGGTTCCTAAAATTGTCAAAGTGTTTGAAGATTCCGGAGCTGAACTCCCGCTTCCTACCCGAATGCTCATTGGGACGAGCGATTTTTTACAATCCTATTGGTACCTCATACTTCTGGCGCTTCCTTTTATTTTTTATGTATTTCGCAGGTTTAAAAAAACCGAGAAAGGTCGGGAGTTGATCGATCGATATACCTTGAAAGCTCCCATTTTTGGGGAGATGTTTCGCATGATTGCGGTTTCCCGTTTTTGTCGCACCATGGCAACGATGCTGGGCGCTGGAGTTCAGCTTCTGACCGCTATGGACATTGTCAAAAACATCGTGCAGAACACGATCTTGACCCGTGTGATTGAAGAAACAAAACTGAGTGTGAAAGAGGGAGAATCGATCGCTGAGCCTTTAAGACGGAGTCAGCAGTTTCCACCCATGGTGACTCAGATGATCAGCATTGGTGAAAAAACCGGTGAGCTTGAGAAAATGCTAGAACGTGTGGCCGATAACTATGACGATCAGGTCAATACAAAGGTGTCCTCTTTGACGACTTTGATGGAGCCTCTCATGATTCTGGTGATGGGTGTGGTCGTTGGAGGAATCGTCTTATCCCTCATGCTTCCCATGTTGAATATGAACAGTTTGGTAAAATAATTTCAGGGGGTAAGCTTGCTGATCCCCCCGTCACTTCAGAGAACTTACGCTTCCATAAGGAGAAAACTATGTTTCAGTCCAAAGAATCAGGGTCTAAAGAAGATTTTTCAATCATGAAGAAATTTCTGAATAAGAAAAATCAGAAGGGAATGACGCTGGTTGAAATCATGGTCGTCGTCGCCATCATCGGATCAATCATGGCTTTAGTCACTGTCAACGTGATGGCCATGCTGGCAAAGTCCAAAGTTGAAAATGCAAAAGTTCAGATGAAAAATCTCGAACAGATCCTGGATCAATATAAGCTTGAAACCAACTCTTTCCCATCAAGCGATCAGGGATTGGATGCCCTGGTTTCAAAACCCTCTACAGGAAAAATTCCAGAAAAATATCCTCCCGATGGATTCATGAAGAAAGTCCCCAAGGATGCGTGGGGTAATGATTTTGAGTATGTTGCTCCGGGGCCAAATGGGAGAGAATATGAGATCACCTCTTTTGGAGCCGATGGGAAAGAAGGCGGAGAGAAGTACGACGCCGATCTCAAACTTTCTGAAATCGATTAAGCAATAATTTTCTTATTCAGTCCGCCGGTATTTATAAAGAGAACGCATTTCAGTGAAGATCTGCTTCTGTCGGGATGAAAGATCGGGTTTGGATCTTGGTATGAATGAGATCCGGATTTTTTTCATCCAATCCTTGGGTGGGCATGTTTTTTTCATCAGGTAAAAACAACAACTCCTTTATAATAGGAGTTACTCAACGGGATGACATGCGAGGCGAAGTTCCTGAAAAAAAACGGAGCGTACAAAAATGTACGTGAGGATTTTTATCAGAAATTTTAAAAACGCAGATCGCCCGATGAGAAAGTCCTATCTAAATCAAAGAGGACTAACCCTGGTGGAGATTCTGGTTGTTCTGGCGATTATGGCCTCCATGCTGGGACTTGCCACGGGTCTTTTTATGGGACGTGATCGTGCAGCGGTTTCCGAAGCAGCTCAAATCCTGGCTGCCACCCTGCGATACACCTACAATGAAGCTGCGACCACTCGACAATATTACCGATTACTCATCGACTTTGATCAGCAGCAATATGTAATCGAATCCTCCAATAAGCCCTTCACGATAGATGCAACCAATGAAGGGTCTGTTTCAGCTCCTCCCTCTTCTGGTTCGGAAGAACCATCCGAAGAAAATCCGGAAGCAGAATCCGGTGAAGGCTTTTCCAAAGTCTCCCAATATTTAATTAAACCCTATAAGTTCAGTGGCCGCGTCCGGATTAAAGATGTTTATGTGGCTCATGCCAAAAAATTTATCGAAGAAGGGAAAACAGCCATCTATTTTTTCCCCAATGGATGGGTGGAAAAGTCGATCATCAATCTGACAGATGAAAAAGGTGAGAATGTTTATTCTTTGGAGACTTATACGATGTCAGGCCAGGTAAAGGTTCGAAACAGCTACCGCGAATACAATCCTGAAAAATCGACAGGATCCTAAAATGATTTCAGGTTCCAAGTCAAAACTCTCCAAACGCAAGTCCGATAAAGCCTCGGTATGAAAAAAGAAGGATGGGGTTTTTTTGAAAAAGAGTTTTTTAACATCTGAAGGATTCAGCCTTTTGGAAGTCATGATTGCCCTGGCAATTTTGGCCCTTTCGATGGTGGCTCTTTCTGGGGCGGTGGGTGTCAGTTTGAGAGGAGTAGGTATCTCTCAGAAAACCGAAATTGCACTTCAGTTGGCGAGATTTCAGATGAATGAACAAATGATGGCCATCGAAGAAGATATCGCGCGGGGAGCTTTTCCGGATCCACAAGAAAAGCATGGAAATTTCAAAGAACCTTATGAAGATTTTCAATGGAGATTCGAAATCCGGAAAATCGAGATTCCGACGCTTCATTTGCCAACAGAAGTCCTTTCTCAATTTTCAGCGGGTTCCAGTACAGCAGATGGGAGTGGGGGCGGTGAAGCGATGACTCCTGGAATTGGTGGCGCAGTGGAAGGGGAGGCTCAAAAGGTCATGAAACAGATTTCTGATTCCATTCGTGAGATCGAGCTGACGGTTTTTTGGGGAGATGAAAAACAGGAAGAAGGGGGGATTCATTTTAAAACGCATTTGGCGAAAATGAAATGAACTGATGGCCAAACCTCGACGATCCACATCCGGTTTTACCCTCATTGAAGTTCTTGTCGCCGTCGGAATATTAACTTTGATGGTGACACTTTTTTCAGTTTCGCTTCGATCTACGATCGATAGCAAGAACTACGCAGAAAGCTCAGGAATCTCCCATCATTCGGTTGCCCTGGGTTTTGAAAAATTTGCAGCAGATCTTCAAATGGCTTTTTTGGTAACGAGTCCGGATTTTTTCAGCCCGGTATCTCCTATGAAAATTGTCTTTATAGGAACCGAAGATCGAATCGACTTTATCAGTTTTAACCACACGAGCTATTTCAAAGACACTACCGAAGCAGAATTGGCAGAGATATCCTATTACCTGGATAATTCAGAAGAAGAGGGACATGGCTGGTTTCGTCGGGAAGATCCCGCCGTCGATGATAAACCCGCAGAAGGCGGCGATACGGAAGCCCTGGTTGATCAGGTAGAATCCGTTCATTTTGAATATTACGATACCCAGAAAAAAGAGTGGGTCAAAGAATGGGATTCGACCCAGTTGAGTGTAGCAAACCGTTTGCCACGCGCCGTGAAGGTAGAGCTGGTTGTTAAAGATTCTCGTGGAAATGATCCTTTAAAGTTTTCGACGATTGCCGATTTGAAGCTTTATGCCAAACCGATTCAGTTTTAAATGGATTCAAAAGCTGGCTCCCGGAAACGAGCGCGGTGTGGCTTTGGTGATCGTGCTCGCAAGCCTGATGCTTTTGACCACGATCGTAGTTGAGTTGATGCTTCAGTCAAAAACTCAATTAAACATCGCCATGAATGAGCGCGATCGGATGCAGGCATTCTATCTGGCTCAGTCCGCCCTTAATTTTACAAAGATAGTGATTCAGAATGACAAGGCAGTTCAGCAGGAGGCTTCCAAGATTTCAAAGCAGCTCGGACGAACGATCAAGGTCCCGCATCTTTACCAAATGCTTCCCATCCACTCCAGCATGCTTAAAGGAATGATTCAGATTCCGAAGGAGGTGGGAGATTCAAATACAACCGAAGAAGGGAAAGGGGCTTATGAAAATCCAAACTCGACACCTTTTCATGAAACAGATTCGGATTTGGAGGAAGGTATCTTTAAGGCCCAGGTTGAAATTCTGGATGGAAAAATTCCTCTGAATGCATTTTATGGATTGGCGCCAACCCAGGTGCAGTATGATCGTCTCAAAAATGTTTTGATCTATCTTTTTCGTCAAAAGGCTTTTGAGAATTTACTCAAGGATCCTGCCCGCGATAGTCTTGATCTGGCTTCAAAGATGGCCGATTTCATCGATAAAAATGATGTAATCAACGAGATCGGTGGAGGAGAGCGTGGGCTGGAGACCTCGCTTTATGCGGGCAGCTTACAAAAACCCAAAAATGCGAAATTGCTCACGCTGAGTGAGCTCATGCTCCTTCCTGGAATGAATGACGCCATTCTCGAAGAGCTTAAAAAACATGTGACTGTTTATCGAAGTGCAGATACCATCAACGCCTGCGATGCAACTTCAGAAGTGTTACGGGCAATGATGATTGCCTATACACAAAATCGAACGGATATGGAGGCCTTGAGGCCCGAGGACGAAGATCGGCTTCAACAGGCAGAAAGCAGAGTTCGCTCCAAATGCCCCGAAACGCTAGCCATGGGGCAGGCCTTCAACGAAGTCATGCAGGCCTCAGGGACTTTGGATAGTGGATCAAAGCCGCTCGGCACTTCTTCCGGAGGGGCTTCCGGTGGGTTTGGTTCCATGCTTTCGAACACCGAATCGATTGTTCAGATTGAAGCCTACGGAATCAAGGGCAGGGCAGAGCTTAAGATGACCAATGTTTTGGATGTTTCCAGTCCCACTCAGGATCAATGGAAAAATCTGTATTGGAGGGTTGAATAATGTCGCAGACGATTTTGGCGGTAGATCCTGGAACCCATTCAATTAAACTTACTTTTGCGGAAAGATCATTTGGGGATTTTCAGATTACTGCTTTTCATGAAATTCCGATTAGTGATCATGAACTGATCAGTCACGAGCATCTGGTCTCAGTATTGCTCACCCGTTTTTTTGAAGAAAATCCCATTCATTTCGATACAGCCATTACCTCCATTTCTGGTTTGCATATTTCTGAAAGACTCCTGGAGTTTCCTTTTTCACAGCTTAAAAAAATAGATTCTGCGATCGAATTTGAACTGGAGAGTTATGTTCCAGTTCCCATTGAAGACTTGTGGTTTGATTATAACGTCGTGGATCAGATAGAAAACTTCTCGAAAGTTCTGGCGGTGTATACGCCTAAATCCGAATTTGTCCGATTTTTAAACACCCTCTCTCAAGCTAAAATCGATCCGCGCTTTGTTGGAGCTGAAGCCCTGGATCTTGCAAACCTTTATCATTCCGGACTCCTGCCTCCGGAAGGTACCTACGCTATTCTGGATCTCGGCCATTCCAAAACCAATCTGTGTCTGATGGAAGGATCTCGTTTAAAAATGGCCCGCACTTTGGGTTTGGGAGGAAAAGCAATTTCCCAGGAAATTGCCAAGGCCTTTCAGATTGCTTTGGATCAGGCTGATGAGATGAAGATAAGGTCTGGTCAGGTTTCTGCGTTCGAATCTGGTGATCGTCTGGCAGAGGTGATTCAAAAAGTGCTCGATGAGCTTTTGGTGCAGGTTAAGCAAACCTTCTTTTCTTACTATGAAAAGGGAGGAAAGGCCGTGGAAGCTATTTATCTTTGTGGAGGAACTTCGCGCCTGCAGGGAATCGATCAATATATCTCCACACGTCTACGTATCAACGTAGCTCCGCTTGATCTTCTCGACTCTTCCTATGCTGCCAAAATCGAAGATATCGAAACAATTCGCCCTGTGGTGGGTGCATCTCTTGCCCAGATTTTCAGATCGGTCTATCCAGCCAAATCAATTGGACTTAATTTCAGAAGGGGAGAGTTTGCCTATAAGCAGGATATTCAGGCGATTTCAAAAAATATCTGGCCCTGGGCCAAGATGGCTGGAGTCGTTACGACACTTGCTTTGGTTTACTTTTTTACAAGCCTTCAAGTTTTGGGAAATCGTGAAGAGAGACTCAATAAGAATGTGACTGAGGTTTTGAAAGGGGTGCCAGATCTTCCCAAGAAAAATATGGCGAGCGCTTCGAGTGCCATTAAAATCATCGATGGGAAAATCAGCGACCTCAATGATCAGCTAAAAAACTTTCAACAGAATTCTGTTCCCTCAGCGCTCGAAGTTCTGCGTATTCTTTCATCTTCGCTGCCCACGCGTGATGAACTCAAAGTCGATGTTAACGATATTAATATTTCTGGGGTGAATCAGTTGATGCATATTGCAATTTCGGCAAAAACCGATTCGTATGAGTCGATCGACAAAATTGAAGCGGCAATTAAAAACATACCTAAAGTACAGGCTGTTCAGCGTGGAAAAGATGCCGGTAAGGGAAGTCAGGGAGAAGTTAAATTTTCAATCTCTTTTGATATAGGTGCTTAGTCTTTTATCCAGATGTAGTCGGATAAAAATATCCAATAAGCTTTCTGGGTTCAAAATGCTTATGGAGTTAAATGTTCTTAAAATGAATCTGATGAGGTGCCAGTCGTGTCTCAAACGAGCAAATATTCGTTAAAAGAAAGGCTGAATTTTGAGGAGATCTACCAGAGATTTTTGGGGCTCGATCCCAAACAGCGGATCCTGGCCATGGGAGGTGGAATCTTTTTGATTCTCCTGATTTTGTTGATCCCCATTTCTTTGGCGACCTCCAAGATCTCGGAACAGGAAGAGGCGATTTTAAATCATGAAAAAAACATGACGAGTCTGATTTCTAAGATCAACGATTACAAACTCGCTTCCAGGAAGCTTGATGCTCTGAAAGAACATTGGTCAAAACGATCTGCTGTTGGATTGCCTACGATTCTGGAAGATATTTCCCGTGAGGTGGGAGTCACAATCGACTCGATCAATCCCACGGTAAATACCTCTACAAAATCTCTCCTGGAAGAACATGTGGCCTCAGTGAAGCTTTCAAGAATTACTCTAAACCAAGCCTTAGATTATTTGTACAAGGTAGAAAGTTCTCCACAGGGTGAATTAAAAGTGAGCAAGCTCAAGATGAATCCCCGGTTTGATAATCGGCAGCTTTTTGATCTTACCTTTGATGTTTCCACCTATTATCTGGCCAAATCCAAAGAGGGAGGTGGAAAGTGAGGGGTCTTCGAAAATGGCTTCTTTACGGTGCTGCCGGGATATTCTTTTATTTGTTTTTTGTGATGTGGACCTTTCCTTTTGATCTTCTGAAAGGAAAAATCCTGAGTGAAGCAGAAAAAGGAATGGGAGGGGCTTATCAAATCAAGGCGGATCATATGAGTCTTGGATACAGTGCTGTTTTTACAGGACTGGAATTGATCGATCGAAAATCCGGTCAAGAAGTCAGCTTGTTAAAGCTTCCTTCCATGAAACTGCACCACCTGCCCAGCACTTTGCTTTCTTCCACAAAAAAACTCGTCGATGTTGAGTTCTCTGCAAAAACAGCCCAAGGGACACTGGAAGGAACTTACTACGACTCTCCTGAGATTAACCGGGTAGAATTGAAGCTTGAGGATTTGGGTCTGAAAGACTTCAATTTTTTGGATGTATCTTTAAAGTCTGATGTTTCAGGAGAAATAAGTGGAGATTACTTGTTGGAGTTAGATAAAAAAACTCTCATCAAAAGTACGGGTAAGATCAACCTGGATCTGATCAATTTAAAGTTGGGCGAGATTTTTCTGAAACCCAAAGGTCAAACCGCAGATTCAAGAATTCATATTCCCTCAATTCAACTGACGGGGGCAAAAAATTCGCGCTTCGTAGCGACTCTCAGTGGAAAAGGGGAGATGGATATTAACGAATTTGTTCTCAAGGGAGGTGATCTTGAGCTGACTCTCACCGGTAAAATCATCATAGGTCCCAAATTCGATGATTACCGAATTGTTTCTGAGGGTAAGCTTAAGATTCTGCCTTCACTGATGCAATCAGATCCAACCCTGTCTACCTATCTTTCGATGCTCGAAACTCAGAAATCTCCCGATGGAAACTTCGATGTTCGTATCGAGGGGAAATTAATCGATCCTTCTTTTACGATTGGAAGTATTCAACTCGATAAACTCATTGGTTTAGATAAAAACTGAGTTTTGTTTTTTTCTTTTTATGCAGACATTCTCCAACTCATCTTCCTATTTTAATCTTCCGAATTATTTTTCTTTTTTGCGTGTCGTTCTCATTCCTGTGGTGGTGATATTGATGGGATTTCAACATCCCCCCACGTCGCCAGCCTTCCACACGATCCTGGCATATTTTA
The DNA here is from genome assembly GCA_052034865.1 of Myxococcota bacterium. Classification (GTDB taxonomy): domain Bacteria; phylum UBA10199; class UBA10199; order JADFYH01; family JADFYH01; genus JBPOIC01. Next base: position 912 of record JBPOIC010000040.1, on the reverse strand, counting down.
CTGCCTTCTTTTTTGTAAGCTCCGGTGTTTCAGATCTATTCGACGGCTACTATGCCCGCAAAATGGGTCTTACGAGTGTCTTTGGTACGTTCATCGATCCTTTGGCTGACAAGCTCATGCACATGGCGGTGATGATCATGCTGATTCCACTTCAGGAGCTTCCAGCGTGGATTGTGATTGTGTTTCTCTTCAGAGAGTTTACGATTACAGCACTGCGCGGCATCGCAGCTGCTGATGGAACCGTAATTAAGGCCGATCGATGGGGCAAAAAAAAGACTGCCTTGCTCAATGCTTCACTCACCTGTTTTTTACTCCCTCCTCAATTTCTAGGACTTCAAAGTCGTACAGTAGGTTGGGTGGTGCTGAGTCTGGCGCTGCTGGTGAGTGTGTTTTCCGGTATTAATTATTTCAGAAATTTCTTCTTCGAATTGATAGATCAGGAAGTGCCTGATTCCCTGTCTGAGAACGATGATGATTAGAAGACGTAAAAAAAGTTACTTCTTCCTAATTTTTTCATTTTTTCCCTAGACACAGAAAATCTCACAAGATAAATGGATTCCGCATTTTTCCAAAACAATTCAAATTTAATTTCAGCTTATCACTGATTGATAGGAGTCATCCTGCTTGAAAGCGAAATGGATAATCCCGATTGCAGTTGTTCTGGTTCTTCTTGGTGGTTCTGTCCTGGCGTTTTGGTGGAATCTTGGAAATAGCGTAGGATATTCCCCAGAGCAGCCTATCCCCTTCAGCCATAAAATTCATGCTGGAGACAACCAGATTCCTTGCCAATACTGTCACGTCAACGCCGACAAATCTCGTCATTCTACAGTTCCCAGTATGAATATCTGTATGAACTGTCACACCGTCGTGAGATCTGATCCCAACCCGACCCTCCCCGACGGCAAGCCCAAT
>JBPOIC010000059.1:0-39962 GCA_052034865.1 Myxococcota bacterium | reverse complement strand
GCAGAATGGATCCATACTGAATGCTTCCTCCCAGACGGTAGATTAAAAACACAATGAGGGGAAAAATCATCGGGGCAGGAAAAGAAGCGAAGATCTGAATGATCGGCTGAAGGATGCGCGCGATTCTGGGATTCATGCCAATCATGACTCCAATGGGAATCGTCCAGAGGGAACCCAAGATCAGACAGGCAATGACTCGCAGAAGGGTAAAAAAGGCAGAACGCAGGATTAAGAGCAGATCCTCGACAGTCAGTTGATGCAAAAGGGATAGCAGGCTACTGATTCCTTTGATCAGAACAAGTCCTATCAGCAGAATGAGAATGAGATAGACAAAAATCGAGATTTCACGCCGCTGCTTTCTGATTTCGGTAAAGCGAATTCGTTTACTCTTCTCTGCCAGATCTTCCAGAAAAAATGTTTTAACCCGATCGCCCAGACTAATAAAAAAACGCGAGCGCTTGAGCAGGTTGAACACGGAAGATTCGATTTTGAGACCGGATTCACTTTCTTCCATCTTGAATTTCTGTGACCACGCGACCAGAGGTTTCCAGAACAGCTTATCGACGGCCAAAATCATGATTACCATGGCGGAGATCGCCGAGATCATGGCGAGGGTGTTGCGCTCCTGAATGGCCTTGCTCATGTAAGAACCAATTCCTGGCAGCCGAAAGTCTTTGTTTTGGAGCACAAAGGCTTCAGTAATCGTCAGGAAAAACCAGCCTCCGGCCATGGACATCATGCTGTTCCAGATGAGGTTGATCGAAGCGAAGGGAAAGTCGAGTTTGGTGAAACGTCGCCACCAGTTCAGATGATAAAGTCTGGAAGCTTCTCCAAGATCGGTGGGAATCGATTTTAAGGAATAGAAAAAACTGAAGGTCATGTTCCAGACCTGGCCGGTGAAGATCATTAAAATACAGGCGAGCTCCAGGCCTGTGTTGGAATGGGGAAAAAGCGCGACCAGTCCCATGACCAGGCTGGGTAAAAACCCGAGCACGGGAGTGCTTTGCAAAATGTCGAGTAAGGGAATGAGAATTTTTTCGGCACTCGGGCTTGAGTTGGCCAGATAGCCATAACCCAGAGTGAACAGAAGCGAAAGAAAGTAGGCGGCAAAACCTCGGGAGAGTGAAAGCAGGGTGTAATAGGGGAGGGCAGAGGGAGAAAGAGAGATCTCGACGACAGGTTGGAGCTGAGAACTCCATAAAGTGGCCAGACTATTTAAGCCGTAAAGAAGGGCAATGAGCCCAATAAGAATGACCCCGTCGATCCAACTGAACAACTGGGAAATTTTGGAAGGGTATTTCAGGACCGACATGGGAGCTTTCCTTTCCTGTACCTCTCGAATGGAGCTCCTTATACTTGAGTTTTAGGAAACCTCAAGGGCTTCTCTGGAAAAAGAAACAGGTTATTTTCAAACCGGTCGAAAGTGAGTGGAGGAAAAATCAGTTTTTATTTCAGACAAAAAAGAGAAAGAATTAATTCATGAGCATTAAAATTCCATGCACACGGTTTTCTCCTTCAAAAATAGGCAGGACATCGAGTGAGAAGAAGGTTTTGGATGTGTTTTTGGAAAAATCGTTTTCAATTTTGAGCTGATTGAACTTCTGACCTTTGTGCACATGCGGGATGACATGTTTGATCTGGGCGATAAATTCCTTGGGTAAACAGCTCTGATATTTTTCATCGATAATCAGAAGGGCTTCTTTTTCGAACAAAACCTCGGCATTGTGATTGAAGACCTTTACTTCTCCTTCCATATTTAGCGTAAAAACAGCCTGTGGAAGACTTTCCAGAATCTGCGATAAATATGTGTTCATCGTCCGCAGTTGCTCATTGGATTGAACATTTCCCAAAGAGATCGCGATTTCTGCATTGAGTGCCGAAAGCATGCGCATCAGACTTTGCGGCAGATCCCCTGCTTTCTTTTTAAACCAGACCACCACAGAGCCAATCATCGATCTTGGAGTGCGCAGTGGAAATAAAAGATAGGATTGAATATCGGGATGAGAAATCAGTGGATTGCCCACCGGCATGACGGAAGGCTCGGAATGGGTGAGAACCCAATCCAGCTCGGTATGATTGGAGATGGTGGGTGAATCGGGAGAATGCTCCGAGAGGTTCCACTTGTCTTTATGGCGTGTATAAACATTGTAATGCTCGATCGGGAGGATCTTCTGAATCATCTCAATCGTGGCATTCATGATTCCGTTGGTCGTTTTGCAAAGCCCCAGTACCTCCAGGGATTGACGGAGGACATCCATGCGCTCGGAAGCCTCAATCAAATTTGTTGCAAGAGACTTGTATCGGTTGAGCTCTTCCTGGGCTTCGTTGAGCTTTCTGCGTTCAGCGCTATTGAGAGACTCATCGTACATAAGAAATTCCTGTCTCCATTGGGATCGTTTCTTCAGGGGATGTTCTTTTTTGAGACGAAGTTGGGGAAAGGTGGAGTTGTTGGAGCTTGGAGTGCCTGATCTGACAGAATCCCAATGTTTCGAGCACAGAAAGAGTTTCTTTTGATCCTGACTATGGAGAGGGCAACTCTCACCTTCATCGCCAACGGATTTTCATTTCTTTCAAGGACCGGTCCTTTCTTACTAACGGCAGTTTTTCTGGGGGCTGAAGTTAAAAAATACGGTCCTTTAACTTTGAGTCACTTCCTCCTTTTCTCAAGCATCTTCATCTTTAGATATTCTTGTGTGTGGTTCATTTTCTGAAAAGTATTTTGAGATGGATTCATTTCAGAATTCAGCGTTCAGGAATGAAGTGTTCACTCATCCCACGCTGATTTTTTAAACAGTATGATGAAGGACTAGCACTCTGTCATATTGTTTTAAGCAGCAGTAAGGTTAGCACTAGTGCGCCATTTGCGAAGAGAGGGATTCAATGTTCTCTTTTTGCTCCCGCAGTTGATAAAGAATCTTGTCTACCGTTCCCAGATCGATATCGAGCTCTTTCCAGGCCTCCATCGAGAAGTGGGGAATCATCGGATCTCCGCTGTTTCCCAGGTTGACCATTTTGCACAAAATGTCGGCCAGATGCACGATGCAGCTGAGCCTTGAGTATTGTTTGTACTGAGGATTATTGAAGGGATGATGGTGCGAACCAATGATAGCGACCAGTTTGGGAGGTAGATTCCAGCGTGTCGCAAGTAACTCTCCTACCTCGGCGTGAGTGAATCCCAGAATTTCTTTTTCTGAATCCGACATTCGTTTCTGCTCAGTATTCGACTTTTCCAGTATTCTCTGAAAATCGGCCGTTATATTTTGCTGAATGATGATCTTCCCCACATCGTGCAAAAGACCTGAAACATAAAGATCTTCAGCATCGCCCCGCAACCTCAAATGAATAGCGATCATCCGCGAAGCCGTTGCGACTGCGAGGGAGTGGGTCCAGAATTTCGAAAGACTGAATCCCTGTACGTTTTTTTTATTTTCTGAAAAAGAATGGACAACCGAGGTCGTCATCAAAAGGGAATAGGTGGCGCTGAATCCGAGAACGGAGATCGCATGATCGATTTGTGAAATTTTTCGGGGCAGTCCGTAATAGGCACTATTGACAACTTTCAGGAGCGTAAAGGTGAGGGCCGGATCTTTTGAAATGAGTTTTGCAAGATCCGTGGCGCGTGCATCTGGGTCATTGAGCAAGGAGTTGACCTGGAAAAGGACCTCCGGCAGCGTCGGGATGGATGTGACTTCATTGGTGATTTTTTTCAGTCTCTCATTTTGAATGGGGGCTGTTTCCATAGCGCTTAAGCCTCTTTTTTCTGAAGTTTCATTTCCTGAAGATGCTTTTCAGTGAGAGTTAAAAGATTTTCAAGAACCGCATTCATCTCCAAACCGATGAATTTATTCCGGGCATCTTCTTTGACTTCCTGTGAGATTTCGATGGGTTTGGAATCGGAGCTCGATTCTTCCTGATCGGTTTTGGTTTCAATCAATACTTCATCGATATTGAGTGTTGTGAGTTTTTGAATGAAGGCGTTCGTTAAGACGGTCCCTTTTTTTAACAGCAACCGACCATCTGAAGTGGTGACATCGTCGCCCACGCACATGCCTTCTTTTAACTGGGAGGGGTTGAGCTTCATCATAGATGAGATCCTCATGTCCGGTTTGCGGACTTTAAAGAATGACTGGCTTGGTTAAAGCGTAGTTGAAACAGATAAAAATGTATGAACCTGATGAAAAGCAACCCATGTGCCAAGTTTCCAATGAATGAATTTGTTAAAATCTAAGGTTTTTTTTGTGAGAATGTTGAAGGGTAGAGGTAAAAGTTACCCCTTGCCTGTGAAAATGATGACAGCGTGGGGAAGGAAACGCCGGCTTTTTTTTGTCGATCAGGTCCGGAGGGAAGTTGGATTCAGACAAAGTTCCTGTGCTTTTTGAAGGGCAAGGTCCATGGATTCAAAAAAATGTTCTTTTCCTATTTCAGAAAGCAGATGGGCCCGCTCAAGGGCAAAGAGGGGTTGGGAGTGAATTCCTTCCAGGATTAAATGAGTGCCTGTTTTCTGACAGCCTTTTTTCAAATCCCTTAATGCGCGAATGCCGCTGGCGTCCATGGCAAGGACATGCCGCATCCTTAAAATCAAAACCCTGGGAGGCATGGCGCCCCATTGAAGGGTCTCTCTCAAACTTTCAGCCACTCCAAAGAAAAATGCGCCTTCGGCTTCATAAACCACCACCCCTTGTGGAAGTTTTTCGCGCCCAAAGGCATCTTCTTCTCCAAAGTTTTCTTCCATTTCATGAGTGATCTCCCGAATGGTTGTGACGTCTGTCATTCGTTTCATGAAAAGGGTCATCGACAAAAGCATACCAATCTCGACGGCAACAGTAAGGTCGATGAAAACCGTCAGCAGAAAAGTAGAAACCAGGACGGCGACATCCATCCGCGGGCCTTTGAGCAAAGCCTTGAACGAACGCCACTCGCTCATGTGATAGCAAACTACCATGAGAATCGATGCGAGGATAGCGAGCGGAATGAGGCTGGCAAGTCGGCCAAATAACAATACGATTACCAAAAGGGTCAGCGCATGGATCATCCCGGAGACAGGAGTTTTGGCTCCGTTTTTAACATTGGTGGCCGTGCGTGCGATCGCTCCCGTAGCGGGAATGCCTCCAAAGAGGGGAGTGAAGAGATTGGCAATTCCCTGAGCGATGAGTTCGGTATTGGATCGATGACGACTTTCGATCATTCCGTCCGCAACGGTCGCGGAAAGTAAAGATTCAATCGCTCCTAGGAGGGCGATCGTAAAGGCAGGGCCGATCAGATTTTTAAGCTCATAAAAACTGAAGTGCGGCAAGGTGAGAGCAGGAAGACCAGAGGGGATCGCGCCAAAGCGGGATCCTATCGTTTCGACAGGAAGATGTAAAAAATGCACCAGAGGAGTGATAGTGAGAATGGCAATAATGGAGCCCGGTATTTTTTTGGTCAAGGCACCAGGAATTTTTGGCCAGAGTAAAATGAGAGCCAGGGCACTTAAGGAAATCAAAAGAGTGGTGGGATCGAAGGTATGAAAACTTTTGAGATAGAGCCGCCATTTCTCAAAGAAATCGGCTGGCAGAGGGCCTGTATTAAGACCGAAAAAATCCTTGATCTGCGAAGAAAGAATGACGACAGCGATTCCGGAGGTAAAGCCAACTGTTAAAGGATAAGGGATAAACTTGATGATTACCCCAAGGCGTAACACCCCCATTCCAATCAGTAAGATGCCGGCCATGCTCGTTGCCAGCAAAAGTCCGTTGAGGCCGTAGCGTTCAACAATTCCTGCGACAATCACCACAAAGGCACCGGTCGGTCCTCCGATCTGAACCCGCGAGCCTCCCAGAGCAGAAATTAAAAAGCCTGCCACAATGGCTGTGATTAAACCATGCTCGGGCGTCACGCCCGAGGCAATGGCAAAGGCAATGGCCAATGGAAGGGCGACAATTCCGACGATAGTGCCAGCCGTTAAATCATTTAGAAAATGAGAGAAGGAATAGAATTTTAGAAGAGAGAAAAGCTTGGGATAAAATAGATAGGTCTTTGGCGGCTTGTCTGAAAGGTTCAAGGTTTTTGGATGAGGAGTTTTGCCCATAAGACTTTCTCAGTGGAAGTCTAAAAAGGGATATCTGTTTTTCACAGATAATCCAGAAGATCTCCCAGAGTGAAAGTTCCAATCCTTAATGATGGTGTCCGTCTCCGCCATGCGCATGGCCATGCGCCAGCTCTTCAGAGGTCGCTTCTCGGGATTCGGTGATTTCAACCTCAAAGGTGAGATCGACTCCGGCCAGAGGATGATTGCCATCGAGGGTGACGTAATTTTCGTTGAGCTCAGTCACTCGGAAAGGATGGCCATGTTCATCTTCGCTGACAGAAAACTCATCCCCAATTTCTATTTTTTCTTTCGGTAACTGGCTGTAGGGAACGGACATTACATAGCGCTCATCACGAACCCCGTAGGCTTCAGCAGCCTCTACTTCTACTTTTGCTTTATCTCCTGGTTTTAAGCCGACCAGGACTTTTTCAAGCCCAGGAATAATTTGTCCGACTCCTTCCAGAAACGAAAGAGGGGAATTGCCGCTGGATGTGTCCAAAAGGGTTCCTGCAGAATCGGTGAGGGTATAATGAAATGAGATGACGCGTGGGTTCATAAAGGTCCTATAAGTAGAGGGTTTATTAATATTCAAGCTCAGTTTGTGTAAGCGGATCAGCTCCGATCTTCGGTGATTTCTTTTTTTTCTGGATTCAGCCATCCGTGACACAGCCTTCTGACGCCGATGAAACTGTCTTGATGAATTTATAAAGGGTGCCGCGAGTGACTTTGTAGGCAGGGGCCTTCCATTTTTTAAGACGTTCCGCGAGGATAGCTTCAGAAACATTTACGTTGAGCACTCTTTTTTCGGCATCGATGGTGATTTCATCTCCATCTTCAATGACAGCGATTGTTCCACCGACTTGGGCTTCCGGAGTGATGTGGCCTACCACAAATCCGTGTGTGCCGCCCGAAAAACGTCCGTCGGTAATCAGGGCGACATCCTTTCCAAGACCTGCCCCCATGACCACGGCGGTAACTTTTAACATCTCGCTCATTCCGGGTCCGCCTTTGGGACCTTCGTAGCGAATGACAATCACGCTGCCTTTCTCAATTTTTTTGGCCTCCAGCGCCTGGATGGCATCTTCTTCACAATCAAAGACCCGAGCCTTGCCCTTAAAAGAGAGCCCTTCCTTGCCGGTGATTTTAGCCACCGATCCCTGGGTAGCAATGTTGCCGTACAGAATCTGAAGATGACCGGTTTTTTTGATGGGCTCAGAAAGCGGAAAGATGATTTTTTGATCGGATGGCAGTCCTGGCAGGTTTTCGAGATTTTCGGCAAGGGTTTTTCCCGTGGCGGTCAGACAATCACCGTGGAGGAATCCTTCCTTCAGCAAAAGTTTTTGAACCGCAGGAACTCCGCCAATGTTGCAGAGATCTTCCATGACATGTTTTCCGCTGGGTTTAAGATCGGCAATAAAAGGGACCTTGTCACTGATCTTCTGGAAATCATCGATCGTGAGAGAAACCCCGACCGATTTTGCCATCGCAATCAGGTGGAGAACGGCATTGGTTGATCCCCCCAAGGCCATAGTGATGACAATCGCATTGTCAAAGGCCTTGCGGGTCATGATGTCTTTGGGCGTGATGTTTTTTTCGAGGAGATGACGGATGGCTTTTCCAACTTTGAGGCATTCCTCTTTTTTCTCAGGACTGGTGGCAGGATGGGAGGAGCTATAGGGCAGGCTCATTCCTAAAGTTTCGATAGCTGAAGCCATCGTGTTGGCAGTGTACATGCCACCACAGGCCCCTGCTCCTGGGCAGGAGTGTTGCAAGATTCCTTTCAATTCCTTTTCATCAATTTTTCCTGCGACGTATTCACCCAAACCTTCGAAGGAAGAAACAATGTCGAGGATACGGTTGTGAAAAGCTCCCGGACGAATGGTTCCTCCATAAACCATAATGCTCGGCCGATTGAGCCGACCCATGGCGATCACGGATCCAGGCATGTTTTTATCGCAACCGACGACCGAGACGTTGGCATCATACCAGTGAGCCGACATGACGGTTTCGATCGAGTCGGCAATGATTTCCCGTGATTGAAGGGAGTAGTTCATCCCTTCGGTGCCCATCGAAATTCCATCACTCACTCCAATGCTGTGAAAAACAAGTCCTACAAGTCCTGCATCCTGAACCCCCTGTTTAACGAGTTTTGCCAAATCGTTCAGATGCATGTTGCAGGTGTTTCCTTCATAACCGGTACTGGCGATTCCAACCTGAGCTTTTTTAAGGTCTTCCTCGGTGAGACCAATTCCGTAGAGCATGGCCTGGGAGGCAGGTTGCTCGCGATCCTGTGTGATGCGTGAGCTGTATCGATTCAGTTTTTCAGACATGGTACTTCCTTTATCATTTAAAGATGGTCCAAGGGTAAGGATTGGGTTTTTGTTATATTTTATGAGATACGTAAAGAGGAAATAGAAAATGGAAATTCATTCCCTTAAGGTTTTTCTTATCAGATGAGAATAAATCAAGAGTTTCTGCTTTGATGAGGTTGAAAATATAAAAAAATCGCTTTAATTTGGAAGTATAATGGGGCACGTATTTCTGAAAATTATTCGATTTAAAATATGTCAGATCAGCATTTGCAAGCTACAACCCCTTCTTTAAGACCATGAATTTATTTGGTGATTCAGGAATAAATCTTTCCGGCTGCATTGGGGTATCTGAAGATTTTAGGCTTATTCCTGAATAAAATCAAAACAGTCGCTCCTGCGAACAATCGAAGTTGGAAGTCAGCTTTCTTTTCTAGAGATCCTCTCATATGACTGGTGTTTTGCCTAAAATACTCATCATCGATGATGAAGAAGATGTGGCGCTTTTTGCAGGAAAGCGTATTCAGGCAAACGGTATGCACGTGGCCACCTGGCCTCAAGGGAAAGGAGCGATTGAAAAAGTTATTTTGGAAAAACCCGATGCCATTCTTTTGGACATTCGTCTTCCTGATCTCTCCGGAGTCGAGCTTTTTCACGAGCTTAAATCTCATGCGGAAACCCACAGAATTCCCATCATCTTTTTTTCTGCCAACCCTTTAAAAGAAGAGTATTGTCGGCAGGATTTGAAGGCGGAAGGTTTTTTGCGTAAACCTTATGAGTCTGAAGATCTGATAAGAGAAATAGAACTGGCCCTTAAAATTTCAGAGGTTGGGGGATCTTCACCGAACATTCTTTAGAATGACTCTTCTGGATTCTTTAGGGATAGAAAAATAAATGAGGTTCTTATGAGCAAAAAAATACTGGTGGTTGATGATGATCTGGATTTTCAGTTTTTGATCAGCAAAAAATTGAGATCCCAGGGTTTTGAGTGCGACTGTGTCGACAGTGTGGAAAAGGCCCTCCTGAAATTAAAAGAAGACACCCCTGGGCTTGTCATCCTTGATCTTCGGTTTGCACACGCGGATGGAACTGCTTTTTTGAAAAATGCCCATCACTGGATTTCTCCAGGCGCTTCCCTTCCACCCATTTTGGTTCTCAGCGGTTTTGATGAAGCAGAAACCGTGCGCTATGTTTTGGAGCTTGGCGCGCGCGACTTTATTAAAAAACCTTTTGATACCGAGGTCTTTCTTTCCAAAGTTCGACAGTATCTCCAGATACCCGCTCTCGCCTGATCTTTTTGTTAAATTCAGCTTAAACTCAAACGAGGTTCTCCATGCAGGAAATTATCGAAATTATCCCTGTGGGTTTGTTTCAGTGTAACTGTATCCTCCTGGCAGATTTGGAGTCGCGGCAGGCGATCATTATTGACCCTGGTGATGAGATCGAAAAAATTCTGGAACGCGTACGGCACCATCGTCTTGGAGTTCAATCCATTCTGCATACCCACACGCACATCGATCACATCGGGGGAACGAGCGATCTTCAGCGCGAAACGAACGCTCGTGTCCTTTTGCATAAAGAAGATCTTTTCCTTTACGAAAAAATGGAGATGCAAACTGCCTTTCTGGGCATTCCTCCTGGTCATTTGAGTCCTTCGGTTCCTCCAGATGCTTTTCTTGCGGATGGACAGGAAATTGCCTGTGGATCCATTTCTGGTGAAGTTCTCCACACACCTGGCCACACGCCTGGCTCTTGCGGTTTCTATTTTCCAAAACTTTATCAAAACGGAATTTTACTGCCTGGGGATACCCTTTTTGCGGGAAGTATCGGTCGCACCGATCTTTGGAAAGGAGATTACGATCAGGAGATCGCCTCCATCAAAAAGAAATATCTCATCCTTCCCGAAGAAACCGTCATTATCCCAGGCCATGGGCCTGCATCGACGATCGGAAAGGAGAAGATGGGGAATCCGTTTTTGAGAGGGTAGGAGTTAAAAAAGTGATGGAGTGCCTGAGGGTGAAAATCGTCGAGAAGGCGGAGATGCAAATTCGATCACCTATAGTGACTACATTCCTGTAAATCAACCTTTGAAAACCGCAGTGATTTCACAATAATTTTCTATATACTTCTCATCTCAAGGCCTCCCTTCGGAGGCCTTTTTATTCCTGGGTTGGTGTTTTTTAAGAGTTAGGTAGTCCGAATATTTGAAAGTTTGGTATTTCTCTTCCTTTCTGGTTCTGGCAGGTTCTTGTTCGATTTAGCCTAAAATGTTTAAAAATGATCATTATAGACTTGAGGATTTTTGTAGAACGGTTAACAATTTTCTCATTTACGTGTCAGATAATCACTTGATCAAAGGAGGAAAAGTGAAAGTCTTAATCAGATCAATCTTCATTTGGGCTCTACTCATAAACCTTGTCGCCTCTGGTTCTCAAGCGATGGCCAGGTCTTTGGCTTATGTTGGAGGAGACGATGGCAGGTTTTATGTGATTGATCAGGAGAAAAAAGAGGCTTTCTCCGCAATCTCATTTCAAGGAGTAACCTTCACAGGTTCTGTTTTCGCTCTCACCCCAGACGGCACCAAACTTTATTTGCCCGATGACACTAACCATCTCAGGGTGGTCAATACCAACACACATCAAACTACTCAGGCCCTTACCCTTGCAGGCAAACCGCTCGGTTTTGCCATGAATCATAGTGGCACTCGTCTCTATATTTCAGATGCTTCCGGAGTTGTTATTGTCAATCCCAAAACAGACACCATTTCAAGTTCCATCGCCCTGGTGAATGCAGCAAGAATGGCCGTCAGTTCTGATGACAAAAAGTTGTATGTGATCAGGCAGGGTAGTTCAGCTGTTGCAGTAGTTGATGCAGTTAAAAATCAGCTGATCACTACCATTTCTTTAGGAATGGGAAATTGTAATAATCCCAATCTCTACAAATGCCAAATTGCGGTAAGTCCAGATGGATTGAGGGCCTACATTACGGTCGACCAGTTCTCTGACGGAGCACCAGACAATGTCTTGGTGGTTGATTTAGAGAAGAATCAACTCCTTACTCCTATCGTTACGGGCGATGGGAATAAAAACTTGGTAATTTCTCAAGATGGCTCAAAGATCTATGTGAGTAATTTTGCGGACAATACGGTGTCTGTGATTGATGTTGCGACACATCAGGTGACAACTTCTTCTTCCTTTGGAGACGGTCTGCAAGGATTAGATCTGTCTTCTAGTGGTGCTGAACTCTGGGTTGCGAGTAGAAAAGATCATACAGTTTATATCTTGGATTCAAACACGCTGGCCGTGACGAGAAAAGTTGAGTCTGTGGGGCTCCCAACGGCTCTAGGTCATTTTATGGGTCCCGACTTGTGTGGAAATGGGGTTCTAGAAGACAAGAATGGAAAAGAAGAATGTGACGATGGAAATGCCAATAGCGGCGATGGCTGTTCTTCCCAATGTATAACAGAAAGTTGTGGGGATGGTGTGCTGAATAATAATCCAGATCCTCAAGCACCTACGGAACAATGTGATAAGGCTGATTTGGGTGGAAAAGGATGTGCCGAGGTGGTGCCAAATACAGCTGGAACCCTGGTCTGTAAGAATGATTGTCAATTCGATTCTTCTCAATGCCTGCCAGTCACTACAAATCCTGGTGAAAATACGGGTGAGAATACGGAAGGAAATCCATCGGGTGGTGAAACTCCTGGAGGGGATTCTGGCGCAAGTGCTGGAGGTGGTTGTGGAATCGCTTCAGTGACAAGTGTTTTTGAGCTGGGATGGTTTAGCTGGATGGTGTCTTTTTCTGCTTTGATTTGGTTTCGCAAAAAGCAGTAAAAAAGTCTCGCTAATTAATATTATTGAGTTGATGATTTAAGGCCTCCCTTCGGAGGCCTTTTTTATTGATAATATTCGCCTTCATCCTACACATCACTTCCAGCCTGCGAAAATCATCGAAGCATTTTCTGTTTTGATTTGCATCTTGACACCCGTAAAGACGCAAGTATACAGCTGACTGAATCATCATTCATTTTTTGGAGGAGATTATGGCCAACTTAAGAGATGCGGTTATTGTCAGTGCAGTGCGAAGCCCGATGGGGCGTGCTTTGAAAGGGAATTACGTAAACTTGCGTGTCGATGACCTGGGTGGAGCGGTCGTGAAAGAAGCGGTTCGTCGTGCCGAAGGACTTGATCCGAAAGAAATCGAAGATGTCATGATCGGATGCGCGATGCCCGAAGGTGAGCAGGGTATGAACGTCGCCCGAAATATCAGCTTTCTGGCAGGGATTCCGCTGGATGCTGCTGCCGTGACCGTGAATCGTTTTTGTGCCTCATCCTTAGATACGATTATGAATGCCGCGCGCGCGATTATGGTGGGCGACGGAGATGTGATCGTGGCCGGCGGAATCGAAACTATGTCACATGTGCCCATGGGCGGATTCAATCCCTCCTTAAATCCCAAACTCATGCAAAAAGGCGCTCCCGATGCTTACATCAGCATGGGTCTTACTGCAGAAAACGTCGTCGAAAAATATGGAATCAAGCGCGAAGAGATGGACCAGTTCGCCTACGAAAGTCATCAAAAGGCAGTGGCGGCCATCCAATCCGGAAAATTTAAAAACGAAATCGTTTCAATTGAAGTGCCAGATGGAAAAGGCGGTGTGCAGGTCATCTCAATCGATGAAGGCCCTCGTGCTGAAACTACAGTCGAGAAATTGGGAACCCTTAAACCTGTTTTCAAACAAGGTGGATCTGTTACCGCTGGAAACTCCTCTCCCTTAACCGACGGCGCGGCAGCCGTCGTGATCATGAGCCTGGAAAAAGCAAAACAATTAGGCCTTAAGCCTCTTGCCCGCATTCATGCGATGGCCGTTGCCGGCTGTGCCCCTGAATTAATGGGAATGGGACCAGTGCCTGCCGTCACGAAAGTGCTGAAGCGTGCGGGACTTAAAGTCAGCGATATCGATATCGTTGAACTTAACGAAGCCTTTGCTTCTCAAGGACTTGCTGTTCTCCGTGAGCTTGGCATTGATCGCAAGAAGGTCAATCCCAATGGAGGTGCCATTGCCTTAGGTCATCCTTTAGGTTGTTCCGGAGCTCGTATTATGGCGACGCTCGTCAATGATCTGTTCACCTACGATAAGAAATGGGGTCTTGAAACCATGTGTATCGGTGGAGGGCAGGGGGCGGCATGCGTGATTGAGCGGTTATAGGAGAATAAAATCCGATTCGAACAAATTCCCCCTTTTAGGGAAAAAAGGGAAAGGGTAATGCATGGGGTGCCACTTCTATGACTCCATGCCTTCTTGTATTTTCATAACTCTTCCCAACCTCCTCTGAGGAGGAGATAGAAGGAAATGCGCATATGAATCCAATTAAAAAAGTGGCTGTTTTAGGTGCAGGTGTGATGGGACAGGGAATTGCAGCTCATTTAGCTGGTGCTGGAATTCCTAGTTATTTATTGGACATTGTTCCTCCGAAATTTACCGAGGATGATGCAAAAGCGGGTCTTAAAGAAAACAGTCCAAAATTCCGCAATAAGTTTGCTCTTGCAGGAATTGAATCCATCAAAAAATCCAAACCCTCCGTCATCTACACTCAGCGTGATCTTAAGCTGATTACTCCGGGTAACTTTGAAGATGATTGGGAGAAGCTCTCCGAGTGTGACTGGATCGTCGAAGTCGTGGTCGAGCGCCTCGATATCAAGCAGTCCGTTTTTTCCAGGATAGAAAAGGTGATGAAACCCACCACCGTGATCAGCTCCAACACTTCCGGCATTCCTCTCCACGCCATGGCCGAAGGCCGCAGCACGCAGTTCAAAAAGAATTTTATCATTACCCATTTCTTCAATCCTGTTCGCTATCTCAAACTCGTTGAGATCGTTTCTTCTGCCGAAACCGATCCGTCCGTCACACAAGGAATGGCGAACTTTTTGGAAAATGTGATGGGCAAGGGCGTTGTCTACGCGAAAGATACCCCTAACTTCATCGCCAACCGCATTGGTGTTTACGGCTGGTTTGCAGCTATGAAGGAAGTGCTCGCCGGTGGCTATAGGGTCGAAGAAGTGGATAAAGTCTTAGGTGTTGCCCTGGGTCGACCCAAGAGCGCGATGTTCCGTACGACCGATATGGTTGGGCTCGATACCCTCGTTCATGTCGCACGCAATACTTACGAAGGATGTCCGAACGATGAGGAGCGCGAGGTCTTCAAAGCTCCACATGTCCTTGAGAAAATGCTTGAGAAAAAGTTGTTGGGCGACAAAGTCGGCGGTGGATTTTTCAAAAAATCCAAAAAGGCCGATGGCTCCAAAGAGATTTTGGTTTTAGATTTGAACACCCTCGAATATCGCTCGCAGGAAAAAGTGAAATTCGAATCGATCGGTGCGGTGAAAGACATCGAAAACGTTGGAGAGCGTATCAGGCAGGTCGTGAATGGCAAAGACCGCGCTGCCGAACTTGCCTGGAAGGTCACCCGTAGCATTCTGATCTACTCTGCCAATCGTATTCCCGAAATTGCCGATGATGTTGTCAATCTCGATAACGGCATGAAGTGGGGTTTTAACTGGACTCAAGGACCTTTCGAAACCTGGGATGCTTTAGGTGTGAAAGAAACTGCAGAGCGTCTCAAAGCAGAAGGTTTTAAAGTGCCAGCGATTGTCCAACAGGTAATCGAAAAAGGAGAAGGTCGCTTCTATAAACGCGAAGCCGGAAAAACCTACTTCTTTGACCAGAAAACCTCTACCTATAAGCTCGTCCCAGTGGCCCCTCACGTCATCAGTATCAAAAGCTTAAAAGAGCAAAAGAAGATTTTGAAAAGCAATGACTCCGCCAGTCTGATTGATCTGGGTGATGGAGTTTTGTGCCTGGAGTTTCATTCCAAGATGAATGCCATCGATGCCGATATCGGAGCGATGGGGATGGAAGGTGTCGAGCTTTTAAAAGGCGATTACAAGGGAATGGTCATCCACAATGAGGGTGAAAATTTCTCTGTGGGGGCCAATCTCATGCTGTTGTGGCTCGAATCCCAGCAGAAAAACTGGGAAAAGATCGAAGCGATTGTGAAAGGCTTTCAGGATCTTTGCATGGCGTTCAAGTATTCTCCCAAACCTGTTGTGGCGGCTCCGTTTGGGCTTGCCCTGGGTGGAGGCTGTGAAGTGGTGATGGGCGCTGATGCTGTACGTGCCTATGCCGAAACCTATATCGGGTTGGTCGAAGTTGGCGTGGGTCTCATCCCAGCTGGTGGTGGTTGCAAGAACATGCTCATTAATTGCGAAAACACCTTGAAGTCCAAAGGACAAAAGGTCTGGGCGAGCACCGGCGATGGCGGTCCTTTCCCCAAGGTGCAGCGTGCCTTTGAGCGGATTGCGTTCGCAAAGGTTGCCACCAGTGCAAAAGAAGGGATCGAACTGGATTATTTAAAAAAGACCGATAAGGTCACTTTGAATCGCGAAAACTTGCTTGCCGATGCCAAGCAGGATGTTTTGAATCTTTCAAAAGAATACGTCCCATCAACTCCTCGCGAAGATATTCTTGTTCCGGGCATCGGTGGAAAGATGGCGGTCCTCTCGGCGGTTCGCGGATTTCAATCGATGGGCATGGTTTCTGATCACGATGCCTTGATCGCGTCCAAAATCGCCCATGTTTTGTGTGGTGGTGATATTCCGGCCCAGCGTTTTGTTTCTGAGCAATATATTCTCGATTTGGAGCGTGAGGTCTTTTTGCAGCTTTGCGGTGAAGAAAAAACCCAGGCGAGAATTCAGAACATGTTAATGACGGGAAAGCCGCTTAGAAACTAGGTTTACTGTTTGTCCGTCGATTTTTTAAAAAACCCCTTTTGGTTTCTGCCAACAGGGGTTTTTCGTTTTTTTAAGAAGTTCCACCTGATTCTGAATGAAGCGATTTCATTTAAAACCCTCTTTGTAAAAAGAAAATTTTATTTGACTTCTTGCTCTTCATTGTAGAACTTCGCTTAACGTTTTCATCGATTCTTCGATAAATCACTTATGCATCTTACCCTTACCCATCCTGGTTTTTCCTCGCACAGCACCCTCATGTGCTGCTGTTGTTGTCGGTGTATTTAGCCGGCGGCACAGGAGGATCTCTTCTTAAGAATTCAATCCTTTACAATTGCTGCTTAGAAAATCTCCCCGTGTGGCCGGCGTTTTTTTATCCTGATTAAATTCAAACTCACTCGGAGGAGATCTTATGAAGAAGATCCATAAAGTTGTTCCTATTCTTTTTTTGTCCACAACCCTTTCCATTTTTTCATTCCCTGTTTTTGCAAAATCCAAATCTACTCCATCTCACTCTGCTGGGCCTTTGCAGATTCATTCCCTTCAAAATAAAATCGATCAGCTCGAGAAGAATCAGAAGATTTTGGAGCGCAAGTTCGAAGTCGAGCAAGAGAAGTTAGCCGAGAAAGAAAAGGAAAAGGCCAAAGAAGCCACTGTGGTGTCCGCCGGCAAAGACGGTTTTTCGATCAAATCGGGTAGTGGTGATTTTAGCTTAAAAATTAAAGGACTTTTGCAAACCGATGGGCGCTTTTATCTTGGGGATGCGGGCGATAAGTTCGCCAACCAGTTTGTGCTGCGCCGCGTCCGCCCGATCTTTGAAGGGACCCTGTTCAAATACTTCGATTACCGCCTGATTCCCGATTTTGGAGGAGGGCAGGCCGTCATTCAGGATGCGTATGCAGATATTCATCCGCTCAAAGAGCTTCGGTTTCGGGTAGGAAAATTCAAGCAGCCGGTAGGACTTGTGCAGCTTCAGTCAGACTCTGATGCGACCTTTATTGAAAAGGGTCCGGCGGCAACGCTTACTCCTAACCGTGATTTGGGAGTTCAAGTGCACGGTCAGATTGCCGATGGAGTGCTGAGCTATGCCGCAGGACTTTTCAATGGCGTGAATGATGGGGCCAATAGTGATGGCGATGTGTCGGATGGCAAAGACGTTTCGGGTCGAATCTTTTCTGAGCCATTCAAAAAGACAAAGTGGGAGCCTTTGAAGGGTTTTGGGATAGGGATCGGCGGCTCGTATGGCAGCCAGTTTGGATCGGCAAGCGCTCCGAATCTTCCCACATACAAAAGCATCGGTCAGCAGACGATCTTTAGCTATCTGTCCGATCCGGCGGATGCAACCAGGACGGCCATCTCGAATGGAAAACGATACCGACTATCGCCTCAAGGATTTTACTACTGGGGAGGTTTTGGTCTTTTGGGTGAGTATGTGCTGTCGTATCAAAACGTGGCGATCAATGGGACTCCGCTTCGACTCTTGCATAAGGGCTGGCAGGGCGAGGCTTCGTATGTGCTGACCGGAGAGAAAAAGGCGTATACAGGCGTGACTCCAAAATATCCGTTCAATCCCAAAAAAGGGCGTTGGGGAGCCGTCGAAGTGGCCGGAAGATTTGGCGAAACGATTTTTGATCCGAATGCCTTCCCTAACTTTGCCAATCCTTCCAAATCGGTGCGCAAGGCAATTTCCTTTGGCGGGGGCGTGACTTGGTATCTGAATCAGAGCTTAAGACTGGCAGTTAATTACGACCAGACCCTGTATCGAGGTGGTGCCAGTGGTGGCAATCGCCCTACGGAAAAGGCACTGTTCACACGTCTGCAATTATCCTATTAAATCATTCTCTACGGAGGGGATGCCCCTCCTTTTCAATTTTTTTAAGGAGATTTTATGAATTTAAAAAAACAGTTTCGTTGGATCAGTTTCGCTTTTGTTTTCAGTATTTTTTTAAGCCAGATTTCATGGGCTCAAACCGCCTTGCTCAATGTTTCTTACGATCCAACCCGCGAGCTTTATCAGGAGATCAATGCTTCCTTTGCCAAATATTGGAAAAATAAAACGGGTCAGGATTTGAGCATTAAGCAATCTCACGGCGGTTCGGGAAAACAGGCTCGAGCTGTTATCGATGGACTGGAGGCCGATGTGGTCACGTTGGCTCTGGCTTACGATATCGATGCGATTGTTGAAAAATCCGGTCTCATTCCCTCCAACTGGCAAACCCGTCTTCCCAACAAAAGCACGCCTTACACTTCCACGATCGTCTTTTTGGTGCGTAAAGGAAATCCCAAACAAATCAAGGACTGGTCCGATCTGGTAAAGTCCGGTGTTTCCGTGATTACCCCCAATCCCAAAACCTCGGGAGGAGCACGCTGGAATTACCTGGCCGCCTGGGGCTACGGTCTGAAAAGCAATGGTGGTGATGAAGCTAAGGCGAAGGAGTTCGTCTCTCAGCTTTTTAAAAACGTGCCTGTTTTGGATTCCGGGGCCCGCGGTGCAACAGCAACGTTTGCCGAACGTGGGATTGGGGATGTCTTGCTCGCTTGGGAAAACGAGGCGTTTTTGGCGACCGAGCAATTGGGAAAAGACAAGTTTGATATTGTCATTCCTTCGGTGAGTATTCTGGCCGAACCACCAGTAACGTTGGTGGATAAGGTCGTTGATCGCCATAACACTCGAGTCGTTGCCCAAGGCTATCTCGAATATCTTTACACTCCCGAAGGTCAGGAGATCAGTGCGAAACATCATTATCGTCCACGATTGCCTGAGATCGCGGCGAAATATGCGAACAGTTTTCCAAAACTCAATCTGTTCACGATCGATGAGGTTTTTGGTGGATGGGCGAAAGCACAAAAAACCCATTTTGCCGATGGTGGGACCTTCGATCAGATTTATCAGACGGCAAGATAAATGTGATTTTGGCCTTGATCCAGCTGGGGTTTTGGAGTGAGAAGTTTAGTTTCGCTGATTTTTTTGATTCAACTTCTCACTTCAAAAGCCAGATTGTATTGTATGCGTCTGCTTCTAAAACAAAAAAGCGTGCTTCCCGGATTTGGACTGACCTTGGGGTATTCCCTGTTTTATTTAGGCCTGGTCGTTCTCATTCCCATCTCCATGCTTCTTCTCAAAAGTTCCGCAATGGGGAGCGCAGCCTTTTTTGAAGCGGCCTTTTCTCCTAGAGTTTTAGCTTCCTACCGCCTCACTTTTGGCGCCTCCTTTGTCGCAGCGTCTCTTAACACAATCCTGGGATTTTTAATTGCCTGGGTTTTAGTGCGCTATAGCTTTCCCGGGAAAAAAATCGTGGATATGCTGGTCGATCTTCCCTTTGCCCTTCCCACCGCTGTGGCAGGTATTGCCCTCACGTCGATCTATTCCTCCAATGGCTGGATGGGAAAGATTCTGGAACCTCACGGGATCAAAATCGCTCTTACACCCTATGGTATTACCCTCGCGCTGCTTTTTATTGGCTTTCCTTTTGTTGTTCGGACTGTGCAACCGGTTTTGGAAGATTTGGACGCTGACATGGAAGAAGCGGCTGCTTCACTGGGCGCGAGCCGCTTGCAGGTCTTTATCCATGTGATTTTTCCCGCCTTGTTGCCCTCCTTGCTTGCAGGTTTTACCTTGGCTTTTGCCCGTGCTTTGGGTGAATACGGCTCGGTGATTTTTATCTCCAGCAACATGCCTTTGAAAACTGAAGTCACCTCTTTGCTGATTATCTCAAAACTCGAACAATACGACTATGCTGGCGCCACCGCGATTGCCTCGGTGATGCTTATCATTTCTTTTATCCTTCTCTTAATTATCAACTTTTTACAGGGTTGGATTCAAAGGCGTCAGCAGGGAGAAAGGGCATGAGATCATTTTTCTCAAAATCCACGACGAGCGAAACCTGGCCAGTACGCCTTCTGCTCATTCTCATAGCTTTAGTGTTAATGGGATTTGTGTTGATCATCCCGCTTGTAGCTGTATTTTCGGAGGCCCTTAAAAAAGGATGGGAGACCTATCTACTGGCGATTCGTGAGCCCGATGCCCTCTCGGCGGTGCGTCTGACGCTTCTGGTGGCGGCTGTTTCGGTTCCTCTCAATCTGGTTTTTGGGGTGGCGGCTGCCTGGGTCATCTCCAAGTTTGATTTTGCGGGTAAACGCCTTTTGATAACCTTGATCGATCTTCCCTTCAGTGTTTCTCCTGTGGTATCCGGCCTGATTTTCGTTCTTTTATTTGGTGCCAACGGTTTGTTAGGGCCCTGGCTTAGGGCCCACGATATCAAAATCATTTTTAATGTCTCAGGGATTATCCTCGCGACCTTGTTTATTACCTTTCCATTCGTTGCGCGCGAACTCATTCCTCTGATGCAATCGCAGGGAACCGATGAAGAAGAAGCCGCGCTTACCTTGGGCGCCAGTGGTTGGCAGACCTTTTTTTATGTCACATTGCCCAATATCAAATGGGGAATTTTGTACGGGGTGATCTTGTGCAATGCGAGGGCGATGGGAGAATTTGGTGCCGTGTCTGTCGTCTCGGGTCATATTCGAGGGCTAACCAATACCATGCCGCTTCATGTGGAAAACCTCTACGGCGATTTTGATTTTGTCGGTGCCTTTGCCGTCGCCTCGCTTTTGGCCGTTTTGGCTCTGGTGACGCTCTTGCTTAAAACGTTTGTCGAATGGCGGGCCCGTCAAGGGCTTGTCAGTGAAGAAGTGTTGGTCCCTCAGGCTTTGACTGAGGTGGCAACGCGCACCAACTGATAGAAATAGTGTTTGTATCCTCCGCAGAAACCCAAAGGTGTTTATGAGCATTCATGTTCGAAATCTTCAGAAGTGCTTCAACGGCTTTTCGGCCGTCGACGATGTTTCTTTCTCCGTTCAAAAAGGGGAATTTGTCACGTTGTTGGGGCCTTCGGGTTCGGGCAAATCAACGGTGTTGCGCTGTATTGCGGGTCTTGAAAATCCTACGGATGGAACAATCGAGATCAACCGTGAAGATGTCACTCAGGTGCCAGTTCAAGAGCGCAAAGTCGGTTTTGTTTTTCAGCATTACGCCCTTTTTCGTCACATGAATCTGCTTGAAAATATTGCTTTTGGATTAAAAGTGCGGGGAGAGAAAAAATCCGTTCGCCAGCAAAGAGCGCAAGAGCTTTTGGAGCTGGTAGGCTTGGAAGGATTGGGAAAACGCATGCCTTCACAACTTTCGGGCGGTCAGCGTCAACGCGTGGCGCTCGCCAGGGCACTGGCTCCTCAGCCTGGGCTCTTGTTGCTTGATGAACCCTTTGGTGCACTCGATACGCGCTTGCGAAAAGACTTAAGATCCTGGCTTAAAAAACTTCATGACCGCATTCATCTGACGACTTTGCTTGTGACCCATGATCAGGAAGAAGCCTTTGAGCTTTCCGATAAAATTCTGGTGATGCACCGTGGAAAAGTGGAGCAGGAAGCCAGTCCTTCTGAAGTTTTTAATAAACCGGCGACGGAGTTTGTCGCCCAGTTTGTGGGAGAAACCAATCGGGTGGAAGGAGAAGTTCAGCAGGGCTCTGTCAAATGGGGTCCTTTCCGGTTTTCGGTTACGAACGATTTGAGATCCGCCAAAAAAGTGTGCGTTCTTTTTCGCCCGAGTGATGTGTATGTGAGCTCACACCATGATTTTGAAGAACGCAACCAGGTGCTCGGGCAGATTCGCTCGATCCAGTTCATGGGGGCGACGGAGGCTTTTGAAATTGAGGTCGGAGAAGGTTTCTCTCTTACGGCCCATGTTCCCAAAGGGATTGCCGATCAAAGTCAGTTTACGGTAGGGAAATCGGTTTATGTTTCCATTACCAATGCCCATCTTTTTCCACGAGGATGAGCTCTTTGGTATTGAGACGGATTTTTTGTGAGTCCAATTTGCGTGGATCCTTCCTGACTTAATATCGATAGTGTCCTTTGATTTCGAATTCAAACAGGACATCTTCTTTTTGTGCTCCAACTCCAATATTATGAATGATCAGCGGACGTGATCCTCCCTCTGCTTTTTCCGAAATGACAATACCGGTGTGCAATAATCCGTTGGGAAGCCGCCAAACAACGATGTCCCCGGGTTGATAGTCCTTTGCCTCCTGAGTGATCGGAAGCTCTTTCCCCATCCTTTTTAAATAGGTCATCAGATTCGGAACACGACGGTGGTCAATGTTGGTGTCGGGTCCTTTAAGTCCCCAAAGATTCGGATAAGCGGAAAAATGTTTTTTCATATCCTCATGGACGAGAGCCTGAAGGTCGACACCGGATTTGCGAAAAGCGCGGACCACAACATCCGAACATACCCCGCGCTCTATCGGCACATCGCCTCCCGGGTAAGCCAGCGAAACATAGGACGGGTCATATAACGTTGTTTGGCCAATTTGCTGATAAGCGCCTTCTACGAGGGGTGGATATTTTGCAGGGTTGGACTGAGAGTATGCGACAGAAGAAATGAAAAAAAGACAAAGAAAAAACCGAAGAAAAAGAGAGGATTTCATGAAGCCTAAAACTGATAAGCTTTTGTAAAGTTTTCAAGCGGAGGGTATTTTTGAATCGTGGACCTTGTCGATTAAAACACAGTTATGAAACCAGGGTATTTGTGTAGCAAGCCGCTGCACAATTGCCTTGTCTGGCCACGCGGCGGGACTAAATCAAAACACAACGGGAGGGTGTCGTTCATATTGGCGAGGCATTCTATTGAAAGATATGAACTCTTTTTCTATCTTTTTAAAGGAATGCCCCCAATTGTGCCCCCACAATCGGATAAGGACTACTCTTCCGTAAAATAATCTTCATCCATTTTCCTTATATCTAATCGCCGTTGAACGGACACCGCGACATTATTTTCAATCATCAGATCAGTTAAAAGCAGGCCATCGATTAAAACAACTTTTACATCCAAGTTTTTGACGTAATCTCGAGCTTCGGACGAAAAATTGGACGTCGTAATAAACACACCCTTTCGTGCACGAACTCCCTGCAAAGCTCCAACAAATTTTTGAATTTCAGGCCGTCCAACTGTAGCCTCCCAACGCTTTGCCTGAACGTAAATTACATCAAGGCCGAGTTTGTCTTGCTTAATGATTCCATCAATTCCACCGTCCCCGCTTTTTCCAATGACCCGAGCCGCATCCTTAAGCGATCCTCCGTATCCCATCGCCAGTAGGACATCTACTACAAGGCGTTCAAAGAAGGCTGGAGAGGCCGCTTTTACTTTCTGCAAAAGATCTTCTGCCAAAGAAGTTTGGAGCTGCTCATAAGCTCTTTCTATTTGCTCTAATGGTGTCATTGAGATGCTATCCACCTCAGCACCCTCTTCTCTGACCCTGGTCCGATTTAGAAAATCTCTAAATTCTAAAAATTGCGTGAGGTACTTTACATCAATACGTTCGACATTGGTCTTCAGAATTTCTAAGCCTTTAGAGGTAATAGAAAAGAAGCCACGCTGAGGGTACTCAATCAGGCCAGCTTGCTTGAGGTAACTACGTGCCCAACCCACTCGACTTTTGATAAGGGTAGAAGCCCCACTGGGTAGAAGTTGAGAGCACTCTTCAGGCGTCAGGTTAAACTCAACGGTTAACCTTTCTACTACTTCACTCAGTTTGTGGGGTTTTTGATCAGCCGTAATCTTCAGTAACGGCAACATTAGAGCTTGATAATCGGGGATGGGCATTTTGATTTAGTCCTTGTTCGCTCAGATTGTACTTCTTGAAAATGGAACTTGTTAAAGGGCCCACTCTTCTGAAAGTACCTCCGCCTGCTCTAAAACAGTTTGTGTCGCCTTCTCTTCCAGATCCGGGGGGTATCCGTATTTGCGCAAGATTCGCCTTACCGTCACTCGGATTTTTGCCCGAACCCCTTCTTTTGCAACCCAATCGATATTCGTATTTCGCTTTACCGCCTCTACCAATTCACGGGCGATGAGGCGGAGCTTATCATCTCCTAAAACTTGTTGAGCGCTATCGTTTTCAGCCAGGGCATCATAGAAGGCACTTTCATCTTCGTTGAGGTTTAATTCTTCTCCGCGCTTTTTGGCGGCCTGCATTTCTTTGGCAAGATCGATCATCTCTTCGATGATTTGAGCCGCTTCCACAAGTCTTCCCTGATATTTCTTGAGGGCATTTTCCAACATTTCCGTAAAGTTTCGCGCCTGAACGACGTTCTTTTTTGCGCGGATTTTGATTTCGTCGCGCAACAATTTTTTGAGCATTTCCAGGGCAAGATTTTTCTTCTTCATCCCTCGGATCTCGGCCAGAAAGTCATCGGAGAGAATGGAGATGTCCGGCGTTTTAAGCCCTGCCGCCGAGAAGATGTCGATTACCTCCGTTGAGGAAATCGCCTTCGAGATGATTTGCTGCAAGGCCGTATCGATTTCTTCGACGCTTTTTCCGTTTCCCGAAGTGGTTTTTAAAAAAGCGCCTCGGAGGTCTTGAAAGAAAGCGACCTCATCCCGAATCTCTTTCGCTTCATCGCTCGCCGCGGCAAGGGCGAAGGCCTTCGAGAGTTCGAAACACGCATTTAAAAACCGGCTTCTTCCATCTTCTTGATCTAAAAGGTGCTCCATCGCGCCGGTGAGAGTATTCAACCGTTCCGAAGGTTTTCCGAAAAGCGCCCTTCGGTAATCGAACCCACCGAATAGGTTTCGAGTTACATCGTACCATTTGAGTAAAGCGCTTATCGCTTCCGCCTGGTCGATACCCGTTTGAGAGCGATCTCGCTCGGTGTAGTTTGCAAGTGCCTTCTTTAGATTGTCGGCAATCCCTAAATAATCAACGATCAGACCGGCGGGCTTGTCTTTATAGACTCTGTTTACGCGCGCGATGGCCTGCATGAGGCCGTGGCCTTGCATGGGTTTGTCGATATACATGGTGTGCATACAGGGGGCATCGAATCCCGTAAGCCACATATCCCGAACGATTACCAATTTGAGAGGATCGTCCGCTTTCTTCGCCCGTTTGGCTAGTAAGTCGCGTCCTGCCTTATTGCGCACATGAGGTTGAAACAATTCAGGATCGGCAGCCGAGCCGGTCATCACGACTTTAAGCAACCCTTTGTTATCATCGTTACTATGCCAATCAGGGCGAAGCTTAATGATGGCGTTATAAAGCGAGACACAAATGCGGCGGCTCATGCAAACAATCATCCCCTTGCCATCCATTGCCTCCGAGCGCCTTTCAAAATGATCGACAATATCTTTGGCGATAAGCTCGATTCTTTTCTCGGCCCCGACGAGGGCCTCCAGCCGAGCCCACTTGCTTTTAAGTTTATCCTTCCGGTCGATCTCTTCGCCTTCCGTGACTTCCTCGAATTCCGAGTCTAGGTGGGGGCGTTCATCTTCATTGAGTTCGATTTTGGCGAGGCGGCTTTCGTAATAGATCTTAACGGTTGCGCCATCTTCCACCGCTTGCTGGATGTCGTAGGTGTGGATGTTGTCGCCAAAAACGGCGTAGGTGTCTTTGTCAGAAAGCTCAATCGGTGTTCCGGTAAAACCGATGAAAGAGGCGTTTGGAAGCCCGTCCCGCATATGGCGGGCGAATCCGTCAATAAAATCGTATTGGCTCCGATGTGCCTCGTCGGCGATGACGACGATATTTCGACGATCCGACAAGAGCGGAAATTTTTCTCCCTTTTCCGGTGCGAATTTTTGGATCGTGGAGAAGACGACGCCGCCGGAAATCACGGAAAGCAATTCTTTTAAATGGTTGCGGTCTCTCGCCTGCATGGGTGTTTGACGGAGTAAATCTTTGCAGGAAGAGAAGGTGCCGAAGAGTTGATCGTCCAGATCGTTGCGGTCGGTGAGTACGACGAGGGTCGGATTCTCCATCGCCGGGTTTTGGATCACTTTCCCGGCATAAAACGCCATCGAGAGGCTCTTACCCGAACCTTGCGTATGCCAGATCACCCCCGCACGTTTATCGCCTTTGGGTGAGGCCGCGCGCACGGTACATTCCAAAGCCTTATTGACTGCATGGTATTGATGATAAGCGGCGAGTTTTTTAACGATCTTTCCCGAATCCACTTCGAAGACGGTAAAGTTTCGAATCAGATCGAGAAGCACTTTCGGTTGAAACACCCCTTTGATGAGGGTTTCCAGCTCCGCCAATCCCTTCGCCGCCAGCTTCGTACCATCGACCGTTCGCCAGGGCGCAAAACGTTCGCGGTTGGCTGTGAGCGAGCCGGCACGGGCCTCCAGGCCATCGGAAATAATGAGTAAAGCGTTCGTTCGAAAAAGAGAGGGGATTTCGTTTTTATAGGTTTGCAGTTGATTGTAGGCCCCCGCCATCGTCGCTGTTTCATCCGTCGCGTTTTTAAGCTCGATGACGGCGAGGGGAAGACCGTTGATAAAAATCACGATATCGGCACGGCGGTTGCGTTTGTTTTCGACGACGGTGAATTGATTGACCGCGAGAAAATGATTGTTCGCTGGATTTTCAAAATCGACGAGGGCAACGGAGTTTCCCGCAATGCTCCCGTCCTCGCGGGTGTATTCGACTTCGACACCTTCGATCAGAATCCTGTGAAAGAGGCGGTTGTCTTCGAGTAAGTCGGGAGAAACGGAACGTTGCGCTTTGAGCAAAGCGTCATATTGCGAGAGGGCGGGAATCGCAGGGTTGATGCGTTGAATGGCGTCTTTGAGAATTTCTTCAAGATAAACGTTTTTATAATCCGAGCGCAGGGCATTCGGTTCGCCGGGGGAGATGGAGGGACCGTGTTTGATGTCGAAGCCGGATTCTTGGAGCCATTCGAGGGCGGCTTGTTCGACGGTGGATTCAGTAAGAGAGGTCATGTCTACTCGTTTTTTGATGTATTGACGCCTTCCGAGGTCTTGGGGTAAGTTTCAGTTGTTCTTTACCCAGTTTGTAGGGAACCTGCAAAGGCTTCGACCGCTGAGCCAGTCTGACGAATCAGCGGTCGTTTTGTTTTTAAGGCTTCCACCTCGGGCGTCTGCGGATTTTCACAATACTCTCGTTTGCAGCATACGCCGTTATAAACCGGGCCTTCCCCGGTTTGTGCACCCCGATAATTACCACGAAATCTTCATAAACGACCGCAACCCGCCTTGAATTATCGTGCTTTTTGCGCTTCGAGTCCCAGCCTTGATAGAGCACTGAGTTTGGGTTTTCCAATGTCGCTTTGATCCAATCGATCCGCACGGATCTCTCTTTCGAAAAACTGTCTTTCATGCCATCGCGTTGGCTGCTCTCATACATGCAATGGTCGAAGTCTTCTTTTTTAAAACGGACCTTAATTCCATCGAAGGTTACGATTTCATTTAGGCAATAAACGCGTTCGAAGTGTTGCCGATATTCGCAAATCTCCGCGTAAACGATTTTTTGGGGGCAGGAAATTACCACCCTCCCTCCAGATGAATTTTAAAGATATTGAATTTTTGCTCGCTCTTGGAGGTCGGCTCAAGCCTCTGCCTATCGAGTCGCTTTTCGAGATACTCGATCAAACGATCTTTGATCGATCCTTTCTCGACGCTCTCATTCAGTCGCGAAGAAGCCATCCCCAACAAAAAATCGGTGAGTTGAAGCAGGAGTACTTCATGAGAAGGAAGAGCCTGAACGCTCAGAATATCCGAAGATAAGTTCGCGTTCCTTAAAACTTTTTGCAACGTTTGAAACCGCCCGCCGTCTCGATTGGTTTTCGCATCGCAGAAAACGACGTATTTATTGAACGCCAGAATCCAATGCTGAAGAACTTGATAATAAAATTTGAAAAAACCAAGTTCCTGATCGTTGTTATGAAAATTTACCAGGTCGATCTTTCCGGATTCAACGGCGATACAGCGGAACCTCAGCAACTCTCCGTGCGAGAGAAACAGGTTAATTAAGGATTGATAAAATTCTTCTCTCGAAGCGTGTACCTTGTGCCACTTGATTTCATGGGAAAAGGCGAACTCCTTTTTGAGGGACCCAATCTGTTTCTTAAGAACGGGACGTAAATCGGCGGGGAGCCATAACGAGCCGATCATTAAAAATTTTCCTTTGGCGGGAGAAGACGACGAAAAAACATCCGGATGACTTTCGTCGCAATAGACCTCGAATTTCACACCGCCTCCTTTAAGGAAGAAACGTTGCCTACACGTAATTCGCCGGATATGAGCTTGGGGAGGAGGGTGTCGCGGAGATTACCCAATAATGAAGTTTGGATGAGATTGGATTGAATACTTTTCAGAAGTGGTGTCGCAATTTTTGAAAACGTACTCAAAACCTTTTCACTTGGATAAGTGATTTTTAGTCTTTTCAGATCTTGAACCGTAAAATGACCTAAACCAGTTGTTTGCTTATCTTTTGCGATGTCAATAAAGACAGGCTTTAAGTGCTTCAAAAGAAAAAAAGTAAAGGTACGCTTCTCAATAGTTTCGTTTACGACTTTAAAAATATGTTGATTAAGCAATGCTTGCCCACCCACCCATAAAAAAGTGTCAATAGATGTTTCTGGACTACCTGACCATGAGAGTAAAATATCTCCTGTATTAATCTTTGTTTTCTCCTCAAATTTTGAATTAGCGAATTTAGTATTTTGCCCAACGCCATTTTTCAATTCTGCAATTTTTATGATCGGCAATGCTCCTTCATTGTCGGTAAAGTGGATGTTCTTATAAGATGCACCATTAATATACTCCGCACAGGAATAAACACTTGTCTCAATCCACCCCTCCGGAATCTCCCCCATCTCCGAATCCACCAACCGATCCGGAAACAAAGCTGCAATCTCAGGCGACAACCCTTCCGGCTCGCGGCCTTCCATCTTCGCGCGGACGGGATCGAAATCGACGAACCAGCTTTTGAAAAGCGCTCGGGCGATGAATTCGAGAGTTTGGTTCATGCGGCGGTTGAGTTCTATCTTATCATCTAGCGCCTCGAGAATATCGGCGATTGTCCTTTGTTCGGAAAGAGGAGGGAGATTGATTGGAAACAGCCCAAGTGTTTTTGCATTTGCACCAGCTTGAGCAGAGCCAGTTTTAGAGTTATTAATAAAGCTCCACCACCTATCGGACCGAAGATTATACCAAATAAAAGCGGGATCTGCCTTTTGACGGTCAATCTGAAATCGAATCAGGTACGAAGCATAAACGGCATCTTTGTCTCCGCGATAAAGAAAGTTTTCGCCAGTGCTGTTTCCGGTTCGGGCAACAACTATGTCTCCAGTTTGAAGACGATACTTTCGATGATTTGCTTCGGAGATTGTACAATAGGGGACATTATCCCAATCGACGATGCCGTTTTGAATATCTGTAATTCGAAGAAAGTGCGGGCCAACCTTCTCTGTTGAGGCACTTTCAGTATAACCATAGGAAATGTCCGACGAAACATCGGCTAGTGTTGTTTCTTTCCACTCACCATCCATACCCTACCCTCGCTAATTGCTTCTTGATCTCCTTATCCATCGATTGCGTCTGTTTCATTTGTTCGGCTAATTGCGACGTCAAACGCTTCATCTTTTCTGTAAAAGCTTCACCGTCATCTTCTTGCACCTCCGCACCCACATAGCGCCCCGGTGTTAAAACATAACCATGCTCTTTCACTTCTTCGAACTTGGTGGATTTGCAAAAGCCTGGAATATCCTTGTAACCCTTTTTAAAAACCTCATGCTCGACCTTCTCCCCGCGCCAGGCGTGATAACAATCGGCGATGTAGGCGATGTCTTTTTTTGGATCGAGATTCTTGTGTGTTCGATCTTCCATGTAGCCCAGGTTGCGGGCGTCGATGAAAAGGATTTCTCCGCGACGATCTCGCAGCTTTCCTTTTGCGACCAAGCCATTGGACCGATCTTTTGCAAGAAACCAGAGACACACCGGAATTGGAGTGGAGTAGAAAAGCTGGCCAGGAAGGGAGACCATGCAATCGACGAGACCGGCCTCGATAAGACTTTTTCGGATTTCTCCTTCACTGCCCGTGTTCGAACTCATCGAACCATTGGCGAGCACGAAACCTGCAAAACCGCGCGGGGAGAGATGATGGACGATGTGCTGAACCCAGGCAAAATTGGCGTTGCCCACGGGAGGCGCGCCGTATTTCCAGCGGCTATCCTCTCGCAATCGCTCTCCGCCCCAATCCGAAATATTAAACGGAGGATTGGCGAGGATGTAATCCGCTCGTAAATCCTTGTGCAGATCGTTGTGGAAGGTATCGGAATTTTTCGAACCGATATTGCTTTCGATGCCGCGAATGGCGAGGTTCATTTTGCACAAGCGCCAGGTCGTAGGGTTGGACTCTTGGCCGTAAACGGAAATATCATCGCGCTTGCCACCATGATTTTCGATAAACTTTTCAGATTGAACGAACATCCCGCCCGAGCCGCAACAAGGATCGTACACCTTTCCCTTGTAAGGCTCGATCATTTCGACCAACACATTTACCACCGACGAAGGCGTATAAAACTCTCCGCCGCCTTTGCCCTCGGCGCTGGCAAAACGGGAAAGAAAATATTCGTAAACCCGGCCCAAGGTATCACGACTTAAACGTCGGCCTTCGCCCGTTCCGACATTACTCACCAGATCGATCAATTCCCCCAAACGGGTTTTATCGAGGGCGGGGCGGGCGTAATCTTTGGGAAGAATTCCTTTCAGAGAAGGGTTCTCGGCCTCGATAAGCGACATGGCTTCGTCAACGATTTTTCCAATCTGAGGCGTTTTGGCCTGGGAGCGAATAAATTTCCAACGGGAATCTTTAGGCACCCAGAAAACATTTTCAGCAAGGTATTCGTCCCGCTCTTCAGGGTTTGCGTAATCTTCTTTGCTTAAAATCTCGTATTTTTCTTCAAAGGCATCGGAAATATATTTGAGAAAAATCAACCCCAACGTGACGTGCTTATACTCCGCCGGGTCCATATGCCCACGCATCTTATCCGCCGCCGCCCAAAGTTGGGCTTCGAAACCTAAGCTTTCAGAGTTTTTTGCCATAAAATATTTACTTTTTTAGTGTTAGTGAGACGGCAAACTATTTCATTTCAGAAATCTTGTGCAAGAGATAAAGGCTTTGAAAACTACAAGTTATAAAGTGCTATTCAAAGAATCAAATCGCTCTCTCGCATTCAATTTCTTTAAAATCAGATCAAGCTTGTCTTCTTTTTCTTCTCCCCTTCCAAACCCCCGCATGACTTCTCCTTGCCGATGCGCTGGGATGTTTCCATAGCTATTAAAAGTCGTCATCACGTCTTCATGACCCAGATTTTGGCTCCATGCTTTAAACTCCTCAGGCGTCTTACAAGTCTTTTCTCCCAAATGGGTTAAGGTGTGTCGAAAGGAGTGAGGGTTTACAGGCTCAAGACCTGCGAGCTGAAAAGCTTCTTTAAAGATTTCTCGAATTGGTGAGGCAGTTGCCCAACATTCGGCTTGAAGCCCCTGGGATGCAAAACAATGGTTTTCATCTAACCCTTGTTTTGTTTTTGGGAAAACAGGGTCATTCAATCCATAAAACATTTTCTCTTTCAATTCTTTGATCCAATCTACAAAGATGGTTTTCAGATCGTCGCCCACGGGAAAGAAAAAAGTGTCGATCCGCTTGCTGAATTTCGTTTTAACCAGATCCGGCTCTTGTTTGATGAGTGCGCTTTCGATGTCGACGTGCTTGAGACGCAAACTGGCAATCGCTCCATCTCTCATTCCACTTAAGATCGTAAAAGCAATTAGGGTACGATTGCGTCGGTCGATCTCGGTTTTTATCGGCATAGCAAAAACGACCTTCCGAATTTGTTCCAACGTTGGAAAGTTTTTAAACTTTGAGGTCTTGGCAATGCGAGTTTCTTTATCATTCAGGTTTAGGTAGCTAATATCGGGGACATGAATTTTTGATTTGTACCCGGATTGCTGTGACAACCACTTTAAAAACGCCTTTAAATGATTGAGCGTAGAAAGCACTGTTGCCGGGCTTAAACTTTCACCTGATTTTTTGCCTTTCGTTTCTTCCAGATGCCTTTTAAACGCAATGGCTTGTTCTCGGTTAAAGCTCGAAAGATCCTTCAAACGATTGTATTGCTCAAAGCGAAGAATTGCCTTTCGGATACCGTCGAGGGTCGCCGGGCTTTTTCCCTCGGCCTCGGTGAGGTAACGAAAATATTCGCGCTTGATCCGCTCATTTTTGGGGTTGTGTTCGATCATGTTTTGCTCTCCTTACTGAAGTCACACTCCACACTAGGGGTTAAGGGCTCTACTAATCCCTCCACTTGCTGTCTGGAGAGGTCGAAGATTTCGGAGAGTTTTGGAAGAACTTTAAAGGACTGTACCTTGTGCAGCGCCGCTTCGCATACCTCACAAAAACCTGTAAGCATGAAGGTCTTTTCATTTCGTCTCTGAACGTCTGCAAGCATTCCCATCAACCGGCGAGGACTTCGACATCGAAAGCAATAAAGTTCATGAAGGGCGCACTTTTGCTTGCGGGATTTTTGCCGTGTTTCCAGGAAAGTTTTAAGATGGCTTCCGTAAATCAGAAGGGGGCGTTTGGTGTCTATTTTTGGCAGTCCTTCTCGTAGCCATTCTCGGACTGTGTTTTTATGAACCTTCAAAAGAGCACAAACTTCCTGCACGCTATAGCTGAAATTTCGCCGGATACGGGAAGTTTTAATTCTCCCTCGTTTCCGCTTCATAAAGCCCTCTTGTGAGACAATGGGTAATTTTCTATGAAGGCCCGAATGTCTTCCACCCGCCAAGCCGTAATGCGTTCTCCGAGATTAACAGGTTTTGGATAGCGCCCCGATTTAACACCCGCCCACCAAGTCGACGTTCCGACGGGAATGAGTTTGAGAAGAGTAGACAGCCGGATGAAGCCGGTTTCTGGAAGTGAGAGTTTGTCTTGCATGGTATGCCTCCGTTTGTTGAAGAACAGAGACATCCATAAAATTTTAAGGAAAAGATTTGGTCGAACTCGGTTAGGGGAAACCGAATTCGGTTAATTTAAATGGGCGCTTATTTTTTAATATTTCTTTTTCTATTGTATTTAACCAATCAGACGTTTAAGCCAAAAAAATATCGGTCTGAATTTTGTTGGAATGGGTAAACCTTTTTAAGGAAATTTTATGGGATGGTGGAACTCAAAAAAGAAAGAAGCCCTAAAGGATCAAGAAGAGGTGAGCCCTATAGTTCTAGCGGGTCTAGCGATTGACAAAAGTAAAGGTGAAAACAATCTCCTTGGTATTTGGTCTCGAAATTTAGAAATTCCGTCAAAACATAAAGGTTTTATTGGTAGTGTAGTGCTCGCTTACCAATATTTTATTTTTTTTGATTTAATTGAAGAGAGATTTGGCACAAGTGCGAAAGAACTTACCCTAAAGTACCTTATAGTCATATTGAACAGCATTGATGAAGAGTTGGGCAGTACGTTGGCTGGAATGCTAGATTTTATTAGAAATGAAATTGCAAATAATGCCTCTCAAAAGAAATTGAAACAGGAAGGAAGTAGGGAGGTTCCATCAATAGAGAAAATTGTCGCTTTCGGCTTCTTGTATAATTTTCCAGATTCTCCCAGTTTTATTTCACCAGCCAATAGGGACGAAAAAAACAAGACGAATATTCCTCTCCATCAGGAGGAAATAGATTTTTTTACTCAAAGTCTGTTGGTTGGAAGTGCTAGTGCAGAAGTGGTTTATATACCTATCCTTGATAAAATTAAGATCATCAAAATTGAACGTGTGAGAAGTTTTGAGCAAGTAAGTATTAGCTTTTTAATCATTAGAAGTGGACTGATTTGGAGTCAGAAACCTGCCTGCTTTGAGAACTTTCTACTTCTAAAATTTCACAATCCTATTTTCGGACTTGAGCCCCAAAATATTACGCAAAATCAAATTGACGACGCGCGCGATAGAGACCTTCAGGATATTAAATCACTTAAAGAAGAGATAGACGAAATCGGACGATTGATAGACCAAGAAGCGCTCCTGCAGAAATACGATTTTTTTGAATTAAGAGAGAAAATTTCATTTCTTCTGCGAAGGTGTCTTGAAGTAGGTGGAATATCACTCACCTTTAGAGAATATCTTTTAGGGTTAAAAGAGATTACGCTTAATCTCTTAAAATCACAGGCCTCGAGTAACCAGGCAGCCTATAGTAAAATTGAAGAGGCCATCGCTGCAGAGAATAAGTATTTAGAATTATTTGATCATCTTTTTATCTGCCAATTATTACGCAAAGATAAGCCTTTTAAGACTAATGAAATTGCCCCGGTTTTACTCTCCCAAGATCTTCAAACAATCAAAAATTATTGTCGGGTTCAAAAACCTGAATTAATCGACAATATCAAAACACTGGTTAATGATCATGTCTGTAACCTTCGTGAGTCAGGCCAACATGTTGGATATTTGAGAGATAAATTAGACTTTTTTGGAATCAACTACTTCTAGTAGCTCACTGAGATCGCTCACAGTCATCGGAACGCGATTACGGTGTCATGAACCACATGAAGCGTTATGTGTCGGATTCTTCTTGAGGCAGGTTTTCAGATGCTTCTTTAATCCATTTTCGGATGGTATCTTGATCAAGGGCTATGCCGAGGGATTCTAGATCTTGTGCGATTTCTCGAATAGCGTCGTTCCGGGATTGTTTGGGGTTATAGGTGTAACCTTTGATGGCCATCCCTAGAATTAGCTTGAGCACGCTTTGACGTTCTCTTGTGAGTAAAGGTTTATTGTCCTGTTGGCTTAATTTTTCTTCCAACACTTTAAGCTCGAAATATCTTGTTAAAATCTCATCCTTATCCTTTCCTTCTGCTGCTTTTTCAAGGTGCGGATATTGCTTTTTTATATATTCGGCTTCAATAAGGTTGGTAATTTTCTCAAAAATCTCAACTTTGAAATTAAAATACTCTTCGTATCCTTCACCTAGCTCTATACTTCTCTCTGAAAGCCAATCACAAAGGGTTTCATCATTTATATAAGTTTCTTCAGTAACGTAAGAACCATCTAGCTCACGTAGAATATTTTCGGCTTTTAAAGTGCCTTCATGTACGGCAGAGGTTAAAATTTTAAGGAATTCGGAAATAGGTTCTTTAAGTAGTTCATCGAGTTCTGGATGGAAAAACGAAAACTCTTTTTTCTTACAAGGGACCTCTATTTGACCATTTAGAAAGAGACATTTTGCAACCACCTCCGCGGCCTCATCTAGTGAGAGAGAATCTAATCCAAAATTATTTAATTCGCTTTTTTCAAAAGGATACGTAAGCATTCTCAAGGGTCTCCGCGCTATCAGTCGGTTCCGGTTTTTCTCAGCACAACGTTCAGTGAATTTTGAGAAGCTTGATCAAGATAATCCGCCCATTCCTGCATCATCTTTCGCCTTTCATCCAAAAACTTGGCGCGGTCATAGGCTGCTGCCACTTTGCTTCGTGGTGCATGGGCCAATTGCCGATCCACAACCTCATGACGATAGTTTAGCTTTTCTTTAATTGTACTCATCGCAAGCGCTCGAAATCCGTGACCCGTCGCACGGCCTCCATATCCCAACCGTTTGAGGGCAAAGAGGATTGTGTTATTGCTCATCGGTTTTTTTGGATTATGCTGATTTGGGAATATCCATTCGCGATGGCCATTCAGAGCTTTCAGTTCCTCCAACAATTCCAATGATTGGCGAGAAAGGGGGACAATGTGCGGTTGCCTCATCTTCATTCGCTCGGCGGGGATATGCCATTCGGCGTCTTCCAGGCGAAGCTCGTTCCATCGAGCATTAATCAGCTCCCCTGTCCGGACGAAAGTTTGCATGAGTAATTGGATCGCCAATCGGGTTTGAACGTAAAGGCGCGCCTCATTGCGCCCAAGCCTTCCAAGGAATTCAGGCAGATCTTTAATATCTAGTGCAGCATAGTGACCATGCTGAACGGGTTTAAGCGCGCCCTTTAGATCCGCAGCCGGATTTCTTTCTGCACGTCCAGTGGCGATGGCAAAACGAAACACTTGCCCACACATCTGCAACACCCGATGGGCAATTTCATGCGCGCCTCGTTTTTCAATCTTTCGCAAGCTGTCTAAGAGTTGGGGGGCGGTAATTTCGGTGATAGGCCTTCCTCCTAGAGAAGGAAAAATGTCGGCTTCAAGACGCCTTAGGATATAGACAGCATGGCGCTCCGTCCAACGAGAGGAAAAATGGGCGTGCCATTCTCTTGTAATGGCCTCGAACGTTGTTTGGCTATTAAGCGTTTGGATACGTTTTGCTTCTTGTTTGGCAAGTGAAGGGTCGCTCCCCTCGGCGAGTAATTTTCGGGCTTGAGCTCGCTTGTCACGGGCTTCGTTAAGCGAAACCTCAGGATAGACTCCCAACGCGAGCCGCTTTTCTTTCCCCAAGATCCGATATTTCAAGCGCCAATACTTGCTTCCATTGGGCATAACCTCCAAATACATGCCATCACCATCGGAAATTTTCCGAGCTTTTGTTCCCGGTTTAGCATTTTTACAGGTAGTATTGGTGAGTTTCATCGTGGGGGCATTTAAAATTAAACGGTTGTATGTGCCCCCGTTTATGCCCCCAAAACTTCAGGATGTCAATGGATGGGATTGGACGATTTTGGATCAACAATCTATATTTTACAGCGCATTACATTTGCTTTTTGGACTTCTTCGGGCGGGACTAAATCAAAACTCCACGGAGAGGGTGGGATTCGAACCCACGGTACCCTTTCGAGCACGCCGGTTTTCAAGACCGGTGCCATCAACCGCTCGGCCACCTCTCCAAAATGCCTGTGGAACTTAGAAAACTTCCCCAGAAAAAGCAATTTTGAAAATTGTTCTCTTGAATTTAGGTTCTTGATTTAGGTAATGAAGCGGTCTGCCTGAAACTTTATGGCATAGGGAGGGATGGCCGAGAGGCTTAAGGCGGCGGTTTGCTAAACCGTTGTACGCTCAAAAGGTGTACCGGGGGTTCGAATCCCCCTCCCTCCGTTAGAGCTTATAAAGATCTCTCTTGTGTTTTCTGATCCTGAGAGCGATGTGAAAACGATAAAAAGCTATTTAAAGAATGCGCCCATAGCTCAGTTGGATAGAGCGTCGGTCTACGAAACCGAAGGTCGTATGTTCGAATCATACTGGGCGCGTTGAGAAAAGCTCTTTGAGAAATCAAAGGGCTTTTTTTATTTCGGTTCTGCTTATAACTTTAACATTAAAAAATCACAGGAGGCCTTATGGCAATTGTTGAAGAAACTGAATATAAAGGAAATCCGATGATCGTTCTTAAAAATACCGAAGAAGATCGTTGGCCATTCCAATTTGGGTTAAAAAAAGCAAAACTGATTCTGGAACATTTAGAAGATATCAAACGCTTTGTTGAAAAACACGATAAGCCCGCAAAGGCTTGAGCCATATTGTGGCGTCTTTGATTCTTTTGCTAAAAAATTGCCTTTAAATGGCGTCACCCATAATCCCACCCTGCTTGCTCTAAAATTCAAAGCTTATGAGATCTTTTTGGAAGAGGATGATAAAAGCCCTCGGTATCCTGGGATATCCTGTTTGGAGGCTTGCAAGAAAGGTAGGCTATTGAATACGACAACAATCGAAAACTTTTTAAATTCCTTCTTTTAAGAATTGGATTCGCCTGAAATTTCAGCCTGATTTTTCTCAAGCAGTTTGGAGATCAGACGATTCAAGGCATTGTCGAACCCTTACTCTCCAATCCGGAAGTTCGAGATGAAATCGTTCAGAAAGTTTTTGACAGCACAGGGCAGAGTAAGCGGGCCGATGAACCCTGCTTGGGTAAGCTTGAGAGGAAATTGGATGGCTGAGAGGACAGGGCTGCCCCAGGTTCTTTACTTGCCCAAAGAGAAAATTCGCATACTCAAACCAGTGTTTTATTCCTCCTGCACTGAGATGATAGATGCCCGTACGTGAAATCAGGGCATTGCTCATGTTCTGCTCTTTCCAGAAAAAAGCTGGGTTAAAATGCTGTTAGTTGCTTCGGCCAAATGACGTGCCCAGGTAAGGGAGCCCCATTGATCATTGACGACTGAAAGTTCCGGTCGTGATTTGGCAAGAAAAAGCATTTTGGTTAAGAAATTAGTTCCCCTCAGACTGAAAACCCAGCTGGTGCGAAAAATATAAGAAAAACCTCCTGCCTCCAAAACCGCCTTTTCTCCCGCTAGTTTGCTTTTTCCGTAAACATTGAGAGGTTGGGTTGCATCTGTTTCAAGATAAGGAGAGTTCTTTTTTCCATCGAAGACATAATCCGTAGAATAATGAAGAAAAAGGGCCCCTCTTTTTTACATTCTTGCGCAAGAATAGGGGGAATTTCACCATTGATCAGGTAAGCGAGTGTTGGTTCGTCCTCAGCCTTTTCGACTTGGGTATAGGCTGCCGCATTTATAATCGCCTGTGGGTTAAATGAATCGATCAGTTTGCGGATGGAGTCCGGTTTTTCGAGCTTAAGCTCCTGGCGAGTCGTCGCAAAAATTTCTCCCAAAGGAGATAAAGCACGAGTAAGCTCCCACCCAAGCTGGCCTGAAGCCCCTGTGATCAGAATACGTCTTTTAGGTTTCATGGATAGGTCTCTGCCTGATGAAAAGAAACCCCTTTGTTATCTTTGGGTGATACTGTCGGGGTGTGATTGAATGGCCATTCGATCTGAAGTGTTGGATCGCTCCACAATAAGGTTCGCTCGACCTGGGGGTGCCAGTAGTCGGTGGTTTTGTAGAGGAATTCCGCTTCATCACTTAAGGTTAAAAACCCATGGGCGAATCCAGGAGGAATCCAAAGTTGATAATGATTTGAGGAGGAGAGCAAACAGCCTTCCCATTGTCCAAATGTAGGAGAGCTTTTTCTAAGATCAACGACCACATCAAAAACCTCACCTCGACATACCCGCACCAGTTTTCCTTGAAGTTTTTCAATTTGATAATGCAGGCCCCGCAAAACACCCTTTTTAGACAGTGAGTGATTGTCCTGTACAAAATTCACCGAAAGTATGGTGGTAGGCGCGAGTCAGATGGTCAGCTGCTGCTTTTGATGCAGAATAGGGGCTATTCGGAGCATAAGAGGTTGATTCAGAAAAGAGAGAATCGTTGGGTTGTAAGGATCCAAAAACTTCATCGGTAGAGACATTTAAAAACCGAAATTGGGTTTTTTTTCATCAGGAAGTTCTGACCAGTATCTTTTCGATGCTTCCAGCAGGCGTTGTGTTCCCAAGACATTGGTTTGAGTAAAAGCTTCAGGTCCATGGATCAATCGATCCACATGACTTTCGGTGGCAAAGTGGACAATGGCTCAGGGTTGGTATTTTTCAAGTAGCTTTGTTACCAGCGAAGAATCGGCAATATCTCCTTTTACAAACAGGTGATTTGAATTTGTTTGAACTTTCTCAATGTTAGAAAGATTGTCAGCATAAGTCAGCAGATCAAGATTGATGAGTTTATTGTGAGGGTTTGAAAGCCAGTGTAAGACGAAATTGCTTCCGATAAAACCAGCGCCTCCCGTGACCAGGATAAAATTATTTTCATTTAAATTGGAGGGAAGTATAGAAATTTTGAAAAAATATGGTGGCGAGAGAGGCCCGATGGTTGAAGTTAAAAAATGATTAGAAAAAGACTTTCTATTCTTGGAAAAACCTCCCAAAAACTGAAACAGATTTTTATTTCCTTTTCAAGCAATGAGGTGAATTTTTGTGTTTTCCCTAACATAACATCAAGGATCAAATGATGTTGTGTGATGTTGATCATTCATTTCCAGGTCTTGATGGGTCTGCACACCTTTCTCTCAAATGCCTTCTAAATGGGCATTTGCTGACAGCAAGTGCGTCAATTTTTTTTGATTTTGCGCATTTCGCTTGATGCTTCTTTTCAAAGAGGGTGTATAATTTTTCTATAAACAAAAAATGAAGGATTATTGAGAGAGAGGCGTCT
>JBPOIC010000056.1:0-23096 GCA_052034865.1 Myxococcota bacterium | reverse complement strand
GCTGGCTGGTAATGAGAGTGTTGGGAACAAAATCCGGAAATTGGAGGGGTGAAATTTTTTCGGCGGCCCTTAAAATGCTTGCGGGCGCATTCATCATAAATACCTTGCTGGTTAAAGTATCGAGCAGGTAAAGGTGATGGATATAGTTCAAATCGACGGGCGGATCTTTTCGAGGCAGGATCGCATCAAGCGCGGCGAGATCGTATTTTCTTTTTTCGATGATTTTATAAAAGTTTTTAGAAGTGGAAGATGGGGTCTGAGAAGTTTTCGAGCGGCCGGGATCGGAGGTTGGCTCCTGTACAATCTGAATCTCTATCCCTTCTCCCCAAAGACGATCCGATTCGAAAAATAGATCCGAAAGAGTGAAGGTGATAAGCCGGTGCCCGCGCCGCTGGGCTTCTTTCATGATCTGCAACGTCGTTTCCCGTTCCGGATCAAAATTCGACAAGGGATCAATCACAAACCCCAACCCATAGGTTTTACTCATGCAAAAATCCTCCAGAAGTTTTAGCCCTTCACGTTCAAAAAGTTCTCAGAAAAGCCGGCGAAACTCATCGCCACATTCTTCGGCGGGGCCCTCTTTAAAATCAAAATCCAAACAAAGCCTTCGAGGAGGACGCCAAAAAATTGAATATTTTACCAATGCCCCGCGCCGACCTGCCCGCCCTTTAAAAACTTCGCTGGAAAAACCCATGCGTCCTGCCGAATCTTTACCGCCTGCCGCACCTTCCGACCGCCTGTTTCGGGTCTCGCAATCGGCGATTCGTCTTGATCTCTTTTTAAAAGAGGTCGCCAAAACTTCGCGCAAACAAGTGAAACGATGGTTGGACGAAGGTCGTGTGTCTGTCAATGGCCGCAAGGTCATTATTGCTTCCTGGGAGCTTAAGAAAAGCGAAGAAGTACGTGTGGAAGGAGGAGTCGAGGCTGGACTGCAATCCGAGGCGGCAAAAAATTATTTTTTAAAAGTGATTTATGAAGATGAAACGGTGCTTGTGGTTGAAAAAGACGCCGGTATTTTATCAGAGGCGACCCCTGCCTCTCTCAAACCCGCGCTTCCAGAAATCGTCTATCAATATCTCAAGCGCGCTCATCCCCAAATCACCCATCCTTATCTTTTAAAACTTCATCGTCTCGATCGGGAAACTTCGGGGTTGATGGTGTATGGAAAATCCAAGGCTGCCGAGTCTTTGCTTAAGGATTTTAAGGAGCACCGAATTCAAAGGCGCTACCTGGCATTGGTGGAAGGAAAGGTGATGAAAGAACAGGGGAAAATAGAAATCCCCTTAGTGAAGAATTCTCATGCCAAGGGAAAAAAGATGACGCCCGGAAGTGTGGAGGCCGGGGCGA
The DNA here is from genome assembly GCA_052034865.1 of Myxococcota bacterium. Classification (GTDB taxonomy): domain Bacteria; phylum UBA10199; class UBA10199; order JADFYH01; family JADFYH01; genus JBPOIC01. The sequence continues at coordinate 21,749 of JBPOIC010000056.1, read as the reverse complement.
AAGAGGCTCGAACAGAGTATTATCTCCTGCAACGCTATCCCCATCATTCTCTACTTCGAGTGGAGCTTAAAACCGGGCGAACCCATCAGGTTCGCGCGCATCTGGCGGCCATCGGTCACCCGATCGTGGGTGATTCGGTATATGGAAAGAACACCACCCCTTCTTCGGCCATCGCCTTGCATGCTGCCGAACTTGGGTTCTTCCATCCGACCCTTCATAAAAAAATGATTTTTAAATCCAAGCCGCCAAAGAAATTTGTCGAATGGACAGAAAAGAAGATGTGAGGTGAAATTCACCCGCAAAGACGGCGCGGGCGAGGCATGCCTTGCCCGTACGGTTTAATGGCATTAAATTTTTACTTATGTCTTTTTTCCCTCACGCCTTTTCCCCTGCTGGATTGCCACGCTGCCTTCGTCCGCCGGGGGCGGATCGCAAAGACGAGTGTGGGCGTCATTGCGAGGAGTGAAGCGACGTCCTCCAGAGGCGGACAAGCAGCAATCCAGCTTCTGAATTCTATCTTCTACCTTCACCTCCCATTGCCCTCAATGTTTCTTGTTCTTCTTAGAGATCTTCTCCACTGGAACTTCTTCAGTAGAAACCATGATCTCGCGGGTAGTGTTTGTGATGATCACCACACCCTCCTGCTGAGCGGTAGAATTTCCGATCTTGATCTTTAAATTATAGGTTCCCGTGGGAAGGGTTTGAGGACCATTGGGTGCAAATTGAGTGATGAGTCGTCCATCCTGGGAATAAACTTCGATGCTGGTAGTAGTGGGATTGGCCGCCGTGACCTTGAGGTTTCCATAACCTGTCACGAAAATATCGGTGCGTTCGGTAGGTTGGATAATGGCTGGGCTGGACCATTCGTTGTGCTGGAGTTTGACGTTGAGTGAATATTCGCCCACCGGAATTTTAATGGTTTCACCGGGTTTGAAGGTTTGGCTAAATCCTGTGGTGGGGTTTGTGACGGTGCAGATATCGGATTCCGGAAGCGGGGAGTGAACCTGGAGAAAACCAAATTTGCGTTCTGAGACGGGAGCGACGGGATCGAGTGCGAACAAGTGTGCACTCAAAAGGGTGAAAAACGAGATCAGGATTGAGAGATAAAAAAATTTGCGCTTCATCATGTGGGAAACTCCTTTGCTGTAGGTTGTGTGGATTCAAGGTTCTTGTTTTACAGGTTTATTGAAAGACCAAAAAACTTAAAGGATGGCTATCCTGGACAGGTGAGGAAGTCTCAACACCTTATTAAGTTCTCACTACTCCAATCGCATCTGCTTTTTCAATTCGTAGCTCGCCTTCTGCCTGAAAGGATCGGGCTCCGAGCTTTTCAACCCAGAGAAAATCGCCGCGCTGAATTTGGTCAAGAGCCCGATTGGACTCACTTTTTTCTTTATCCAGTCGTGTGAGGTGCCACCGTCCGGCAGGACCGCAAATTACAAGTTCGGCCTTTCCACGGGTCTTCATGAGGTTGCTGATAGCGCGGTAAATGCGGTGAGGATCGTGTTTTGTGGGAATTTGGGTCAATTCTGAGCGATCTTTCGAAGTAAAAATCATGTAAGAGCATTTCAGAAAATCGTTTTTGTTTTTGGTCAATTTGTCGAGCTTTAGCATGAAGTCCGGCTCTTTCCAGGAAATGTAGAAATGGCACCAGTCGCGTCCGGAGGCCTGCAGCATCGGGCAGGAATTCTGATGAAGACAGGGGGCAAAAACCTTAAGCGATTTTTTTGAAATGATTTGATCTCGTAGGAGCATCAGTTCGCGGGTGGAGCGCTGCAATGCCGGTTCCATAAGGATTAGATATCCCTCTTTGGACAAATGACGATCATAGATTTTTTCTAAAAACTTCCCTTTTTCTTCTGCTTTTGCGCTCACCCATTCATTGAAAAAATTAGCGGCCACGATGAGGTCGTACTGATCATTTTTAAGCAGGGTATCAGGTTTTCCGCGCCTTAAATCGAAGGTGCGTGAAATGAAGGTCATCTTTACATTCGGATTTTTTTTCCGGTAGTGCTTCAGCATTTCTTCGTGCAGGGCCTGGGCATCTTTTAAGGCATGATAGTTTTGATCAAGAGATAAAATTTCTATGTGATGACAGGCCTTGGGATCCTTGGCATGCAAGGAAAAAACAGCGTCCATGAGGGCAAGCGTGAAGGTGCCCGGGCCACAACCCATGTCTAAAATCCTGATTTTGGATTGATGGAAAAAAGCCAGAGGGAGTTTTTTAAGAACCGATTGAACCTTGCAAAAATTCAAAGGAAGAAAATAAAGAAGGTAGCCCGCTCTTAGTTTTTTATCATTTAAGTAATTGGCAGCGAGGGTGCTCCGTTCAGAAGTGAAAAGATCGGAAAGGGTTTTGGCACCCTCCGAAAAATACTTCAAATCCTGAGGTCCAAACTCACGGGCAGAAAAGACGGCCCGTTTGCTGTCAGCATAAAAAGTCTGTTTCAGGTAGCCCTTGAGTATGTTCTCAAGATAAGGGGGAAACGTAATATCCATAGAGACTGTGTCCTATATCAAAATCCAATTCTTGATGGCTATGGGAGTTTTTTGGCAGGCTGTTAAGCCTTCTCTCAACCATCTTTTAATTTCAGGAGTTCATCCATGCCAAAATCCTCAAATCCACGGTGGGGTGTATTAGTTCTTCATGGTTTTACTGGGCATTTAAAAACCGTTGAAGGAATCAAACCTTACCTTAAAAAACACCATTTGAAATATCAATTTCCAGTTTTAAGGGGTCATGGGACCCGTTTTCGCGATTTGGTTGGGGTAACGGATGAAGATTGGTACGCCGATGCCGAAAAGGCCCTTCTTAAGCTTGCCCAAACGGTCGATAAGGTAGTGGTGGTTGGATTGTCGATGGGGGGGTTGATTGCCTTAAAACTGGGAATCCATCACCCGGAATGTGTGGCAGGTGTGGTGAGTGTGGCCGCGGCCTTGAAATTCAAGAATCCCCTGGCGCCTTATGTGTCGCTCTTGAGCCGCCTCATTCCCTACTGGCCGAGTCCCAAAGGATTTATAGATCCCATAATCGCCAAACAGAGTAAAAATTACTCCTGGTTTCCGACCGCCACTTTTACCTCGCTTTTCAAGCTTTCCAAAAAAATCGATCACGATCTTAAAAAACTGAAAGTGCCCCTGCTGGTTTTGCATTCGAAAAAAGATCAGGTAATCGATCCGAAAAGCGCGACGTCGATTTACGAAAAAGCCTCTTCAAAGGACAAAACTCTCCAGTGGTTTGAGAAATCCGGTCATGAAATGATGCAGGATCTGGAGGCTAAAAAGGTGTTTGAGGTTATTTTGGAGTTTGTTTCAAGGCTTCAGAAAAAGAAGTCCTGAAATAAAATTTAGAAGAAAACCTTGAATCCAATTTTCCAGACAACCACCCCGCCCTGATGGGCCCTCCTCCAAAGGAGGGGAATCAAAACAATCAGATACAGAATACAGAATACAGAATACAGATGGTACATCCTGATCCTCCTACGGCGGACTTGGCCTGTCGAAGGATGATCCGCTATAGGCGGAGTGCAATCTATGGGTTGGGTTCCGCAAGAAATCAACCTGACAGACAATAACGACATCCTTTACAAAATTATAAATCCCAAATCTTGATGGCCGCTTGAGAAATCTCTGCGACACGAGATCTTTTCAGACGGCACCAGAACTATGAAAAACCTCATCCTCTCCATCGATCAGGGCACCACTGGCACGACCGTTCTTCTTTTAGATCGCGAGCTTAATCTCTTGGCCAAAAAGAATAATGAATTTCCCCAACACTACCCCCAGCCCGGTTGGGTCGAACACGATTCGGAAGAAATCTGGCAATCGACGGTCAAAACGATTCAGGAAGTGCTTGAGGCAAGCAAGGCCGATCCAAATCAAATTGCCGGCATAGGCATCACCAATCAGCGCGAAACGACTTTGATCTGGAATCGCGAAACCCTCAAGCCCATTCACAAGGCTCTTGTGTGGCAAGATCGGCGAACAGCTCCGTTGTGTGCTCAGCTTAAGAAAAAAGGTCTCGAGAAAAAAATCGCCAAAAAAACAGGCCTGGTGCTGGACCCTTATTTTTCAGCCACTAAAATCCGCTGGTTACTCGATCATGTCCCACAGGCAAAAACCCTGGCCAAAAAAGGCAAGCTGGCTTTTGGAACGATCGATACCTTTCTCGTCAATCGCCTTTCGGGCGGGAAAATTCATGTGACCGATCCTTCCAACGCCTCGCGCACCTTGCTTATGAATCTGAAAACCTTAAGCTGGGATGCGGAGCTTTTAAAGATTTTCAATATTCCTTCCTCCCTGCTTCCCGATATTGCCTCGTCTTCCGAGATTTACGGGACCACTCTAAATGTTCCAGGCCTTCCCGATGGGATTCCCATCGCCGGCATCGCAGGCGATCAGCAATCCGCTTTGTTCGGCCAGGCCTGTTTTCGCGCGGGTGAAGCAAAATGCACGTACGGAACGGGATCGTTCATTCTGCTCAACACCGGAAACAAAATCGTTCCTTCCAAAAATAAAATGCTCACGACGGTGGCCTGGAAGCTAAAAGATCAGGTGACCTACGCCCTCGAAGGCTCGGCCTTTATCGCTGGGGCGGCAGTTCAATGGTTGCGAGACGGACTGGGGCTTATCGAATCGGCGAGGGAGATCGAAACAATGGCGACCTCAGTGCCGGATAATGGTGGTGTGTATTTTGTGCCTGCCCTGGCGGGTCTGGGTGCTCCGCACTGGCGACCGGACGCGCGTGGGTGCATTGTCGGCCTCACCCGCGCAAGCACCGCAGCGCATCTGGCGCGCGCCACGCTCGAAGGGATGGCCTTTTTACAGCACGATATTTTGGAGGCGATGACAAAAGATCTGGGGAAAAAACTGAAGATCCTAAAGGTGGATGGTGGGGCCTGTGCGAATGATTTTTTAATGCAATTTCAATCCGACATTTTAAAAACGCCGCTTTCCCGACCGCGCATGATTGAAACGACCGCCCTCGGTGCGGCCTTTCTGGCCGGACTTGCTACGGGTGTGTGGAAGAGTACCGAGGTGATCTCGAAATTCTGGAAAGAAGATCGCCGTTTTCATCCTGCTTTATCCAAGGCCGAGGTTCAGAAAAAAGTGGAGGGGTGGAAGCGAGCTGTCACGCGAGCGTAAAAAAGCCATGGATTGATGCTCGAGGGGGAGGCTTAAGAGGAAAGCTCGAATCCTTCATTACAAAGAGAGCAAAGTTAAAAAAAACAGAGGTTTCGGCGGTGAAAAATGAAAGCAGTTTTTCAGAAAAATTTTAGAGGGAAGATCTGGAAGAAGGGTTTTGAGATTCGCTGAGTTTATGAATTTCAGGATGTCGGTAAAGCAGCAATAAAGGTTTGAGTCTTAAGATTGCTGGAAAAGAGGCTGCTGCCAGTCCTGCCATAAACCAGAAGGCAGCGGGGCCAAAGTGGGCATAAAGGAAGCCGGATAGAATCGTCAGGGTCACCGAAGCAATCCCAGGGCCTAAGGTGGAATAAACCCCTTGGGCTGTTCCCGCCAATTCTTCAGGGATGGCTCTGACGATCAGGCGCATGCAGGTCAGATGGAGCAAGGCGAAGGTCAAGCCATGCAGAAGCTGGATGGGAATCAGGATAGAAACCGAGGTTGTCATCGCCATCGCACACCAGCGCAGGAGGGCTGCGCTGAGAGAAATCAGACACGCAGTGCGTGGACCAAAACGGTTTAGTAAAGGCTCGCCAAACACAAAAAAAATCACCACCTCCGAGGCCACGGTAAGAGACCACAAAAAACTTGAAACCTTTGGGGAAAGCCCCGCATTGTGCCAGCGAATCATCGTAAATCCATCGTGCAGAGCGTGGCTGCCAAGAATCAAACCGGAAATCAAAATGACAAGTCTGAAAACCGGAATCCGCAAAAGTAAAAGCAGGGTCTTTAGGGTTTCACGACCTAAAGCCGTTTTGGAAAAACACTCCCGCCCCACTTCTTCCCGATTCAGCCGATAGGCGACCAGCGCTGATGCCAAAAGCACGAGAATCGCATTCGCAACAAACACGTATCGAATCCCGGCCACTGCTACGAACTGGCCCGAAATCAAAACGCCCGCGATAAAAGCAGCCGATCCTGTTCCGCGTATCTTCCCATAAGAAAAATGTTTTCGTTTTGCGCTCCAGACTGCCATGGCATCCGCCAGAGGCACAACAGGGCCCAGTAAAAAGGCGTGGCCGGTCAGTATGAAAAACAGCAAGAAACCGTGCGCAGGCAAAAGATAAAGAAGTGAGAAGACCCCACTGCTTGCCATGGCCAGGGTCAGAATCGAAGCAATTGAAAAACGTCGGTCTGCCAGGTAACCTGCCATAGGCGCTGCCAAAAGACGCATGCACGTGGCTGCAGAAAGGAAGAATCCAAGCACTGAGGGCGTAAGGCCGCGCTCTTCGAGCAGACGGGGTAAAAAGGGCGACTGAAAACCAAAGGCTGCGTAGATCAAAAAAAACAGAAAGATATAGCAGGCAAAAGGTCTTAATCCTTCCGATCTGTTTTTTTGCATCGACTTCTCTCCTCCTCCAGATAAGCTCTAAAATCCAAACATAGGGCCGCAAGAGCAGGAAGATCAATCGGGGGGGACGGGCTACAATCTTATGGTAGGGGCGTTCGCTGTGTACGCTCCTTAGACAATATAAATACCACTGGATTGCTGCTTGTCTGCCTCTGGAGGAGGTCGCTTCACTCCTCTCAATGACGTCCACACTCGTCTTTGCGATCTACCTCCGGCGGACGAAGGGCGCGTGCAATCCAAAGGGGTGGTATAAATGAAGGATTCGAACGATGGAAAATAAACAAAAAAAAGTGATCCTGATGGCACTCCGCCAGATTCCGGGAGTGGGTGTTAGAATCGCCGAAGATTTATATCAATTGGGAATTCGCTCGGTAGACGATTTGAAAAACAGAAATCCGGAAAAACTTTATGAGGCGCTTTGTATCATGCAAAAACAATCCATCGATCGATGTATGCTCTACGTTTTTCGCTGTGCCGTTTATTTTGCAAGCAACAGTCATTATGATCCAGAGCTTTTAAAATGATGGAATTGGAAAGATAAATTACAAACGTAATGATGGGTGGGTGCTTTTGCCTTTATTCAATCGTATGGACGTATTGCTATACGCCCTAAGAGATCTGCAGGGAAGCCCCTATGATTCACCGATCTTTCGAAATCGCTTCAGGCGAGTGACTCAGTTAAATCCTGAAAATCCTTTCTCCACATCACAATTACCACCGCTCCCCACTACTCCAAAGGCATAAATATTGAAAATTATGGAAGTTGGACTTCCTGTGATCGCCACCTCTTCCAGGCTCACCTGAAGCCTTGGAAATAAGAAAATCTCCTCCGAAGCTCTTTGGCCTGCACCGACGACCACCAGATTATCTTCATTATTTGAATCTGAGGAAGCAGTGCCTCCACCAAACCCACACTGCACCAAAACGAAACCATACACAGCAAGATGAACAAACTGGAAATTCGAGAGGGATTTTTCATGGGCTCTCCAAGATGAAATGGGTTCGGTCAAACTTTCATCTGAGAGTGTAAGGAGATCTTACAAATTTAAACTTTTTTCAGTAATTCAGGGTGGGAGGTTCCTTTTAAGGAACTAAACTTCAACCGAGCAGATAAAGGTAAAAAACGATGCCTCGGATTTCATTTTTCTAAAGACATCAAAAATAAATTTTTATTTAATTCTCCCTAAGTCGCCTTGGTCAAACCATCTCAATCACCTTTATGAAAAGTCTTTCTTCCAGTGAGATTCCAGAATGACCCAAATTACGATCAACACCCTCAATGAAATCCTCAAAATAGCAGGGATTGCGCCTCAAGTTTTAAAGGTAGTCTCTACCGCTGACGCAGACAAAAAAGTCATAAACAAGGATGGGAGTATTTTTGTTGGTCTCAAACCGGAAAGAATGAAGGGATCTAAATTTGTTCTTTCTGAAACGAGTAGGCCAGGGACTCTCTTCTCTGATCTTAATCGGTATCTATCCACTCACTTTTCAAAACATCTTTCAAAAATCAGACAATCGAATGAGAGCGATCTTTTTTCCTTTCTTGGCAATGATAAGGAAATCGCTTTTGTGGATCTCGACTCCAATAAAGGGCCTGATCGCCTCCTGTACCATTATCCCCAGGGCTGGAAAATTTTGAATCTTCAGGATAAATCGATTCCCACTCCCACCCTCATTCAGCTGTGCCTTTTATTAAACAAGAGCCCTAAAAATGAGATTCAGCGGCGAAACCACACCTGGCTTCGCACTCAATTGCAAAATCTGGATTGGAAAGACCTTGGGTTCAAGGGAGTGAAGGGATCTGATTTTAATGAAAAACAATATGGATTTCGGGCTGAGACTCGTTCTTTAGGAATCTTTTTTCCGGATCCTTCCCATCCGGTCCATTTAAAGGGGCATCCCGAAATTCAGGTCCCCTGGTCGGATCCCTATCTTTTGTCAGAATGGCGAAGTTTTTTGAAAAAGGCGGGGGTTGAAATCCATTCAGATTCACATGACAACGAGTATTCTTATGAAGGTCTTCGTCTGTTTGCCGAAAAAAAGACAGCGGCAGGAGTGCGGTTTACTTTCTACAGTCCCAATGGAGAAATAAAACATCAGCTTATTTTTCCCGAAGAAAGACAGCCTGATATTCAGATTCGTCACATGCAGGGCCCGACTCCCACGACTGAAAATTCGAAAAAATCATTATATCGCATCCTGATCGACTCCCACGCGGTGGAAGTCGAAGTCCATTTTCCAAATGGAACCTCGAAAGCAGATCGGCAGCAAAAAATAAAAAATATTGTTAAAGCCTTCGAGAAAATCCCTCTTTGTTTTCTGAAGCCGCTTCTCACAGAAACCGGAAATGAAAAACCCATCCGATTCGTCTTGAGCAATAAACTCATCGCAGAAAAATTGGATATTGAGAAACGCTATCAATTGAATGGGCATTACGATGTGATCCATAACCACATCTGGATCAATACCGAGCCCAAAGAAGGTTTCAATTCGGAAATCACCCTCATTCATGAAATAGGACATGCTCTCGGCGATTTTTTAATCTCACAGGATAATGGCAGGTCGATTACTCATCCGCTCTCAAGCTTTCTGAGATCTTACTATCTTTTCAAACTCTCTACGATTTTTACTCCGGATGAATTGAAAGCATACGAGCGACTTGTTGTTGAAAGACGTGTCCTCGCTGAGAACCATGCTTCCAAAAAAGCCTTAGAACCAATTGCTCAAAAGCTCGCACCCTATCAGGATAAGTTGATGAATTTTTCGACGACTTACGCCATGGAGGGGCTTTCCATCGAAGAGCAGATGAGACAGCCCTATGAAGATTTTGCCGATACCTTCGCATGGTTTGTTCTGTGCCTTCAGGGTTTTAATTCCCTGAAAGAGTTTACGCATAACAGAATGCATGTGAGTGAAGATCCAATGGCGCGGCTTTTCGGGTTACTCTACCTCATGCAAAAGTATCAGGTGTCTTCTGTTGGAAATGTCGAAATCGATCAGGTTTTCTCGAAAGCTTCTTTTCAGGAAGTGCTTAACCATTCTTTTAAAATCCAAAAATCTTATGTAAAAGCACTGAAGGATCGAGGATTTCCTGTCGATCTCCCCAGCGCCCGGCCCGGCCTTACCCTGCCCCTTCATTTGGGTTTTGATTACTTTTTCCTCCCTAAAAAAATCGGGGCATCCAATCCCATAACTGCATCAATCGAATTGGGAGCGGGATATCAAAACGATTTTTTGGGCTTGGGCCTTTCATTGACCTACGGGGTTGGTTCGATTCAGGGGCAGCCTTTTAAAACTTTAGAAGAAAGAATCTGGGCGCGCTTTTCCAGCGAAGATCGTCTTCCTCTTTCCTTAACCGTGTCGCCAAGCCTGGGGGTTCGGCATTTTATCGCTTCAAAGACCTACCATGTGCCCGCCGTAGGAATCGCTGGAGGATTTGAATTTTTTGAGGGAAGCTTTGCCTTGCAACTTCAGGGTGGGTTTTATCCTGCAGCCTCTTTAAGCGGCTCGATCGGAGCCTCTGTTGTGCTTGATCTTCCGATCCTGCTAAGGCATTTGAAAGAATAACAGGCTCCTCTGTCAGGATAAGTATTTCAGATAAAGCAGAATAAATCAGAAGGCGGAGGTGTTTAAGTCTTTGAAACCATTGAGATTAAGTTGCTCCATCAGAAAATTCTTTCTCACCACATCCCTTTTTTAAAGAATCTGTTCCAACCACCGAGTTCATTTCAGTACCTATCCATAAATAGTTTCATTTTCCTTTCTGTTTTTTCTTTCCAACCCTTGCGCACGATTTGCTGCCCTTCCTATCTTGAAAGGAGTTTGAATCAACAAACGCTTCAAAGAAGGAGGATGTATGCAACGAGCTGGTTCGTCTTGTGGGCTGTGTTGGTTAGTGAACATTCTGGTGGTGATTGGGGCTCTCAACTGGGGGCTGGTGGGGCTTTTTGGGTTCAATCTGGTAGGAGCTTTGGTAGGAGATTTCAGCGCAGCGGCCAGGGTGGTCTATGTTTTGGTAGGTATTGCGGGAGTGACGAAATTGGTTCGGCTTTTCAAGCCCTGTCCGTGTCAACAGGTCAGAACGGTTGTCGTTTAACCCTAAATTCGACAAACAACTGCCGTTTTTAGATTAACCGGATCAAAAAAGATTATTGAAGAATTTCGGAAGGGTAATCTTTGGCAAGTTCGGCAGCATTTTTCTCAATGCCTTCCACTTCACGGGCAGCCGCTTTTAGCTTCGATTGATAATCGGCGGCAATTTGGCGCGACAGTCGAATCGATTCGGGATCTTCGTTCACGATGACTTTCTCCAGGGCGAGAAAAAGGGGGTTGCCCAACGAATAAATGTCGATGCGTTTTTCGGCCGCTTGCTGTTTTAACTGAAGATATTTTCGGTAACGGGGAGTGAGCTTGATTTGCCTGGCCTGCTTTAAGGTGTCGTTTGCAGACTTGAGGGCTTCGAGCTGGATTTTGAGATTACTTTTTATCTCATCGAGAATTGCCTTCGATTCTTCGCGGGTTTTCAAATCAATTCCTTTTCCCATACTGACAAAAACCATCTGAATCAGACGATTCATCTTTTCGCTCATTTGCCGATCTGTTTCCCGAACCGACGCCAGTTTTTTTTCGGCGGACTTTAAGAGAGTGCGCGCTTCTTCGCTTTTATCCCCCTGCAGTTTTTTGATGAAGGAGCAGGACGTCACAAGAGAGCAAATGATGAGAAAAATAAAAAGGTAGGTGGAGTACCACTTGGCCATTAGGGGACCAGTTTCATAAAGCAGGTTCTCAATAGGAACAAAAAGAAAGGCTGAGTCAGCAGGTAAAAAAGAAATCCGGTAAAAGGCCTAGGAGCGTTTTTGGAAAGCGTCGCACGACAGCTTTCCAAACATGCTCTAAATCATCTCCAGACACACATCCATTGCCCGAGCGGAATGAGTGAGGGCTCCGACAGAGATAAAATCAACACCCGTCTTTGCCACCGCACGAATATTATCGACGGTAATATTGCCTGAGGCCTCGAGTTTGGCTTTGCCTTTATTCTGGATGACCGCCAGGCGCATGTCTTCGAGGCTCATGTTGTCGAGCATGACCCAGTCGACTCCGGCGGTGATTGCTTCCTGAAACTGCCGAAGATTTTCGACTTCCACCTCAACACGCAATCCTTTTCGATTGATGGCTTTAATCTTGCGAACCGCTTCGGGAATACTGCCAGCCAAGGCCAGATGATTATCCTTTACAAGATAAGCATCGTAGAGACCCATACGATGGTTGGTTCCTCCGCCCGCCAGAACCGCGTATTTCTCAAAGCGCCGCCAGCCGGGCAGGGTTTTTCGGGTATCTAAAATTTTGGTGCGTGTTCCTTCGAGTTTTTCAACAAAGGATCGGGTGAGGGTTGCAACACCGGATAGGTGCTGGATGAAATTGAGAGCGACCCGCTCGGCAGAAAGAAGAGAGAGGGGGCTGCCACGAAGCAGGGCAATAGCGGAATCTTCAACAACCGAATCGCCATCGCTTTTCAGTTTTTTGAATTTGAGTTTGGGATCGATTTTTCGAAACACCGCATACGCAACCTCGATGCCCGCCAAAATGAGAGGCTCTTTGGCAACGACCTTGGCTTCGACAGTACGGTGATCTTCCTGGAAGAGGGCCCGGGTGGTTACATCGCCGGTACCAATATCTTCCTGAAGGGCCAGTTCAATGAGTTTTCGATCAGAGGCTGTGAGTTGAAATGGAGGCATAGGTTTTAAAAAAGTATGAGGTTAAAGTGATAATGCTGACCGGCCTCATTGCCGGAATTCCATTTGAATTTTGTTGTTTTACAGCAACTCCACCGCCTCCTCAATTTCTTTTTTATGTTGACCTTTCTTTTCCAGCTCTAAACGGGTTTCAGCCACCAACTCTTCGGGAGCATGGGCCAGAAAGTCGGGTTTGGTGAGTTTGCCTGAAAGATGAAGGATCTCTTTTTCGACCTTCTCCAGCTTCTTTTTCTGTCGGGCTTTTTCCTTTTCGATATCGATCAGACCCGTGAGGGGGATGAATAGAGTGATTTGATGGTGACTTAAAAAATCTCGGGCGCAAGGCTCGGCAGGTTTGGCCGGAATCCATGTGATTTCGGAGACCTTTCCCAGCTCCTGAATGCGCGGCCCCAGCTTTTTAAGTCGGGTGGCATAATCTCCCGAACCATCCTGCGGAGCCAAAAGCTGAACACGTACTTTTTCTTTAGGTAAAATTCCTGTTTCGGCACGAATGGCTCGAATCGAGGAGGTAATCGTCTTCATAAGCTCGATATCGTCAAAAGCACCTTGATATTGAGATTTGATTTCGGGGCTTAGTGGAGACGGGAATTGGGCTTGAGCGATCGAGCGGCTTTTTCCTGTCCAGATTTTTTGCCAAAGCTCTTCGGTGATAAAGGGCATGAAAGGATGCAGCAGGCGCAGGGTTTGATCAAAAATATTTAAGGCAAAGTGGGCACAGCGCACCTGGATGTCACCGGTTTGGTAGAGGCGATTTTTTATCAGCTCCAGATACCAGTCGCAAAAGATTTGCCAGATAAAATGATAGAGGGTGAGCGCTGCTTCATTGAAACGATACTCGGCAATGGCTTGGGTCACGATCTCTGTCGTCTGGCTCAGCTGAAGGGCAATCCACTCATCTTCCTGGGTTTGTGGCTCTGCCTTTTCAAGGTCTTCAGGATTTTGAATCGCAGGAAGGGCGGTAGAGAACAAAAAGCGTGCGGCATTCCAGATTTTATTGCAGAAATTGCGGTAGCCTTCGACCCGATCCTCCGAGAGCTTGATATCTCGTCCCTGGGCAGCAAAGGCGGCAAGGGTGAAACGAAAGGCATCCGTGCCATATTGCTCCATCAGTTCTAATGGATTGATGATGTTTCCCTTCGACTTGCTCATTTTTTGTCCCTGCGCGTCCCGGACAATGGCATGGATGTAGACATCCTTGAAAGGCACCTCTTGCATGAAGTGCAATCCCATCATCATCATGCGTGCGACCCAGAAAAAGATGATGTCAGAAGCGGTTACCAGGACATTGGTTGGATAATAGGCCTTGAGCAAAGCAGTTTGATCGGGCCAGCCCAAGGTTGAGAAGGGCCAGAGGGCAGAGGAAAACCAGGTATCCAACACATCAGGGTCTTGAGTCATTTCATGAGAATGACAGGTTTTGCATTGGGCAGGGTTTTCTTTCGAAACAGTGACGTGTCCTTCACCGCAATACCACGCCGGAATACGATGACCCCACCAGATCTGGCGCGACACGCACCAGTCTTTGATGTTTTCCATCCAGCTAAAATAGGTTTTTTCCCAATGCTCCGGATGAAAGCGGGTTTTTCCTTCACGTACGGCGGTGACGGCTTTTCTGGCCAGAGGCTCTGTTTTTACAAACCATTGTAGCGAAAGATAAGGCTCTACGACTGTGCGACAGCGATAGCAATGGCCCACCTTGTTTTGATGCTCTTCAATCTTTTCAATCTGACCAGCCTCTTCCAGGCGTTTTACGATCTCGCGGCGACACTCCTCACGGCTGAAATTCTGAAATTCGCCCGCATTTTCATTCATGCGTCCATCAGGAGTTAAAAGGTTGATCCGCTCCAGGTTGTGGCGTTTTCCAAGCTCGAAGTCATTGAAGTCGTGCGCCGGAGTGATTTTGACAAGACCAGTTCCAAACGTGGATTCCACATACGCATCTCCCAGGACAGGAATGTGGCGATGCATGAAAGGAACGACGACGGTCTTGCCGATGAGATGTTGATAGCGGGGATCCTCAGGATTGGCGGCGACGGCAGTATCTCCGAGCAAGGTTTCCGGGCGTGTGGTGGCGACGACGATGTAATGTTGAGGATCTTCTCCTTCTTGGGGAGTCGTTAGAAAATAGCGGATATGCCACAGATGGCCGCGCATTTCATGGTATTCGACCTCCAGGTCCGACAGGGCCGTTTGGCAGCGGGGACACCAGTTGATCAGGCGCTGATCGCGATACAGAAGCCCTTCATCATACAATCTTACAAACACCTCGCGCACTGCACGAGAGAGCCCCTCATCCATCGTAAAACGCTCCCGAGTCCAATCGAGCGAGGCGCCCAGGCGCTTGAGTTGCCGGGTGATAATTCCTCCAGACTCCGCTTTCCACTTCCAAACCCGTTCAATAAATTTTTCGCGCTCCAGGTCGTGGCGGGACAGACCTTCAGAAGCGAGCTGGCGCTCAACGACATTTTGAGTCGCAATCCCCGCATGGTCAGTACCGAAAACCCACAAGGTCGCATCCTGTTGCATGCGTCGGCTGCGGACCAAAATATCCTGAAGGGTGTTGTTTAGGGCATGACCCAAATGCAAACTGCCGGTCACATTGGGTGGAGGGATAACAACCGAAAAACGTTCTTGCCCAGAGCCTGGAATCTCTGGAGCTGTTGAGATCTGGTGCTTTAGCCAATATTGATTCCAGCGATCTTCCACCTCATGAGGAGAGTAGGTTTTTTCAAGTTCGGGAGTCGGTGTTGGAGCCATAAAATATCCTTCAAATATGTTTTATAAAAACATCGATCTGCGCGAAAAACTCAAAGGCTATGTTCCCTCATCCAGAAGGAGCATTTTAAGAAGACAAAAAACCTTTCAGCTATTCTGTCAGTCGCTGAATTTCTTCCCGAATGATTTTTTCGGCAAGGGGAGGGATGAGCTCGCGGATGACTTTTTCGAGGGTTTCCTGAGTGAGGCGTAAAATTTCTTCCCGATCCAGGCCTGGTAATTCTGGGGTGGTGGTCTCAGAAGATGGGGTTGAAATGGGCCCTACGGTTTCATTTTCGATCATGGTCTCCTCCATAAATTGTCTTCCCCCAGGGCAGACTTCATCCAGAATAGATTGAAGTTCATGGAAATAAAAAGGTCTTCGAAGCTGATGGATACGCAAGGGCAATTTCCACCGAGGTGTTTGGCGGCGTCTTAAAAGGATCACCGGAAGCTTTGTAATTTTTTGATGCTCAAGCAGGCTTTGCAGGGTGGAGCGGGCAGGTCCCGGACCAAAATGGATAAAGGCTTCATCGATAAGCAAGACGGTATCGGATCTGTTCAGGTCAATCACAGCACTCGGGTTTTCCCAAAGATCCACAAGATTTTGAAAATAACCTTTCACCAGGCGTGGGATGAGTTGACGATACGTGGCAGTCGATTCGGCAAGGTAAAGGGTTGGGGGCATGGTTCGTTAAAAGATTTTCGTTGCCCCATACTCTCGCCTGAACAGACCGCTGCGTGCAAACTGACTTTGGCGGGTCTGACGGGTTTGATCGGGAATATTATGGGAATCTGCACACTTCACACACAGCCACTTAACCAGCAATAACCGATTGGAATGCTCATAATGTTCGACGTCCGGACCGGTGCGACGGCAGGATTCACAATCCGTTCGAATGTGGTGTTCATGGATTTTTTTAGGGGTCGGAGTAGCGGGAGCCGAAACGGGACGCGACGGTGTCCTCTCTTCCTGGGATTTGCGAACCAGGGGTTTTTCCTTTTTTGTTTCAGGAAAACGTTTGGTGGCGGTGAGTCCGGCCTTTAAAAGGGCTTGCTGTAAAGTCGTGGTCATAGAACTACTCGTAAGCTGAAAATTCCTGGGTGCTGTTTTTTAATCTGATTAATTGCTTCTAGAAAGAAAACCTTACGCCAACTCACTCTCTCCCATCAAAAAGGCATCGATGGATTTTGCGCACTTGCGCCCTTCGGCGATAGCCCAGACAATGAGAGAAGCGCCGCGCTTCACGTCCCCGGCGGCAAAGACTTTTGGAATCGAAGTCTGAAAATCAGAGCCGACCGCCACATTGCCCCGTCCATCCAGCTTGACGCCCAGGTTTTCGAGCATCCCTTTCTTTTCAGGACCCACAAAACCCATCGCCAAAAAAATCAGATCAACATCCATCTCGAATTCACTTCCAGGAATCTCTTCAAATCGGGCCGGAGCCCCGGGAGCTGGGGTTGTCCAATTTAAGCGAACACCATGAAGCTTTTGAAGGACCCCGTTCGTGCCTGAAAGCTTCTTGGTAAGAATGGAATAATCGCGAACTTCCTTTCCTGCGACCTTTTTGGCTTCATCATGGGCAGAAGAAGCTCTAAATATCACCGGCCATTGAGGCCAGGGATTGTTGGATGCGCGGGTTTCAGGAGGACGGGGCATCAGCTCAAACTGGAGCACCGATTTAGCTCCCTGGCGTAAAGCGGTTCCAAGGCAATCGGCACCGGTATCACCGCCTCCCAAAATAATGACTTTTTTATTTTTGGTATTGATTTGATCAGGCAGAACATCACCTGCGACTACGCGGTTTTGCTGAGAAAGATAATCCATTGCCAGATACACCCCTTTGAGCTCACGGCCTGGGATTTCCAGGTCACGAGCCTGAGAGGCCCCGGCACACAGGGCAACGGCATCGAATTCTTTCAGCAAGGTCTCTACGGGGAGATCTTTTCCAATTTCCGTTTTCGTTTTAAAAACGACGCCTTCTTCACTCATTTGGCTTAGACGGCGATCGATCCGATCCTTTTCCATCTTGAAATCAGGTATTCCGTAGCGGAGCAGTCCTCCAATCCGATCTGAGCGCTCAAAAATGGCGACATCATGGCCTGCACGTCGCAGCTGCTGGGCGCAGGCAAGACCGGCAGGGCCAGATCCAACGATGGCTACTTTTTTTCCTGTGAGGGTTTTGGGGGGTTCGGGTTTAACCCATCCTTCTTTGAAGGCATGGTCGATGATGTTGTATTCGATATACTTGATCGTCACCGGCTTTTCATGAATTCCCAAAACGCAAGATCCTTCGCAGGGGGCAGGGCAGAGGATGCCGGTGAATTCTGGGAAGTTGTTGGTGGAGTGAAGGCGGTCGATGGCTTCTTTCCAGTGACTTTTGTAGATGAGATCATTCCATTCGGGGATGAGATTTCCCAAAGGACAACCCTGATTGCAGAAAGGAACACCACAATCCATACAGCGTGCAGCCTGGCGGTTGAGTCGATCCGCTGGAAACTCCTGATAAATTTCCTTGTAGTCGCTTAATCTTTCTTCCACCTCGCGCTCAGGATATTTTTCGCGCTCATATTCCATAAAACCGGTCGCTTTACCCATAATCTGAAATTCCTATCCTAACTATGTCAGGGTCACCTTAAGAGTTTTTTAAACACGGTCTAAGGCCTTGTCATGCATTTTGCTTCAGCCTCATCACACTTTTAATTTTGTCAGAGGGTCTTAGGAAAAAAACCGGAAATGTGCAACGGGTTTGTCGCTTCAGTCAGAAGGATCAGGTTGGCCCCGAAATGCACGCTGTAGAAGTTCTGGGCTTTCAGAATGCCTTGCATGGGGGGATTATTTTGGCAGAGTCCGCTTGAGATAATCTTCGAAGAGTGGGACCGTGAATTGATTTTCTCCGTGAGCGGGGCTGAAAATCATCCCCTTATTAATTAACCCTGCCCGAATCGGGGCCACGGCTTGAACTGCTTTGTCTAAAACCCGGGCAATTTCGCCCGAGCGATGGGGTCCTGCTCCCAGCTCGGCCATGGCACGAAGATATTTTTTCTCAAGTGGTGAGAGCCGGTCAAAACGCACCCTAAAAAAACTGGCATCCAGCTCCGAAAGAATGATTGCCGAAGCCCGCTCGACATCTTCTCGAGTGATGGGGGATCTTCTCGCACACTGCCAGCTGTATTTTCCCCACTCCTGAAGAAAATAGGGATAACCTTGAGTTTGCTCCAGGATTGCCTCCAAAGCTGCATTTTCAAAGAGGACTCCGAGCCGAAAAGCTGGGGCCTCCAGGGCGTCTCGAGCCGCGGCTGAAGGAAGGGGGCCTATTTCCGGATACTCGAATAGGCGTTCCGCATACGACTTGGCCTGACCCGCCTGACCCACCAGTTGAGGGAGGCCTGCTCCGATCAGGGTGACAGGGAGTTGATACTGCGTACATTTATGTAAAGCCATGATGAGGGCCGAGAACGCATCCTCATCAATGTACTGAATTTCATCAATAAAAAGGACAAGGGCCGTTTTTTTTTGTTTAGCTGCCTTTCCAAGCTCCAAAAAAAGATCTGTCAGGTCATGCTCTAAATCTCCAGAGTCAGCCACTCCGGGCTCACTTTCCAAATCCAGCCCAAACTCCACATCCTGATATTTCACTTTCATAGCCCGCATGAATCCGCCGAGCACGCGCAAGGCACGTTTTCCCAGGCTTCCCGCGGAAGCCATGCGATCGAGCTTGAGGAGGGCTGTTCGTAAACTCGGAATGAGCAAGGCTGGGAGAGAGCGCTTTTCCGGAACCTCGACTGAGACGATTGCCAATCCCTTCGCTTCTGCTTCTCGAGCGATGCGATTGAGAAGAACAGTTTTCCCAACGCCTCGAAGCCCGACCAAAATCATGCCTCGCGATGAGAGCCCGCTTCGACATCGATCGAGATGAATCAAAGTGCGCTCGATCAACTCATCTCGACCTGAAAGCTCAGGCGGAATCGTGCCTGCCCCAGGGGCGTAAGGATTGGTGCGTGGATCCATATATAAATAAGTTAATAAGGTTTATGAAAAGGTAATAAACTGGGATAAGTTAACTATAATTAAAGTCCAATCCAATTTTCAAGGAAGAGATTAGAAATCGTCAAAAAGAGGAAAATTAGGTTTAACTATTTGAAATTAGGCTTGTTTTATCTTCCTCCGTCTTGAATGAATGTTGAGTGAATGGAGGGGACTGAATTTTTAATGAGGTGAGAAGAGGACGGTTAGGGCACTGAGCAGATCTTCTTTTTTGAAGGGTTTTTGGATGAAAATCACATTTTCCTGACGTTTTAGCTGAATGATCTCTGAATTTTCCATAAAGGTGCTGACAAAAATGATGGGAATTTTTGCTCCTAAGTCCCTAATTTTATAATAAGTTTTGATTCCATTGATGCCCGGTAGGATAACATCAAACACCATCACGTCTATTTTCCTGTTTTCCTGATTCACAATTTTGATCGCTTCTTCTCCGCTGCGGGCACAGAGGACTTCTGCCCCAGCTTGGGTAAGAATTTCATCCGTCCAGGAGAGGGTGTCGGTTTCGTCATCCATTAGTAATATTTTTTTACCATTCAATATGGACTCTTGAAGAAGTTGGGGTGCAGATTTTTCCTGAACGAAAATCGTCCGGATCTGCTGATCTTTGGCTGGAAAGTAAAGATGAAACAAGGCCCCTTTGGGTAGGGTTGAATCCAAAAGGATAGCCCCTTTGTGTTTTTGCAGGATGCCATAAATCATTGAAAGTCCGAGTCCTGAACCTTTTCCATTTTTTTTGGTGGTAAAAAACGGATCAAAAATTCGGGTGCGATTTTCCGGAGGAATTCCAACTCCCGTGTCCTGAAAGTCGATTCGGACATAATCCCCCTGAGGTAAATACAGTCGGACTGCATCCGCCTCAGAAAGTATGTGATTCTGCGTTCGAATGAAAATCTCCCCGCCTTGGGGCATGGCGTCGCGAGAGTTGACTAAAAGATGAATCAAAACCTGGAGGATCTGGTTGGAATCGCCTTCGATGGTCCATAGGTTTTCAGACAGTTCCTGATGAGTGGAGATCGCATTTCCAAGAGATGGAGAAAAGAAGTTAAGAGCTTCTCTAATGCTTCGGTTTAAATCGAGATCTGATTTTTCATACATTCCCTTTTGAGCAAATCCCAATAAATCTTTTGTGAGCTGAGAGCCCTTTTCTGCCGCACGGATGATGACGTCGATCTGGCGTGTGGTTTTTTCATCAGCTGCATATTTTTCCTTTAAAATGGAGGAATAGCCCAAAATACTGCAAAGGATATTGTTGAAATCATGAGCCATCCCGCCTGCCAGCCTTCCGATTGCCTCCATTTTTTGAGACTCCAGAAGTTGCGTACGACTTTTATCGAGCGAATCCAGCATCTGATTGATCGATTGACTGAGCTCGCTGATTTCATCCCTGCCAGCATCTGCGATACGTCCTGTAAGATCTTTAGAAGTAGCAATGTGGTTCATGCTTTTGCGCATTAAGGCTAAACGTCGGATGAAAAAGCGCTGAACAAAAAGGAAAAGTAGGAAGCCTGCAGACAGGCATCCGAGACAAAAGAAAAGAAAGGGAGTGAGGACCTCCAGCTTCTCACTGGCGAAAAGGTAGTACAGAGGGAGTGAAAGGAAAGATGCCAAAAACACTCCACAAATGAGTTTAAGCTTGAGTCCCATGATTCGTTATTTTTTGAAATGATTAATGAAGGGAAATCTACAGAATTCTAATAGGTTCAAATTTTAGCAACAAGAGTAAAGATAGGTTTGGATCTATCGAAGTGAAAAAGGATAAGGATTGCGAGGAGGAATGGTCTAAAAAATCAGGAAAATATCAGGGGCAGAAGATGAAAAAATTTAATCTGAAAGAAAAATCAAAAAGGATGAGTGACTTAAAAATTAAAAAAGGGTTCTGTGATCGAAAAGGAGTCCGGGATTTAAGTAATGAGATATTCCAATCAAGAACCCTTTCATTCCAGTCTTTACTTTTGGGCGATTCCAACCTCGACCGTTTTTCCACTAATTGCCTCCAGATTCGAGCGAATCCCAAGGGCAAGATCTTTTTTAACCTGAAAAAGTACTGAAGATTTCTTCCCATTCATATCCATATATTCCACCACAAATTGTTCCCTCTTCTTTTTACTCATCAAACCAAAAAGCGCGAGAGGTGTGACTAAAATTCCTAAAACGACTGAAGCCGCAGAAAATTCATGAGGAATTTCAGGAGAGCGCGTTGTTGGATCGTTCGATTTTCGGACGACTGGGGTTTGAGATTCGGAATTTATTTGGGATAGAAGAAGATTAAAGCGGGGATCTGAAATCCTCTCGCTCTATTCTGTGAGTGAGAAGGGTAAAGAGTGTTCAGTATTTTGGAAGTTTGATGAACTCTAGAGATTGTCGAATACCTATTGTTGAATCGGGAAGTCTAAATAAAACCAATAATCCAACCAGGTTTTCAATTCTTAAGAAAAATTTCATGAGTAGAGAGGGGGCAAATTTTCTTATGCATTCCTGTCTACGTTTGAACAGGATTATGCGCCTTTGTTGCAAAGGTGCATCCTGAAAGCATTTGCTGACAGCAAGTGCGTCAATTTTTTTTGATTTTGCGCATTTCGCTTGATGCTTCTTTTCAAAGAGGGTGTATAATTTTTCTATAAACAAAAAATGAAGGATTATTGAGAGAGAGGCGTCT
>JBPOIC010000025.1:0-10322 GCA_052034865.1 Myxococcota bacterium | reverse complement strand
CTCGATTCGTAAAACCTCCGAATACGCCATGTTCATCCTGATTTTTGGGGTGCTCATGGAGATGTTGAGCAAACGAAAAAAGTCCCGAAATATCAGCATGATCTTTATTGGTTTCGGGTTTATTTTTTTAGGACTTCATCTTCTTTCTGTCAGTGCAAAAGCCCTTGCCATAGATCCTTTCATGGGAGAAGTGGTGCACTTTTTCTCCCGTCATCCTTCTTACAGTTTTTGTCTCGCAGCTTTGTTTACGCCTTTTTTCTCCAGCGCAGGAATGATCGGTTTGGTCATCGCCTTCGGATTTTCCGGTCTGTTAACCTTTGAAGCCGCTCTGCCTTATGTGCTGGGTGCCAATGTTGGGACGTGTTTTACTTCCTTTTTTTCATCTTTATCGGGCTCCTCCACCGGAAAACAGGTTGCACTTTCACACCTGTTATTGAAAACGACGGGCGTTTTGCTGTTTCTTCCCTTTCTCGACAGCTACGCCTGGGGGATCGATCAGCTGGCGACAAAAATTCCGGGCCTGCAGGCGAGTATCAGCAGTCGTGTCGCGCTCTCGCACATTCTTTTTAATTTTACGATTTCCATCCTTTTTCTTCCGCTGATTTCCCAAGGGGCCTGGTTGATTGAAAAAATCATCCCATCCCGCAGTCCTTCCGAAAAACGTTTTGCCCCGCGCTATCTCACCCCGCGGAGCCTGGAAACTCCGCCACTTGCTTTCGCCAATGTGAAGCGAGAGATTTTGCGAGTCGCTGATCTGGTTCAGGATATGTTTCGTGAAAGTCTGCGCTGTTATGAAAAGACCAATCCCGATTTGGCTGCCGAAATCGAATCGCGGGATGATCAGGTTGATGTGCTCGATCGTGAGATCAAATTGTTTTTGGCAAAACTTTCTCAGGAAAATCTGACGGATGAACAGGCGAAGTTAAGTATCACCTTGCTTTCAATTACGGGAAGTCTGGAAGAGATTGGGGATATTGTCAGTCAAAACATTCTGGATATGGCCGCTCGTAAAAATCAGCGGGGAACGGATTTTTCAGCCGAAGGGTGGAGTGAGATTCAGGATTATCATCAAAATATCAGTGATTGTTTTACCTGGATGAGCTCCGCTTTAGCCTCGGGCGATCAGGAGTTGGTGCATAAGGTTTTAAGAAAGGTCGAGCATTTGGCTAAAAAGAATGAAGATCTAAGAGCCAAGCATTTGGCGCGCCTGCAAGCAGGACTGAAAGAAAGCTTTGAGACCTCCTCGATTCATCTCGACACCCTCTCTGCCTTCTCTCGTATTGCCTCGCTTTTGGCCGATTTGGTAAGGCCGATTCTGGAAGTACGTTTGTAGATGTTTTCTTTCCTCCGTCTGCACCTTCTGGGCCTCCGTCTTTAGTTCTTTTCAGTGGCCCTCATTTCACCTCCGTTTTCGCGCTCAAGCTGTCCGGATTTTTCCTCCGTCTGCAATTCTGATTCTAAAAAACACAATGTTATCATTTGGTTAAATTGTGATTCCTGAGTTTGTCCATTTCAGGGCGCAACCAATGCGTCAAAAAACCGATAAGGTTTGTGGGTGAAATACAATTCAATCAAGGTTGGCCTTTTTAAGACGGAACAATTTTTAATCAAATAAGGGGTTTTTATGGCAGAACCAGTCTATGCGACAGTATGGGATCTGGTTATAGAGCATTGGATGCATATCGAGCAGCTGCATACAGGAATTTATGCAAAGCGCTATGAAAACTCAAAAGGTTTTAGTCCTCCTGATTCAAACTGGGACAGTGCTCAGGGATTACTGAAAACGATCAATCGAGACATCTTTATCAATCAGTGTATTGCAACCGCGATGGACTCCTGTATGGACTACCTCGATCAAGATAGGGAGCTTGCGAAAAAATACCCAGATAGATTTCTTATAGCTGCTCACCCTGGAATTCCTGGGCCCTATTCAAAAAGTGTCCTTTCAAAATCTATTTATTCTCAAGAAAAAAAATATTTTGAGGATTTGTGTACGACTGCTTTTGGAAAAAACTCGACTCAGCTTATTTCTCCGAGCGAGCTAGAATCTCTTATTGAGACTCCAGATCCAAAAAAAATCGCTAAATTAGATGCTCATCTCCAGAAAACGCTTAAAAGCGCACGAAAGGCGGGGCGAGATGCTGCAAAGAACTGCAAGCCACCTGATGATCAAAATAAGAATGGTGGATATTTCTATCTTTCTGTTTTGAATTTTTTGAAGAATCCGAATTACCTCAAAGTAGCTGATAATGGAGCTCATACAATACGTGTAAGTGGTATGCTTACTGCTTCAATAGACACATCATATTTTGAACCGCCTTCCTACCCACCCGAAGAAATTCTTTATTCCGAAGTCACAAATGAAATCCCCTGGTGCAGCCCTGAAAGTCTCTTCAGAGAAATCCCCACTTCAGAACTAACCAGAGGACAAAAATTAACAGATTTATCCGAAACATTCTCACTCGCTGACGTCTTAGAACCCATCGCATCTTTTGATAATCCTTATCTTATTTGTGCTGGGCCTTTACTATCCGCCTCGGGTTTGCAGGTGTATCTTGGAGGATCACCAGCATTTTCTATTGCACGCTGATTGAGATGACGGGCTTTGCATGGGTTCTTATCTAAACATTCCGGCCTTTTACCCCTTTCGCTTAAGAAGCGAATTTGCTTCTTTTGCGCATCCTTCGAACGAGAGTGTTGTGGCGCCTTCCAACTCGTTCGAAGAAGGAAAGGGGGCGCTCGAATCCACGGCGCTGTGTTATTCGCGCCTCGGCGTCGAGCCCCTGGTTTGTGAGGATGTTTTCTTAAGAGAATTTCTAAATTCAAAAAATCGGGTGGAAGATCTCTCCACCCACTCTCTTGCCGAAGAAATTCTCGCCTTTCATCGCCGATGTGACACTAAGGCTCTCCGCTATCTTCAAGAATATGACTCGCCGAATCCGTATGAACTGACTTTAAAGAATCGACAGATTTTATCTGAAAAAATTCCCGCCCTGGCGCCTTACCTTTTGGCCTTAAAAGATCTTCCCATCCAATTTGAAGTCCGCACGGCCGTCACGGCCGATGGAAAAACTTACGGGCAAATTCTCTTTCGTGAGGGAGATTCTCCTTCATTCGCGACAGATTATTCTTCCAGCGTAAGTCCATCCCCAAAAGGAAAAAAAACGGATGAGATTTCTGGATTTGGTGGGATTCGCGGCTGGCTTATGGGCAATGTTTTGATGATTGCCTTCGATTTATCGTTAAAGCTCCTCCTTGAAAAAAGCGGTCTTCTCACCTCGCTGTCCGGCGGAGACTACTCCCATTCTCAAAAACAACTGGCAATGGCGGGAGTTCTAGTCGGAACCCAACAGCTCCTGAATGTTTTAAAGCCTCCGACTGCAAGAATTCCTCTGAGCCATTTTATCCAGGGTTTTCCACTCGCGAACGCTTTTGGCCATCTCTCTCAATCTCTACTGACTTTTGCCGGGATAGAACCCAACCGCTGGTATTACCCAATTCTGCATTATCCATTAGCAAGTTCGCCGTTTCTTCTGGCGCACTATTTTCCCTCCCTCCAGGCAGGGATTCGATCAACAGCAGGAGTCGGTCTTTTGCGTCCGGGATTAAGCGCCGGTTTAACGATGGCCGAGGTCTCCGCCTTGAGTGGTAAAAATATTTTCATCGCTCAGGGAGGACTGGCAGGTGGCGCTGGGGCCGTGGGGGCTGTACTTCAATCAGCCAATGTTTTTTCAGCGGCCATCATTGGAAGTTCACTGGGAGGAATGGTTGTGGAGACTGCGTGGAAAAATGCCACGCAAAATCCAGAGGAAGCCCTGGCTCAGATCGTGGTCGAAAATACACTTCATAAAATGGGAAATTGGGAGGAGGGTGGCCCCTTATTTGGACGTAATGGGTTTGGATTTGCTGTGTTGGGTCTTTCGGAACTTGTTGGAATAAAGACGGAGATCATTTATCAGCAAATCGAAAATGAAATCATCCAAAGCGCGAATCTCTGGGCCGAGAAGATGGGAGAGCTTTTTCTTCAGAAGGTTCTGAATAGCGTTGAGAAAGAGGGGAGTGTACCTCGAGTGAATTGGGGAAGGTTTCGGGAAAGCTGGGGCCAGTTTACAGAACAAAATCGAATTCCAATAACCACTCAGTACGGGATCTCAACGACGCTTAGCCATGCTTCTTCCACTCGGGAAAGAGTTTCGAACGTGAGAGAGATCCTGGAGGTGAGTTCAGCGCCTGATCTATCTTTGGATTTAAATCCTCTCAAGCGCTATCTTAAGAAAAATTTTGCAGATCGCCTTTGGGGAGAGTTGCGGTTTCTGGACGAATCCATTCAAACCCTTGCCCTTCAGGAAAAAATCGTGCACCGGAATTCACAGGGAAAGTGGGTGTTTCATTCTCCTCGTGAAAGACCGGATCTGGCAGAAAAAATAGAGGCCTTTAAAAGTTCGGATGAATTTAAAAACCTGGCTCAGAGCCAGGAGCGGATCAAGGCCGTGCTGATCGAGCTGGAGGGAGTGTCGCTTCCTTCTCATCATAAATAGAGGCTCTCTTATTCTTCCCCGTTTCTTCCTTTTTTCCCCTTCCAATTTCCAAAAGGAATTTGCTATCTGATTTTAAATTCAATTCTTTAGGGATTCTGACTGAACCCAATCCGCACACAACTGGAGGCCAGGAGCAGATGATCTCCTCCTGGAAAATCTATGGCCTTATCTTTCGATTTAACCCCCGAGCAGGAAATGCTTCGAAAAACCATTCGTGATTTTGCCGAAGGTGAAATCAAACCCGTCCGTCAGGCAATCGATGAAAAAGAGGAGTTCTCTTACGACCTCACACACAAGATGGGAGGTTTGGGTCTTTTTGGGATGACCATCAGTCCAGAATACGGCGGGCAAGGGCTCGATTATTTATCCTACGTCATCTGTGTAGAAGAAATCGCACGGGTGGATGGTTGTCAGGCGGCAACCGTTGCGGCGGAGAATTCATTGGGGATTGGTCCTATCTATCATTTCGGAAATGAGCAGCAGAAAAGAAAATATCTTCCGGATTTATGCTCGGGAAAAAATCTCTGGGGCTTTGGACTTACCGAGCCGGATGCCGGAAGCGATGCCGGAAATTCCAAAACCCGCGCTGAGCTAAAAGACGGGAAATGGGTAATTAATGGTGCGAAGATTTTTATCACCAATGCCGCTAGCAAAATTACGGCAGGCGTGACCGTACAGGCGGTGAGTGGATTGCGCGACAACGGTAAAAAAGAGATCAGCTGTATTATTGTCGAAAAAGGGACGCCGGGTTTTAGTTCGAAAGAGATGCATCATAAGCTCACCTGGAGATCGTCAAACACGGCCGAGCTTTATTTTGAAGATTGCAGCGTGCCCGAAGAAAATCTGTTGGGTAAGCGGGGCGAAGGATTCAAACAAATGCTTCAAACTCTCGATTCGGGTCGTTTAGGGATAGCGGCGATGGGATTGGGCGGAGCGCAGGGTGCTTTTGAAGCAGCCCTGCAATATGCAAAAGATCGTAAGACATTCGGAAAACCGATTGCCGATCATCAATCGATTGCCTTTAAGCTCGCCGATAGCGCCCTTGAAATCGAAACCGCGCGCAACCTGCTTTATAAGGCCTGCTGGCTGAAAGATAACGACAGACCTTTTGCCAAAGAAGCGGCTATGGCGAAACTTTACTGCTCCGAAGTCATGCACCGAGTGACGGATCGTGCCGTCCAGATTCATGGGGGCTATGGATTGATGGAAGAATATCCGGTTGCCAAATTCTATCGTGATCAACGTCTTTTAGAGATTGGTGAGGGGACGAGTGAGGTACAGCGGATCGTCATTTCGCGAACGCTGGGGTGTAATCCTTCGTGAAAAAAAATAGCAACAATTGGAACGATCAGGTCGATAAGTTCTATAGTCGTCCCAATTCACTCTCATATTGTTCAGGAGATGCTATGCCAGTCCCGATTCAATCAGGTTGTATCAATTCAAGTAATGGCATTAATGGTCGAGAACTTAAGGCGGAGGGTCCAACAGATAAAGTCACTCAGACAGAACCCAGGAAGGCTAGTGCTCAAGATGAAAAACGTCTTAAAAAAATTGTGAATGGAAATTTAGGCCCAAATGGTGGCTGTTATGAAAAACCCATCTTTAAACCACTTAGACCAACGCAAACATTAATTGACCCAGATACTGGAGAGGAATTTGCTCCGATTGACATTGAAGCACTCATGAATGATGCAATATTTCCTGATGAATTGCGTCGTTTAGATCCGCCTCGTCAGCGGCCCCCAACTAAAGATTAATGAGTTGTTAAAGTCTTAGGATTTAAAGCCTCACAATTTTTGTGGGGCTTTTTTTCTTTTGAAGAACCATCCCATTCCAAAAAATCCCAAACAGAAAAAATCCAGAATAGAAGGGCTTATCGCCGGAGATGCCATGAGTTGACAGCCTCCGCCCGTGCCGGTTGCGGCATTCGGAGTTGGATCAGATGGTCCGCCTGTGGGGTAAAGATGGGTGATGGCAGGCGAGTTTTGAATAGCTTTACCAATATTTAATCTTCCTTCTGATAAGATTTTCGATTTGAGAGAGGGAAGCTCATCGGCATTCTCAAGAAGTAAATCCTTGATTTGCTGGTAATCCAGGCTGGGGTTTAATTGCCAAAGCAGGGCCGCAGAGCCAGTGACGAAGGGAGTGCTCGCGGAAGTGCCTTCAAAGTAATCATAATGGTTTCCTAAGGCTATCGAATAAATGGAAACCCCTGGAGCCGCAATATCCACCGTGATGGGGCCATAATTGCTGAAACCCGTCAGGTGATCGGCAGGATCTGTTGAAGCCACAGCAATAATGTTTTCTTCTGGGTAAGAAGAAGGGTAGTTTGCAGATTGGGGTGAAAGATCGTTATTGACTCCATTCAGATTGTTCAAACCATTTCCCGCACTTGCAATCACCAGAAGCCCGGCACTTTTGGCTTTACGAATGGCATCCTGTAAAAAATAGGAAGGGATGGATTTGGGGGTGTAGCCCCAGCTAATGTTGATGAGATCTGCTTTTTGATTGATCGCATATTGAATGGCTTCAATCGCCGTGGAAATGTTGGAGTCCCCCTTTGAGTTTAGGACCTTCAGACACATGATGCGTGTTTTCCAGACAACCCCTGTCACCCCAAGCGCATTATTTCCAGCGGCACCCAAGACCCCCGCCACCTGGGTTCCATGGCCATAGTCATCCTGAGGAATTCCGGTTTTTTGAAAAAAATTATAGCCCAGATCGTCATCGACATATCCATTGCCGTCATCATCAAGATGATTGTTCGGAATTTCATCCGTGTTTTTCCAAAGATTGGGCTGAAGATCCTCGTGATTCAGATCACAACCCGAATCCAGATGGGCAATGATAAGATCCGGGGCTTCCGTTACGTAATCCCACGCGATTTCTGCACCAATATTCGGTGTTTTATTTAAACTCCATTGCAGGTTGAGGTGGGGATCGTTGGGTATGGTCTGTGCGTGAACTTCTTCATCTTCTTCGGCATAGACGATTTCCGGATTCTTTCTTAGCTCGTTCAGGGTTTCCTCCATCTGATCAGAATGGACCTCGAGCGTATAGGCATTGATGGAGGGGTGAGAAGTCAGATTGCGCAAAATTTCCCCTTCGGATGATGAAAGAGTCATGGCCATGTGTTTGTTTACGTGATGGACCAGGGATTGCGCTGATGCGTCAGGTTGAAAGCGAATGAGAAGGCGTGGTGTGGAAGGGAGAGTTTGAGCCAGAGTTGAAATCGGAAGGAATAGAAAAAGAGCAAGCAAGAAGGATGAGCTTTTTGTTTTCAAAGTCATGGGTGCTTTCTTTGAATAAAAACAACCTGGATCCTTTTTGGGATTGTAGTCCTAAAAAAATCTCACCCCACTCAAGTATAAGTTTTATTCTCAACCTCGGTCATCTTTCAAGTGGACAATTTTATCGAAAATTATACATTCATCCACTCATTTTTCCGTTTTTTCTGACATAACCAGATTTTTCATCCAATAGCAGACCCACCTGCATGGGTAGGCTTAAGATCGAAGGTGTTCTATGACTCAACAATATGTGATTCCTGAGGCCTTAACGTTTGATGATGTCCTCCTGCTTCCTGGCAGGAGTGAAATTCTACCCACCGAAGTTCAAACCCGCACCCGCTTAACCCGCAAACTCGAAATCAATATCCCCATTCTTTCAGCGGCGATGGATACCGTGACCGAATCCAAAACAGCCATTGTTATGGCTCAATGTGGGGGTATCGGTATCATCCATCGCAACTTAACGATCGATGAGCAGGCCCTTGAAGTTCAGCGTGTCAAAAAGAGCGAAAGTGGCATGATCTTGAATCCAATCACCCTCGGATCTTCCGAAAAAATCAGCACAGCCATCGATTTGATGAATAAATATAACATTTCTGGCCTCCCGATTGTTGACGAAGGAAAACTGGCCGGCATTCTTACCCACCGTGATTTACGCTTCGAAAAAAATCTCAATCTTAAAATTTTTGAAGTCATGACACCCCGTGAGCGCTTGATAACGGTCTCCGAGCAGGTGACCACCGAAGAAGCCAAAGAGCTGCTGCATCGCCATCGCATCGAAAAGCTCCTGGTCGTCAACAAACAGGGCGAGCTGAAAGGGTTGATGACGATCAAAGACATCGAAAAAACAGAGCGCAATCCGAACGCTGTTAAAGATGCTCGCGGTCGACTTCTCGTGGGTGCTGCCGTCGGAACCGGCGAAAAAGCTTTTTTGCGTGCCGAGGCCCTGGTTCAGGCGGAGGTCGACGTTCTCATTGTTGATACGGCACACGGGCATTCGGTTTCGGTCATTAACACTGTCCAGCAGATCAAGAAAAAATTTCCTGAGCTACAGGTGGTGGCGGGCAATATCGCGACCGAAGATGCAGCTCTCGAATTGATCAAAGTGGGCGCTGATGGATTAAAAGTCGGTGTAGGACCCGGTTCCATTTGTACCACTCGTATGGTGGCGGGGGTTGGAGTTCCTCAGCTTGCGGCCATTCAATATGTCTGTAAAGCTGCTCACAAGGAAGGGGTTCCTGTGATAGCCGATGGAGGAATCAAATTCTCAGGTGAAATTACCAAAGCCATTGCGGCGGGGGCCAGTTCGGTTATGGTTGGAAGTCTGCTTGCAGGAACCGACGAATCTCCAGGCGAGCTTGTTCTTTATCAGGGACGCAGCTACAAAGTTTACCGTGGGATGGGATCCATTGGCGCCATGAAATCCGGCTCGGCCGATCGCTATTTCCAGGATAAGGTCGGTCAACCTTCGAAATATGTTCCGGAAGGAATTGAAGGGATGGTTCCGCATCGGGGTTCATTGGCCGATAATTTATACCAGCTCGTTGGTGGATTGAGATCCGGCATGGGTTATGTCGGTTGCGCCACTATCCCCGAGCTACACCAAAAAGCGAAATTTGTTCGCATTACTTCTTCGGGACTTCGTGAATCGCATGTTCACGATGTGATGATCACCAAGGAGGCACCGAACTATCACCTGGAAAAATAGAAAATCTTGGCAACAGACAGGCAGGCATGGCTTTCGATCATGGGAGGATCGAAAGTTATATATTCACTTTTTTCGAGGGAGGTGAAGAATGGGAGATCCTTTAAACGTTGAGGGTGGAGCTTACTTAGCTTTGCAAGGTGAGTTAGGAGTTGATGCCATGGTGAATGGCCCTTTGATGGATTTCATAGGGCCCAGGGCTTCTCTAGAGCTTCAATTAAACACCTTTAGCACTTTAGATTCATTTGGAGCTGTAGATTTGTCCCTTTCTGCTAGGGCTAATTTTTTGAGTACGGGCCAACGGAGCATTTCCCAATTTTTTCTTGCTGAAGAGCTCAAGTTCCATACCTTTAAAACAGACATTCAAGAAACTTCAAAGACTGCTCAATCATTCTCTCCGCTCCGATTGAGTGCGATCGAAATCCTTCCTTTTGTACAAGGAGGAGTAGGATTTAGCTTATTTTCAGGAGACATCTCGCAAAAGATCGGGCCCCACTTTTCAGCTTTTGCAAGGATGGGATTAATACAAGTGGCTGGCTCTTTGGGAGCAGTGGGAATCAGTGCTCATACGACAGCCATTTTTTCAAATAAAACGAATCAGACTTTCGGGCTTGGTTTGTATTTTACACCAACGAATATATTTCCTTTATAAAACCCGAAGAAGCATCTCCTGCTGGATCCCTTTCTTGACAGCTCAAAGCGCGGTTTGTACGGTGCATACATACAATTCATCGTCCACCGCGAATCTACTCATCAAACCTCATTGATGAGATTAAGAATTTCGCTTCA
>JBPOIC010000035.1:0-36669 GCA_052034865.1 Myxococcota bacterium | reverse complement strand
CTTTCAGGTCGGTCGGATTCGCGAGCTGGCTCGATCAGTTGGGAAGAATCGAGTACGTCGACAGCCGTGATGCCGAACAAGGTGAGTTTTTCGTTCCGAGGGTGATTGAAAGATTCAATCTCGGGAGAAGAGGCAGAGAGCAGAAAGATCGCCACTTTCCAGAGAGAGACGACGGCCAGGCCATTGCACTTTATCTCGGTATAAAACTGGCCCCGAATGGAAGCATCGCCATCTTCTGTGGCAAAAAATCAACTGCGACAAGCATCTGTGAAAAAGCGGTGGAATTCATTGATCGTGGTATTCCGCTTCCACTCCCACAAGAATTCTCAGACCGAAGGGAGGTTGAACGGCTCCATTACCTCCATGTTGCAAATCTTGGAACTGAAGCCTCGGCTTCCATGAGTGCCGAGCATGGCATATTTTCTCATCATGGCAATACACCGCATGGCATCCGCCTTTCAGTGGAACACGCTATGCGTGAAAGCCTCGTGCGGTTCGTTGTTTGCACCTCCACACTGGCGCAGGGCGTAAATCTTCCAATCCGGTATCTCATTGTTACCAGTGTCTACCAGGGTATGGAGCGCATCAAAGTTCGGGATTTCCACAATCTCATTGGCCGAGCAGGCCGAGCCGGGATGCATACTGAAGGCAGCATTTTGTTTGCCGACCCTATTGTGTATGACAAGCGCCGCAACCGAAAAGACGGTTGGCGGTGGGATATAGTCAAGGAGCTGCTTGATCCAGCCAAGTCAGAGGAATGCGCAAGCAGCCTCTTTCAACTGATCCCTCTGGTTATCCGGAATGACCGTACCAAGTCAAAAGACAAAAAGAATCATACGCTGACATGGGACATCCTGTCTTTTGCCAAAGCTCATATAGCCGGGTGGGATTCTCTGAATGAAATTATCAGCAAGATTGCTAAACAATACGGTGGAAACGGTTTCACGGTCGATGCGGTGAAACCACAATTCGAATTTTTCAGCCTGACTCTCGCCTCCATCGAAGGCTTTCTTCTCTCCAACTGGGATGCTGTTGATAATGGGCTGACGGAGGCAGACATTGCTGATCTCGCGGAACAGACATTGGCGTACTTCTTGGCTGATGATGAGAAACGGGAGCAGATTCAAGAATTGTTCAAGCTTCTGGCGGAAAACATATCAGAAAACATTACTGACGTTAATCGGCGGAAAGC
This sequence comes from Myxococcota bacterium, assembly GCA_052034865.1. Classification (GTDB taxonomy): domain Bacteria; phylum UBA10199; class UBA10199; order JADFYH01; family JADFYH01; genus JBPOIC01. The sequence goes on along the minus strand of JBPOIC010000035.1, from coordinate 35,477 downwards.
ATTTGGCAAAACACTCTATGGTGTCAACGATGCTAAGGCGATTGAGGGGTGGGTTCAAGATAACGCTGATGAACTTATTGCCGCCCAAGATGGAGACGAAGTTCTTGACCTCGTGTGGTCGTTAATAACTGGGCATGTACACAACAAAGCTTTCAATAAGTTCGACAAGAAGGACGTCCTGAAAGAAATTACGAAGAAGTGGATTTCAGGAACTCCATTTAATCAGCTTTTCCGAATTGCCGACAATAACAAATGCAAGCTCGGTAAAGGGAAGAGGCCCAGGAAAGTCAAAATCGAAAATATCATTGATATCTGCGAGGGCGGGCTTGCCTATGATGGGGCTCTTCTTGTGAGTGCATTGTGTGAATTTGTAGAAATGCTGGGCCGCGAAGGAACAGGTGATCCGATCAGTCGTCTCCAGCTTTTCCAAAAGCGGATGAAATATGGTTTGCCCACCGAAACCACCATTGCCCTTTTCGAGCTTGGCTTTTCGGACCGCGTCATCGCTCAGGACCTTGCCACATCCTTAAACCTGGCAGCGACCCAGAAGAAGGATCTCGTGAAGGCGCTGAAAAAAGATCGGGACGGAGCCAGGGCGGTGATGGAGAGATACCCAAGCTATTTCCAGGAGAGGATGAATGAACTCCTGCAGTAGAAATCCAGATCATCGATCCAATCTATCTCGCGCTCTACTGTTGGCCAGATTGTTAGCGGACCGCAGAGCCTACGGCAGTTCTATGGGAAAGCTCGCATTTCCCCAGGAGTGGGCATGAATCAGCAGACGCAGCCATCACCAAGAGAGCATCATTTCTACGTTGCGATAGCCAAATTCCTTTTCCACCATCCGGAGCATGGCATTGTGTCGGTGGGGGACCCGATCAAGATCAAGGACGCAGAGCGGTACGGGCTCAGCCCGCTCATACTTTATGGATTGACCGTTGCCGGGTTGCCCATCCGGTGGATGACCTTCACTCCAGTCGCTCAGCCCAGGCCCTTCCAGGATGTCCTTATGGATGCGTGGCGAAACGCCGAGGGCTTGCGTGGCCGACCGGACATCCTGCGGATCAACCGCCACATCGCGACGGCCAGCCCTGAACTGGTAGGGGAAATGGCAAAAATCGGAGTTCAGGTCGAGGTCGCCGATGCCAAGGAAAAGTCCCTTCCAGCTTCCCTGCGCTCAGCCCAGGACTCCAGCCGGTGGTTGCTGAGGAAGCACGACGGAAATGACCGGTCTCTTGCCGGGGCCATTCAGGCCCTTTGCCGATACGCTCAAATTGACCACGATTTCCGTGTCAGGGATGGCCACAGAGGCGTCAACAGCCGCGAGGTTGAATACAGAATCCAGCAGTGGCTGACCTTACCGGCGCAAGTGCCGGTGCCAACAGTGGCAGGTGGACTCGACTGGGAGCCTGGCCCATGGCTGTCATCCTGGGAGACCTCTCTGCCGCCCGATCAGCCCCGATATTTCAACCACGATGGGTTTGATGGCTGTACCTGGCTACTGACAGGTGAGAAGGCACCGGAGGGTATCGTCGAGGATGATGATTTTTGGGCCGACAGTGACTATGACAACGCGGCCGAAATCGCCAAGAACCTCGTGGCGTGCTGGCCCAATTCACCTGCAGAGATTGCCAAGTGTGCCGGGATCACCCTGCGGGAACTTCAATGGTTCACTTCGGGGAAGGCGTCCCTTGACCGGCATGCGCGTTTTGACCTGGAAGCCTTGCTCGGCATCGAATACGACGAAAGCATGGGCAGATATGTAGAGGCCGGACCTTATGTCCTGGTGGCCCACAAACCACTGGCCCTCAAGGAAGTCTATGAAGGCATTTCCGGCGGTGGAGATGCACACCCCTGTGAGATTGTCCCTCGTCAGGGAGCCGCAGACCCAAGCTGGCGATACGTGTTGATCAACACATATGGAGAGCCTCCGAGCATTGTAATGGCACCTCGTGGAGCAAAAATCACGGAGCGCCTTCCGGACTTGCTTATGAATTATGCCGGTACCACGTCTGTCGCTCTGGAGTTCTACCGGGATGTCGTTTCTACCTGCGCCCGGGCCTGCCGCGAACCTGCGGCCAACATCCGGGAGATGAAAGATTTCGTGAAACGCTACGAAGCGCACTGGGCAAATTGCGCCTGGCAGCCGGAGTGAACCTGTCTGGTTGAGTTAAAGCGCGGGGATTGATCAATGGAAACGGCAGAAACACCATTCGGACAGAAGAAATTGGGGCGCAAACATATCAAGAGCTTCGCCAGCGGCATCGCTCATATGTTTGCCTGTTCGGCTCAGCATTATGCCTGGCTGGCGTATCAGCGCCGGTTGCCGACGGTGACAATTGACCTCCTGGAACTGCGAATCGAACCCGCTGAATTCGACATTGAAAGGAACCGGATTCTCGCCGGGATGTGTCAGAGAACACTCCTCCGAAACGCCGGGCAACTGGCACCACCTGGCGCTGTGGTTACGGCGTCTCTCTCTGCCCACGTCGGGATTGATGACTATTCGGAAGACGGCCGTTCTGCCTCGATTGGCAGGTCCGTTTTCACCGCGATCCTGACCGATGACCGAGACAAGGAGTGGCGTGTTGACCATGCTGAGGAGAGGATGCTGATAGATGATTGAGGACACGCAAAGGGCGGATATGCACGCTATCGCAGAATTTCAGGAGAGGAGGCATGCTTTTGACCGGCTATGTAATCAGCTCTGGAATCCTAACGGGGAACCGTATGAGGTCTTCAATCGCTGTGCCTGTCCCGCGTGTGGGTACCCAACCATCGGCGAGCGTTCTCGATACGATATGTGTCTCTTGTGCAAATGGGAGGATGACGGCCAGGACGATGATAGTGCCGACGAGATTTGGGGTGGGCCAAACGGAGATTATTCGTTAACAGACGCGAGGCTGAATTTTTCCCGTTTTGGCAGCATGTACCCTCCGGATGATATTTCCGGGTCTGAGTGGGCGAACAAAGACGTTGAGGAAAAGAACAGGCTCAGAAAATTGTATGATTCTCTGCTAATTATCTCTGACAGGAAAAAACTCGCGGAACAGATATTGGCAGTGAAAAGGATTGAAGGGTCACCGGCGACACTTGAGGAATATCTATCACGGAAACCTCTGCGCTATGATCAGCGAAAGGGAGTGTTCCTCGATGATTGGTGGTTAGCTCACCCCGTTTGGGAGGGGACCCTTTACGGATATGGAAGGGTTACCCGAGAATCAGCAGTTAGATATTCTCTTCAGCGCTTAAGCCGAATGGAGGATCTCTGCGAACGTCTCAGAGGGAAAGTTCCTGCTTTTGATCGTTGTCCCTGTCCGGCTTGCGGGCTTCCAACTGCACCAACAGGTGATCAACGATGTCTGTTATGTGGCTGGCCGGATAATCGATCCGAACTGGATGTCTCCGGCAGCGAAGATAAGCCTTCGCAACTGGATTATTCTTTGACTGAGGCGCGGATAAATTTTGAAAAGTATCTGACAATGTATTGCCCGGAGGATGAGCCGAATTTCAGTCGAAGCCAGACAGGTCTGTTGAAGAAATGCCTACTAATTCGGGCGTATTTGGATCTCTCTGCAGGCAGCTTCCAGCTTGAAAACCAGATACGTGAGATTCTGGATCTTGAGAAAGAAGTCCTGAACGAGAGGGAGTTATAGGTCACCGCCTTCGCGGCAATGCCAATTCGATTTCCGTTTTGGGAACCGAACCGGCGTCCGAAAACCGGATTCGAAGTTGTTGCGGTTCAGCGCCAGGTATCCGATTTTACTGCAAACCCGTCACCCTCGTCCGGTGCCGGGAAATCAGGGGAGAAAATCGTTTCTCTGGTCGGGTTGGCGGGAAGTGGTTGTGCGAGATGACTTCTGCGTTTATTATCAAGGAGTTACGAGGAGAGCGGGCTTTGAGACTGTTTTGCGGTAGGTCGGCGTTCCCTCCATTTTACCTCTATACCACCCTCCCAACCGCTAGAATCGCCTGTTCGATTTCTTCGGGCGTATTCGAATATCCCAAACTAAATCGCACCGTGCCTTCAGGATAGCTCTCTAGCGTTCGATGAGCCCAAGGGGCGCAGTGCAGGCCCGGGCGAACCTGAATGCGAAACTCTTCATCCAGGCGTATCGCCACGTCGTTCGGTTTTTTTCCTTTGAATTGAAGCGAAATCACACCCGCGTTGTTTTGAATTTTTCTGGGGCCGACGATACGTAAATTAGGAAGAGACTCAATCCCTTTTAGAAATTGCCTGAGGAGATTTTCTTTGTGACGACGAATGTTTTCAATTCCTTCACTCTTAAGATAGTCGACGGCTGCCTTTAAGCCGACAATCCCTACCAAATTGTGCGAGCCGCTCTCGTGGATGTCCGGCCAGGTTTGAGGTTGAAAATCCTCTTCGGAGAAAGATCCGGTTCCGCCCTGTTTAAGTGTGTTGAGCTCTATGTCGGGACGGACCCACAAACCTCCGGTTCCTAAAGGTCCTAGAAGTCCCTTGTGACCCGGAAAGGCCAGCAGATCGATGTTCATTGCCTCCACATCGATGGGATAAGCCCCCGCCGTTTGTGCGGCATCGACTAAAAGCGGCAGGCCGTGCCTGTGTGCGCACGCACCAATCTCGGCGATCGGCAAAAGAGTTCCCGAGACATTGCTGCCGTGGATGAAAGCAAAAAGCCGCGTGTTGGGACGAATCGCTTTTTCCAATTCATCAAAATCGATCTCGCCCTCTGCGCTCACAGGCACCGCGGTAAAGCTGATCTGATGTGTTTTCTGAAGGGATAAAAGCTGGCGGCCAATGGAATTATGTTCGAGCGATGAAGTAACGACGTGATCGCCTGGCTTAACTAATCCCTTCAATCCGAGGTTCAGACCATCAGTTGCGTTGAGGGTAAAAATCAAACGATTCGGATGAAGTGCGTGAAAGAGGCTGCAGATCTCGGCCCGAGCGGTATCAAGAATTTCTTTGGCTTCGAAGGCTTCGTGATAGGCACCACGACCGGCCGAGGCCCCGTTAATGCTCATGTATTCTTGGATGGAATTTAGCACGCAGGCGGGCTTTGGAAATGAGGTCGCTGCATGATCGAAATAAATTCGAGGTTTATAGATGAGAGAAGAGGATTTCACGACCTGAAGATAGAAGTTTCCAGGCGGGGGATGTCAATAGGGTTTTGAGCTCGTACTGCAAACTAAAGTTGCGAAAAACACCTTTCCTGATAAAACCCGCCCATGCCCTGTAGACCTCATCATCCTCAAACACATCCTCTTCCCTGGAAGGAAGGACCTTCTTTTTATCACACCCTCCTTCAGTCGCAATCCCACTCCTTTTATCTTTCCTCAAACGATTACGCCTACGTGGGTGCCTATCCACATCTGATCGCAACATGGCATCGATCGGGCGTGAAGATCCGATCAGAAAATAAAATTCAATCCTTCAGCCAAAATCCTTTCGACTGGTTTTCATCGCTCGAGCGCAAGGGTGTGAAACCCAAAGCACAAAATCATTTTTGCTCGGGCTGGGTGGGTTATCTGACTTACGAAGCAGCGCCTCTGGCGGATGAGGCCCTTCCCTCCCGTTTGGAAAATGACGAGGAAGTGCTCGGTTGGTGGGGTTTGTATGATCCTGTTATTGTGTTTGATCTTTCGAAAAAACAAGCCTTAATCGCTTCGTGGGGACTTAATGAAAATTTTCAGGCAGATGAAAACCGTGCCCGCGAGCGCATCGCCAAAATACTGAAGCTGATTGAAGAGACAGCACCTCCTCTAGCGCCCTCATCCCTTGAACTTCAGTGTTTTACAAAGCCTGAATCGAATTTTACAAAAGAGGATTACCTTCGTGCCGTTCAAAATATTTTAAACTATATCTCTGCAGGAGATTGCTATCAGGTAAATTTCACTCAGCAGATCAAGGTGCAGCTGAATCCAGCGATCAATCCCTTCGAGCTCTTCTGGCGGCTCATCAAAAATTTTCCCGCTCCCTATGCCGCTTATTTAGACTGCGGATATTCTCAGATTCTTTCGTTTTCTCCCGAGCTATTTCTATCGGTCAAGGATCAGCACTTAATCACTCGGCCGATTAAAGGGTCAATGGCCAGGGGAAAAGATCAGATAGAAGATTTAAAAAACGCGCAAACACTTTTGTCCTCATCCAAAGAAAATGCAGAACTTTTGATGATCACCGATCTTGAAAGAAACGATTTCGGAAAAATTTGCAAAACTGGCAGTGTATACGTGAGCGCTTTAAAAAAATTGGAAACCTACGGTTATATTCATCATCTGGTTTCTACGGTTCAGGGGATCTTGAAGGATGGGCTTGGAGTTTTTGATGCGATTCGCGCGCTGTTTCCCGGCGGCTCGATCACGGGAGCCCCCAAGCAAAGAAGCATGGAAATCATTCGTGAGCTCGAAACAAAACCACGTGGGGTGTATACGGGTATTTTGGGATTTGTTGATTTTTCTCCTTTAAGCGTTCTAAACATTGCCATCCGCACACTCGAAATTCGTGACAAGAAAGCAACCTGGGGAGCTGGAGGAGGCATCACGACTGGCAGTGATCCGATTTTAGAATATGAAGAGAGTCTCACCAAGTCTCCCCTTTTTAAAATCCAATGAAGACTTATCAGGTTTATCATAACGGACTTTATCTGGATGAAATGCGAGCGATGATTCCAATCGCCGATCGCGCCTTTTTGGTAGGGGAAGGTTTGTTTGAAACCTTAAGGTCCTATCAGGCCCATGTCGTTTTTTTGGATGAACACATCCGCCGGATATTTACAGGAGCCCATCAGTTAGGGATGAAAATCCCCACCTCTCAGGCACGGCTCAAATTTCTGATTTATGAGCTTTTGCATTTAAATCGCCTGTCCAACTCAGTCGTGCGAATTTATTTAACTCCCGAAGGACCGGTGATCGGTGATCTTGATTCGTCTCCGGTACGCATCAATCTTTTAATCTCAACACGCCCAATCCATCCCACGCCCGAGATCTATTATCAGGAAGGGGCCTTTTGTGTTTTTTCACAAGGTCTTTTTTCGGAGAAAGGATCCATCACTCAACTGAAAAGCACGAACTACCTTGTGCGTGCGCTTGCGCGCAGGCAGGCCCATCAGCGCAATGCCCTTGAAGGAATTCTTTTAAATACCGAGGGTCGTGTTGCAGAAGGATCTGGGAGTAATGTTTTTATGGTGAAGAAAGGCTGCCTTTACACACCGCCTTTGAGTGAAGGGGTTTTAGAAGGGGTCACGCGTTTGCAGGTGATCAAACTGGCAGAAAAAGAAGGGATACCCTTTGAAGAGAAAATTTTGATTCCAGACGATCTTTATCAGGCCGATGAAGTATTCCTCACCAGCACACTGAAAGAAATTTTACCAGTTAGCCGACTCGAGGAAAAAAATATCGGCTCCAAAACCCCAGGTCCAGTTACCTTGAAACTCATGAGCGCTTATCGCGATACCATCCAATGGTTGATCGAAAATCATTTATCGGAAACAAGTGGTTTTATGTAAGAAAATCTTCGAAAATAACTATTTCAACTGAGCCCAATTCTGGCCCGCTTAAAATAAGAACCTGCAAAAAAAAACGGCTTCCCTCACCCACGAGAGAAGCCGTTTTCACTACAGACTACAATCAACCCACAGATCTTAGAAATTGATTCCCAAGTGACCGCCGGTTGAGAAATACGAGGTATTCGTCCGGCTCATTTCGAAGCCCAGGGTATAACGGGCATCGAGACCCACGTTGATCAATTTGGTCAGGTAGATATCAAGACCTGCTCCAAAATTAATACCTAAATCCAGATAGGTGGTATCGTTGGAAGGAGGTGAATTGACCAGGAAGGCCAATCCCACAGGAATGATGTAAGGACGGAATCTTCCGAGGGTATCGAACTTCACCTTCGGATTGACCGAGACATTCAGTTCGGTGACAGGAACGGCGCTGAGAGCAGTACCACCCGTCAGGAAACTGGTTGTCTGAAGAACTGATTTTTTGGAATATCTGGAAAGTTCCAGAGAAACTTCACCAGCCAGCGAGGCCACTCCAAAGAGGGCTTCGGGTGGGGTCATTCCCAAATCCAGACCGGCACCGATGGAGAATCCACCCTTACCAGTGTTGGAAGCACCACCGAGACCTAAGGTATCGGTGAACACCTCGCCATCACGAGCGTTTGTTAGAAGCGAGAAGGCCCCTCTAAAAAACACCTGATTGTTCTTTTCGAAATAACCCTCTCCCGCTTTGGCGGTCGAAGCCGATCCGTACAACAACGTAGCGACGAGGGCCGCCACCAGTACTTTGCGTTTTTTCATGTGCGTCTCCTTTCATAAAAAGAATTCGTATTGAAATGTTACGTGTGGCCCCATTTCATACAGGTACGAATTTCTTTCTATGATACAGATCAGCTTTTAAAAAAAGTTGAGATCTTGAACGAAGCGTTCATATTTTTTAAATTTCTAGGGAACAAACTCTACTTGGATCTGACGAACACTCGATCGCCCCTGTTCATCCACCGCACGAATCGTATGAGCTCCTGCATGTGCAGGAATCCAGTTCAACGCTTCTCCCGCACGACTCTGCCCCACCCATCCCTCTTCTACAAACCAGTAAAGCGAACTGCTATCGCCAGGCACATCGGCCTGAAGACGCAGCGGCGTTGGTTTAGACAAATGTTTTTTCAACCTTCTGAATTCTGACTTCTCATTGACAACTTTCAGAAAATTCAGATAACCGGAAATCGAATGAACCTTTTGGGCAATAAATTTCAGACTCTTACCCGCTGGGTCCTGTTTCTCTTTTTTATCACAACCCTCGTTGCGACATCTCATGCCCACCCAACTTCCCAGATGGAGGCCGCGAAGGATTCGTGTTCGTTCTGCCAACTTCATAATCAGTCCTCCAAAATTCTTCCGACTGTTGAGTCTCTGACAACGGGCTTTGTTCCGAGCTTTAGTCTCTTTCTTCCCGATTTTGCTCCTAGCTTCACAACCGTCAATTCCCTTTCCTTTCAGATTCGCGGCCCCCCCGCGCATTAATCTTTCCTTCATTTTCTAACTTCATTCGACAACTTTAAGCAGCGGGAGTTTTTCATTCTCTTGAGAAAGTCATGCCCTTTTGGCTTTTTCTCATAGGACCATGCTTTCTTCCGCCCGCTTTTTAAAAACATTCTTCGGGAGCTTACATGAACACTCTTAAAAATTTTCTTTTTATATTTTTAACCATTTTTCTTTTAAACGCCTGCAGCTCTGGAGCTGGTACAACCGTCGGATCAACCGGAAGCGTGGGTCTTTCCCTCCAGTTAAAATCCCTTGCGACAGGAGAAAGCTATCAGACTCAAGATGGCTATACTCTTGAATTCACAACCTTTGCCCTGGCATTTTCAAAGATCACCTTAAGTAACCAGGAAACCCAGAAAACCTTCGCAGCAGAATTTGCAACCGAAGAGGCTGCCGATCTGGTGGAGGTGGAAAACATTCCTGCAGGTGAATATACCGCATCAACTTTGACCCTTGGAGTTGCGACTGCGGATCAGGGAATTCCAGACCTGGAAGGAAAATCCATTTTGATTGTTGCCCAGGCGAGTTCGGGAAGTGAAGCCTGTACCCTGCAGATTGAGCTTGTTGGTGATGAGACACTCACTGTGAATTCTGCCGATCACGACGTAGAGGTGAGCGCCGGTGAAGAATCGGAGTTGCTTGTAGAAATTGATCCCAATTCAATTTTTGGAAATGTGGATCTTCCTGACACCTGCACTGGCAATGCGACGCTTACGGTTTCACAAAGTTCAAACACTTCTCTTGCCGATGCAATCCTCACGGGATTTTCAAACGCCGGCTCCCTGGTTTTGGGAGATACTGCCGGTCACTCTCACTCACACAGCCATTAATGAAGGAGATCTTTCATGAAGAACCATTTTCTAACTTTATGTCTCGTTTGGACTCTGCTTTTTATTGTTCATCCACTTCAGGCAGGATCCTCGAATACAAAAGACAATAATAAAACGACAGAGGGAGTCTCTTCGACCAACCCATCGGTCAAGGAAACCCGCTCTTTTGGACCATTCAAATATCCCATTCAACCCACTGGTATTCAAAAACTCCTGCCAGACATTAGCGTCATCGGAACACTCGCAGGGGCTTATTTCTCAGAAGATCCTTCAGGAGAAACTGGTCATGATCCTGCCCGCACCGGCTTTAACCTTCAGGAAATTGAGCTCGCCATTCAATCGGTCATAGACCCTTATCTTCGGGGCGATGTTTTTCTTTCATTTCATGAAGAGGGAGTCGAGCTGGAAGAAGCGGTGGTCACGACGCTCAATCTGGTGAAGGGGCTTCAGATTCGGGCTGGAAAGATGCTTCTTCCTTTTGGAAGACAAAATCAAAAACATCTGCACTCCTGGGAATTCGCCGACAATATGCTGGTGAACAAATACCTTTTAGGGCCTGAAAGTCTGAGTGAGCTGGGCATCGAAGTTTCCTATCTCTTTCCAACGCCCTTCTTTCTTCAACTCCAGGGAAGCTTCACCAATGGAAGCAATGAAACCAGCTTTGGTGGCAACAGAAAGGAAGATTTTCTCTATCAGGGGAGACTCTCAACAAGCTTCGATCTCACACCGAACACTACCTTGCTTCTGGGAGGATCTGCGGCAACTGGCTTTAATAATACGGGATTGGGAAATGAAACGCGCATTTTTGGTGGAGATCTTCTTCTGAAATGGAAGCCTAGCGCAGATCGCTCTGTTTCCTGGCAAACCGAATACCTCCATCGATTCATGCAGACAGCCGGATCTTCGGCAACAGATGGAGGTCTCTACAGCTATCTCGATTATCAATTTCTCAAACGCTGGCATGCGGGACTACGCTACGAGCATGTCGGACTTCCTGAAGGGATAAATCCCAGAGAATGGCGCCTGAGCTCTGCCTTGAGTTTTAGTCCAACCGAATTTTCGAAAATTCGCGCCCAATACGAATTTGACAAAACAAAAGGGCAGGAGGGAATCCATGCCGCTTTCTTGCAACTTCAATTCAGCATGGGCCCTCATGGGGCGCATCCATTTTGAGGGGATTCTTGATTCATCACAATGACGGTTGTGCCGTCTTTGCCCTTAAAATCAAACCGAATCATTTCACTCGAAAGGTAATTCCATGAAACGTTTTCTCATCTTCTTAGCGATTTTATTTTTAGGATTTTCATCCGCATCTTTTGCCAAGCTCAATGTCGTCACCACCATTCCCACCTTCGCCGCCCTCGCACAGGAGGTGGGTAAGGATTTGATCGATGTCAAAAGCATTGCCCGTGGCGATCAGGATCCTCATTTTTTGGAGGCCAAACCCAGTTATGCAATGACGCTCAATCGGGCTGATTTGCTGATTGAGAATGGTTTGGAGCTGGAGGAGGGATGGTTGCCGGTTTTACTTGTGCAATCCCGCAATCCAAAAATTCAGCCAGGACAAAAAGGCTATCTCAATGCTTCCGAAGGGATTCCGCTCCTCGAACTTCCGAATGGAAAGCTGAATCGCTCCGAAGGCGATGTACATCCTTTGGGAAATCCCCATTACTGGCTTAACCCCCGAAATGGACTGATCATCGCCCGCCACATCGCCGATCGTTTGAAAGAGCTCGATCCGGCAAATGCCACCCAATATGATCAGAATGAAAATCTGTTCGAGCAGAATTTAAATAACCGGATTGCCGGTTGGGAGAAAAAACTTTCACCGCTGAAGGGAAAACAGATCATCACCTACCACAAAAGTTTTTCTTATTTTTCAGATTGGTCCGGCATTACGGTCGCGGGTTATGTGGAGCCTAAACCTGGAATTCCCCCCAATCCCGATCATCTGATTTCCCTTATCGATTTGATTCAGCGCAATCAGATCCGCCTCATCGTTTCGGAAAACTATTACGATCCGAAATCCACTCAACAACTCGCACAGAAATCGGGTGCAAAGTTTGTAACGGTGGCGACTTCCGTTGATGGGGATCCTCTTGTAAAAAACTATTCGGATCTTTTCGAGAACCTGATTCGGAATCTGGAGGGGAATCTGTAAGGGGGAGATAGAAGAAAAATATTGAAAATTAATCTTCTTGTAGGGGCGAGGCATGCCTCGCCCATTATATTTCAGCAGACCACCAAACCCCAGAGACCTATATGAACATCATCATTTTTCTGCTCCCTGCCTTTATCGCGTGCATCATCCTCACAGGCATCCATACGTACCTGGGCATTCACGTCATCCATCGCGGTGTCATCTTTGTGGATATCGCACTCGCTCAGATTGCCGCACTCGGAATGACTGTCGCCCTTCACTACGGTTTTGAGCCGCAAAGTTCTGCAACTTATTTTTTTGCTCTCGGAGCCACCAGTTTAGGGGCACTTTTTTTCGCATATTTTCGCGATGAGAAAATCTCGCAGGAAGTCATCATTGGGGTTTCATTTGCAGTCAGCTCGGCGATGGGCATTTTGATTTCAGATCGTTTGCCACACGGAAGCGAGCATTTAAAACAGATCCTTTCCGGAGACATCCTCTGGGTCACCTGGCCCCAGCTTCAGAAAACCGCGATCATCTATGCAATCCTCGGAATTTTTCATTTTCTGATCCGCCACAATCTCTGGCTGGTCTCGATTGGACCGGACCGTGCCCGCGCCAAAGGATTAAGGCTCTGGGTTTGGGATTTGATCTTCTACCTTTCCTTCGGCCTGGTCATTACGAGTTCTGTCCAGATGGCAGGCATTCTTCAGGTCTTTGCCTTTCTCATCGTGCCGGCCTGCTGCAGTATTCTGTTTTTTGAAGATTTAAAATCGCGACTTCTCTTTGGATGGATTTTGGGTGTTTTGTGCAGTGTTGCAGGAATTGGCGTGTCTTATTTTTGGGATCTACCGACAGGGCCTGCGATTGTGAGCGTGTTTGGGGCGGTATTTTTTATAGCCCTTCTTTTCAAAAGAAACCGGATCTCCCAAATCAGTCGAACCTAATAAGTAAGATATGCGATCTTTGTTGAGAAAATTTCGAGCGATTTCCCTGATACTGGCCTTTTGTTGGCTATTTCTTGGGATTCTGCTTTTCCAGCACTCGCATTCATCAGATGCAAAAAGCGAAACCGATTGCGGAGTCTGTCTGGTTTTGAATCAGGTATCCTCCGCTTACAAACCTGAAAAATCTCCGTTTCAATTACCCACTTTTCTTCAGGAACAGCTCGCACGATTCCTAATTCCTGTTATTCCCTTCCTCACTCTCTTTTCTGTCAAGCGCGCTCAAGCGCCCCCTCTTTTCTGATCTTCTTTTGATTTTCATTGAATTATTTCACAACGTTTCAGGGCTCAGGCCCTGCTGCGCTCGCACATCTCTTACAGGGATTCTGCCTTCCGAATCAGCCAATCGTGGCGTGAAGGCAGAAAATCCCATCTGGAGGATTTATGTCGGACACATTCTCTTATCTTAAAAATCACTGGGAAATCGGATTGAACACCGAATTTGTTTTCACTCCTCTTGCCTCATCATCAAATCTTCTCAACGAAATGAAATGGGGGGTCGCCAATGTTGGAGTTCAAGTTGATCTCCCTCATGATCTCAAACTCACACCCGCCTTTCAGATTGGTTTTTATCAGGACCTTCTGATGGGAGCTTCCATCGGATTTCAGGGAGAAAAAGGAAATTGGGAATTTTCATTCAGCCTGGCCGGGGCCGCCCTATGGAATTCAAGGTCGACAAACAGGAAAATTCCCACCCTGGCTCACGCGGAATGGCAGAAAAAAAGACAGGCCCTTGAAGAATACGAAAAATGCAACCTCCAGAACCTTGCCGGAAATGCGCTCACTTCCGGATGTCAAACCCTGCTGGCTTCTGCCCCTCCCGAGGATCCAGGAGCTGAGCCGGAAAAATACAGGAAATCGACCCTTGATCTTTCCCAATGGGGAATACGAGTTCTTGTGGAGGCGGAGGTTGGATATCATTTCACCGACTGGTTCGCACTCGCCTTATCCGTCGAATCTGAAAATATTTACTTTCCATCCCAACAATTCGCCCAAGCCCCAGGACTGCCTCTAGGCCTACTTGCCTCTTCCAGACAGTTTGTCGCTCGCAGCTTTTTGGGCCCGGAAATCTCACTCTGGGATGAGAGGATTCGCCTGCATGCGGGCGTTGGCTGTGTCTTTCATCTGAGCCCAATAGAAAATGTACCCGAGGGAAAACGCATCGCTCCTGCAGTCAACCTTGGTGTCGAATTTACGCTGGGACCCGATCCTGAAAAAAATGAAATGAAGCCCAGTGTCAACGAACCGGATGCAAGGAAATGAATCCCGACATCCACCTCCCCATTCTGATCTGAACAAAAGGAAAAACCATGAAAACAAAACGAATCCTCATTTTAACAAATGTTTTAATCAGCCTTCTTTTTCCGCTCTGTATTTTATTGGCCAATACCGACTTTGGAATGACGCAAGAGTATTGCACGGTCATCGATAAAAAGGACCAGGGGACTCAAACCCTGAGAAACCTGATCGAGAAGGCAAACGACAAGGTCGCGTGCAAGAAGTTCATCACTTTCAAGAACCCGATGCGAATCGAGCTGGATTCGCCTCTCGAACTCTCAGCCCATAACCTTCTGATCACCGGAGCGGATCTGAGTCAAAATCCTCCTCCCCCTCTTGGAATTGTTCTGGATGGGCGATCCCTTCAGGATTCCTGTGTGCTGGAAGTCTCAACGATCACAGCCAGGCTGAATGAGTTGACCGTTTATGTTTCAGACAAAGATCGCGCAGTCTGTGATACCGATGGAAACTCCATTCTCGATCGCGTCACTTTTAAAAGTATTCGTGTCTGTCGCGGAGAGGGACCTGAAGACTGTGACTGGTCCCAGGCAGAAAATGTGTCCGATCAGGATCAGGATGGAATTCCAGACACTCAGGATCGATGCGATACAAATTCATCCGAGGTGAAAAAAACAATGCTACTCAATGGATGTCTTTCGGATTCTGTGGCGCCCTTTCATTTAAAAAGCCAGACCCTCGGAGAAATCCCCAATCCGACTCAACTGACCCCAATCAAAAATCCGAACCCCATACTCTGTAGTCAGATCGTAAATCTTCTTGCGCAGGATCCTTTGGGAAATGCTTGCGATGGGGATTGGGATAACGATGGAAAATTAAACTGGGAGGATCTTTGTCCTTTGGATGAATCTGATTCCTGCAAAGACGCAACCCAGAATGCTTCCATTTCCCAAGAAGATAGCGATGGAGACGGAGTCGTGGATGCGTTCGATCTTTGTCCCGATCGGGAAGGAACACTTGCTCTCGGTGGATGTCCTGCAGATTTCTGTTTTGTGGAAAAGGATGGAAAACTGACCGCCGTTAAAAAAAGCGGAGTCGATGAGGATCAAGACGGAATCGATCAGGCGTGTGATGCTAAGGATCTGCTGTCTGAATCCATCACCCAGGATTCTGCAAATCCGGATGAAAAGGATGCAGACTCACTTCCGAAAGCAGCTGGCTGCAGTCTGATGCTCGACAGGCTGAACCCTTAACAGTCACTGAGGAGAAATGAAAGACGAAGGCTTTTCTTATCCAGCAACTTCAGTTCTCTGAACAAAAATCACCCAGATCTTTTTGGAGAGGAGCTGCGGTTGCTGTGAGCCTTCCTGCTTTGTTTGCACTGAGCTATATGACCCCTCTTGGGATTCATTCACCCGACTGTGTAGTATTGAAAAATCAATACCCGACGTTAAAGGGTTCTCTTTCTTGGCTAAATCTTATTGGGGAGAACGCAGGGCGGAAGGAGATTTTTCGGAGGTGGCGCTTACAAGATCAGAAAGGGGAACTGATGATTTCTGTTCAGTTAGAGAATTCTCGCTCAGCATGGAAGATCGTTCAATCTCCCACGAGACTTCTTTTGCCTGAGCGGAAAGATTTTCAGACGATTCATCTTCTGGGACATCGGTGGCATCGCCTTTGTTTTTCCGGCGGAAATTTTTTCGGATCTTTGACCAGAAAAGTCCCATCTGTTCCCGAATCACATGACTGGTGAGCTCCTGAGAAGGAGTCGGCATGGGTTTTCCCATCGCCGGATTCGAAGGCTGTTGGGATTGGGCTGATACGATCCCTTTTTTATTTCCATTTAAAATACCAGTCCCCTGCGATGCATCGTGTGGAGCGACTCCCTGAGCCGTAACGGCCGGAAGTTTTTGGTTTGCGGTGGCTGGCAAAAAAGGTTGCGGCGTTTTCACGAGAGTTTTTGCTGAGGGCATCGGCTGTTGAGAAGGGGAGTTTAAAATAGGAGAGGCCGCACGAGGATTGGAAGATGATCTCTCCGATCGAGGAGGTATCGATGGTTGAGATTTGGCTGGCAAGGCCTCTCCTGGACGTGATGGACCGTCACGTCCTGTTAGGACATTGGAATTCGAAACATTTTTGGAAGAATTTGGATTTGTCGTTGAAGCCGGTTTTGAAAGATTCGGACCCGTCTGCGAAGACGCTTGCGAGGAGGCCTGGGTTGAGGCAGGCCGAGCATTTTCCTGAGATTTTAAAGAGGAGGAAGCCGATTTAGGAGAAGAGCCCTTTCCAATCAGGCTTTTCATTTCCATGCGAAAACCGATGCTGTTTTCCCTGAAACGCGATTCGGAGTTTGCCGATTCGAAAGGAGATTTCTGGGCATTGTTGGCTCCCAGATACTTGCGAGCGCTCTCACTCATCGAGTGAGGAATTTCAGATTTTGCAGGAGGCTGTGTGGAAGGATGAGCTCCTTCCGCTCGACGGCTGGTGGTGGGAAAGGGACTTTCCTTGAATCGGTTGAAGCTGTTTTCGAGGAGTGAAGGTTGAGCTGTTAAAGAAGGCTGTAAAGAAGGTGTTTTGTAGCTCGAGAGAGAGTTTGTGTTTTTGGATGATTCTGTTTTGGAAGAATCAGTGCTTTTGGAAGCAGGCGTTTCACTTTTTGATGCCGTACTTCCAGTTTTTGAGCTCTGAGAGGAAGAAGAATTCTCATTAATCCCATTATCCGATGCTTCCTGAGAAGCATATTCTTTTTCAGTTTCTTTGACCTCATTACTGCTCAAACCAAGCAATACATTTCCTGCTGTCTCACAACAGGGAGGAACCGAGGAACCAGTAGTTGCCATCGCAAACTCCTCTTAATGACATTCACTGAGTGAACCTGAATAGTAAGTAATTCCACCAGGACCAGGAACGTTACCTGGAATTCCGCGCGCCTTTAAACCCACGGGAGTTAAAACCAGATGGTGAGCAGTATATCCTTTTGTCGGATCACACCATCGACTGGCATCGATCGTCTCAGCGGTCACCGAGCAGGAAGGGCTTCCTCCTTTTGAAAAGGCCCCTTGATAAACCAGCCACATGCCCATCAAATTTACGATGTCATCGAAGGCATCCAAGGGCTGAGGAATCAACATCTTATTTTCTGGAGAAATGAATTCATTTAGGGGAGAACATCTCACGCTAGAATCTAGCCTGCAATTTTCGGTGCCCGATAAATAAAATGCCGCTCCCTTCAACAGTCTTAACCGATCGCCAAATATAAATTCAGCTTCTCCATAATTATACCCCTTCGTATTCGTCAGTATCCCCTTGATATAAGGATAAAGTTTTTCTTTTCCAGGAGCCAAAGTCCTTAATCGATCAGCATCATAGGTGTTGCATTCTTCTACGGACTTCCCTCCCACGTAAATTTCACAGAATTTTAAATATTCTTTTTGAGACGCCTCCGAACTCAACTGAAGAGTGCGCACTTTTTTATCTTCTGTCTTAGGTTTCTCTTTCGCATTCGGCGCCTGATTTGATTGAGGGGCCTCCTGCTTTGAGCACCCCGCCAATGCTAATCCTGCCGCAACTGCTGCAAACAACAACTGAATCATAAATCCTCCTATTAATTATTTTACTCGGCCTTAATGAAAGAAGATCCTTTTGAGAATCAGGTAAAAAGTCGCATGGCAGCGGCAAAATGTCGCAGGACTCAATAGGAAGGTTTGAGAATAAATGGAGTGGGGACGGACTATAAGAGCACGTTTGGAAAGCGTCGCGAGCGGGCGGGGCCCCCAAATACCGGAGCGTATCTTGAATACGTGAGGATTTTTGGGGTGCCCAACAAATCCAGCTGGCTGCGCAGCAGCTTTACAAACATGCTTTAAGGTAAATCGATTTTTTTAAGCTTCCGCTGAAGCGTTCGTCGATGAAGGCCCAGGCGTTGCGCGGTTTGGGTGATGTTTCCACCACATTCATTAAGAACTTTTAAAATGTGATCATTTTCCACATCCCAAAGAGAGGGAGCCGCCTGAGAAGACAGAGGTGACTGGAGTGCTTTTTCAATGGAATCAACCGTCGCTGGCTTGGTGAGATAGGCATCCGCCCCGTCTTTGATCGCCTGAACGGCGGAAGGAATCGTCCCATAGCCCGTGAGGACGACGAGCGTAACATTCGGAAGAATTTGACGAAGCTCCAAAATAAAATCCTGCGTGAGATTGCCCCCCAGATTTAAGTCGAGCAGAACTTTTTCGGGCTGAAAGGAATGACACAACTCACGCGCAGAAGCGATCGATTCGGCGATCGTGCACACATAGCCCCGACGGGAAAGCGCCCGCACAAGCCCTGCCGAAAAGGTATCGTCGTCTTCTATGATGAGAAGCTTTTTCACAAAAGATCTTTCTGAAATCTTAAAACAACCGAGGTCCCTGCCCCGGGCGAAGAATCGATGTCAATGCTCCCTTCGTATTGGCGAACAATGCGGTGACACACATAAAGCCCCAAACCCGTTCCTCGCGACTTGGTTGTAAAAAGCGGATCCAGCGCCTGTGCACGTGTTTTTTCATTCATTCCTTCTCCCTGATCGCAAACTGATAAAACAAGAAAGGATCCTTCACATACAAGCCGGACAAGGATTTGCGGATCGGGTTTTTCCTGGGCCTCAAAAGCATTATCCAGCAGGGCAATCAGGGAGGTCCGGAGATTTTCTGCGGTTTCTTCACCGATCGGAATGGAAGAGCCTGTTTTTTCAAACAGGACAGACGCCTTTCGGGGCTGCCTCCAGACCTCGATTTCTGCCTCGATCCACTCATCCAGCATCCAGGTTTGATCCTTCGAAAAGGGAGTAGAAAGCCCTGCGCGAGAGGTGATGCCCGCGATCTGATCGACGGCCTTTTGCATATCGTCATACCACTGCTGACGTTCTGAGTCAGAAAGCGGAGCCTTTGCATCCTGCAACTCACAAAGACCCAGCTTAAGACTTCCCAAAGGCGTGTGAATCTGATGCGCAGCCTGCGCAAACAAACGCCCCATCGAATCCACCCGTTCGATATCGGTCAGGATTTTTTGCGTTCGCTCGTGATGGGCAATCATTTTTTCGTTGATCCGCCTTAAATAGAAGATCCATCCATAGATCAGAAAAACTCCAATCGAATTCGCAAGCCACATACCCTGAAGATGAAAAGGATAGCTTTCGGCGTGATGATGAGATGCATGCTCTGAAAGTGGCAAAAGAGGAAAGTAAACAAAGGCCAGGGCTACCAGAGCTGCGATGATTAAAAACAGAAGCGAATGGATGGAAAGCAGGAGGGCTCCTACCCCGCAGACTGCCAGAAAAAGAATGGAGAAAGGATTGTGCGCGCCACCATTGAGCTTTAAAAGAAGGGTTAAAAAGAAAATGTCAGAGAATAAAACACTCAGTAAAACCAGATCGAGACGTCGTGAGGAAAGAAAACGATTGAGAAAAATGAGCAGAAGATTTGAAAGTGAATAAGCTCCCAGAAGGATAAAACTGGCAGGATGAATCGGAAAATCGCTCATCAATAAAAGTGCCGAGCTAAATACCAGCACCCACACACCCAGCGCGATCCAGCGAAGCAAAACAAGATTTTTCAGCTTATCGGTTGGGTTAAAAGGCATGGAGTTATTCTGAAAGAAGGGTTTCTTTAAAGGCTTCCAGTTTTTTCTTTAAAGCATCACGCACCAAACGAAAATTCCTCTTGAGCTCCTCTTGGGTTCCAGCTGTCGATGCCGGATCCGGCAAGGGCCAGTGGAGCCTTTGTACCTTTCCCAAAAAGACCGGACAAACTTCGTCGGCACAGAGCGTGATCACAATGTCGACGGAGCTCGGATCAATCGTTTCGACCGATTTGGAGGTATGCGTGGATAGATCAATTCCAATTTCGCGCATGACCTCTATCGCAACCGAATGCACCTGAGAGGGTCGCGATCCCGCGCTCTGAATGTGGGCCTCATTTCCAAAGATCACTCGCGCTAGGCCTTCAGCCATCTGACTGCGGGCAGAGTTCGCAACACAAAGAAATAAAATGCGACAGGGAGAATTCATAAGATTTTTCCTGTTTGTTTCAAGATGGAATGTTTATCAGATTCATTAAACCATTTTGTTTTCAAAAACAGGGCAACATGGACCAGACCAATCAATACCGGCACTTCCACCAGCGGCCCAATCACTGCAGCAAAAGCTGCTCCATGACCAATTCCAAATGTTGCGATCGCAACGGCTATCGAAAGCTCGAAATTATTTGAAGCTGCCGTAAATGAAAGGGTCGTGGCTTCCCGATAGTTGGCATGGAGTTTTTTGCTTAAAAGATAGGAAAGGAAAAACATCACGACAAAATACAACAAGAGAGGAATCACGATTCTTAAAACATCCCAAGGAAGCGTAATGATTTGGGATCCTTTGAGTGAAAACATGATCACAATGGTGAACAGTAAAAAGATCAGCGTGAGTGGGCTGATTTTGGGAAGAAACTTCTTTGAATACCAGTTGTCTCCGCGTGCTCGGATTAAAATAAACCGACTCAGAATGCCGGCAATAAAGGGAATCCCCATATAGATAAAAACACTGCGGGCGATTTCCCCCATCGTGATCTGAACAATCGTTGCGCCAAGCCCAAGCCATGCGGGAAGAAGATTCAAAAAGAGGTAGGCGTAGAAAGGAAAAAAGAGAATCTGAAAAATCGAATTAAGCGCGACAAGTGCCGCGCAATATTCCGGATCTCCCTCTGCGAGATCATTCCAGACCAAAACCATCGCAATGCAAGGGGCGAGCCCTACCAAAATTATCCCGGTACGATAATCCGGATAATCCGCGAGTGTGAGCAGAGCGAGAAAGAACATGAGGGTGGGAGCCAAAATCCAGTTTTGAAACATGGCAAGCAAAAGGACCTTTTTATTTCGAAAAATCTTTCCCAACTCTTCATATTTTACGCGGGCAAGCGGCGGATACATCATGAATATAAGCCCCAACGCAATCGGGATGGAGGTAGTCCCCACCTGCAGACGGTTTAAAAATGGAATTAGGTTGGGAGTCAAAGTTCCCAAAAGAATACCAATCCCCATCGCGAGAAAGATCCAAAGGGTCAGGTAGCGATCAACAAATTGAAGATGTTTTTGCATAAATATGATTTATCCTAAAATTCACGAACCAGTTTTTTAAAATGAGCGAGTCCTTTTTTTTCAAGACAATAACAACTCGAAGGGCCACTAATTTCCCCACGTATCAGACCAGCATCTTTGAGGACTTTTAAATGTTGGGATACAGTCGCCTGTGCGAGGGGAAGAAGCTCCACAATCTCACCACAGACACAGCTCTTTTTGGATTTAAGTATTTTAAGGATTTCGATTCGCGCCGGGTGACCAAGCGCCTTTGCAAAATCTGCCAGCTCCTGATTGGGAGGGATCTGTTTTCTGGTTTTTTGCGGGATGGAAGATGGGCAGCAGGATTTGCCAGTTTTCATATGCTCTGCTTATCGTATTTTTACGATAAGTAAAGAGCTAAAATCAGTCCGTTTGCAAAAATACAGAGGAATTGTTTTATGTATGTTTTCGGAGATAGTATTTCCAATTCTTCTCCTGAATTAAAAAAACAAAAGAAAGAGCCTTATGAAAAAAATTATCCTCACTTCGGGTTTTATCTTGAGCTTTCTTTACTGTTCATCAGTATCTGCCCTCGAAATCAAAGGTTATGTCCGCAGTGTGAATCATGAAGGACACAGTTTTTCTGTCGATGTCCCTCCGCTTCAGCGGGTATGGGTTTATCCTTCCGCAAAGTTTGACTCTGAGAGTGGATATGCCGGATTCAAACAGATTCAGGATGACGATTATGTTTCGGTCGAAGGAACCCTTCATTCCAATGGACTTCTGGTCGCTAAAAAAGTTCATCTTCTGAAAAGAACCGAAATGAAAGGAAAAGAACTTAACGTCGACTTGAATCAACGCTTTAATCTGGAAGTAAATCAAAAGGCCAAAATCAGTCAGGAAAACCTTACGGTAAGCGCCCTGGAGATCCTTGATAATTTTTGTCAGGAAGGATTGAAGTGCGGTGGAGAGGGTTCACTCTCGATTCGGCTGGAAATCTCCAAAGGTGGGAAAAAAGAGGAGATCCTTCTGAGTACCCGAGGAGAGCGAAAACCGACAGCACCTGTACAGGTAGAGATCTTCGGTTATAAAGTAGAGTTGATCGAAATGGGAGAATCAGTGGCCGTTTTGGCGATAAGAAAATAGAAATCAATTCAGGAAATGCCATAAAAAAAGGCGCCCGTGTAAACGGACGCCTTTTTTTATTTCTCAAACAAAAAAACTACTTCACTTTCTCTAAAAGCTTTTTTGCGTTTTGCGAAAGTTCGGCATTCGTGTTTTTGGCAAGGGTTTCCAGTCGAGTTTTCAACTCGTCTGTTTTATCGATCGATCCGGTATAAAGCAGGGCTCCTTGTAAAGCATTGTTATATTGCTCGGGCTCCAGATTGGTTTTTAACAAATAAACCACCGGAGAAGCATCGTAGGGTTTGAACTCAAGATGATTTTCTGTGGAAATCAGTCGGGCATGACCCATCGCCTCGGAGGGAACTTCTTTGGAGTAACGATTGTATTCAATCACCGCACCTGGCTTTAAGAGTTTCTTCTCCGAAGAAGAAGGAGTGATTTTTACACTGATTCCATTCTTATAGTGAGCAAGCGTGATGTAATGCATCGGGTTATTCAATACCTCTAAAGGCAAGGCACGAATCTCCAGAGCTTTGGATCCCTCGACTGGTTTTACTTCGGCAATCGTTCCCCGGAAAAAAATATCGGCCTGATCATTGACGGCATAGGAGGTCGGGTAATTACTCGTCCATCCTAAAAGTTTTTTATCGCGCTCCGTGGGACCGGATGGAGCCTTGGCCTTTTTGGAACCAGTCCCTTTTTTGCCGGCAGCATATCCGGACGTGAAAGGGCCTGCCAAAATCAGGGCAAGGGCCACAGGAACAATGAGGGTTAGTTTTTTAAGCGATGATTTCATATAGAAACCTCCTAAAGGAAAGGGTGAATGATTTAGAGAAAGCCAGCTTATTCGCGACAACTTTTCAGGTAATCTTCCAGCTGATCTTCTCCGGTGAAAGGTTGTTGATTTTTTCTAAAAACGTGAGGTCGAAATGTTAATACCGAGCAGGGGGCCGAGCGAACGACGTTCTCAGCGACACTTCCCATAAAGAAATGTTTAAGCCCTGTACGACCATGAGTGGAAAGAACCACCAGATCGATTTTTTCCTTTTCAATCTCTTTCTCGATTTCAACCGCTGGAGAACCAAATCGAATCTCTAAGCGATGTGGCACCGAAAGATGCTCTGCCCATTGAGAAATTTTTTCCTGGGCTTCGTCAAAAAGCTTTTTTTCAAGAGTAGCCCGATCATAGGTGTTTGCAAGATGATCGGTGAGATACAGATCGCGCAGATCAATAATGTGAATCAGGTAAATCTCGGCGTTAAGCCTTTCAGCCCAATGAACTGCCATTTCAAGACTTTCCCGGCTAAAGCCGGAAAAATCGATAGGAACAAGAATTTTTTTGGGAATTTTTTTTGCCACACCCCGCTGGACCCAAACCGGAATGGAAGAATGGCGAACGATTTTTTCAGCAACGCTCCCCATCAAAAAACGCTCAAGCCCTTTTCTGCCATGAGAACCCATAACGATCAGATCGGCTTCGCTTTTTTCGATTTCTTCCAGGATTTTCTCAAATGGCCTGCCAGTTCTTAGATGAATCTCTTTCTGAATTGAAATCTCTGCCTCCCCGAGACATTGATCGATGGCGGCCTCTATTTTTTCCTGCTCTTCAAAAATTCCAGGCTCTTGAGGTGGGTGCTGTTCTTCAATGACATGGACGACTTGAATTAGAGATCTGCTTGGCAAAGCAAGCTGAGCCGCCGCTTTCAAAGCTTCAAGACTGGGATCGGAAAAATCGAATGGTATGAGAATACGATGGAGGGTTTGAGGATCTGTCATAATAACCCCATTGGAACCTGAATTCGGGTGTTTAAAAGACAAAAAAGAATTCAGGAAAAAGAAAATACTTTGATGGGCTGTAGCGAGTTCTCAATCGATTGAGAACAGATTAAATTGCAAGGTTTGCTGCATCCATCAAGGCAGGAAGATCGCAAAGTGTAATTTCACGCCCCCGGACAACAATCATTCTTTCTTCTTTAAAATCACTCAACAATCGGATGACTGACTCCTGGGTACACCCGATCATTTCCGCAAATTCTTCACGAGTCAGGGAGATATTCAAACGAATGCCCTGGTGATTCTTTTCACCGTATTTCGTCTTAAAAAAGAGCAAAAGCTCAGCCATGCGTTCACGAATGCTCCGATGAACCATGCTCGAAACCTGGCATTCTGCCCTTCCCAAATCCTGAGCGAGGGTCGTCATCACTCGAAAAGCAGTACGAGGATGAGATTCCAGAATCTGAAAAAAATTTTTTTTATCGATAAAGCAAACGTTGGTTTCTTCCAGGGCCTCGGCCGTCACGGTGTAAGGTTGAGCGCTAAATAGGGCACTGTATCCAACAATATCTCCAGGGCCTGCTATCCTGAGAATCTGATAATGCCCTTCGGCATCGGTCTTATAAATTTTCACCTTTCCGGTTTTGATACAGTAAAGCCCGTAAGGCTGATTTCCTTCGTAAAAAATTACCTGCCGAGGCTTGTACCGATTGACGGTTTTTGTCAGATCAAAGTCACGCAGATGACTTTCTTCCAGCTCACAAAAAACACTTTTGTCCCGACTGAAGCAGGTTGTGCAATGAGTGGATGTCTTCATTAATCCAAATTTAATCCCTCACTCGTCTCGGGCTGTCAAGGGAGGATCCCTGAAAGTATCAAAAATTATTGATCCATATCAGTCGATCTAATGATCTGGTTCATTTTTAGTTTTGTAAGATTATTTATTATTTATTCATGGCACAGGAAAGTATTCGGAAAAAAAAGAAGACAGGGCTAAAAACCATCCTTCAAAAGATTTTTACACGATGGGATGAGTTATGTGCTCAGGGAGAAAGAGCTTCATTCCATCGAGGTCAAATCCTCTTCTATAAAGGCCATCTTCCTGCTGGCCTTTTTGTTTTGTATGCAGGAAGCGTTTCTTTCAAAACTTCTAAAATCAAGAAAGTGATGACTCAAACTCCCTCAATTCTTGGTCTTCATGAGTTGGTGAAAGACGCCCCTCACTCAACCACGTGTTTTGCAAAAAGTGATGTCGAAAGCATTTTCATTCCAAAATCAGCACTTCTCTCTTATCTTCAGTCTCTATAAAAATTTCTTTTGTTTCATTTTTCACTTCACTTGAAGGATCTTCATCTCCTTCAACTTCCATCTTTTCCCATTTCAAACACACATTGCGAAAGGCTTTCGGATAAATCAATCTGATTGGAAGGATGAGCAATCGTGTTGCACGTCACAATTGAGCTCGCTCCGGCTTCCTTAAGTTCCTGGTAGGAATCATTTGCAAAAATGGCATGGACTCCAATGCAAATGGGAGGCGGGTAGCCGGCACTCCTTAGCTCTTTTACGGTTTCAATCATCGTATGTGCCGAAGAGATGATATCGTCGATAATGACCGGAGTGCGATCTTCTGATCGCTCTGTTTTTATATGCGAGACGCTGACGTCTTCATCTCCTCTTCTGTTTTTTTTAAGGATCTCATAAGGCGCCTGGGCCTGAGCCGCAATCGCCGAAAGCCACTGCTCACTTTCTTCATCCGGCCCGATCAAAAGCGGACGTTCAATCTTTTCATGAATCCAGCGGGCAATTTCGGGGGCGGCCGATACGACCTGCGTGGGGATGGAGTAGATTTCTCCCAAAGAATGAAAACGATGAAGATGAGGATCGACGGTGATCAGCGCATCAACAATTTGAGATACCAGACGGGCAAAATAGCGGGAAGTAATCCCCTCGCCCGGCTTAAAACGCTGATCCTGGCGCATGTAAGGAAGATAGGGGGTGATCAGTGTAATTCGTCCGGCTCCCAGATCCTTTAAAGTGGAAGTTAAAAAATAGAAGGGAAGAAATTTCTCACCCGGATGACCTAGGCTTGAGACCAGCAGAATCTCCTTTCCTCTCACCTCATCTAAAATTTGCACATAGTTTTCCCCATCGGGAAAAGAATGAAAAACCACCTGTCCAACCTTTATCTGAAGATGATGGGCCAGAGAAGCCGCCAGGACTTCATTTCCAGGAAGAGCGAAAATCGTAGCCGTCATAACGTTCCCCTTGAATAAAGAAAATGTTGGATGAGTTGGACACAAAAAAGGGCCATCGGTTTTGAATTCAGAAAAATCATGTGACCACTGTGAGAAAGAATTTGAAGCGTGGAGTTTTCAAGTCGAAAAGCCAAATCTTTGGCCAGAGCTGGAGGAGTCATCGGATCATTCTCTCCGACTAAAATTAGGGCAGGAATTTTTACAGAACCTAAATCTTCTCTTAAATCAAACGCATCGCAGGCCAGAAAATCCCCGAGCAAGGTCTTTGGAGAAAGACGACCAAGATCCCGAGTTGCCTCCTGGACAAGAAGAGGCGGAGCGTTCTCTCCGTACAAAAGTCTTATCAGACGCTGGATCGCCGCATCAGGATCCGACCGAAGCAAATCAATCAATTTTGGATGCACCGAAAGTTTTGCTCCCGTTCCCAAAAGGACGATCTTTTGAAGCCCTGGCAGTTTTCTTTTTGCAAGCTCCAGAACAATCGCTCCCCCCATCGAATGACCGCAAAGGACAAACTCCTGAAGATGTTGATGGAGGATAAATTCCTGCACCCCATCCGCATAGTCCTGAATGCTCGTACACCCTTCTCCTAAGGAGCGCCCATGTCCGGGAAGATCGAGGGCATACGTGTTATAGTCCGAAATATTTTTGATCTCTTTGGGCCAGAGTTGATGATGGCCTCCTGCTCCATGGATTAAAATCAGGGCCTTTGTCGCGTGAGGGTGACGGTGGGAAAAATAGATTTGGCCCGATGGAAGAGTGAGAGATGGCATTCATTTAAGCTAAAAACAGGGGTTGTTTGCAGTATTTAGACCTGTGTTGCAAAATTAAAGTCGTTATGAGGTTGGCGGAGAACTTTCACCCGAATGAAGATGTACTTTGAGTACGAATACAGATGGATAAAGCCCGACAACGAAGAGCTGGATCAATTGCAAGAGTTAGCTAACTTCTAAAAAAAGGATTGGCCCCAGCCGCATGATCGGTTTGATCTATGACTTCGGTAATCTCTGGCACCTCTTCTTTAATTCTCAATTCGATGCCGTGCTTAAGCGTTACCATTGAGCTGGCACAGCCCTGACATCCTCCACCCATCTTCAAATAGACAACGTTGTTTTGAAGACCGAGCAGTTCGGCATAGCCGCCGTGCGAGCCAATCGCGGGATTAATTTCTTCTTTTAAAAGATTCTGGATTTTGATGACTTTTGGATCAGATAAATCCAGCGAGCGATTTTCTGTTTTGGGTTCTTCTTTAAAGCTGACCTGAAATCCGCGGGACCATTCAGTTTCGACGTAATCGATGGTCGCCTCTTCCAGGGTTTTTTCAAGGGCAGGATTGAAAATTATCTTGAATTCATCCGCCATCACAACGGTGTCCATGGGCGGAGCAAAAGCCAACTCTTCCAGTGAAAATCCAAAATCTCTCGGGCCTTGAGCTCGTACGCGAATTCCCCAGTCAGAGGGATTTCGGTCCTGCAGAAAAAAACGCACACGGTCTTTGGCTTTATCAGTGAGAAACAGGGTCATAAAAGATTACTCCTTGTTTTGATCTATGAGTTGAAGATGTTTGACGATCTCACCTTTTTCCAGATGGGATTCGAGAATTTCTTTTGCCTGGTCCAGATTGGAGATGCGGTACCAAATTCCTTCAGGATAGACAACAACGGTGGGCCCTTGAGCACAAAAGTCCAGACATCCGGAAGCATTGGCGCGAATTTTTTTATGAAGTCCGCGCTTTTTTAACTCTTCTTTAAAATACTCCCGAATTTTTTCAGATCCTTTGGCCGCGCAGGAACCTCGCGCCTCATCGGATGGGCGCTGGTGTGTACAAATAAAAAGATGTTTCTCAAATGGAGGCATGAGATTTTCAAATTCGGTGAAATATCCTTCTCTGTCAAGATCCGGAGCTTACAAATTGTCTTTAAAAATCCGATGGATCCAAATTCTTAGACAACTTTTTTGAAGGAATGACGAAAATGATCGTGGGTTTTGAATATCTCTAAATTTAATTCAATATAATCAGATATTTATGTCGCAAAACGGCCTAAAAGTTTTTAGGACTGCACCCTTTTATTCGGTTCCAGAAGCTGAAGGAGTCACTGGAGCTCCGTCTGCTTCTGACCGACCGAATGCGGGACCTCCGTCTTCACTTTCTGTAACTCCCTCGGCCATTCCTCCGTCTTCCAATTTTTCAGATAGTGTTCTGGAGATTCCTGCCACAAAACAAGAATCTGATTTATCACAATTTACCAATGATTTTAAACAGTTGGATACATGGATGCTCCAGGCAGATACAGACGCTATCTGCTTTGCGCAAACCTTAAATCATTACGCCGATGCCTTAGCCCAATATATCCTCCCCCGCCTGATCCGCTTGGCAGATGAATATCTTCAGCAAACCTATCGGATGAAGCTTCGAGACAAAGACAACCGCGCCCCAATGGAAGACCACGTCCTGGCCGCCCGCCATCAATGCGCTGAAATTTTGCTCCGTCTGAAAACCTTACAGATGCTCACACGCGAGGATTTCCTCCGTCTGACGCAGGCAACCGCAGGAGCAGGCATTAAAATCCTAAATGCTTTTGTACACTTGGAAGGTTTAGGACTGACAGGCGAAGCGCCAAAGTTTTACTCCGTCTCCGCAGGGGAGCTTCGGCGAAAAAAGGATGAGAACGGAGGATATGCTTTTGTTCTGGATCGCAACGGCCTTGCCCATCATCTGAAGTTGATCGAGCACTATCAGCAGGCGGGAATTAAAAAATGGAAAGGACATCTGCGCAAAGCCATTTTCGACCGAATCGAAATGATTCAGCAGGGAAAGAAAAACTTTGGGGCCCGTGCAGAATCTGTCCGCCATGTCGATGGGTTGATTTCCGATTATCGGTCCATCCTCGAGATTTTGGAGTCAGGAGACGGGGCCAGCGCCAAAGATCTTTTGAATCTCCTCGATACCGATGGGCGCATGCGGGAATTTTCTCAGGAGATCGAAACCCTTCAATCTCGAGAATTCTGGATGAAAGAGGTCATCCTCTTTGTCCCCCTCACCGTCATTCCCACCGGTCTGGGTTTTCGTCTGGCCTTTGCCTTGCGTGGAGTGATGGGTGCCCGTTCTGCAGGAGCTATTGGATTCGGGGTAAGCGCGCTTTTGGAAGATCAGATGATGATGGGCGCTTATCGTTTGGGATTGAGCACGCACAATCCTCATTTAAATCCCGATGGATCCACGAAAGATACCGCCGATTATGTGGCGGAGTTGATGCTCCGTGCTGCGATATTGAAGGGAGGAAGTGTCGCTTTACGCGCTTACAACTCGGGCATGATCTCGCATGAGCTTGCCCGTGTGGAGGGCAGAGCTGTTGCTGAGATCACATCCACTCGTACGTTTTCACTTAGGGATTTCGGGCGTTTGCGTTCCGATATTCCTGCAACCAACTATCTGACTCTCGCTGCAACCAACCTTGGAGTTTATGCCGGCCAGCGCAACGTCGCCGCTTATGCGGAAGTGCTTTGGCAGGCGGTGATGAGAGAGCGAAAATTTGATGGAAGTTCCGTACTGGCGGGAGCAAATGATCCGGAATCTTTGGTCTTAGGTGTTGTGCGCGGCTGGGCCGTGCGAGCGGCCGTTCAGGTGCCCCGCGTATTTTCTGAGCGGTTGGCCCAATGGCGCTTTAAAAATCGTGTCGATGAAATGAAGAATTGGCAAACTCCCGAAACGCGGGCCGCCTTGGCAAATGAATTGATGGCTCTTGGAGACAAAGCATACGCTCACGATTCCACCTGGCCCCTCATGCGCGGGCTGCTTTTGAAAGCCACTGGGAAAAATCCAAACCCAACTAATAAAGCCCAACTCAAGCCTCAAAGACCTTCCGTGATTTCTGATGCGAGTCCCTATGACCGTTTGGAGATTGCGCGTTTAATGGCAATTCCCTCCCCCTACGATGTTGGCCCAGACGGACTTCCCATTCAGCGAACTTCCTTTCCTTTTGGGAACCCTGGACCGATGACCCCAGCTTCTTTTTTTGCCGATGGAGCTTTCGCTTTAGGTGGATTCATAGGCGGGTTTGGTTTTCGTGACCGCAAGCCACGACGTGATCGGGATGGGTTGAGTGCAACGACAGGAACTGGCGCTATCGTGCCTGTTGATAGATCGGCACTCGAACCTATCCAAGGTTTGGCAATAACAGTCGCTGATATCGTGGCCCTAATGATTTTATATCCCTGGATGATGGGATCTTTCGATGAAGCATCAATTGAGGCGGAAGCAAGAAAACAACTCATATTAAGAGGAGAATATGTCCGCGGTATTTTGGAAGCTGTATTAATAAAAGATCCTGACGTGTTTGTAAGCGCTTTTAGTGAGCAAAGTCCCTACCGACCCAGTGATGCGGATTTAGAAGGTTCAGAGG
Organism: Myxococcota bacterium; assembly: GCA_052034865.1. Classification (GTDB taxonomy): domain Bacteria; phylum UBA10199; class UBA10199; order JADFYH01; family JADFYH01; genus JBPOIC01. The sequence continues at coordinate 4,605 of JBPOIC010000035.1, read as the reverse complement.
CCACATTTGGAAGATACGATGGCGGATTATGGACCTCCGATTTTATTCGAGCTTATCGTGAAAAAAATTGGAATCGATTAATTGAAATCATTGTACTTACCAAACCATCAGGCGGGGCTCTGGAAGTTTTGGCACGGGCGTTAGTAAAAAAATATTTAGGCTTTGACTCGCCCCTCACTCATTTCCCTTTTATCCAAATGCCAGCTGATGTGGGTCATCTGAGATTTCCAAATTTAGGTTCTGATCAAGAAATAGCAATTCTCTCCCTCATGCATCAGATGGGACGATATACAAGTGAAACAACTCAATCAGTAGTTCAGAATCGCGCCTTCAATAAAGCTCAAAAAAACAACCCTCTTGTTTATGCTGTAGCTATAAGACTTTACCCCGAGCACTATGGCTTCTACCGCCCGACTCCAGTCACATCAGCTTACCGACCTCTTCTTCCCAACCCACCCATCTACACCGGCACAAGACCCGCGATCATCAGCAGTGTCCCTGGAGCAACAGGTTTTATTGCTGATCCAACGACATACTTTAAACAGAGTGGAGGTGTCGCTTGGGTGATTGTCAGGCCGGATACGACTAAAAAAGATGTCTCGAAAATCGCGAGTACTGTTGGTCAACCCGGTGAGCGGATTCCCTACGTCGAAGTTCAGATAGTAAAAGGAGAAGAGGATCAAATTCCTGGAAAAGTCGATGCCTTGCTTAAAAAATTATATCTAGGCGATCAAATTCGGCTTGTCGTTTTGGACTGATCAATTCCGGTGAGTATTCGAGAATTTGTAGTGAAATACTCTGAAAATGGAAACACGATCGACTTAAACAAACCAGCGGTGAAGATTGAGCTCGCTAAAAAACCTGAGGCAGCTGCGGCCCAGGGGCCCATTCTTCCCTCATCTTTAGCTCCTCGCAGCGAATATCTAAAGCCTGTCCTCGTGAGCAGTAATATCAGGGATATCAATGTTCCCTCTTACGGGCTTTCTCGAGGAGACACTCCTTTCTTCGAACTCACTCATCCCATCGAACCCGCAATCTTTACTGCCAGAGGAGAACCCGGAGATGTGATACTGGATGGAAAATTCGTGAGCCTGGATGCCCTGACAACAGAACTCGCAAAAGGAGGCTCCGTCGAAAACCTCCAGGTCGTTCTCGCCCCTCAAAAAGCGGTATTGGAAGCTGAGTTGAACAAGAATCCTTGGGAGCGAAAAACAGAGTTTATCAAAACAGAACTGGATCATTCGCAAATCGAATTTCTTTTGCGCAGTCTCATTTCCGCAAAATCTGCCTCGAGAGAACCCCTCGTCCCGGGCCGTATTCGCCTGGTGATTCAGCGTGCCAGGTTGGAAAATGATCAAATCATCACCTACAAAGTAGCCGTGGTGGAATATGAGATAAAGACAGACGAACAGGGGATTCGAACCGCGGTGCATACGGACACCCGAGTTCATCCTTCCTATTCTTCAAATCCAGAAGTCATCGTTCCCAAAGAAGTCAGATAATCCGCACGCCCAAGTCCATAATCGTCCGCCGACTATTGAATACGGTCAAAATTTGAGAGAAAGAGAGGGGAGAGAAGTCAGAAGACAGAATCCAGGAGACTGAAGAAAACCTTGAGTTCAATTGAGCGGTAGGGGCAACGCATGCATTGCCCGCAAATGCCTTTATACCATGGATCGCCACGTCGCTGCGCTCCTCGCAATGACGAAAATTTCGTCTTTGCGAGCGAAACAAAGTGGAGAGAAGCAATCCAGGAATCTGAAGTCAGAAAAAAACAGAGGGGACCTGCGACAACCCAGGCAATCAGAAAAATCCCATCCCTCACTTTTTCCGAAAAACCACCGCACCCACTTCACCAGCATCTGCGAGGATGTGATCGCCTTCTTTAAATTCCCCTTCGAGAATTTTAAGCGCTAATGGATCCTGAATATATTTCTGGATCGCGCGCTTTAAAGGACGCGCCCCATAAACCGGATCGTAGCCATGTTTTGCCAAAAAGGTTTTCGCCGTATCGGTGAGCTCAATTTCCATTTTGCGATCGGCAAGCAGTTTTTGAAGATGCTGAAGTTGGATCTCCACGATATCCCGAATCTGCTCTTCTTTTAAGGGATGGAAGATGATGACATCGTCGACACGATTTAAAAACTCCGGCCGAAAGTGCCCCTTCAAATCTTCGAGCATGTGTCTTTCGACGTCTTTCTCGGCAGAAGCGAGGTGGAGGTGTTGCGAGCCAATGTTCGAGGTCATGATGATGACCGTATTTCGAAAATCAACGGTACGCCCCTGGCCATCGGTTAAACGGCCATCGTCCAAGACCTGCAAAAGAAGATTAAAAACTTCTGGATGCGCCTTCTCGATTTCATCGAAAAGAACAACCGAGTACTGACGCCGCCGCACCGCCTCGGTGAGCTGACCCCCTTCTTCATATCCCACATAGCCAGGAGGTGCGCCAATCAGGCGAGAGACCGCATGCTTTTCCATGTACTCGCTCATGTCGATGCGGGTCATCGCATTCACATCATCGAACATAAACTCAGCTAGGGCCCGCGCGGTTTCGGTTTTTCCCACCCCCGTCGGTCCCATGAAAATAAAAGATCCAATCGGACGGTTGGGATCCTGCAAACCCGCACGTGCACGACGAATCGCATTGGAAACCTTGTGCAGGGCCTCTTCCTGGCCGACCACCCGCTTTCGCAAACGCTCTTCCATATGGACAAGCTTGGAGATCTCGCCCTCGAGCATGCGCGAGACGGGAATGCCCGTCCACTTGGCAATCACCTCAGCGATATCTTCGGCATCGACTTCTTCTTTAAGCATTTTTGATTTTTGCTGAAGCCCGCTTAATTTTTCGTTTTCGCTCTGAAGCTCTTTTTCCAAACTCGGAAGCGTTCCATATTTCAGCTCCGCCGCACGGTTTAAATCACCCGTGCGCTCGGCACGCTCCGTTTCGATTTTGGTCTGCTCTATTTTTTCTTTGATGGATCTGATTTTCTGGATGGCTTCTTTTTCGTTTTTCCAATGGAGTTTTAATTTCTGACTTTCTTCTTTTAAGCCCGCGAGCTCTTTTTCCATTTTCTGAAGTCGCTCTTTTGAAGCGGGATCCTGCTCTTTTTTTAACGCCTGCCGCTCGATCTCTAACTGCATGATCCGTCGCTCGATTGTATCGATCTCGGTAGGTAAGCTATCAATCTCGATGCGCAAACGACTGGCCGCTTCATCAATAAGATCTATGGCTTTATCTGGCAGAAAACGACTCGTGATGTAGCGATTGGAAAGCTGCGCCGCCGAAACAATCGCATCATCTTTAATACGCACACCGTGGTGCACTTCATAACGCTCTTTGAGCCCGCGTAAAATCGCGATCGTGTCTTCTACGGTCGGCTCGCCGACATACACCTGCTGAAAACGCCGCTCGAGGGCGGGATCTTTTTCGATGTGCTTTCGAAACTCATCGAGCGTCGTCGCTCCCACGCAACGCAACTCTCCGCGCGCGAGAGCGGGCTTTAACATGTTGGAGGCATCCATCGCCCCTTCGGCAGAACCTGCTCCGACCAAGGTATGGAGCTCATCGATAAACAGGATGATTTTTCCTTCGGATTCGGTAATTTCTTTCAGCAAGGCCTTGAGTCGATCTTCGAACTCACCCCGATATTTTGTTCCGGCCAGCAAACCGCCCAAATCCAGCGCGACGAGGGTTTTGTCTTTGAGCGTCTCCGGCACATCTCCATTGGCAATGCGCTGCGCGAGGCCTTCGACGATAGCCGTTTTTCCAACCCCAGGTTCTCCGATTAAAACAGGATTGTTTTTCGTGCGACGAGACAGAACCTGAATCACACGACGCACTTCATCATCACGACCAATCACCGGATCGATCTTGCCCCGACGCGCCAGATCGGTGAGATCGCGGGCGTAGCGCTTGAGCGCCTGATACTTGGCTTCGGGATTTTGATCGGTCACTCGGTGCGATCCCCGAATCTCAACCAGTGCCTTGAGTAAGCCGTCACGATGAATTCCATGCTGTTTTAAAAGGGTGGAGGTTTTGACCTCTTTCACATCGGATAAGGCCAAAAGAAGGTGTTCGGTACTGACGTATTCGTCTTTGAGTTGAGTGGCTTCATTCTGAGCGGATTCGAGCACTTTTTTAAAAGCCGGCGACAAATAATCTCCTGAAGCCCCCGAGACTTTGGGCAATTTCTGAACCTGCCCCTCCACCTCACGGATGAGCGTTTTGGGATCCACTCCCAATTTTTGAAGGATGGGCTGCGTGAGCCCCTCTTCCTGCTCAAGTAAAGCCAACAACAGATGCTCGGCCTCTATTTGCTGGTTGCCATTCTGGCCCGCCAAACTTTGCGCCCCCGCTACAGCTTCTTGAGCCTTAACCGTGAATTTATCGATTCGCATAGGCAAATTCCTTTGATTGGAATGGGTGGGAATAAGGCTTTAAAAAAGCCTCTGGAAAAGAAATGGATCTCTTTCAGGCAATGTCAAGGAAGGGGGAAAAGAAAGAAGGCGGAAGAAAAACCTTAACTCAATTTCTCGGTAGGGGCACCCCTCCAAAGGAGGGGAATAAAAACAATAAGAGTCCAGAATGAGAAAAGACGTGAT
>JBPOIC010000011.1:0-8647 GCA_052034865.1 Myxococcota bacterium | reverse complement strand
GATCGTAGAGGTTACCCCCTCGCATCATGAAATGGGAAGCGAAGGTGTGCCGTAAATCGTGAAATCGGATTCGGCGAATTTCAGCGTCTTTAAGATCCTTCTCAAAGTAGTCGCGCTTGAAATTTTTCAGATCGATTATTTTTCCATACTTAGGAAAAACAAGGTTGTGAGGATTTAAAGCCGGTCTTTCCTGATACTGTTATATCAACTCCGGAAGAAGAGACGAATTCATCCCCACATATCTCACCTTACGTCCCTTGGTGGTCTCTCGGATTTGTTTGAACGTTTTACAATAGCTGTGTGAAACAATGATCGTCTTCCGGTTAAAATCCACTTTATCCCACTTCAAAGCGACGATCTCCCCCCAACACACCCCAGTATTTAAGGCCAACAAATAGAGACGATAGATCCAGCGTTTGTGCTTTGTATATTTTTGGTTCGTGTAGATCAGGAACCGATCCGCTTCCTCAAAATTCAAGTAATCGTAATGGGCATCGATCTCAGGTAAAAGACCCACGACCGAGACCGCATTAAACGTGATGTGTCTTTTTTTGATGAAGTAATTGAGGATAGATCTCAGGCATTGCAATCGTTGCGGGTTTTAATCCCGCCTGCATCCTTTTTAAGAGCTGAGTTCTTTGGAGAGACAATAAGGGAGTAACTTAAGGTTTAGCAAAACTAAACCCATGGAGATCGATTGACGAAACGAACCTCACACATCTGCTTTTGAAGCATGTTAATTCAGTCTGCTCCGCGTGGGGTTTCATGGATAGCCGTGGGAATGGTCCAGCTGAATGAAGCGTTGAGGATCACAGTAGGGACGTCGGAGACAAGGTTGGTGAAGGCCCAGTTTAATGTAAGCCAATGGGTATCGTGCTCATCCAGTGTGCCGTACACGTATTGGAGCAGGACATCGCCACTCTCCAGGATTTCTGGATAAATCTCGACAGGATGTCCTCCCAACATCTGATGCAGCGCGGAACGTCTCATCTCTTGCTGAGACTCTAAGAGCATTTGAGGGATGAAGTGGATGGGTTGAGGGGCTTGGGCGAGATGGCCGAACATTCGACAATAACCCGACTCATCGGGGGGAAAAAAGACCAAATGGCCGTCGGGGGGCTCGGGGGCTGATTGCCAGTTAGCAGGACGCTGAAACAACGTACGCCCCCGGTCATCTTCAAAAATATAGGAAGTGAATAGAGATTGAGTCATTCGTCGGTTATTAGGGGTTTGAAGTTTCCCCTGCCAAACCGTGTCGAGGGTGTAGTTGCAAAACGAGTAGGTATCATTAAATAGGAGAGGGTCGCTTTCTACCAACCGCTCCAGCGTAATGCCAAGACTTTGTCTTCCGAGAGTCTGATCTTTCGACAAGGAGATCTGATGGTTGGTAGACTCAAACAAAGCCCGAAAACGCTCATCTCTAGAGGCTACCAACACATCCGGAAAGGTGTTTCCGATCTGAATTTCATAGCCATCCAGATACCGGCAATCGTTGTAGTGAAGACTCTAAGCATGCCTACCTTTCAGGGGAATTTGTCCGGCTGATGTTGATACAAAAAATAGATGCTGGTTTTTAACAGTCATCGCATCTTCTATTCCATGCGTCTGTGAAGCGGCCTTCGCAGTTACCACCTTGAGCTTATTATTTTCTTTTAAAGAATTCATTGGAGCCATATCCATTTTCCCCTTCAATCCTAAACTAGAACGACAAATAACAATGAGATCAAGGAGACCGAACAAAACCTTTCCGTCCCGCTTGTGGTTTTTGTTCCTGTCTGGACTAGATTTGAGAAATAGAAACTTTTCCTTCCTATTCTTCACCCACCAAAAAAGTCGTTGTCATCACCGGAGCCTCGGCTGGGGTAGGGCGGGCAATCGCATTGGCATTTGCTAAACGCGGGGCCAGCATCGGCCTTCTGGCCAGAGGCCACAAAGGGCTGGAGGCCACCAAAAAGGATATCGAAGAGCTGGGGGCGCTGTTTTTTGCCCGACCGACGTCTCACAATCCGATGAAGTTGAAGCAGCAGCTGAGCTTATTGAGGAAGAGTTCGGCAGGATTGATGTTTGGATCAACAACGCGATGGTTTCGGTTTTTTCTCCGGTCAAAGAGATGAAGCCCTAGGAATATCGACGCGTGACGGAAGTCACTTACCTGGGCTACGTTCACGGAACACTTTCCGCCTTAAAGAGAATGATGCCCAGAAACGAAGGCACCATTCTGCAAATTGGCTCGGCTTTAGCTTACCGAAACATCCCGCCTCAATCCGCCTATTGCGTAGCTAAAATGGCCGTCCGCGGTTTTACAGATTCGCTGAGAAGTGAGTTGATCCACGATCGAAGTCGCATCCGCCTAATGATGCTTCACCTGCCCGCCGTTAACACTCCCCAGTTCGACTGGGTCATGCCGTCTGCCTCAGCGTGCCCAGCCGGTCCCGCCCATCTATCAGCACGAAGTTATGGCCAAGGCAGCGCTTTACCTTGTGGAGCATCCGAGGCGGGAGATGTATCTGGGTTGGCCTACTGTAAAAGCGATAGTGGGAAACAAGATCTTTCCTGGATATATCGATCGTTACCTCGCCCGGACGAACTACGATGCCCAGCAGAGCAACCTGCCAGCGGATCCGAACCGTCCGAACAACCTGTTCAAGCCTATGGACGATGCCCAGGATCATGGCGCCTATGGCCGCTGCGACGCCAGAGCGCATACCGTCAGTCCGTTGTTTTGGGTGGATTCTCACCGTGGTTGGGTAGCAGCAGGACTTGCACTGATGGGAGGATGGCTTCTTTCGCGTCGTTAGGACCCAGTCACTTTACAACCCCTTTCTGAAATAACTATTTCTTAAAGAAATCCTGAGATGCATCTCAATGGATGAAAAGGAGACCTTATGGAAAATCAAAAATCATTCAGCACCGGATCCCCTCCCCCCCGTCCGAAAGGCCAGGCCTTCGACCCATACGAGGGAGCCGATCAAACATTGCCCAATGAATACTCGGGCCAAACGCCTTTCACCGGAGACAAGAGCCTCGAAAGCGATAGGCAAAAACCCGCTACGATGGAAGAGGAGAAAACCCAAAAGGAACAGTCTGTGAAAATGCCGGATCCAGACGAGGCAAAACAATATTTTGAGACCAAATTAAAATTTACCGCAGGGCCGATGGAAGTAGATCGCTTACGCCGAGAAAAGGGGAAATATATCCAGTTGGTAGACGTGAGGGCGGCTGAGGATTACCAGAAGGAACACCTCCCGGGGGCGATCAATCTCCCGCAAGATGGTTGGGGGAATCTGACGAGCCTTGCCAGGGATAAAACGAACATCCTCTACTGTTACTCGATCGTCTGTTACCTGGCGACCAGGGCGTGTGCACGGTTTGCCGGTGAGGGATATGCAGTGATGGAGATGGAAGGCGGATTTAAGGAATGGAAAAAACATCACCTTGAAACGGAAGGGGGATAACGTCAGCCTGTCTTGTTTTCATCCAGGCGAGGATTCTTCTCCGGGCACGACCTCGATAAAAATTCTTTGAATATCTGATTCTTCGCTTTTCATTTTTGATTCGACCCGACTGGCCACCGAACCAAGTTCGTGCGGCGATATTTTTTTGAGTCTGATTTTCAGATTGACCAGAATCTCGTGGGGACCCAGACACATCGTGAGGAAACTCAGTACTTTCTCAACCTCTGGTTCTTCTTCCACTTTTTCCGTCAAGAGCAAGAGTTTGGATTTGCCTACCCCCTCTTCAATGAGTAGCCCGCGGCTTTCATAAGCAAGCAGCACAGCGACAGCCATCAGCAAACATCCAATCAGCACCGAAGCGCTTCCGTCGAAATAGGGGTTTTCAAACTGCTCGCCCAGATACACCCCAAGCAAAGCGATCATCAGTCCCACAAGAGCCGCCGTATCTTCGAACAAAACGGTATAAACAGCAGGATCCTTGTTTTGGTGTACCTGCGCCCAAAGCCCGCGCTTTCCCTTACGGCGTAGCATCTCCCGTAAGGCGACAGAAAAGGAATAACCCTCTGCCCCCATGGAGATCTCTAGGACAAGACAGTTTGCGAGGGGATGGAGGATCGGCTCAGGCCTAATCAGATGAATGATTCCTTCGTAAAATGACATCCCGCCGCCGACAGCAAAAATGAGCAGGAAAACGATAAGATTCCAGAAGTAAAGTTCTTTCCCATAACCGAAGGGGTGAGCAGGATCGGAGATTTTTTGCTGAGCCTGATTCCCAAAAGCATCAGCAGCTGGTTTCCTGTATCCACCAGGAGTGAATACCTTCAAAAAGCATTGCCGAGCTTTGTGTGAACCCCGCTGCGATAAACTTTGCGGTGGCGATCATGAGATTGGCACCCAGCGCCGCGCAGATCGTTGGTGAGGAAGAAGGGGTAGTTTCCATCTTTTAGAAGGATTTTAAAAGAACGCGTGAGCGCAAGTCACCTTGAACGCGCTTTACAAATTAATTCATCGCGACGGGGGGCATTTGAATCCAGTGAGTAACCCAACGGATTTTAGTGAATGCTTCGCTAGTACTCTGTCACATTGTTTTAAACAGCAATAAGGAAGGATGGCACAAGTGCTTCCAAAGATGATGAATCTATATATTTTCTACTCGGTGGGAACATCGTGGAGAAGCACCCGCCCCAGAACAAAGAAGTGGAGGGTTGTCATTTTCATGACTATTTAGACATCAGGGCGCAGCGCCATAAAATGGATCTCACACTTGTTTTAAAGGAAAGGTTCTCCCTATTGTAAAAATGGTGTTTTTGAATCTTTACCCATTTGAAAAGGAGGTCCCGATGCGATTTTTTTTATCCCATATCCTGCAAAAGTTCTTTCCGGTTTTTCTTCTTGTTTTTTCAGCAGGCATTCTACCTGCAAATTCCAAAGCCCTATCACAGAAAGCACAGACAGAAATGAAGTTCACTCCCAACAACACCGCACCTTCGGTATCAGGTCGACAGGCTGAGACGGTCATTTTACTGCTACCCTTCGCTTTCACCGCCACCACTGATTTTGGGAATGGCTGCTGGGTTCGTGTTTTTGATAGCTACACTTATGTAGGTCCTAGCCGAACCTTGCTGGGGCCATTGAATCTTCCACACCTGCAAATGCCGGACGGAACAGACTGGAAGGGGCAGATCGACAGCATGATTTTGGGCCCGCAGGCGCAGGTGACCGCCTTCAGCCAGGAAAATTTCAGCGGTAAGGAAAAGGTTTTAAGTCCTGGTACCAAAACTCAAAATCTCACAGCCCTCCTCAATCAGGAAACCGAATCGATGCGTCTGAATTGCGTGGGAGCCGAAGGAGTTCGACGATGAAACAGACCACCTCTCCCTTTCAGCGTCGTCGAAAAACAGGAATCCCTGGTGCTGCAATCGCAATCCTGATTCTGATGGCCTTTCTGGCGTGGGCGTTGTTCTTTTCTAATGTGCAACGTACCAAACCACCCGCCCCAACACCTGAAACCCGTTCAACGGGCGTTGAAAACGAGACATGATCGTAGCTTGAAACCGAAGGATGATGATTGAGGGGAGTATGATAAGCAGAAATGGATGCCAGGAAGGTTCTGCATCCTTTAAAAAAATCCTATCCTCATCACAGGGATCTCCTTGTTCATCATTTTTCACCTGGTTCTGAATCCTTCTCCAGCACTCCAGTTACATACAAGTCCTTGATCAAAACGATGCCGGCGGCAATCAGGGGCGTCGCAAAGATCAGTCCCAAAAAACCACTCAAGGTCCCCAGGATCAACTGGGTGATAATGAGCAAGGCGGGGGGAAGCTTGATCATTTTTTTCTGAATGAGAGGCACGAGGATATTGGACTCAATCAGCTGAACTCCCAGATAGAGCATCATCACATACAGGGCCTCTATCGGCCCTCGCATCAGGCCGAACAAAACCCCCGGGATCGCAGCGAAGATCGGCCCGAAGTTGGGGATAAAATCCAGCAAGCCTGACAGAACCCCCAAGGTGATCGGCAAGGGAATATCCAGGAACCAAAGCCCCAAGCCCGTCAAAATCCCGACCAATGACATCGCAATCAGCTGACCCATCAACCATTGGCGCAGGGTGCAGGCGGTATGGGTCAATGCCTCTTTAACCTTCGGTCGGTTGGAAACGGGAATCAGCGAAAGCAAACCATTCAAGTAAAGTTCAGGAGAGATTGAAAGGTACAAGCTCACGACAAAGATCATGAGTGCACCCCCGAGGATGGAAAGAATCGACGAAAAAGCATCCGCCGCCCTCGGAAGGAGAGGAATTCCGTGCGACAAGATCTGCTGTGGGTGAGCGAGGATCTCAGCCAGCTGTTGTCCCCATTTGGATGAGCCTGCCCAATCCCTGAAGGCACTGACCGCTAGCCCCCACTCCTGGCGCATTTGATCGACTTGCAGGGTGATACGACCTTCCAGAAACCAGACGCCCAGACCCGTGATGAGAAAGATGCCTACATAGACAGCCCCCAATGCCCATCCAAAGGGAAGGGTAAGATACCGGTTCAAAAGATGAGCCATCCCTCTTAAAAACGCTGCGATCAGAATGGATGCAAAAAACAAAAGCAGGACGTTCCGCGCATACCCAACGAAAAGAAAAAAAAGAAGAAAGAAGAAAAATAGGGAAATAACGATCAGGGTCTTACGGATAAAAACAGGATGGGAGTTATTCATGAGACCTGCCCCCTGTCTCATCGGCTTTTTGGACCCTCAGGGGCTTGAATGCACCCAAAAGATTGCGTGGTTTGGGAGTTGACCCGATGCCCCTCGGCCAGCCCTCGCGCTGCCGCGACCGATCTCCGTCGACTTCTTCAGTCTGATCGTGAAACAGGATCTGACGGGTGGGAAAGGGAATATCGATTCCGTGCTCGTGCAGTGCGTTTTTCACGTCGTTCAGGATCTGATCGCGCTGATCCAGCGCATTTTGGCGACGGGGTGGCTGGATCCACCAGCGGATGCGGACCTGCACCCCGCTCTCTGCAAATCCGACTACCAGGATATCCGGAGGCGGATCATCCAACACCCCTTCGCAGGACCGGATTGTCTGAAGGGCCACCCGCTTTACCTCTTTAAGATCATCGCCATACCCCACTCCAAAATCATACTCCAGTCGACGCAGGGCGAAGGCTGTGTTCACGGTCACGGACGTTGTGAAAAGCTCGGTGTTTGGGATGACCACACGGCGTCCATCGTAAGTTTTGATGAGCGTCGCCCGCGTCTGAATATCCTCAACGTCCCCCTCGTAGTTGCCAACGACGATCTGGTCGCCGATCCGAAAGGGTCGGGTGAGTAAAAGCAGGATGCCAGCCAGAAAATTTTGCAAAATGTCCTTGAATGCAAAACCAACGGCAATCCCACCAATCCCTAAAAGCTCAACCAGACGCGCTGGGGTGAAGTTGGGAAGAACAATGACCAGGGCGACCATCAGCCCCAGAAAGACCATCGACCATTGGATCAGGCGCCCGAGAACAAATGCGAGGTTGCGGTAGGGGACGCGCCTGAGGGCAAACCGGCGAATCATCTTTCTGAGGAGATGACCCACAAAGATTGAGAAACCAAACACAAGCAAGGCGACGATCAAGTAAGGAGCACGCTCTGCCAACTTTTCAAACATTCCCTTCATCAACCGCCATACCGAGAAAAAACTGGCTTCCATGTTTCTCCCCTGACGCTCACTTTAAAATTTATTGAAAAGCGTTCGCATCTCTCATTCAAGCTTATTTCATCTTGGCCGGCTTTATCTACTCGAGCTTCTCCAGGCAGAAGCCTCCGTATCAAAATCTGAAATGCCAGCGTGGCCAGTACTCTGTCACATTGTTGTAATCGGCACTCAGGAAGGCACAAGTGTCATTATATTGATATTGCAGATCAAAAAACGTAGCGGAATGCGAATCCGCATGAATTTTCCCATTTAGAGATCAGTCGCCGAAAAAGTTGCGGAGGCGCTCGAGCGCTCCTGGACGTTCGAAAGTGCTGAAGCCGGGCCTTCAGATTTTCGTACCACGCTGAAGCTCCCATCGGTTTCCAACATGACAGCATGAACCTCTTCCGGATTCGCGATTCCCTGCGAGCGGATGAGTTGGCAATAAAACCAGCCAGATCTGGAAGCGATTTTGACGGAGGCACTTAAGAGAGCTGGGCCGGTCCATACGCTTGGTGAATGAAGATGAACAGAGTGAGGCAGGCAGGGCAATCTCATGCACAGTCTCAGAAAAGGCTGACCAATCTACACCTGGCAACTTCGAGTTCAGCCCTATCTAATGAGAGCCAAGTCCGTTGATTTAAGGATGTGACACCCAGACAGGAAGGGTTGATTCGCGCATGATCTTGCGCGCCGTGCTTCCTAAAAGTCCCGCTTTGAGCCGGCCGCTTTGGGAGGCCAGGGCGATGAGCTGGGCCTTCTTTTTTCTCGCCCGATTTAAAATATCCTCATCGGCGGAACCAAGAGCGGCTTCCGCTTCGAAAGAGCAGGCAAGGCCCTGCTTTTTTGCCAGTGTCAGAAACCGCCGGGCGGCGTGCGTGCGATCTTGGACCTCGGAGGCAAGATATTTGCGGTATTGTCCCAAGCCTTCTCCCATCTTGAGTCCCGCTCTTTCCAAGACCCACTTGTCCGGGGTGGAAACAATGTTGAACAAGAGAACCTCCGCTTCCAAAAG
>JBPOIC010000042.1:0-28805 GCA_052034865.1 Myxococcota bacterium | reverse complement strand
GGGCGGCATCCTCTAGCTTACCGGCCTGAAGTCGCTTTGCCGCCTCCGCCGCCATCTTCTCCGCCGCCACCTTGAGCTCCCCCTCAAGTTGATCGGGACCAATGTCCGTTCGCAAATCAATGCCATGCAAGGCTACCAGTTTGGTGAGTTGTAGATATTGATCGAGTTTAAGAGAAGCCGAGGAGTCTAGAGGATGAGTGGAAGATTTGGCATTTGAAGAAGGTTCGTTGCCTAACGAAAATACTCGATCTGGCAGCTGAGCAAAAGTGTGGACAGAAGATGTAGTTCGAATAGGACCTGTAACCATAAGCGCGTGGATAATAAAGATACGATTCAGAAAGAAGACGGACGATTTATAAAAAAAATAAAATAAAACTAACGATTTGAAGGCATGACCAAGACTTTTTGTCTTTGGCTATTATATCGTCACCTTCCGCAAATTGGTTGCGTAAATACTGCCAAAAAGAGGTGGAATTTTGACAGTCAATGGAGAGGAATGGAAAAAGCTGTTTTTCTTGAGTTTTTTGGGAGTGAGAGGGGTAAGGAGAGAAGAAAGAAATTAGAATTCAGAATCTGGATTCTGATTATTTTTATTCCCCTCCTTCGGAGGGTGCCCATAAGGGCGGGGTAGTTCTGCCGAGAAATTGGAATGTGAGCTTTTTTCTGATTCTGAAGAGCGATCTTTGGCGGATTGCAAAGACGCAATTATCGTCCTTGTGAATTCTGACTTTTAGATTCTGCCTCCTGACTTCTTTCCCCACCCCCTACTTTCCTTCTGCCCAATTTTTGGCGAGGTAAAGATCTACTTTTAAAGGGATTTTTAAAGAGACCACCTGCTCCATCTGTTCCTGAACCATTTGCTTCATGAGAGAAATTTCATCGGAGGCTACCTCAAAGACCAATTCGTCATGAACCTGCAAAAGCATTCGGGATTTGAGATTTTGCGAATGGATTTTTTCATCGATCCGAATCATGGCGAGCTTGATAAGATCGGCGGCAGTTCCCTGAATGACACTATTGAAAGCCATGCGCTCACTCATCATTCTTAAGTTGGGATTTCGACTTTTCAAATCAGGCAGCTTGCGGCGACGGCCATAAAGAGTACGAACCTCCAGGGTTTCGCGCGCACGGGCCAAAACTTCTTCGCGATAGCGCCGCACCCCTTGGTATTTCTCAAAATACTGGTCGATGTATTCTTTCGCCTTTCCCGGCGAAACCCCAATCTGGCCTGAGAGGCCAAAGGCGCTTTGCCCATAAATCACCCCAAAGTTCACCGTTTTACCAACCGCACGCATGGAAGGAGTGACCTGATCTTCTGAAAAATGAAACAGGGAAGCGGCTGTCATTCGATGGACGTCCAAATCGTTTTGAAAGGCAAAAAGCAGGGCAGGATCTTCGGAAAGATGGGCCAAAATCCGCAACTCGATCTGGGAATAATCCGCAGAGAGCAATTGAAAACCTTCTTCGGCAATAATGGCCCGCCGGATCTTGCGTCCTTCTTCGGTACGGATGGGAATGTTTTGAAGGTTGGGACCTGTGCTGGAAAGACGACCGGTTTCGGCAATTGTTTGGTTGAAAGAGGTGTGGACCCGATGGGTATTGGGATCGGCAAGGCTCAGCAAGGCATCGATATAGGTGGATTTCAGTTTGGCGAGGGAGCGGAAGGATAAAATCTCACGGGGCAATTCATGATGACGGGCCAGCTCAGCAAGCACATCAACATCGGTGGAATAACCGGTTTTTGTTTTGCGCTGAACCGGCAATTTCAGCTTTTCAAATAATATGTTACCTAACTGTTTTGGAGATTGAATATTAAATTCCTCTCCTGCGATCTGATAAATTTTTTTTTCAATCTGATCCAGACGACTCGAAAAGTCCTCACGCAAGTTTTCAAGGTAAGATGCATCGATCTTGATTCCTTTAAGCTCCATCTCGGCAAGGACAGGAATCAGGGGAAGCTCGATCGATTGATAAACCCTCATCAATCCTTCTTCTTTGAGCTTGGGATATAAAATCTGACTTAAACGATAAGTGACTTCGGCATCCTCGCCCGAATATTCCAGGGCATTCTGAAGGGACACCTCCGCGAATGTTTTACTTTTATCTTTTTTTATAACCTCTTCATAAGTAATGGTTTTATGACCAAGATATTTGAGAGACAAATGATCCATCCCTGCACTCTCGGAAGGATCCAGAAGATAGGCCGCAATCATCGTATCACAATAACACCCCTGCAGATGAACCCCAGCCTGCTTGAGAATTTGATAATCGTACTTTAAGTTTTGGGCACTTTTGGGTTTTTCGGAATTTTCTAAAATTGACTTGAGCTCACTTAAAACAACCTTATGATTTAGCTGAAAATTTCTCTCATCTGGTTTGTTGGGAGGAACGAGAGGGAGATCTTCAGAAAGAGGATCAGAGAGAGAGGAAATAGGATCCTGATCCAGAAGGGTTAAAAGCGGAGTCACATGCCCTACCGGAATATAGTAAGTCTTTTCCCCGGTCGAAAATGAAAGCCCTACGAGGTTTGCATGAAGGGTGTTGAGAGAAGTCGTTTCGGTATCGAAGGAAAATTCGGGTGCATTCGCAAGATCGATTAAAAGCTGATTTAAAAGCTCAGGCGTGTTCACGAGCACATAGCACTGGGTATCAAGGGAGACTGTCAGCTGAGAAACCGCTCCTGTTCCTTCAAGCTCCGGACCCAGTTGTGCCAAAAGACGCCCAAACTCTAGCTCCTTTAACAACTCAAAAAAATCATTGGAATACGATAGGTTAAAGTTTGAATCTTCAAAATCAAATTGAAGAGAAATGTCGGTATGGATCGTCACCAGCTTTTTGGACAACAAGGCGAGTTCTTTGTTTTTTTCAAGCGTCTCCCGCCGCTTTCCCTTCACCTCATTGATTCTCTGATAAAGCTCTTCGATGGATCCAAATTGTTGAATCAGTTGAGAGGCCGTCTTTTCACCTATCCCCGGAACCCCGGGAATATTATCGCTGGTATCACCCGAAAGCCCCAATACCTCAATGACCTTCTCCGGCCCAACCCCAAAACGCTCATAAACTTCTGGCGAGCGCGTCCATTTTCCACGCATCGTATCCAGCAGACATACCCGATCGGAAACCAGCTGCATGAGGTCTTTATCTCCCGTGACAATAACAATTTGAGGATCGATGGAAGGGGAAGGCGTGGGCGAGCGAAAGGAGTGGACTATCGTACCGATAAGATCATCCGCCTCATAACCTGGCAGCTCAAGTGACGGGATTTTCATAGCCGCCAGCACCCGTTTAATCCAGGGAATCTGCACCGCCAGATCTTCGGGCATTTGTGAACGATTGGCTTTGTAGGCCTCAAAAAGATCTTTCCTGAGATTACGCTCGGGCCGATCCCAAACGGCCACCAGGTGGGTGGGTTTTTGGCCTTTGATCAGCTGAAGCAGCATCTGCAAAAACCCGTACGTCGCGTTCGTTGGAACACCCTTCGAATTCGAAAGATGCCCAATCGCATAGTAGGCTCGAAATAAATAAGAGGAAGCGTCGAGAAGAAAAAGACGTGAATTTTCGGTCATGCAGAAATTGGTAGCGTGGATCTTTTCAAATGGGAAGAAGATGTTCAGAGCGTTTTTAGGCGACTGGTAAGCAAGTACTCTTTAGCCCGTTCCTGATAGTTGAGGGCCGAGAGTCTTATGAAGCTTATCTCCTGCTCGTTTAAATCGCGTTTCACCCGACAGGGGCTCCCCAAAGCGAGGGTACGGGGAGGAAGGACCATTTTTTCGGTGACGATCGATCCGGCACCAATAATGACATCTTCACCAATCTGCGCACCATCCATGAGAATGGATCCCATCCCCACAATCACACGGCTGGAAATCTGACAACCATGCAAAATGACCCGATGGCCGACAGTGACCTCATCCCCTATCACGCAAGGGCTGACGCCCGTGCTGGTGTGGATCATCGATAAATCCTGGATATTGGAGTTTTTGCCAATCTGGATGGACAGGATATCGCCGCGCAAAACTGAGTTAAACCAAACGCTGGAGCCCTCGGAAATCTGGACGTCGCCGATGAGAAAAGACCCGGGCGCCAGAAAAACCGATTCATGCACGTGAGGTGATTGTCCTTTTAAGGTAATGATAGAGAACATAACTGAGCGCTCCCAAAAGTGAGCCGAAGGCATCGGCCATCACATCCCAACCACTCGATTCACGGCCCGGAACGAAAGATTGATGAAATTCATCCGTCATTCCATAAATCATACCCAACAACACCGATCCCAAAACAATTCCCATCGGGCGGATCGCTCCCCGGAGCCTCCAGACAAAAAGCCGTGCAATCAAAAATCCCAAGCCTGCATACTCGAGCGTATGTCCGATCTTATCATGACGAATGGCGAACGCAGGGCGCGAGGATAGATAGAAGATGAGCACCAGATAAAAAGCCAGGGGGAAAAAATACCAGATTCGATGTCGCAGCATAATATGAATGAGAGTTTACATTTTGTATTTTCCAAAATCCTCAGGAGACAAATTCTCAAGAACCTCGGCCCATTTTTGTTTTTTGGTGCTATCCTGATCACCAGTCTTGGAAAGATCGATCCGCCGTGATTTCTCCATCACCTTTTTATAAACATAAATGGGCGCCTCGGATCGCAAAGCAATCGCAATTGCATCCGAAGGGCGCGAATCCAGCACCATCTGTTTTTCTCCAGCCTTGAAAAAAATACTCGCATAAAAAGTGTTGTCGGAAAGATCACTGATTTCGATTTTTTCAACATCCACTGCCAATTCTTTTAAAAGGTTTCGAATCAGATCGTGAGTCATGGGGCGGGCAAGCTGGATTTTTTCAAGCTCGGTGGCAATCGAGGAGGCCTCGATGAGTCCAATCCAGATCGGGAGTGCCATCTTCTCCTCCAAATCCTTGAGGATAATGATGGGCATGTTGGTAAAGGGATCGATCGTCAGACCGGTCACTTTCATTTGTACGTGGTTGTTTTCTGATTCCATGGTTATTAACTCGCTTCTCCAATCAGGGCGGTAGGGGTGGCCCGGGCAATTTTCACTTTTATCCAGTCTCCAGGCTGGGCTGGATTCAGACCAGATAAGTGCACAATCCTGAAATGGGTTGTGCGTCCCTGAAAGGTTTCGCCAATACGTGAAGGACCTTCCAGAAGAATTTCATATTCTTTCCCTACGCACTGCTGATGATGGGAAAAAGTGATTTCAGACTGCCTGGTTTGCAAGAGGCGCAGTCGATCTTCTTTGACTTCATTGGGAACGTCATCTGTAAAATAGCGCCCGGCTGTCGTATGCGGTCGTGGAGAGTAAACAAAAGAATAAGCAGCATCAAACTGGACCTGTTCGATCAGAGAGAGAGTCTCATCAAAATCCCGATCTGTTTCGCCTGGAAAGCCGACAATAAAATCGGTTGTGATTGCAATATCCGGACATTGTGTTCTCAAGCCTTCCACAATCGCAAGATATTCTTCACGAGTATACGTCCGGTACATTCTTTTCAAGACCTCATTGGAACCTGATTGAACCGGAAGATGGATGTGCCTGGCAAGCGCTGGGATTATTTCAAAAGCCTTCATCAAATCTTCATGGACATCTTTGGGATGCGAGGTCGTAAAGCGAATCCGACGGATGGGAGTTTCGTTTGCAATTTTTTGAAGCAGACGGGCGAAGGAAACGTCATCACTGCGTTTGGTCCCGTATGAATTCACATTCTGACCGAGCAGTGTTACTTCCTGAACTCCATGTTCACTAAGCGAGCGAATCTCTTCGATGATTTCAGAGCTCGGCCGCGACACTTCACGACCGCGCACAAACGGAACAATACAAAATGAGCAGAAATTATCGCAGCCTTTCATGATCGTCACAAAGGCCGAGCGAAGGGTTTCGCGTCCCTTCAGCGAAAGATCGACGAAGGAAAAATCCTGAGGTTTGATACGCGCCGTCGCATCTACAGAACGGGTACGTCCCGCTTCAAGCTCCGCAACAATTTCGGAAAGATTGCCAATCTGGTCAGGGCCCAGCACGAAATCCAAATAACGAAACCGTTTGAGCAATGACTTTCCCTCCGCCTGAGCCTGACAGCCCGTGATTCCCAGCAGAGTTCCAGGCCGCATTTCTTTTTGAATGCGGTAACGACCAATCGCCGAGTGGGCCTTGTGGGAAGCGCGCTCGCGCACGCTGCAGGTGTTGATCACAATCAGATCGGCCTCTTCTGGAACCTCGGTCGGTTCATAATTTAAAGGCTGAAGCGAACGGGACATTCTAAGAGAATCGTCGACGTTCATCTGACAACCATAGGTTTCAATAAAAACTTTTTTCATAGAAAAGCAGATCGGATTTTTCTTTAGTGGAGACAGGGTTTAAAGGAGGAGCGGATCCTCACCGCCCATTTCCAGAGAGATGCGTAGAAGGAGAAAGATAGGTATAGCCATTCATTTCTTCTTCATAAAAATCGATGAGACCGACCCCCTCTTTGGGCTTGATACTCCCCTCTTTTATTTTCTGATCAATGGCAGTCTTCACCTGTCGGGCGAGATCGGTAGGAGCATACTGCAAACGGGAAAGCACTTTCTCAACGGTATCGCCGGGGATGGCCTCTTCGATATAATAATCTTCGGGATCTTCGTCATCGCAGAAAACATGCACTTCATTCACTCGCCCAAAAAGGTTGTGCATGTCCCCCATGATGTCCTGATAGGCGCCCAGCAAAAACATGCCGATAAAATAAGGCTCACCGGGTTTTAAGGGATGCAAACTAAGCGTGTCGCGCACATCCACCAGATCGATAAACCGATCGACCTTGCCATCGCTATCGCAGGTAATATCGACAATCGTCGCCTCGCGCGAAGGCATTTCATTCAGACGATGGATGGGAACAATGGGGAAAAGCTGATCAAAGGCCCAGTGATCGGGAGCCGTTTGGAACAGGCTAAAGTTGGCCAGATACTGATCGGCCATGCGATCTCCCAGATGCGCCGTATCTTCGGGCACATGCTTTTGCCCCTGGTTCAGGCGAATGATCGCACGACAAAGCTGCCAGAAAAGATCTTCAACCTTCGCACGATCTTCCAGACTGATGATCCCCAACTTGAACATGGAAAGCGCTTCTTCTTTTTTGGCGGAGGCCTGGTGAAACGAAGCGAGGGCGTTTTTGCCATTCACGGATGCGACGAGCTTTCGAAGTCTTCGAACAGGTTCGGGCTCTTTCATTTTCTCAACTGCGGGAGGGGTTTCGTTGGAGCCGATCTCGATATTTCCAAAAATGGACATGATCACACAGGAGTGATGGGCAGTGATTGCCCGTCCGGATTCGCTGGTGATGTTGGGTTCGGGCACTTTTTCATCCTGACAGATTTCCTGAAGATTCGTGACGATATCGTCGACATATTCTTCGAGGGTGTAGTTGATCGAAGAGGTCCCGGTTGTGCGTGAACCATCGTAATCCACACCCAGTCCACCCCCGATATCAAAGTACTCAATCGGAAAGCCCATCTTATAAAGCTTGGAATAAATACGCGCTCCCTCTTTGACGGCATCGCGAACGGTTCCGATGTCAGTGAGCTGGCTGCCGACATGGAAATGAAAAAGCTTCAGGCAGTCTTCTTTTTTGGAATCTTTCAGGATTTGAACCGCGCGAATGATTTCTGGAGTGGTCAGACCGAACTTGGCAAAATCACCGCCACTGCTTTCCCACTTACCCGTTCCTTTGGTGGTGAGCTTGGCACGCAAACCGATCAGAGGTTGGACCTGCATCTCTTCTGCAATTCTTAAAATCTGCGGAAGCTCGGATAACTTTTCGATGACGACAATCACCTTGCGCCCCAGCTTGCGACCCAAAAGGGCCAGGCGCATGAAAGCTTGATCTTTGTAACCATTACAGATCGTGAGGGCCTCGGGGTCGGTATTCAAAGCCAAAACCGGAATCAGCTCGCCTTTGCTGCCAGCTTCCAAACCGAAATGATAGGGAGCCCCGGCGTCGAGAATCTCCTCGACCACTTCACGCATCTGATTGACCTTAATGGGATAAACCCCGTAATACTTTCCGCGATACTGATGTTCCTGAATGGATTTTAAAAAAGCTTCATTGAGCGCCACGACACGTGAACGCAAAATATCCTGAAAACGAATCACACAGGGAAACCCCAGTTTTTTTTCCTGAATATCCTCAACGATGTCCATGATGTCGATACTCGGACCTTCGCGCCCATAAGGCTGCATGCAAAGATGTCCCTTTTCATTCACAAAAAAGAATCCGAGCCCCCAGTTTTCAATATTGTAATGCTGGATAGCACGGGAAAGATTCCATTCCGGCTCGGGATTGGCGTTGAGATTTTTCATGATGTCGTTTTCTAAATAACCTTTAAAACTTAATGTCAATAAAGTTATCGGAAGGAGAGACCATGCAGTTAAAACCCTTACAGGAAGCGGAAAAGCGCCTGAATGATCATTTGCCCATTCAGTATTTGAAAGTCCTGGATGATAGTGCCAAACATGAAGGTCACATCGGGGGACGTCATGGAGCCAAACACGGAATCGTCATTCTGGTCAGTGAGGCCTTTGAAGGAAAATCTTTAGTGGATCGTCACCGCAGGGTTTACGAAATTTTAAAGGATTTGATTCCTGCCAGGATCCATGCGCTGCAACTCAAAACGTATACACCGCAAGAAGCCAAAACCTTGAATCTGACAGGCGAGGTTTGATTTCTTAAAAAATTACAAAGGACGGGATTTACTCATTCTAAAAATTCATGTCCTAAAATATTTGAATCTGTCGGGGGAATACCATCCCCTTTTGGAGTTTTTCTATGCTTTCCTCTCTGGTTTTTATTCCAAAGATTCTGATCCTGCTTGCAATCCTATTCTCTGTTTTAATCGTTCCTCTGGGACTTCCTGGAAACTGGATTCTTGTCGCCTTGAGCCTTTTAACTTCTTATCTTTTCCCCTTAAGCCCACATGAAAGCAGTGTTTTTCCAATGATCCTGATGATTTTTTTCGCCTCTTTGGGAGAAGCTATCGAATGGGGAGTTGGATTTGTGGGAGGTAAAAAAATGCAGGTGTCCAATGGCGCCATCTGGGCATCTGTTGCGGGGGGGCTTCTCGGTGCCATTATCGGAGTGCCGGTGTTTTTGATTGGCTCGCTCCTGGGACTTTTATTGGGAACTTTTCTAGGCGCCTTTCTCTATGAAATTTTCATCACCAAAAAATTATGGATTGCCTTGCGCTCTGCCCTGGCCGTTTTTTTCTCACGACTGGTCGCGAGCTTTTTAAAAACGGCGATTGGAGTGGGGATGGGAATTTATTTGGGATACCGGCTTTTTTGAGCTCTACAACGGTCACTAGCTGTTATTTGAATCAAATGAGTTTGAAGGATTTTCGATGGATTTCTGATGGCCCAGCCTGGCGGATTTCCTGGCGATGCAAGGCCGTCGGATAACCTTTATGGGCCGAAAAACGATAAGCGGGAAATTTTTCTTCGAGTGTTTTCATCAATCGATCGCGCGTTACCTTGGCGATGATCGAAGCCGCAGAAATCGAGAGACAATGCAGATCCCCTTTAATGACAGGAATTTGCGGAGGCGCCTCGATGGGAATCTTGAATTTTCCATCGATGAGCAAAATTTTTGGAGAGATTCTAAGCCTGGAAACAGCCAAGCTCATGGCTTTGAGAGAGGCCTGAAAAATGTTGATACGATCAATTTCATCTACTTCCACAATCCCTACCCCACATCCCAATGCTAGTTTTAAAATCTCTTCGTATAAACGCTCTCTGCGATCAGGGGATAAAAGCTTGGAATCGGTAATTCCTGAAACAGGACATGAATCCGGCAGAATCACCGCTGCCGCAACGACGGGTCCTGCCAAACAACCCCGCCCGACTTCGTCGGTACCAGCAATCGGACACATCCCCTGCTTTCGAAGATAAAGCTCGAGTTTTTGAGGAGGGATCTTAAGTGAAGAAAACATGAATTTGGGTGAGGCTAAACTTCTCTCAAATTTTGGGAAAGGTTTTAGGTTCTCTGCCTCAGAGCGTGTTTGGATAAACGTCGCGCGGTACTTTTCAAGAAACGCCTAAAAAAAAGGACAGGTTGCGTCTGTCAAATCCTCTCCTCTCTTATCTCCCGGGATTCGGCAAACTCTCCTGTCCTTTTTAACAATTTCAAAATTCACAGCATGCTGAAAAATATCAGCTCACGGCAGTGGCAGGGCGCGCCACTGGAGCCTTGGGCTCAGTATTGATTTTTTTCTGTAACTCAGTAATGCGCGCTTTTTTACCGGAAAGCTTACGAAGATAATAAAGTTTTGCCCGACGGACGCGGCCGCGAGTGACCAGCTCAATCTTGTCGATGGTGGGAGAGTATAAAAGAAAAATTCTTTCGACTCCGATTCCATACGAGGTTTTGCGAACCGTAAAACTCGAGTTGATCCCGTTATTGTGTCTTTTGATCACAACTCCTTCATAAATCTGGATACGCTCTTTTTCACCTTCCACAATTTTACAGTGAACACGCAGGGTGTCTCCCGCCCTAAAAGTGGGAACTTTGATTTCAGGAAGGTTCGCATGATTGATTTTGTCGATAATATTCATAAATGGACTCCAATCCAAATTTAATCGATCTGAAATATCTTTAAGATCGATGTCTTCCGATGTAACCCATCGGGGCTAAAGAAAAAACCCTGAGAAATTAGGGCAAAAAAGTCGGTGAGGCTTAACAATTTAGATTTTGGTTGTCAATGTAAGAGCAGGGAGCTTTGGCTCACATGAAGTTTAAACTCAACATCATTTTATCCATAGGTTATCTTTTAAAGAAGACCTCGATCCTTTTTTACTTCTTCGATCATTTTCTGGATTTCAGGAGAAAAACTCCCTTTTTCAATCAGATCGGGCCTTGTATCAAGGGTTTTCAGAATCGCCTGACGCATCCTCCAGCCCCGAATGGCCTTATGATTGCCAGAAAGTAAAACCTCAGGAACGGCTTTTCCTTCGAAAATTTCAGGACGCGTGTAGTGCGGATATTCCAGCAAACCTGATTCGAAGGATTCTTCTGATAACGAAGCAGGTTTTCCGATCACCCCAGGAATGAGACGTATCAAGGCATCCATCAAAACCAGGGCGGCCGGCTCTCCACCCGATAACACATAATCGCCGATCGAAATTTCTTCATCGATTGAAGCCTCAATCACGCGCTGATCAATTCCCTCGTATCTTCCACAAACCAGCAAAAGTCTTTCGTACTCCTGAACGATCTCTTTGGCGCGCTTTTGCTGAAGAGGACGTCCCCGGCAGGAAAGATAGATCACTCGGTTGGAACCATACCTGGACTTAAGATCAGAAATGGCTTCAGTAAGCGGTTCCGGACGAAAGACCATCCCCTCGCCGCCCCCATAAGGCAAATCATCCACACTGCGATGACGATTGTGCGCCCAATCTCTTAAAAGATGGGGGTGAATTTCCACAAGACCCTGCTGGATCGCCTTTCCAACCAGACTTTGGGTTTTGTAAGAATCAAAAAATCCTGGAAACAAGGTAAGAAGATCAATGCGTGTGAGCATTTGGACAGATAAGGATCTCATCCTGAAGAGTCTGGGAATCAGATCAAAATTCGAGAATGAATGATCAGTCGTTCTCCAGGAACATCTCTATATTTTTAACCGAAATTTTTTTTAATTCTTCAGAGACTGAAACAATAAAATCCGAAACAAAGGGGATGAGCACTTCTTCTTTCGCCTGAGGCGTTTGGACTGAAAGCAGATCGGAAGCCCCATAATGAACAAAACTGGTTACAGATCCGAGACTTTTTCCCGTTTCATCACAAACGTCAAAACCTTCCAGTTCAAAGGTATAGAATTCTCCGAACTGTTTGTGAGGCAAATCCTCTTTTAAAATGTAAATCTCATTTCCGCGCAGCAACTGGGCTTCTTCAGGAGATTCAAGCCCTTTGAGTTGCAACACGAAATTCTTTCCCTGCCTGCGAAAAGAAAACACTTCTTTTTTCTCAAATGAAAAACCCGCCTTTAAAAAGATAAGGCGGGTTTTTAAAATCGCCTCAGACTCTGGGTGATAAAGGTTTAGCTTAAGAGCACCTTTGAGTCCCCAGGCACCAAGGATCTTTCCAACCGCAAGATGAGCATCCACAGATTTACTCGATAATTTCCAGAACGGATCGTTTGCGAATTTTGGTAGAGGCAGCGCCGAGGATTGTTCTCATTGCACGGGCTGTCCTTCCCTGCTTTCCAATGACTTTCCCCAAATCATCTTTCGCGACTTTCAGCTCAATCACGGTAGTTTGTTCCCCTTCGACTTCTGTCACAATGACTTCTTCCGGTTTATCCACCAGGGCTTTTGAAATCTCTTCTATCAGATTTCTCAGGGTCATAGGTTACCTCCACAATGAGCATGACGAGGATCACTATTCCATGGATAGAGCTTAACTGGGAGTCGAAGCAAGAGCGCTTTTCAAGAGAGAACTGACTGTTTCAGTGGATTTGGCTCCCTTTGAAATCCAGTATTCGACGCGATCTTTCTTGATTTCACAGGGATTGGTTTTCACAAGAGGGTTGTAGGTTCCTAAAACTTCAAGGAAACGGCCATCGCGGGGTGATTCCTTGTCTGCGACGACAATACGATAAAAAGGTTTCTTTTTTGCGCCGTAACGGGCGAGACGAATACGAACTGCCATTGTTGCTCCTTAAATAAAAATGAAACAGATTTGGGTTTCGTGATTTTTTAGCAAAAACCGAAGGGCCCCTGTAATCTGTCTCCGTTTTTTTTTCAACCGGTATTCTTAACTTACCTTACGTGATTTTGAGAGTTCGGTGAATTGGAGGGGCAATCCCTCAGTGGTTGCCCTGGAACGTTCCGAGTCTTTATACACTTGAGCGCATAAGCCTTTGAAGAACAGGTCCATGGTCCGACGAAAGTAAGCCCGCCTCTGGCGGACACCCTATCCCATCTTTAGGTTCACTATGCCCTTCTCATTTTAACAAGGCATCTTGAGCCTGTCGAAGAATGACTAAACCCCTGTTATCTCAGGAGGTTAACTACCCTCTTCCAAACAAACTCCCCAATCCTTTCATTCCTTTCATGCCAAATTTTCCAAACCGATCAATCATCTTTTTCATTTGATCGAACTCTTTCAGCAACCGATTGACCTCGGCGACATTCGTGCCACTTCCCAGGGCGATGCGCATCCTGCGTTTGCCATTGAGAATTTTGGGATGCATTCTCTCTTGAGTCGTCATCGATGATAAAATCGCCTCTTTCTTTTTAAGATCCCGATTCATATCTTCGAAATTCACATTTTCTTTCACCTGACTCATCCCCGGCATCATCCCCATGATTTTTTCCAAAGGGCCGAGCTTTTTCATCTGGCCCAGCTGATCCTGAAAATCGATCAGGGTGAAGCCCTTTTTAAGCACACGTTCGGTTGTTTCTTTTGCCTTCGCAAGATCGAGCTTTTCCTGGGCCTGTTCAACCAAGGAGAGAATGTCTCCCATGCCTAAAATTCGCGAAGCCATCCGATCGGGGTGAAACGGCTCAAACTCCTCGGGTTTTTCTCCAACCCCCGCAAAAAGAATCGGTTTTCCAAGGATATATTTTAGTGAAAGGGCCGCTCCTCCGCGGGCATCGCCATCCATCTTGGTTAAGATCACGCCATCGAGAGGTAAGGCAGCACCAAAATTCTGGGCGACCTTCACCGCTTCCTGTCCCGTCATCGCATCGACGACCAGCACTACCTGCTGAGGGCTTGTTTTTTCGTGGATGCGTTTGAGCTCTTTCATCAAGACATCGTCGATGTGTAAGCGCCCAGCCGTATCGAGAATGACGGTATCAAACCCGTAATCTTCGGCATATTTTTTTGCCTGTTGAGTGATTTTGACCGGATCATCTTTGGGAGTTGTCGGAAAAACAGAGATCTGGAGTCGATCGCCCAAGGTTTTGAGCTGATCGATAGCCGCTGGGCGATAGACGTCGGCCGGCACCAAAAGAGGACGTCGTTTGTATTTATTCTTAAGCAGAAGAGCCAGTTTTGCAGAGGTTGTGGTTTTTCCACTTCCCTGCAGACCCAAAAGCAAAATGACGACCGGGGGTTTGAAGGAAAGATTCAATTCTTCGCTATGACCTAAAATTTTGATGAGCTCGTCATGCACGATCTTGACGAATTGCTGACCGGGGGTAATCGATTCGAGGACTTCATGCCCCATTGCCCGCACTTTTACCGCATCGGTAAAATCTTTTACGACCTTGAAATGAACATCCGCTTCCAGAAGCGATAGGCGGACTTCCCGAAGTGCCTCATCGATATTTTTTTCGCTCAGGCGCCCATAGCCACGCACGCGGTTGATGACCTTGTTAAATTTGTCTGTCAGTTGGTCAAACATGGTTTCCTGTCTTGTCTTTCAGAGCCGTTTAAAAACATAAAATGAGTAGGGTTGGGATATTGAAATTAATCCATTCAAGTCAAGAGGTTAGCAAAAATTTAAAATATATGAAAAAACATGAATCAATTAGCAACTTCCTGGGAATAACGTCGATAAAGGGATGAAGACAGACTTCATTGCGCAAACACCTTCTTTAGGGAGAAAAAGATGTCCGATCCAGTCATTACCTCGATTCAACCGATCATTTCTAATGGAGAATGTTCCGATCCAAAAAAACCCATCAAAGTCGAAGTGACCTATGACGCCAATAATCAAAAGGTTACCTTTATCGGCAATGGAGACCAATGGGATTTTGATAATCCAAACAATCCTCGTTCAATAGAGGCCAAGAATGCTGGTCTCACTCCCGAATACATTCAGAGGCAACTCAAAAAAACCACTCAGCTTTTCTGTCGCTTTGATAGCTATGTGAACTCATCAACTGAAGTTATTGCATTCCGCAATCAGCTAATTGACATCGAGTCCCTGATTCCAAAGCTATCTCTCATCAATCTTGCAAATCCAATTCCCAATCAACAAAAAGATCTCCAGAGTTTGATGACTAAATTTTACTCGCTTCCTGCTGATATTCAGGTGAGCTTTAAGAAAACGATTGAACAGATTCTTTCTAAAAATGATCCCCTATTGAATCCTTTCTGCCAATGGACACTTGGATTTATGAACGCTCGTGAAGAGCTGCTGAGGGTCTTTCCAGAACCCCTCCGAAATATCCCCGAAGTGCAAAAATGGGTTTTTCAGGTTGTTGATTTTATTGCGACTCAAAATGGAGGAAATCCCAATCTTAATCACTTAGAGGAAATTAACTTTGGACTTGATCGCATTCTGATCAATCATAAGGCTGTCGATTTGCAAGAGGTATACCTCAACCTGTCCCAAGTTCTGGACCAGCAAACAATTCAAAATAATGGTGTCCTGCTTTCTGCTCAGCCTGCCTCTCGAAAAGAAGAAATGAGTCGTCTTTTGCAAAGAGACCATTTCAATCAACGATATGAATTTTTATTAGCACCCAATAAAGAACAGGCCTTATCACGTAATATTGAAACCCGCTTTTTACGGCCTCTTTTTCCCCAACAAATGTCAGAGATCATTCAAACCACTCCTTTAGATCAGGCCCTGGCTAATAAGGTTGATGAAGATGGAATGGAATGGTCCAAACGAGAGGATGATGAGAGAAAAAAATCCCTTTCAGGAAAAATACTCACCACATTTAATCCCACTGTTTTTGGCAAAGCAGATTCTGTTTTAAAACCAGTGATGGAAGTGGATAGGACAATCCCAAGAATTACATTTAATGTCGAAGGCCTGGAGAAAAACTTCAAGGCCCAGCTGGAAATGGCCGCGCCTAAAGATCCCTCTAAAAAATCCCAATTCAAAAAAGAACTCGCTGCTGGCCTACTTTTATATCTTCAATACCTTTTTGGACCTGAGCTCAAAACACGAGGAGCAAAAGAAGGCGTCTGGAATGCCCTTTCAAAAGATCGTACTGAAGTTTGGGTGGATGAGAAAAAACTTAAAAAGTTTGCCGAAAAACTCAGAGATGAAGTGGGAATAGAAAAATCTTCCATCTTCGCAGGCTCTGCGGCTGGCAAGGCTTTGGGTGGAAAGCCTTCAAAACTTGGAGCTGACGATATCGCTATCATCACCGGAGGTGGTGCAGTGATAGCTGGAGCCCTAACCTTTGCAGGGGTTCTTTGGGGAAATATCTCTAAGACACCGAAAAAATTTGTCATTCCTCTCTCGCCTGGTGCGAAAGGAACGACGGGATTTACTCATCCAACAAATGGACACCTTTCAGTAGCACCTACCATTGCACCTGGGTTTGCCGGTATTCAATTTTCAGGAAAATTTTGATGAGCACATTTTTTTCAAAACCAGCTCTTGCCAATGAGTTTGATAAGAATGAGAAGAAGTTAACTTTACTCAACCAGCATTTCTATTTCAGGAGAGTTTATGGGGGATGGAGTCAGTGGAATCAGTAATGAGGGAATGATTATTTCGGCAACTTTGGAGAATTGTGAAACAGTCTCCAGGACGAGCGATAAATGCACTGCAAAAGTAATTGTCATTTCTGAAAATGAAACTCGTAGGACCATTACTTATCGACGAGAAGTAGGTAGCGACGATTATTTATATATTTCTTCCTCTGATAAGCTTCAGGGAAATACGGCGAAAAGAATTAGTTTTATTGGACACGCAGAAACCTTGCTCACTGTCCTTTATAATGCCTTCCTCAGAGAAGCCGCCGGCTCTGGGAAAAGTTCATTTACAGACCCAAACATAACCACAGTGACCACCAACAAGGTGATCGATTTTGCTGTTTTAAGCGGAACACCTCTTGAAAATTATTGGAAAACCGAAGCTCGAGTTGTCTTAGAAAGTGTCACTGACGAGATTTCTGACGATGCCAACTCGCAGCAATGGTTTCGAAATCATTTGGCAATCAATACTCTCGAAATTGGGAAATACCTTCGCCCAGAAATCAGCAATAACGTTCTCTCCAAGCTCTCCTGGGTCGAATTTTCAGCGGGATTTTATCCTCAATTCAAAAAGATTTTTCCAACTGGCTCCGATAAAACACTGAATAAAAAAATCGATCATTGGCATCAAAACTTTGCTTTATACTTACTCACGGGTGAAGGGCTCGAAGGCCTGCAGACAGAGCTTGATGAAATCACAAAAATCACCGGAGCTGAATCCCGCAAAAAGCTTCTTTCTCTTATCCACCAGTCCAAAGATCATCACCTGTTTACAGGTCAAAAAGCGGATGAATCCTTGTTTTCCCAAAAGACCGCAAACATTAATGCGATGCGACTTCTTGCCCTGAGAAGTAAACTTGGCGGAAATACCGAACAGCTGCCCCCCTCTTTTAAACCTTCTGCCGCTGATGGAAAATCTCCAGCTAAAAAAGAAGATAAAAAAGGAGGATTAGGTGCGGGTGCAATTGCGGGGATATCCATCGGAGCTGCTGCTGTTGTCGGTGCGATTGCGGCTGGCGCGATTTATGCCGGCAATCAAGGAAAGGGTGGAGAGATCTTGAAACTACCTCCCCATGCAAAAGGCACGACGGGGGTTGGAATCGGCGCTATACCAAAAGGCGTACTCATCACTTTCAGCGGGCAGTTTTAAGGAATGGTTTTCATTTAGAAGGATTTCATCATGGGCAATAAAATCGATTACTCGATAGACAGTGTCAATTTTGAACCAAACGCCTGCGTGGATCTGGTTCAAGAAAAAGTTCACCAAACAGCCACCTCAGGAACATGCGTCCTCACGGCAGAAGTCTCAGACCGCGCAGATTCCAAGAAGTCTGCCACAAAAATCAACTTTGTCTACGATGGGCAGAACATTTTCATCGCACCTGCAGATCAACAAAATGCAATAGAATTTGGAATCGATCTGGCTACTAATCCAAAACTCGCTTCTGATCTCTTGGGTATTGTGGTGAATTATCGGCAACAACTCAATGCTTATGCCTTTAAGTTTAAAACAAACCTTCTGGATGATGAAAGTAAGCTCAAGCCCAATATAGGGAAGGACATTCAGAAACTTCTAGAGGCTTTTGATAAAGCCAATAACGATGGAACGGTTTCAAGCCTAGATAGCAAAACGAAAATTTTTGGTTTTCTTTATCCCATCGTTGAATTTATTTCGATCGCCGACACCGAGCACGATCTCTCACCTAAACGGGAAAAACTTCTCAGAGGATTATTCACCAAGATTTTTTCAGATTTGAGTGAAAGTGAAAGGGATTCCCTGACTGTTCTTTTAAGATCCTTTATCGGTGATGGTAAAAATGCCTCATTAGTAAAACCCAGAACACGCTCCAGAATTGAAATTCTTTACCAATCAATTCAAGCCTACCAAAAACTTACTACCTGCCTGCATCAAGAGAAGATCGGTGGAGGTCATCAAAAAGCCATCCTGGATCTTTTTGAAAGATATCTTATTTATGTGAACACAGGGCTTGCCAAAAGCGGAGAGAATCCGGCGGATCAGTTTCATCACATTCTTTTGCAAAGTGATCTGGATAATGAAGTTCGTAATTTCAAGAAAGATTTTCTAAACAAGCCTGACTTATTCAAGGTTTTCAGCGATCACTTAGCGCCCCTATCCCAACTCGATTATTTCAAAATCACGAATGGATCCGCTAGTAGGCGCCTGAAAGGAACCCTGGAATATTTCAACACCGCTGTAGAAGAAAACCGAACCCAGCTTATCGCTCTTCCCCCCAATGAAGCTTTCAAGGCTAATTTTGAGTTTCGATTTAGAACCAGAGTCGATCAACTGGTTGGTAAGCTAACTCAGTTGAGTCAAGCTAAAGATCTCAAGAAGTCAGGAAAACTTCTGCAGGAAATTGATCTTCCTCAAGAACTCGTATCGGCCATTAATGGAAATTCCAAATGGATCTTTCAGACAAAGGACGGAAAACAGCATTTGGATCATATTCTGAAAATCATCCTTCCTCATATCAACCTTGAAATAAAACCGGGGATTCCCCCTGTGGTGAAGGTCGATGTTGCAAAAATCGAAAAGGCTCTTCAGGAAAAAAACAAAATATTCATCAACCATAATCGTGAACTCTACATATGGTTTGCAGCATTTTCTTACCTGCTTTTTAAGGGCTTTTCTCAAAAACAAACTCACATATTGGGTTGGTATGAGAATGGAATTAAAAAAATAAATATCGAGTTGGTTGGTCTCCCTAACCCCGATGAAGCCCACAAAGCTTACATAAATGCTTTAAGGACCATTCAAAATTCGACCAGTAAAGTCGCAAGAGATATAAAAATTGTGGGTGGAACGGTCTCTGGAGCGGGCGCTATCTTAATGGCGGTCGCCGGGTATTTTGCTGCGAAAAATAAAGACAATGTCAGTATTGGATTGGGTACTGCAGGGGCTAATCTGGCTTTCGCTGGAGCTACCGGGATGATCTGTGACAAGGCTTTTTTTAGCAAAAGCCCCAATCAACCCACCTATGATGCGCTTTGTGGTCTTTTAGGAGGCGCCATTGGAACAGCGACAGGTTTTGCTGCCTTCACAGGAATCAACGCCGCGGTAGGGGAACCTCAGAAACCCAAAATCATCAAAATTGATCCTGGCTCAAAAGGAACAATGTTTTTTAAAGTAAATATTCCTTTCTAATCTCACTCAAACACCACCGTCTTATTCCCATAGCGAAGCACTCGATGTTCAAGATGCATCCGCACCGCATGGGCGAGCGCGATCTGCTCCTGCTCGCGACCTTTGCGAATGAGATCTTCCACGCGGTCGCGATGAGAAACGCGAGCGACGGCTTGATGAATGATCGGCCCTTGATCGAGCTCTTCGGTCACGTAATGACTCGTCGCACCGATGATCTTTACTCCCCGCGCATAGGCCTGATGATAGGGTTTGCCGCCGATAAAGGCTGGCAGGAATGAATGGTGGATATTGATCATGCGATCCGGATAGGCACTCACAAACTCCGGGCTGAGCACCTGCATGTAGCGAGCGAGCACAATAAAATCGATTTGATGTTTTTCAAGAATCTCCCGCTGAAGTTTTTCTCCTTTGCCTTTGTCTTTCGAATCGATCGGAACAAAATGAAAAGGCACCTCAAAATGATCGGCGACCGGTTTTAAATCGCGGTGATTGCTGATCACCTGTAGACTCTCGACTGAAAATTCTCCCAACCGATACCGCATGAGCAAGTCATACAAACAGTGACTGAATTTAGAGACAAAGATCGCCATGCGGTGCTGATCGGTACTGCAGTACAATTGATAGTCCATCTGAAAATGTGCAGCGATGCCCTGAATCTTAAGCTCCATCTGCTTTCGCGAAAGACAAAATCCCTCCAATTCCCATTCAACACGCATCAGAAAAGTACCTGTCTCAAGATCTGTGTGCTGATCCGAACTGACGATATTTCCCCCCTGCTGGAAAATAAAATCCGTTACACGGGCAACAATCCCTGGTTGATCGCGACAGACCAACAGCAAAACAGCTCTAGAGCAAACGGCGCTTTTTGAAGGGTGGATAGATTTATTGGGCATAGATCACCTTAGAAAAATTTTATTCATGAGTGAATGTGAATTGGGTGCGGCTATACGCCAGAGGGGATGCCTCCTACCACAAGACTGAATTCATGGTTTTTCTTCTGAATTCCGAAATCTGTCTTCTGACTCCTCTGCTCTTCCCCTCAACTCTTCCAAAATAAAAAGGGGTCTCTCGTCATTTCACTCACCTTCACCGGCGTTTTGCATTTTTTTGATTTCAGCCACGATTGAAGTTTTTCAGCGACAAGCGTTGTCATCCCAATCTCGGAGGCGTAATGACCAATATCAATCAAGGCAATGCCTTCATCCAAGGCATCGAGAGCCGAGTGATATTTTACATCGCCCGTCACCAGCACCTGTGCCCGTGAAGCCTTGGCCTCGCGAAAGTATTCTCCTCCACTGCCAGTCATCACTGCGACGCGGTTTATTTTTTGATCAGGATTTCCAACGTATCTGAAATTTCTTAACCCAAACCATTTTCCGATCTCATCAATCCATTTTCCAAGCGTGGTCTGCGTAATCTCTCCAACTCTTCCAAGGCCTGCCTGAGGATAACGGCGATCTCGTGCAGAAATCAGAGGGCTGGTTCGTCGAAGCCCCAGGCGCCTGGCAAAAAAATCGTTCAGTCCTTCGCGGGTGGAATCCAGATTGGTGTGAAAGGAAAGAATGTTTATATCCTGAAGGATGGCTTCTCGGACAAGGCGCAAAGGCGGGGCGCTGTCATCGATTTTTTTTATCGCACGAAAAAGAAGAGGATGGTGGGTAACAATCAGGTTGGCTCGAAACGCACAAGCCTCTTGCAAGACGGCTGGTGTGACATCCAGTGAAACAAGAATGCCGCGAACCTTTTCGGAAGGACGGCCCAGCTGAAGCCCCACATTATCCCAATCCTCGGCCAACGAGGGAGGAGCAAAACGCTCCAGAAAACCGCAAACGTCTTGAACTGTAAAAACTGGGGGCATTGTTCACCTCCGTTTAGATTCGCAATCGTCTTTCCATTTTTAAAACTGCCAACCAACAACTCAGGGAAGCCACCACGCAAAGCCAAAAAAAGGAAATCACAAAGGTGAAAGAGAAATGACCGAAGAACAACTCCCGCGCTGCCCGTGCCGCATGGGTCAGGGGTAAAAACCAGGCGATGCCTTGCGCCCAGCGCGGCAAATCGGAAAGAGGGAAGAAAGTTCCGGAGAATAAAAACATCGGCGAAATAAACAGAGTGAAATAGTAATTGAAAATCTCATAACTTCGCGCCGTGCCAGTCACAAGCATTCCAAGCGAAGAAAACAAAACGCCCTCCACAAAACAGATCAGCACGACCCCAAGTGCCAGGGGCGTATGGACCAACCCAAAAAGGGTGAGAACCAGAAAAATGGTAAGAGATGAAAAACATGCCTTGGTCGTGGCCCAGAAAATTTCTCCCAGAACAATATCTTTTAGTGTCAGCGGAGTGCAGGCAATCGCATCGAAGGTTTTCTGAATCGCCATGCGTGTATATGAAGAAAACGTAGTTTCAAAGGAGGCGCTGTTCATCACTGAAACCACAACAATCGCCGGCGCAATGAAATCGGCGTAGGCCACGCCCTCAAATCCACTGACATGACGCCCCACTCCGTAACCAATCGCCAAAAGATAAAGAAAAGGCTCACCCAGATTCGCAACAAGTGAGGAAAATAAAAAGCGCGACCAAACCAAAAAATCCCGATACCAGACTTTGAACATAAATTCTGATCTCCTTCATCTCCCAACAACTTCTGCCCGGTCGTTTTTTACTCTCGTAACTCCCGTCCGGAAATCTTTAAAAACACATCCTCCAGGGTCGCCATGCGGTGATGAAAGTTCATCTTTCGAATGGCAGCCAAAAGCTCTTCATCCGGAATTTTTCCATCCTGAATAAAAAGGTAAAGCGTTTCTTCGAAATGCTCACAGGGCAAATGATGTTTCCTGAAAAGCTCTCCCAGGGCCGTCAAAACAGAGCGAGCGCCGCGAATTTCGTACACTTCTTTTCCGACATATTTATGAATGAGCGCTTGCGGAGATCCCTCTGCGAGAATTTTGCCTTCATTCATGATCACCAGCCGATCGCAAAGCTGAGTCGCCTCCTCCATGTAGTGAGTCGTCAGCACCATCGTCACACCACTTCTTTTAAGGATGCGCAGTTTGTTCCAGATTAAGTGACGAGCCTGGGGATCTAAACCAGTGGTAGGTTCATCAAGGATTAAAATCCTGGGACGATTGATTAATGCGCGGGCGATTACCAACCGTCGCTTCATTCCACCGGAGAGGTGATCGAGCTTGGCATTGGTTTTTTCTTCAAGCTGAAGAAACCGGAGCAATTCAAGGGCACGGGTTTTGGCCTCATTTCTGGGAATGTCGAAATAAGTGGCGTAGAGGGTGAGATTATCGAGAACCGTAAGATCCGGATCAAGACTGTTGTCTTGAGGAACCACTCCCATCCAGCGTTTGATGGCACTTCCATGATCGCGCACATCCTTATCGAAAACCCTGAGCGAGCCGGCAGTGACGGGCGAAAAACAATAGATCATGCGCATCGTCGAGGTTTTTCCTGCACCGTTTGGGCCTAAAAAACCGAAGCATTCTCCTTCCTGGATGCTGAAACGAATGCGATCGACGGCGGTAAACTGATCAAATTTTTTTACCAGATGTTCGGCAGTGATGATGGGTTTATTCATGATTTGAAAAAAGCATTGGGAGTGATGGAGTTGGAATGACGGCTGGGAGAATTCATTTCCCTTTCAAATATCAGGACTGGATGATGTTTGAGCGGAATTTGTCGGAATAGATCCGATAAAAGTCTTAGCTCATCGCCAGCTCATATTGAACCTGAACATCAAAGGCAAAATCCATGTTTCGCTTTTTGGCATCTTCGACAAAAGGCGTTTTTTCAACGAGGGTGATGTGAATTTCTTCCTCGCGTCCTGAAAGTATGGAAACCAGCAACCGCACGGTGTTTCGCCATTCAAACATCCCAGGAATCAAATCGGAAAGCGACAAACAAAAAGCATTACATTTTTTTAAGGTGAGGCGGTCAACGATCATAGTCAAGAGGTTGGGAATTTCAGAATCTCTCAAATCTCGCGAGTCCCCCACCCCCAGCCATAAAAGCTCCTGGGCATCGATTCGCCCCTGACCTGGTATTAGAATCGCATCGCCCCAGATTCCTCTGAATTTTGATGTAAGAATCAGGTGGGATAAAAGCCCATTATAGCGCCAATCGACTTTGCCGGCACAACCTTTGAGAGGACGAACATCCTGGAAGGAGGTAATAAGCGAAAGCTGCGTGGAAATCTCATCGATAGGATGATCTGAAATCTTAAGATGAATCACGCTTTCACCTCTTTATGAATGTGATCGAGCACCCCGTTAATGAACGAGCTCGAATCTTCGGTGCCGAATTTTTTTCCCAACTCGATCGCCTCGTTCAGACTCACACTCTTGGGAATTTCAGGACAAAAAAGCAACTCATAGGCTGCAATTCTTAAAATATTGCGATCCACACAGGCCATGCGTCCCAGTTTCCAGTGAGTGGAATGAGATTCGATTTTTCGGTCGATTTCGTTGCGGTGCTCCCAAACCCCTTCGACAAGGGTCGTGGTAAATTCTTTGATTTCATCCAATTCGGGTGGATTAAATTTCCAGAAATAACGAACTGATTCCTGAAAGTCGGATTTTGAAAGATCCAGTTGAAACAGGATCTGAAGGGCACACTCCCTGGCTTTTCTTCGATTCCCCATAATCGCCACACAAGGTTTGTGAAATGAAAACGGAAGTTGTTCCTGATTTCAAAAAAACCTGTTTCCTCTTTGAATAACTCACCTTACGCGATTTTTGTCATTGATGAGTTCTTGGGTGTCCGTCTTTGCAAGATCATCCTTCGACGAGCTCAGGATGCCTCATTAAAATGAGAGAGACATGAGTGCGTCTAAAGATGAGATAGGGTGTCCGTGGCCTTGTTGAACCATGAGCTTGACGAAGCGTCGAACCATGGATCTTTTCTTAAAAGGCGGATGCCCCAACAATTCACCGGACTCCAAAATCGCGTAAGTTGAATGAATATTAATTAAACAAAAGTCGGTTTAGGACTTTAGACTGCTTTGGATTTCAATCATTTCGAGCACAACCTGCGCACACTCAAAACCCTTGTTTTCTTCATTATCTCCAGATCGCTCCAAGGCCTGCTCAACAGTGTTAACTGTCAGGACGCCAAACGCCATCGGCTTGCCTGTTTCCAGCTGGGCCTGCATGAGCCCCTGGGTCACTCCCTGACAAACATAATCAAAATGAGGAGTTTCTCCGCGAATTACTGCACCCAGGCAAATCACTCCATCAAATTTATTTTTCTGTAGCGCCCATTTGGCAGCCAGAGGAATTTCAAATGCCCCAGGGACTTCGATGATTTCAAGGTTCAACTTTGGGATGGAAGCCTTTTGAAGACCGCGGCGCGCGCCTTCAAGTAAAGCCCTTGAGATCTTTTCGTTGAATCGGCTCATCACGATGGCGATGTTTGCTTTTTTAAGCTGAAAACTCAAACGAAGGCTGGAAGATTTTTCAATGGGAGCGCTCATAGAAGATCAATGAAAACAGATTGAACCAAGGGATTTTGATCCCGACCTCAGAGGAATTAAACTTTTTGCAACCAATGTCCCAATTTTTCCTTTTTGGCTTTCAAATATTCACGATTGGCTTGGTGTGGATCGATCTCGATGGGCACACGCTCAACAATTTCCAACCCGTAGCCTTCGAGGCCAACAACTTTTTTGGGATTGTTCGTCATCAGACGAATCTTTTTAAGACCGAGATTGACGAGAATCTGGGCACCAATGCCGTAATCTCTCAGATCAGGTTTGAAGCCAAGTTTTTCATTCGCCTCGACGGTATCGTAGCCCTGCTGTTGAAGATGGTAGGCCTTGATCTTGTTCATCAGGCCAATGCCACGTCCTTCCTGACGAATATAGAGAATCACACCCTTACCCGCTTCTTCTACCATTTGCATCGCACGGTGAAGCTGAGGACCGCAATCGCAACGATAAGACCCAAAGGTATCGCCCGTGAGACATTCGGAATGGACACGCACCAGAATTTCTTCATCGGGGTGAATTTCCCCTTTCACCAGGGCAACGTGGTGCCGCTGATCGATCACATTATCGAAAACGATGATTTGAAAATCTCCAAACTCGGTAGGAAGATTCGCCTCAGAGGCACGCTGCACCAGCGATTCATTGCGCATGCGATAGCGGATGATATCGGCAACCGAAACAATTCTTAACCCATGCTCTTTGGCAAATATTTCCAGGTCGGGCATGCGAGCCATCGAGCCATCATCATTCATGATTTCGCAGATGATCCCTGCGGGTTTTAGACCGGCCAATCGTGCGAGATCGACAGAGCCTTCTGTCTGGCCAGTACGGACAAGCACTCCTCCGTCCTGGGCTCTTAAAGGAAAGATATGGCCGGGTCGAACCAGATCGTTTGGCACAGCCACATCGCGAATGGCAGTCAAAATGGTATGGGAGCGGTCTGCGGCAGAAATGCCGGTGCTGATTCCTTCGCGGGCATCAATGGAGATCGTAAATCCAGTTCCAAAGGGAGAATCATTGTCTTTTTGCTCAACCATGAGCGGCAAATCGAGTTCTTTCGCTTTTTTCCCATCGATCGCCAGGCAAATCAGGCCCCGGGCATATTTCGCCATAAAGTTGATCAGCTCCGGGGTACATTTCTCGGCGGCCAAAGCAATATCACCTTCATTTTCACGATCTTCGTCATCAACAAGAATCACCATTTTGCCCTGGCGAAAATCTTCGAGGGCCAGTTTCACTTTCTCACTTGCGATCTCGTTGAGCTCCTGCTCGGTCACTTCTTGTGTAGGGGATGTTTTCACTTTTTTTCCTGAATTGAATGTCTTTTCAGACCTTGATGACCTCTTTATTTTTTCTTTTGTCTTATCTCTCGTGGCCGGGAAATCAGCTTCTCGAGATATTTTGCCATGACATCGACCTCGAGGTTGACCCTAGCACCGGGTTTTTTATGTGTCAAAGTCGTGAGCGCCTGGGTGTGTGGAATAATGCAGACCTCAAAAAAAGTGCCCCAAACGCGATTGAGCGTCAGACTAATTCCATCGATCGTGATCGATCCCTTTTCAACAAGGTATTTTTTCAGAAAAGAGGGATAAGAAAAATTCAGGAAGAGATAATTTCCCTGGGGTGTTTGATGAGGACGAATTGATTTGATCTTTCCTACTCCATCCACATGACCTTGAACGAGATGGCCTCCTAAGCGGTCCTGAAGCCTTAAAGGGCGCTCAAGATTGATAAGACTTTCCGCTACAAGCTCGCCCAAGGAGGTTCGCTCAAGGGTTTCGGGAGAAACATCTGCTGCAAAGCTGTTTTTATTTTTTTGAATGATGGTGAGACAGCATCCGTTGACGGCAATGGAATCTCCTGGCTTTTCCTGACGTAAGGAAAACGGAGATTGAATCCAGAGACGACGGGACGAATTCTGATCTTCTACCTTTTGAACTTTTCCAACTCCTTCAATAATTCCTGTAAACATCCAAACGTTCTCCCTACTTTCTAATTCTGATCTTTCTGGGTTTTGGGTTTCTGTATTCTGTCTTCTGAATTCTGTCTTCTGGACTCTTCCCCCACAACCTCAGGTCCCTTCGGTCTTAAAATCATCAAAAGATCTTTTCCAATTCCTTCCAGTCCAATCTGCTCGAAAGCGGGGGTCTGTTTTAGAGAAGCGACTTTCAGCTCTCCGAAAAGATCCAGGGCTCCTTTTCCCAAAATTCGCGGGGCAACAAAGAGCCACCATTCATCCATCAGGCTCTCTCCAATCAGGGCAGAAGCCAGCGTCGATCCACCTTCGATTAAAACACTTGTGATCCCTTTTTTTCCGAGTTGAGAAAAAAGATCTGCCAAATCGACGCGCCCCTGTGAATTGGAACGGCAAAAGATAAACCCCATCCCTTTTTTCTGAAGGGGAGGAACCCTTGGGTTGGACTCCTGATCGGCAAGGGTTGCAATCCAGGTGGGAGTTTTTTTCTGATTTTTGAAAAGATGAAGTTCATCGGATAAACGTAGACGGGAATCAAGAACGATACGAATGGGATTTTTGCCCGCCACCGATCGAACGGTAAGTTGAGGATCATCATTTTGGGCGGTTTGAAATCCTACGAGGACGCCATCTACCAAAGATCGTAATTCATGAACCCGCTTGCGCGATTCTTCGCCCGTAATCCAGTGAGACTCTCCCAAGGCACTGGCAATTTTTCCATCCAGGGTCATGGCCGATTTCAGGATGAGATAGGGAAAACCGGTCTGAATCCACTTTTCATAAGCTCGGTTAAGCGCTTCGCATTCCCACGAAAGGCACCCGACTTCGACATCGATTCCATGTTCTTTCAGGCAATCAATCCCTTTTCCCTGCACCTGAGGATTGGGATCGATGCGCCCCACAACCACTCTTTGAATGCCACTTCGAATAATCGCATCGACGCACGGAGGAGTGCGTTTCTCAACATGGCAGCACGGCTCGAGGGTGACATATAAAGTCGCGCCCTTTAAAGAACCTTTCGCTTTTTTAAATGCATCGATCTCGGCGTGATCTGATCCTGGCCCTCGATGAAAACCGGTTGCCAATACTTTTTGATTGCGGACGATGACCGCACCTACTCGCGGATTAGGAGAAGTTTTTCCTCCCGCCAAAGCCGCATCAATCGCAAGATTCATCCACTCGTTATCGGTTTTCAGATTTGGACTTTTTTTAAGAGTCGCCATATCTCTCCTGAGGATGGATTGGATAACAATTTGAAGCTTATTTAAAAACTAAAAAGACCATAGAGAATTTTATATGGAATGAAAACAGCCAAATCGTCTTTTGCGTAAGGTAAAAAAAAGCCTCCCGAGAAGGGAGGCTTTTGGAGTTTAAACTTAAGAAATACTAAAGAGAAAGAAGAGCCCAAACAGCACTACTCACATCGGCAGTGCTGGATCCCTGGTTCAGCTGCCTATCTTCGTTTTCACCCCAGTTATACACAAGATGCAAATCATTGGATGTAATGACCGAAATGCTG
Source organism: Myxococcota bacterium (assembly GCA_052034865.1). Lineage (GTDB taxonomy): Bacteria > UBA10199 > UBA10199 > JADFYH01 > JADFYH01 > JBPOIC01. The sequence goes on along the minus strand of JBPOIC010000042.1, from coordinate 226 downwards.
TGAAGTGAACCGGCTCCGATGCTATCCGCACCAGTCACATAAATCCCTGTATTTTTGTCTTTTACTCGAACAGGATCAGCTTTGTAGGACGTCGTTTTATCTCCCACTTGACCACTATCGTTTCTACCCCAAGCCCATACTCCTCCGCTTTCATCAAGTGCCAGCGAATGAGAGCTTCCGGCTGCAATTGATGTAATTCCAGTCAAACCAATCACTGATACTGGTG
>JBPOIC010000005.1:0-24110 GCA_052034865.1 Myxococcota bacterium | reverse complement strand
ATCCCTTAAACCTAATGTTGGAGCCGCTTTTTCGCTGTAATCTCGCCTGCCCGGGTTGCGGAAAAATCCAGCATCCTGAAGACGTTTTAAAAATGCACGTCTCGGTTGAACAAGCCCTCCGGGCCGCCCAGGAATGTGGTGCTCCGATGGTAACCCTTCCTGGTGGCGAGCCGCTCATCCATCCTCAAATCGAAAAAATTGTCGAAGGACTCATCGAGCAAAAGCGCTATGTCATTTTGTGCACCAATGCCCTCTTGCTCGAAAGAAATCTCTCACGTTTCAAGCCCAACAAAAGACTGACTTTTAGTGTGCATCTGGATGGATACGGCGAGCATCATGACAAATGTGTCGATCGCCCTGGCACTTATGAAATCGCCACCCGCGCAATTGAAAAAGCAATCGCCGCCGGATTTCGTGTCATCACCAATACCACTGCCTTTGAAGGGGCGACGGTGGAAAATCTGGCAAAGTTATTCGATCATATGACCGAGCTGGGCGTTGAAGGATTCAGTATCGCGCCAGGTTATTCGTACGAAAAGGCACCGGATCAGGATCACTTTTTATCTCGCAATCGCACCCAGGAATTTTTTAAATCCTTACTGGATTACAAGCGCGCCCACAAAAAGAAGTGGAATTTTAATAACAGTCCTTTTTATTTGGATTTTCTGGAAGGAAAACGGGAGTACGAATGTACTCCGTGGGGAATGCCGACCTACAATGTCTTTGGCTGGCAAAAGCCCTGCTACCTGCTCACCAACGAGGGTTATGCAAAAACCTTTCAGGAATACATGGATCACACCGAATTTGAAAAATTCGGAACCCAATCTAAAAATCCCAAGTGCATCAACTGCATGACCCACTGTGGTTATGAACCTACCGCCGTATCAGATGCCTTATCAGGAATTGGAAAGATGATGGAGATTGCCAAGGCGATGTGAGGACCCAAAATCATTCTCGAGAAAATGAAACCACGAAGAAGCTGTTTTTTTGTCCTACCCTTCTAAATTCAACACAAATTCATCCAAATCCCAGGCCAGTTTTGTTTCGGCAAATACCGTACGCGCCTCATCCAGAAGAATGCGAGGATCCGGATAGCGCGCGCTGATATGCGTGAGGACGAGTTTTTTAGCCTGGGCATCTCGCGCCACCTCGGCCGCCTGACAGGAAGTGGAATGTCCCCACTTCGACATCTCAGCCCGTGCGCTTTCATCGAAGGTCGCTTCGTGCACGAGCAAATCGACTTGATGAGCCAAATCGAGACCTCCATGACAGGGACGCGTATCGGAGCAGTAAGCGGCACTACGCCCTTTGCGAGGAGGCCCTACCACCTCCTGAGGATAAACCGTCTTTCCATTTTCCAGGGTGACGGTTTGCCCCTTCACCAACTTTCCACGCAAGGGCCCAAAGGGAATTCCGAGAGCCGTCGCTTTTTCTTCATCAAACCGCCCGGGTCTTGGCTTTTCCTGAAAGACATAACCCCAACATTCAATTACATGATCCAGCGGGGCCGTTTTGATCTCAAAATCCTTCGTCTCTAACACGACCCCCGGCGCATCAATCTCGATAATCTCCACGGGAAACTGGACCCAAAGACTGCGAATCTCGCGCAAGACACGCCAGAATTTTTTGAGCCCGGGGGGACCAAAAATTTTCAAGGGAAGCTCTCGGTCCATAATTCCCAAAGTTGCGACCAGGCCGGGAAGACCATAGAGATGATCGCCGTGCAGATGCCCAATAAAGATTGCATTGAGATTGCCCCAGCGCAAAGTGGAGCGAGAAAGCTGATTTTGGGTTCCCTCTCCGCAATCAAACAGAAAGGATTCGCCTTCATATTCCAAAGCCACGGCAGAGGCCGATCTGCGGGGAGTGGGCCTGCCAGCGGATGTTCCCAGGGTAATCACACGCATGAAAATCTCATAATAAAAGTAATTCTGAAGGTCAAAAAAACCTCGGACTTTATCCCTTCTTTACGAAAGCTTCTACACGTCGCAAAAATCGACGGCATCTTTGCTGCATTTTGTGAATAATAGGAAGTCTCAAGGAGATCATGATGATTGAAGGTTGGAAAATGAAGAGAATGCTTATTCCGGCTTCCAGGTGAGTTTGGGCTCTTTCACGGCCCGCACCTCATCGAGGCGACGCCGATGGGTGATCTGAGGGGCTTCGTGAAGAAGTTCCGGATTTTTTTCGGCTTCCAGTGCAATAGACATCATCGCTTCACAGAATTCATCCAAGGTTCCAACACTTTCGGTTTCGGTCGGCTCGATCATCATGGCACCGGCCACGACGAGAGGAAAATATACAGTCGGAGGATGAAATCCGTAATCGATCAGGCGTTTGGCGATATCCATCGTCTTCACTCCAAATGCCTGCTGACGTTTATCCGAAAAAACGCATTCGTGCATCGGTGTTTCTTCGAAAGGAAGATGATAGGAAGACTTTAGTCGCGCTCGCACATAGTTCGCATTGAGCACGGCCCCTTCCGAAACTTTCTTGAGCCCGTCCGGTCCCATCTCACGAATGTATGTGTAAGCACGCAAAAGCATCCCAAAATTTCCGTAGAAGGATCTGACTTTTCCGATCGTATTTTTTCTATCTTCGATGAGATGGTACTTTCCATCTTTTAGCTCGACGACTGGAACCGGCAAGTAAGGCTCTAAAATCTTTTTGACCGCCACCGGCCCGGCGCCAGGGCCTCCGCCGCCGTGCGGAGTGGTGAAGGTTTTATGGAGATTGAAGTGCAAGACATCCACTCCCATATCTCCCACACATGCCTGACCGAGCAGGGCATTTTGATTGGCGCCATCGCAGTAAACCAACCCACCCTTATCGTGAACGATCCTGGCAATCTCGCCAATATGCTTTTCAAAAAGACCCAAGGTGTTCGGATTGGTGAGCATCAGAGCAGCAACTTCTTCATCCATCGCCTCCGCAACGACATCGGGCGTCAACACGCCTCCTTCACGGCTTTTGATCTCGACGACCTCATAATTGCAGATCGCTGAAGAAGCAGGATTGGTTCCATGGGCCGTATCGGGGATAAGGATCTTTTTGCGAGGGTTTCCCTGGGCGGTGTGATAGGCGCGAATCATCAAAAGACCCGTAAACTCTCCATGCGCTCCAGCAGCAGGTTGAAGGGTTACGGCATCCATTCCGCTAAGCTGAGCCAGATAATTTTGCAGCTCAAAAATCATCTGGAGAGCTCCCTGCACTGTCTCTTCAGGCTGGAAAGGATGGAGTCTGGCAAAGCCACCCAACCGCGCAACTTCTTCATTCACCTTGGGATTGTACTTCATGGTGCAGGAACCCAAGGGATAAAAACCAGTGTCGATGGAGTAATTCCATTGAGAGAGTCGGGTGTAATGGCGAACCACATCAAGCTCGGAAACCTCAGGCAGAAGTGGAGCCTCTTTTCTCAAAAGCTCGGCAGGAAAAAGCGTGTCTGCTTCCACTGAAGGAACATCCAGGGCAGGAAGTGAGTAACCCACACGCCCAGGTGAAGAGCGGTCGAAGATGATTTCTTCTTTGAAAAGAAGTCCCTTTTGAGAATTTTGTTTCATACGTTTTACTTGATCAAAATTGAAATCTTTTAAAAGAAACCAGTTCATCCAGCAGAAAGAATCTGCATTATCTCGCTTGCAAAGCGATCAATCTCTTCTTTCGAAACCATCTCGGTCACACAGACCAATAAGGCGTTATTCAGCTCGGGATAGAATTTTTCAAGAGAGAGCCCCCCAAAAATATTTTTCTCAAGCAGGCGAGAGAGGACGAGATCAACGGGTTTTGGAAGCTCGATCACAAACTCGTGGAAGGTAGGCCCGGACAAGGGAAGTCGAACTCCCGGAATTTCAGATAAAAGTTTTTTGGCGTAATGAGCTTTGGAAAGATTAATTTCAGCCAGTTTTCGTAAACCTTGCGGACCCAGCAAAGACAGATGAATAGCCGCAGCCAGGGCACAAAGGGATTGATTGGTGCAGATATTGGAGGTGGCCTTTTCTCGCCGGATGTGTTGCTCACGAGTGTTGAAGGTAAGCACAAAACCGCGCTCACCCGCTGCATCCTGAGTTTCTCCGACCAAACGCCCAGGCATCTGACGGAGGTATTCTTTCTTGGCAGCAAACAAACCAAGATAAGGTCCGCCAAAGCTTAAAGAATTTCCGAAAGACTGTCCTTCGCTGACGGCAATGTCTGCACCACACTTGCCCGGAGATTCCAGAACACCTAAAGAAACAGGATCTCCCGAAACACCCACAAAAAGAGCCCCAGCCTCGTGCGCGAGTTTTCCAATTGATTTTAAATCTTCTACCACACCAAAAAAATTAGGAGATTGCACACAAAGCACAGCCGTTTTTTCGGACAAGTTCTCCTTTAATTGGTCCAAACTCAGCTGACCTTTTTCATTCCATCCAATCTCGCGTACCGGATAACCCAAATTCTTCAGAGTGGTTTTCACCACCTCTCGATATTCGGGATGGATTGTTTGAGCTAAAATCACTTCCTGCTTTTTACGCTGAATGCGCACCGCCATGAGAACTGCTTCAGCCAAAGAGGTCGCCCCCTCGTAAGTCGAAGCATTCGCGATCTCCAAACCCAACAGTGAAGCAATCATGGTTTGAAATTCAAAAATAGCCTGTAAGGTTCCTTGAGAAATTTCGGGCTGGTAGGGAGTGTAGCTCGTCAAAAACTCCCCTCGCAAAATCAATTGGCCCACAACTGAAGGAATATAATGGTGATAAGCCCCAGCTCCCAGAAATGAGGTGGTATGACTGACCGTTTTATTTTGGTGAGACAGATCGACAAGGTGATGCATCAGCTCTGGCTCTGAAAGGGCTTGGGGAAGATCGAGAAGGGTTTTTAAGCGAAAGTTTTCGGGAATGGTCCTGAAGAGATCGGCAGTGTTTGAGATGCCGATCGTTTCGCACATTTTCTGAATTTCCTGAGATGTGTGAGGAAGGTATTTCAAATTAAGATAATAGGGGTGAGAAATGAAAAGTGAAGAAAATGTTGAATTGGATCCCTCACTTTTTCTTCACTTTTCAAGATTCACACGGACGCCAGTTATTCCGATTCTTCTTTAATAAACGCTTCGTACTCTTCGGAACTCATCAGGTCATCCAGATCGGCCTTGTCGGCGATTTCGATGCGAATCATCCATCCTTCACCGTAGCAGTCTTCATTGACCATCTCGGGAGAATCAACCAGGGGATCATTCACTTCGACAATGGTTCCGGAAACAGGAAGGTATAAATCACTTACGCTTTTGGTGGATTCTACGACACCGAAGGTATCTTCTTTTTCGACTTCTTCGCCTTCTTCAGGAAGCTCGATATATACGATTTCTCCCAACTGATCCTGTGCCCAATCGGTAATTCCCACTGTTGCTACATTTCCTTTTACGCGTACCCACTCGTGTTCTTTCGTGTACTTGAGATCATCAGGAAAATTCATGACCGAGGCTCCTTAGGATTTTTTGTAAAATGGCATTGGGACTACTTCGGCAAGTTTCTTTTTGCCGCGAATTTCGACATGCCATTGTGTTGCGGATTTTGATAGGTCGGGTGGCACATAGCCACAACCAATACTTTTGTCAAGAGACGGCGAGTACGTTCCACTGCAAACCCAGCCAACCCGCTCTGGGACTGCATAAATGGGATATTGCTCTCGCGCAATTCCCTCTTCTTTCATCACAAATCCAACTCGTTTTTTTAACACTCCTTCCTGTTTTTGTTTTTGCAAAATCCCCCGTCCCAAAAATTCACCCTTCTCCAGCTTAACGACCCATCCAAGAGCGGCTTCCAGAGGAGTGATGTCATCACTCAGCTCATGTCCATAAAGAGGATAACCCATTTCCAAACGCAAGGTATCGCGACAGCCAAGGCCGCAGGGAAGCAAACCGAATTCAGATCCGACCTGAACAAGCGCGTCCCAGAGTTGGGAAACTTCTTTTTGCGAGCAGTAAATTTCGAAACCATTTTCTCCGGTGTAGCCTGTTCGAGCAATCAGTACAGGACTGGATGATGTGCCGGCAGGAAAAACGCATTCGGTTTGCCAGAAATGAAAACTTTTCAGGTGTGAAAGATCTTGAGGCACAAAAGGTTGGAGAATTTTCTGGGCTACTGGGCCTTGAAGTGCGATCTGCCCATATTCGTCACTTTGGTTTTTGAGGATGATTTTAAAATCTTCTTGATGATCGAGCAGCCACTGAAAATCCTTGTCAGCATTTGATGCATTCACACAGATGAAATATTTTTCATCACTCAGCTTGTGCACAATCACATCGTCGACCACCCCTCCCGTCGGACGCATCAGAAGATTATACTGGCACTGTCCGAGCTCCATTCGACTCACGTCATTGCAAGTCAGATGTTGGAGAAAACGGAGGGCCTCGGGTCCTTCCACCAAAATTTCTCCCATGTGTGAAACATCAAAAAGTCCTGCTTTCTCTCTGACAGCGCGATGTTCTTTGAGTACCCCCGAATAGGAAACGGGCATCATCCATCCTCCAAACTCCACCATCTTCGCGCCCATTTTTTTGTGTGTTTCATAAAAAGCTGTTTTTTTTGGACTCATATTTTTCTCCGGGTGGCTCCGTAAGAGCGACTCTGCATTTTTACAGCATTCTGAATTCCTTCCCCTAAATCCTATCTCCCAACTTCTGTGTCTTGAAATCCGGATTCTGTTTTTTAACTTCTGTTCCTTCTCTTTTCGCCGCCTCCAGGGTATTTTTTAAAAGCATCGTGATCGTCATCGGCCCAACCCCTCCTGGAACAGGAGAAATATACCCAGCCACCTTCTCAGCACTTTCAAAGTCGATATCGCCCACCAACTTTCCATCTTTTCCGCGATGGATACCAACATCAACAACTACAGCTCCTGGCTTGATCCAATCTCCTTTGATGAGCTGTGGAACCCCAGCCGCAGCCACAACGATGTCTGCGCGTCGAACATGCCCAGCAAGATCTTTTGTTTTGCTATGACAGATGGAAACCGTCGCATTTTCGGCCAAAAGCAGAAGGGCCATGGGTTTGCCGACGATATTGGATCTGCCAATGACGACCGCTTCTTTCCCGGCACAATCGTAGGGAATGCTTTTGAGCATTTGGATAACACCCGAAGGTGTACAGGGCAAAAACAAAGGATGCCCTTGCACCAGGCGACCCAGGCTAAAGGAGTGCAGGCCATCAACATCTTTTTTTGGATTGATGAATTCGAGAATCCTGTCGGCGTTTAAATGTTGTGGAAGGGGAAGCTGGACCAAAATTCCGTGGACTTTGGGATCATGGTTTAAATCATGGATGAGCTGAAGCAGTTCTTTTTCGGAAGTTTGCTCGGACAGTGTGTGCTGATAACTTTGAATTCCTGCCTTTTCACAGGAAGAAATTTTATTTCGCACATAAACCTTGCTGGCTTCGTCATTACCGACCAAAACGACTGCAAGGCCCGGAATCACTTGCTGGGCGGTCTTTAGAGACTGAACCTCCTCAACAATCTGAGCTCGAATTCTATCGGCGAGACTTTTTCCATCTAAAACTTTGGCCATATCTACCCCTTTTTTTTCAGATTAATTCCTAACAGGTTTGAACAAAATCAAGTTTTTTTCACACCTCTTGCATTTCTAAAATAAATTCGCTAGCAACAAAGCGCGCTTGCCGATCGATAAGAAGGTAGGGCGCACCTAGACAACATCTGCGGTCGCCCCCCCTGTCGGTACCGTTACTCATTGCCAATCAGAAAGGATCCCGTTTTATGAAGATTAAAAAATCCCTTATCTTCAGGATTTTCATCGCCTTCGCACTTTTGCTGCGGATGGTTCTTCCAGCCACACTCAATGCCGGGCTTGATTCCTGGACCAGCAATGGTCCTGCGGGAGGCCCCATCAACTCCACGACAGTCGATCCCAATCTTGCGAATCCTTATCTCTATGCAGGCACCGATACGGGGGTATACAGCATTTCATTGAATGGAGGGGGATGGACGCGATTAACTACCGACAACCTGCCGACTTCTCAAATCCAACTCGTGTACTTCTGCCAAACCTGCACGCTTCCGCTTTATGCCCTTACAAGCACTCAACAACTTTATAATTACGACAGCTCTGCATCTACATGGCTTCCAGCCTCCCCCGACTTGACCCCTCCGCCAGGAGCTAATTTTACTTCTCTATATATTGATATAGCTACAGGGATTGGCTTCGCAGGCAGCCCGAACGGTCTTTACTGGATCAATCCACCAACCACTCCCAACTGGACCTTACTGACGGCATCGCCCCTTAACATTTCTTCGCTCTCAATGGATGAAATTAACAAGATACTATTTATCGCCACTTCCGATTCGGGCATTTACACCCTCGACACCAATGTACAACCCTTCGATTACAAAGGTCCCTCTTTGAATGGAGTGGATGATCATTTAACCTCGGTAACATTTAACTCTTTTGATCAGAGAGTTTATACCAGCAGCGCTACAGGCCTTGTATTTTCAAGCGATGCCATTCCAGGAAGTCTGGTCTGGAATCCCGTCGTCAGCACAGGCCTCTTAAGCAACAACGTCCATTCGCTATCTGTTCTCTTAAATCGCCTTTATGCCGCTACAGACCTGGGGCTCGCCTATACCAATACTATTACCCAACCAGGCTGGTCCCCGATCATCAAGAACATTGCCACAAACTTTACTACCGACACTTCAGGAAACCTCTATGTGGGAACCCGGTCAAACGTGAATGGGAATACCTATGTAAAAGATACCAACACCCCTGCTTCAAACTGGCTGCCGGTTGGAAATCCGAATGTATTTCAGGACAGCCTGGATATTCTTTTTGATAACCAGAACAATTATCTTTATAGCGCCAGTCATCCCTTCCTTTTTGAGGAACAGGGATTGCTGCATGGGTTTGATTTTGGAACTTCCTCTTGGGATAAAAAGGATGATTTTCTTCCCGATTTTGGAAAGCTGCTGGCGCAAAATGATCATAATCTCTATGTTGCAGCAGAAAGTGTGGGAGTTTACCAGGTCGATACCACCAATATCAGCGCCTTTACCCATGTTCTTCTTCCGACGGCAACTGACAATCCCAATCCCGGTCTTTCCGATATTACATCCTTTCGCTTTTATGATCTCGTCTCCGACCCTTTAAACAAAAGGGTTTATTTGGGAACGAGTAATGGAACCTATGCCTATGACATGGATGGATCCATTCCCTATTGGCAACTTATCGGATCCGACTTCACCAAGGCTTACACCAGTCTTTCACTCGACATTTCTCACAATTTCCTTTTCAGCACGGTCCCAAATGAAACTGTCTACGGGTTAAACCTTACTCTTCCTCTTTCTCCGTGGTTCCCCGTGGGCACCCCTTCCCTTTCGGGCATCAACCCCACCGTGGTCTACTATAACCCTTTCTCAGCTACTCTTTTTACTGCTGTTCATCCAGGAGCGAGCCTAAGCAATCAGGTATTTGCTGCAAATCTCTCTCTTGCAAGCCCTGGAGCCACCCAATGGATTCAAATCGATGCAGCTTTTCCGATGCTTGACCAGCTTCCCAACGAGGATGTTCTGGCCCTCGCGCGTGACGGCTCAGGCATCATTTATGCCGGCATGTCCGGTAGTGGCGTCTATGAACTTCAAACCTGCGGAAACAATATCGCTCAGCCAGGGGAACAGTGCGATGGAACCGACATCCCAACCAGTTGTGTGGCTTTAGGCTATCCTGGTGGAGGAATCATCAGCTGTGACCCCAATTGTACCTTGGATTTAAGACTTTGCGCCCAGAACGCCTGCGGAAATGGCGTCTTGGACAATCAGGATGGAAATGAACAATGCGATATTTCCGCTCCCGGCGGAACCGCTGCCTGTCAAGGTGCCAACAACAAATGTATTCCCCCTGATCCAAACAATCCTCAGCAATGTACCTGTCAGCCTTCCTGCGGAGATGGAGTCACTGATGGCGCCCTTGGTGAGCAGTGCGATGATGGCAACCAGATCAACAACGACGGTTGTACTAACACCTGTCAAAATGCCGCATGCGGAGATGGTATTGTTGGAAACACTCCTGGCGAGCAGTGCGATGATGGAAATACCGATAACACTGATGCGTGCTTAAATACCTGTCAGGCTGCAATCTGTGGAGATGGTGTCGCTCAAGTTGGTGTGGAGGAATGCGACAATGGTACCAATCCTGTCTTTGGAAATGGTGGTACCCAATCCGATTGTGATGTGAATTGCCAATACACCTGCGGCAACGGTGTCGTTGATCCTAATGAAGAATGTGATCCCAATGATGCCGCAAGCGTTGCAACCTGTACCGCTTCAGGAGGAACCTGTGTTTCTGGACCTTCCACTGATGAAAATGCCTGTAAGTGCGTTCCTCTACCCGTCTGCGGAAATGGCGCAGTAGAAGCTGGAGAGCAGTGTGATGATGGAAACACCGTGAACAATGATGCCTGCACCAACACCTGTACCAATGCTGCTTGCGGCGATACGATCGTAGGCCCAGGTGAAACCTGCGATGATGGAAATACCAACAATGGCGATGGTTGTTCTGCGACCTGTCAAACAGAAGGAGGCAGCAACCCCGTCTGTGGAAATGGCGCAGTAGAAGCTGGAGAGCAGTGTGATGATGGAAACACCATTAGTGCCGACGGATGTAGTAACCTGTGTGTCATTGAATTCTGCGGCGATGGCCTCCCTGGTCCAGCTGAGCTCTGCGATGATGGAAACCAGAATGACTTTGATAGCTGTACCAATGGTTGTGTCCCCCCCACTCCCAGTTGTGGAAATGCGATCCTTGAATCCGGAGAAGATTGCGACGTGGGAACAGGAAATGGAACAGACACCTGCCCGATAACCAACCCAGGAACCAGCTGTGCACCGCTTGGCGTTGCCGAAGAGTGTCACTGCGTACCGAACACACCTGTCTGCGGTAACGGATCCGTTGAAGCTGGTGAGCAGTGTGATGATGGAAATATCATTGCTGGAGATGGGTGCTCTGTAACCTGTCAAACAGAAGGAAGCAGCAACCCCGTCTGTGGGAATGGAACACAGGAAATCGGTGAAACCTGTGATGATGGAAACCAGGTGAATGGGGACGGATGTTCCTCTCTTTGCACCTTTGAGGGAACCAATCCCAATGCCGTCTGCGGAAATGGAACCCAAGAGCAAGGCGAGGCCTGCGATGATGGAAATACGATTGTAGGAGATGGCTGTTCGGATGTTTGTACTCTCGAAACAGACAGCAACCAGAATCCGATCTGCGGAAATGGCAGCATCGAAACTGGCGAGAGCTGTGATGATGGCAATACCATTCCTAACGACGGCTGTTCGGCGACTTGCCAAACCGAGACCCCAAGCCCTGCCACCAACTCTGATACCAGCCTATTACTGGAAGGTTCAGGTCTGCACTGTAACGTCGTGATGACAGACGTCGTGAGTTCGGCGGGAATGGGCATGCAAGCTGGAATGCTGCTGACTTCGATGGCAGGACTGGCTCTCCTGAGACGTCGTCGGTCCCGCTAAGTAAAAATGAGAAAATGACCAATAAAAAACCCGAGGCCAAAAACCTCGGGTTTTTTTATATCTAAAAATCTTAAACGAAACGCTCCATTAAAAAAAAACGCTGCGCGCCCTACTCCGCTGGGCTCATTCCCACGGCTAATTTTAGCTGATGGATTTCCCTCGATGTCAGGAGCCTCGATTTTCCAGGCTTAAGATTTCCTAACTCCAAAGGGCCTAACTTTACACGAATCAGGCGCAAGACCTTACAGCCAGCCCACTCAAACATCCGACGGACCTGGCGTTTTTTTCCCTCATGAATCTGAATGGAAACCCAAAGAGGCTCCACTCCAAAAGTTTTTCGAATGGATTCCGCATGGGGCTTTTGATCTTGTCCCACAGGCAACGAATTTGATTCTTCGCGTGAGGATCGCTGACTTAAAACCTGAATGAGCGCTCGCGAGGTTTTTCCCTCTTCCAAATCAATCCCTCGCTCAAGCTGTTGAATCACTTTTGGTAAAGGAAGACGATTTAAACAAACTTGATAGATTTTTGGAATTTCATAGGAAGGATGGGTCAGGCGATATTGCAGTTCACCGTCATTAGTCAGAAGTAACAATCCTTCAGAGTCGAGATCCAAACGACCGACCGCGTTCAGCGAAGGATCCAGATTTGCGAGCAGATCAAAAACGGTTTTACGGCCCATTTCATCCTGTTTACTCACGATCACCCCGCGGGGCTTATGAAGAAGAAGATACTGTTTTCCAGCCGAAACGCGGATGGGTTTTCCCTCGAAAAGAACTCGATCGACTTCAGGATCGATGCGCGTACCCAACTCGCGGACAACAACGTCGTTCACGCGTACCTTGCCAGCCAAAATGCACGCCTCTGCCTTGCGGCGCGAAGCAAGCCCAGCCTTGGAAATATAATGTTGGAGACGAACCTGGGACATAATCTATTTCTTTAAAAAAAAATTCGAGAATCTTTCTCAATTCATGAAGGGATCTATCTCGCCGGCTGGGTATCGGAATTGTGCTTGAGCTCATAGATCTTTTTGGATTCTTCTTTCAAATCCTGATGTACTTCCTTGCGCTGTTCTGCAGTGAGATGGCCGCCATTCTCGATTCTTTCTTCACGCACCTTTTTTCGGATCTCTCTTTCATCCTCACGCAGCTCTTTCGATTCTTCTGCAGTCAGCTGACCCGATCGTTCTCCCTGACGGATTCTTTGCATTTGATTACCCTCCCGACGATTGACGGCTCCATGGCGCCCACGAGCCGAGACATCGACATGAGAGGCTAAAAACACAGAAAGCACACAAAGAGTAAAAAGAACTCGTTTCATTTTTTTCTCCATTTCAAAAGGTTTATAAAATCTGAAGATTTTACTGATGACTTTCTGATCCTTCTGTATTGCTATCAGAATCCTCCAGAACAGATTCCTGTTTTTGAACCAATGCCTGCAGGGCCTTTTCTTCGCTTTCTTTAAGTCCCTTCATTTCGGCATCGAGCTCTTCAAAGGCCTCCTGCTCTTCTTTTTCAAGATCTTCGTAAGAGCGAACCAAAGCGATTTCGGAAAGCAAATCTTCATCTGCATTCGATTCTTCCAACGATACCGATGCCCCAGGAGATGTTTTTTCACGCATCTCGGTTTCTATCTGGGCAAGATCTTTAAGAGTTGGCAGGTCCTGAAGACTGCGCAAACTGAAGACCTCAAGAAAAGTTTCGGTGGTTCCATAAATCACCGGTCTCCCCGGTTCTTCCTTTTTTCCGACGATTTTGACAAGATTGCGCTCCAGCAAGGTTTTAAGGACTCCACCCGAATCAACGCCGCGGATCTGATCGATTTCGGCCCGTGTGATTGGTTGACGATAGGCAACGATCGATAGGGTTTCAAGTGAAGGCTGAGAGAGTCGAAGTGGAGCAACTTTAACCATTGCTCTTAAGTAAGGTGCCCATTCGATACGAGTGCGAAACTGAAATCCCTGAGCGACATTCACCAGCACAAAACCTCGTTGCGCATTTTGCTCGTACTCGTTCACCAGCTCATTGATCACCTGCTGAACATCCGAGCGTACAAGGGCTTCTTCTTTTTCTTTCTGGACCTGAGCCAGTTGCTCTTCGGGAGAAAGCTCGACCGTTTGAGATTCTTCTGAGGGAGGGGTGTCTTCGTCTGCCAAAACTTCGGTCTCAGATGTTTCTTTCTCGGAATCCACACGACGGATGATTTTCAGCAAATCTCCGGCATTCAGAGGAACTTCGCTGGCAAAGAGCAGGGCTTCAACAATTGGTTTTAGATTTTGTTTTTCCATAAGGTTAATGAGATGGGGTCACTCATCGTTTTATATTTACCTAGATTGATCGAACTCGGAGGCTTCGGGAATTACCTCCGTAACCTCTTCTTTTTGAATCCATTGGACGCGAATCGGGGCCTCGATTTCAGATTGAAAGACGTGAATCAATTTCAAACGGGTCATTTCCAGAAGGGCAAGAAAGGTCACAATGCACTCCCCTTTTGTATAGGCCCCTTCAAACAAAGATTCAAACGCGACATATTCACTTCCTTTTAAAACCTCCATCAGTTCATAAATTCGTTCGGTGACCGAAAACTTTTCGACAACGACCTGATGATAATGTTCCGGCTTTAAATTTTTAAGAATGGTGTGAAAGGCGGAAAGAAGCTTGAAGGGATCGACCTGGAGGGTGGAAGGATCGGCCTCTTCTTTGGGCACCTGAGGCGGTGGGCGAGTAAAGACTTCACGACCCAGCATCGGTCGGAACGAAAGCAGGGCCGCGGCATCTTTAAACCGCTGATACTCCAGTAATCGTCGAGCCAGATCCGCCCGCGGATCTTCTCCCTCCTCTCCTTCTTCTTTTTCAGGCGAGGGCAGAAGCATTTTGGATTTGATATGGGCAAGCTCAGCCGCCATCAGGACAAACTCGCCCGCCAGATCGATATTGAGTTCCTGCATCAGCTCAATTGTTTCGACATATTGATCGAGAACCTTCGCAATCGGAATTTCGGTGATAGAAATATCTTCTTTGCGAATGAGGTGCAGTAATAGATCCAGGGGTCCTTCGAAGACGGGCAAGCTAACTCGGTATGAATTGACCAAGGAAAGTGAAATCATAATCCCATCCTCTCATAAACCACTCTCAAGGTTTCCTGAGCGACTTTGCGGGCTTTGAGAGTTCCCACCTCAATGATTTCATCCAGAATTTTCGGATTATCTTCGAAAGGTTTCCGTCTTTCCTGATGATTTTTTAAAAAAGGGATCAAGCTGGAGAGCAAAATCTTTTTACAATCGATGCACCCAATCGCAGCCGTCTGACAGCCGGTAAAAATTTCTTCGATTGATTTTGGGTCCTGGGTGTAGATTCTGTGCAGATCGTACACGGGACAGACCTCCGGATTTCCTACGTCCTGCCTACGTTTTCGGGCTGGGTCTGTCATCATGCGCAACACTTTCTTCTCAACATCGGCGATATTTTCGGAAAGCGAAATCGCATTATCATAACTTTTAGACATCTTGCGTCCATCGATTCCGGGAAGCTTGGGTGTCGGCGTTAACATCGACTGGGGCTCCACAAAGGTTTCCCCGTAGAGATGATTGAAACGCCGTAAGATTTCTCGGGAAAGCTCAAGATGGGCCAGCTGATCCTGACCGACAGGAACGAGATTTGCTTGATAAATGGCGACATCCGCAGTCTGGAGCAAAGGATAGCCCAGAAATCCGTAGGTCGATAAATCTTTATCCAGAAGCTCCTTCTTTAACTCTTTGTAGCTTGGCACACGCTCCAGCCAGGAGATGGGAGTGATCATCGAAAGCAAAAGATGGAGTTCAGCGTGTTCAGGAATACGTGATTGGACAAAGACCGTCGCCCGCTTGGGATCGATTCCGGCCGCCAGCCAGTCGATCAAGATTTCTCGTACAGACTCCTGGATGATTTTTGGATTGGCATATTCGGTCGTCAGGCTGTGCCAGTCGGCTACAAAGAAAAAACACTCGTACTGATTCTGAAGCTGAATCCAGTTCTCCAGCACCCCGTGGTAATGACCCAAGTGTAACTTGCCTGTGGGCCTCATGCCTGAAACAACACGTTTTTGAGACATAGTCTCTCTCCGTTGATCGATTTTTAACTTTTACTTTTGATGTCAGATTTTAAAGATTGGGTGGTTCGACCCAGCGTCCATGGGATTTGATCAGCTCCACCAGTCGCTGATCGGCTTGTTCCTGTGGAATATTTTTTTCAACACAGGTTTTTCCCACGTAGAGATGAATTCGGTCCGGCCCTCCACCTACATAACCAAAATCGGCATCGGCCATTTCTCCGGGTCCATTTACAATACATCCCATGATGGCGATCTTCACCCCTTTTAAATGAGAGGTGATTTTCTTGATCCGGGCCGTCGTGGTTTGCAAATCAAAGAGCGTGCGACCACAGGAAGGACAGGCGATGAACTCCGTTTTGGAAATCCGCTGACGGGCCCCCTGGAGAATATTATAGGAAAGGCGAACAGAATCGATGAGAGAAGGCTCCTGTGTTTCAAGACTATCTCCCAAACCATCGAGTAGCAGTGAACCAAGATCACCACTGGCTTGAAGCAGACGACGATCGGCATTCGAAGAAGGTGTTTGCGGAGCAAGATGAAGAACAGCCTCGATTTTTTTCTGATTCAACACACACGCGAGTTGTCGGTACGTGCTGATAAAATTGGATCCAGCCCAACATAGGCCAAAGCGCTCAAGACCTTCCCGAGAGGAGGCTTCTGCAAGTGCTGCCAAAAGATTTGTTACAGAAGATGGAAAAGAAGCTTCTTCACTCTCTTTCGCGAAGTCGGGAAGCAAATCCTCTGAGAGTTTCCACTCCAATCCCACCGGTAATTGTTTTGCAATGCGGATAATCTCGATGGCCTGAGCCAGGTAGCCCTCATGGTTTTTCTCTCGGGAAGGGCTTAAACTGACCTTATGAACAACGGGAGCAAACTGAGGAAATAAAAAAGCCACATCTTTCAGGTCGATCCCAAGGGCCAGCGCAGAAAACTTCTCTTTGAATTTTTCCGCGTAGTTTATAAATGTGTCGACGGCTTCAGGATCGTCCGTTTCCTTCCAGCGAAATGAGACTATCTCAGGAAAAAGCTCTTGAGTCAGGAGTTGAGCAATTTCATCCTCCCATTTTTTTTGCAAGACGACGTCTTCACTCCAGTCACGGCTTACCTGAACCCGTATCACATGTTTGCTCCCCACAAACTGAGGCCCCAGTTTCAGCGTTTCACTTAAACGGCGGGTATAATGAAAAGGCGACCAGATATCTTCAGCTGCGGAGAAAGAGCTTATAGCGAGAAAGTCGGAGGCTGAGAGATCTGAATTTTCAGGAGGATCTGATCTTTCTTTTTTTTGCGGGGTGACTTTTTTGCAGAGGAAAAAAGAGTTGTATTTTTCCACCATTGCCTGAGCGACTGGAATTTCATGGATGGAATCCTCGGTCAGTGAAACACGGATTGTATCACCAATTCCATCTTCCAGAAGTGAAAGAATGCCAATGGCCGATTTGATCCGCCCATCCTCGCCTTCACCTGCCTCCGTCACTCCCAGGTGGAGCGGATAGTACATATTTTCCTGATTCATCCGATCAACGAGCAGGCGATAGGCCTGTACCATCACCTGAGGATTGGAGGCCTTCATTGAAAGAACCAGATCAAAATATTTTTCGGATTCGCAAATTCTCAAAAATTCAAGCGCGGATTCCACCATACCCAGCGGGGTATCGCCATAGCGATTCAGGATGCGATCTGAAAGCGAGCCATGGTTCGTGCCAATGCGCAGTGCCACGCCACGCTCTCTGCACTTGCGAACGAGGGGAATAAATTTTTCACCCAAACGCTCCAGCTCTTTCTCGTATTCGGAATCGGTGTATTCGCGAACGGCAAAGAGTTTGCGATCGGCAAAATTGCCCGGATTAATACGTACTTTCTCGACATAATCCGCCGCAATCATCGCGGCCTGAGGGGTAAAGTGGATATCGGCCACGAGCGGAGTTTTGATTCCCATGGAACGGAGTTTGTTGCGAATGTTTTTTAAGTTTTCAGCGTGATGGATGGTCGGAGCCGTAATACGCACAATCTCACAACCTGCATCTATAAGACCTTTGGCTTCCTTTACCACCTCATCGGTATTGAGCGTGTCGGAGATGGTCATCGATTGGACACGGATGGGATTATTTCCACCGACACCCACTGATCCGATACGGACCTCACGTGTTTGGCGACGTTGATAGGAAAATAGATTGGAGCAATAAGCCATAATTGAAAATATATAAGTAGCCGCGGATTCAGCTGTCAACGCATCGCAGGAATGAGCAAAAACAAGTTCAGGAAAGAAAATAAAACCACTCTCAAGATCTGGCCGCAGAATATTTTTCCAGGAGAATTTCCTTCATCTTTCGAAAAGCCAAGGCGCGATGACTGATTCTGTTTTTTTCCTCGAGCGAAACCTGGCTAAAGGTTTTGTGCAGGGAGGGAACATAAAATATTGGATCGTATCCAAAACCTTCAACTCCCATCTGAGCTTCCAAAAGAACTCCCTCGACACTTCCCTCTGCGCTTTTTTCATCTCCTGAAGGATCGACTAGAGCTGCCACACAACGATAGCGCGCCTTCCGATCCTGAGGATTGGAAAATCCCTTCATTTCATGGATGAGTTTTTCAAGATTTTCTTCATCGCTCGCTCCTGTCCCCGCATACCGTGCGGAATGGATTCCGGGTTGTCCTCCCAAGACATCGACCTCGATTCCGCTATCATCCGAAAGCGTGAGAATCTTTGATTTTCGGCAAGCTTCGCGTGCTTTCTTGAAGGCGTTTTCTTCAAAGCTGTTTCCATCTTCATCCACGGGAGCAAAATCAGGAAAATCTTTTAAAGTTAAAATCTGAAAAGGGATCTTTCCCCAGATCGCCAGAATTTCACGAATCTTATGGGCACTGGTGGTGGCGAGTAATATTTTCATGGATGGATCAGGATGAATAGGGTTCAGGCTGGCTTTCCTTATAATTTTCAAACCGCGTATGCTGACGCAGGAATGCAAGTTTCACTGTTCCGATCGGACCGTTGCGCTGTTTTCCAATAATGATTTCGGCAACCCCAGGCTCGGCGGTGTCTTTGTTATAGACCTCATCACGGTAAATAAACGCAATGACATCCGCATCCTGCTCGATGGCGCCAGACTCACGCAAATCAGACATTTGCGGGCGCTTGTGTTTTTCAGGCCGGGTTTCGACACTCCGATTGAGCTGAGAGAGGGCAATGACTGGAACATGGAGTTCTTTGGCCAGGGCTTTTAAGGAACGTGAAATTTCGGAGATCTCCCGCTCGCGACTTTCGGAGCGCGAACTGGCACGCATGAGCTGAAGATAATCGACCATGATCATCCCCAGATTGTGCTCCTTCTTTAATCGACGGGCTTTGGCGCGCATTTCCAGCACTGAAAGTGCTGGGGTGTCATCAATGAACAAAGGGGACTGAGAAAGTTTGTCAGCCGCACGATGCAGATTCGTCCAATCATTCTGATTTAAAAAACCTCCGCGCAACTTGGAGGCATCAACTTTTCCAAGCCCACAAAGCATACGTTGCACCAGCTGCTCTTTATTCATTTCGAGGGACAAAACGGCCGTACAGATTTTTTTCTGACAGGCGGCATGTTCGGCAATATTGAGGGCAAAGGCGGTTTTACCCATCGAAGGTCGACCAGCGATAATAATAAGGTCGGAAGGTTGCAAACCACAGGTCATGCGATCAAGGTC
Organism: Myxococcota bacterium; assembly: GCA_052034865.1. GTDB lineage: Bacteria > UBA10199 > UBA10199 > JADFYH01 > JADFYH01 > JBPOIC01. The sequence goes on along the minus strand of JBPOIC010000005.1, from coordinate 4,826 downwards.
GGCAAAACCAGTTGGAACCCCCGAGAGGTCTTTTCGTTCGTGCAGGCTTTCGATGATGCGGTAGGTTTCTTTGACGATTTCTTTAACGGGATAAAAAGATTGGCGAACGCGTTTTTCTGAAAGCTGAAAAATCATCTGCTCGGCTTCATCAAGAAACTGATCGACGTTATCAACTTCGGCAAAGCCCTGCGTAATAATTTCGGTGGAAATGGTGATGAGACTGCGAAGGACGGATTTTTCTTTGATAATCCGGGCGTAGCTGATGATGTTGGCAGCGGTAGGCAGGTAGTCGACCAGAGTGGCCAAATAACTGGAGCCCCCTATATTTTCCAATTCGCCCTGTTTGCGCAGTTCATTGGAGACAGTAAGAAGATCGGTCGGCTCACTCTTCTCATAAAGAGCCAGCATTGCCCTAAAAATCTTTCGGTGAGACTCGCGATAGAAATCATCTGCGACCAAAAACTCTGATACGCGACTGAGTGCTTCGGATTCAATGAGAATACCTGATAAAACAGCCTGCTCCGCCTCAGGGTTATTTGGAGGCACACGTAAAGCTTCCACCGAGGCGGGCTTTTGTAAGGCCACAGGTTACTCCTCTTTTTTAACCACTGACACTTTGAGATTTGCTGTCACTTCGGTCTGAAGACGAACAGGAACTTCGAAATTCCCAACAGTTTTGATAGGCTCTTCAATATGCACCATCTTTTTCTCAATGGGAAAGCCCTGCAAGCGAAGGGAGTCCGCAATTTCATGGGAGGTGACAGATCCAAAAAGTTTATCCTCTGCCCCGACTTCTTTGGTCAAAGTAACGACCAGGGCTTCAAGCTTTTCTTTCAGATCCTGAGCGCCTTTGATCAGCTTAGCCTGTTTGCGGGCAATCACTTTTTTATGATGATCCAGCTCACGAATATTTTTAAGATCGGCCAAAACCGCCTTCTTGCGAGGAAGGAGATAGTTACGTCCGTACCCTTCCCTCACCTTGACGATTTCTCCGGCCTTTCCCAAAGTTGAGATGTCTTCTTGTAAAATGACTTCCATAAGATTCTCCTGTTATTCCCTTCTGAAGAGGGAGAGTTCTACACTACAATTTTGTCTGTTTTCCTAACTTTCTCAAATTAATCCAGGAATCAAAAAAACCCAAAGCGCCTAAAAGCAAAAAGCCAATCAGCTGAGAAATAAAAATTATAAAAAAGTAGCTTACCGCGCGCATAAAAGGGGGAACATTTTTTACCTTGAGGTAAAAGCTGAAGATGGACATGCCCTGAAAAAAATACAGAACAGACATCACTACAAAAAGATTTACCAAAACAACATCCAGACGATCCGAATGAAAGTGGTAAAGATTCAGCCAGTAGAAAATCCCCCCAACGATAAAGACCCACACCATTACAAAAGGAATTTTCATCAATGAAAAATCCTGAACCTGGTTGAAAAACCCCAAACGTCCAAACAAACGCCTGGCCAGAAATAAATTAAGACCCACAATCATGAAATAAGGGGCCACAAAAAGACTGGGTAAATGCCTTAAGATCATCTCGAAAATAAACCCCTTTTTCTCATCCAAGGATGCAATATCTTCAGCACTCATCCCCCGAGCCTTGTATGTCTCCAGCACCTGATCAAAGCTTGTATGCAGGTACTGAGAAATCCCCGAGATGAATTTTTCAGGATGACCACTCGTAGACAGAAGAACCATCCCAAAAGTGATCACAATCTCAAACAAGACAACCCTAAGGATCAGGGAAAAAATTTGTTTTTCAGATCGTGTCTGTCTACCCAAAAAAAACCCCAATGACGACAGGACAATCCCCATAGTGATTCCTACGGCAGCCACTGTCTTAGCACCAAACATCTCAAGATAAAGCATGCCCGGAAGCCACGAAAACCAGCGAAGTTTTTCAGGATCGAGAAGCAAAGAATGAAAGTGAATCAGGACAACAGCATACAAGGTGGCCAACAGGAGAATAAAAAGGCTCCAGGTAAAAATGGCGATCCCCAAAGGATATCGTCTGGCAATGTAAAAGAACGGTAAAGGCGTTAAGGGAAGCAAAAACCCACTCATGAGCAATAAAAAGGTAAAAAGTATGCTCAAGAGGATATTTTTGATCGTGCCTCCCAAGGGGTCATGCGCATCGAGTAATTCATCCATCATGATTGTCTGGTACTTCGTCACTTTGTTTACGGAAGCAACAAGGAGTGCATAACACCCTATCTTATGATGAGATTCGGGTTTTTGAACGCCTTGATTTCATCGTGTCATAAAGCCTGTGCTTCTTCACAATGAAAGACCTGAAAAAACCATTCATCGATCCACTGTGAAGTACCTGTGGATGCCCGATTGTTGTTCAGGACAGATCACTTGGATCTGAAAACTAGACTTGAGTTGAAGTAAAAGGAAGCAGGGCCATGCTACGAGCACGTTTTACTTCAGTGGTCACATCGCGCTGGTGAGTGGCACAATTTCCAGAAATCCGGCTGGGAATAATCCGCCCGCGATCACTCACAAACAATGAAAGCAGCCGTGGATTTTTATAATTGGCTACAAATTCCTTATCGGTGCAAAAACGACACACCTTGCGACGGGGAGGAAATTTTCTTTTAGATCCACCTCGAGAGTCCCGATCATCGTGGTCATAATCTCTGCGTGAGTTTTTGTATTCCATGGAGTTACTCCTGATTTTTAAATGGATAACGGGGACTTTATTAAACAAAAAACTCAAGGAATTTATTATTTAAAAGTCCCTCTTTATAGCCCCAGGCCAATTGCTGATCAAAAGGCCAAGAACCTCGTGGATAGATGCTCGAAAATCCTGAATTAGGCCGGTGCTCTTTCAGCTGGATCTTCAACACTGCTCAGCAAGGGCTCTCTTTTTTCTTTCAACCTTTCCTCAACATTGACCTGATCAGTAAGCTTTACCGTGATGAATTTGAGAACCTGATCATCCAACTTAAGCAGTCGCTCAATCTCAGCAACCACATCCCCTTTTGGAGCAAGGTAGTTGAGATAAACAAAAATCCCATGGTGATGTTTTTCTACGCGGTAAGCCAGACGTCTTTTCCCCCAATTGAAATGGGTCAAAAGCTGACCCTGATGGGTTTTGATCGCTTCAGCGAGACGCTGGTGTATGGTTTCTATCCTGTCGGAAGGGGTTTCGGGAGCGGCCAGATAGAGGGTTTCGTATTCTTTCATGAGAATCCTTTCGGTCTGAACGGGTGAGAGCCTTTTTTTTAAAAAAACGCTACACCGCCAAGGGCCTTCTTACTAATCGAAGACCAAGGTGAATAAAAAAAATCAGATTTTAAAAATCTTAACTGACTGATGGCAATACTCGATGGCAGCTTCTACTCCCTGTTTTAACCAAACTTCAAGCCCCTCGCGGGCTTTTTCAAGCATGGGGCTTAACAGTATTTTTTCTTCAAGAGAGAAAGTGCTCAACACAAAATCCGCTGTTTGTTTTGGACTGGCTGGTTTTCCTATCCCCAGTCTAAATCGGCAAAAGGTTTTTGTCCCGATTCCCTTTTGAATGGAGGCAACACCTCGATGACCCGCCGCCCCCCCCTCACGAACCACCTTTATTTTTCCCAATGGAAGATCCAACTCATCATGTACAACACAAATATCATTGGGAGGGATCTTAAAATAGCTGATGATCGATGCTACGGCATTTCCGCTTAAATTCATGTAAGTCTGCGGAAAGCACAACATGACTTCTTCATTTGCTATTTCAATTTCACCCAACAATGATTCAAACTTCTTTTTATAACCACACGCTCCATGCTCTTTTGCCAAATCCTCTAAAACCCAAAACCCTACATTATGACGGGTTTGTGCATATTCTTTGCCTGGGTTTCCAAGTCCGACAATGAGCTTCATACTTCTTCAAGATCACTAAATTATTTCTTATCGGACTTTTTACCCTCTGCTTTCGCATCAGCTGAACCTTCTGCTGGTTTCTTGGCCGTTAAGACCTCAGGTTCAGCAGGCGTAGCTTCTGTAGCAGCAATCACCTCTTCTTTAGGAGCCACGACCGAAACAATGGCAAAGTCCACATCGTGAGGAACTTCAATCCCTGCAGGAAACTTGATCTCATTAATATGAAGCGATTCACCAACTTTCAAGGCTGAGACATCAATCTCAATACTCTTGGGAATAGCAGTAGGAAGACAGCTGACAGTTATTTCGCGGCGAATAACTTCAAGAATACCACCTTCTTTTACGCCTTCCGCCTTGCCCACAATTCGAACGGGAACTTCGACACGGAATTTTTTGGAAAGATCTAGTTTCAGGAAGTCAAGATGAGTGAAATCACGAGTGATGTTATCCGCTTGATAGTCTTTTAAAATGGCCGTAATTTTTTCCTGCTGGGGAATCTGCAGATCAATCAAGGCATTCATTCCCGCTTTGCTGGAGATTGCAGCAAGTAGTTCCCTAGGATTTACTTCGATCAGAATCTGCCCCATCCCTTTTCCATAAATAATTCCCGGAACCTTTCCTTTTGCCCGAATCTTGCGAGCAACCCCTTTTCCACTTCCCTGACGAACTTCCACTGACAATTGAACAGTTTCCATAAAATACACTCCTCTTCTTTAGACAAATAATGATGACACAGAATCGTTATTATTAATTCTTCGAATGGATTCGGACAAAATCTTGGCAACAGACAAGGTACGAATTTTGGAGCATAGCCGCGCCTGCTCATTTAACCGAATGGTATTGGTCACAATCAGCTCTGAAAGAACTGAGTTTTCAATACGCTCAAGTGCCGGTCCAGAAAGCACAGGATGAATCACACAGGCATAAACTTTTTTAGCCCCCTTATCCATAA
>JBPOIC010000066.1:0-18080 GCA_052034865.1 Myxococcota bacterium | reverse complement strand
TGCAGGAGGTTCTTATTTTGGGGGCAAAAAATTTTTCGCTTCGAAAAAAATTCCCGAACCCATCGCTACCACCATTTCAGAATCCGCTCCCGCTCGAGTAACTGAATCTTGGATTGAAACAAAACCCGAAAGTCTTCCGGTCGTGGCCGAATCTCAAAAAAAGCCCGAGACGCTTCAGGCGAAACCTCCGCTCACTCCAGAAGAAATTCGCCTTGCCCTGGAAGAGAAAAGAAAAAAAGAAAGAAAAGAGAAAGAGGAGAAACTGAGGGCGGATAAAGCATCTGGAAAAACGGAAGAAGCGGTAAAAGAAGAAAAACCTGATACCAACACAAAGACAGCCTCTGGTACCGGCGTTGTGAATGTCGCTGTGAGACCCATCTGGGGAACGGTGACAGTCAATGGAAACACCAAAAGCGGCAGTAGCGTCCAGTTTTCTCAAGTGCCACTCGGAAATCATTCTGTAAAAGTTTCTACCATCAATCCGATCAATAATAAGATGACGGTTGCCAGCGGAGTTGCCAATGTTAAGAAAGGCACGACGACCTGTCTTGCCAATTTTAATGGAGATCGTGGCTTGATTAGCTGCCGATAATCGTATGCTTCCCGAAGTCCCCAAAAACTTCAAATCATCCCCCTCAATTCCTGGCTCGACCGGACGTTTCTCCTTCTCACACCTCCTCCAAAACGGCATTTTCTGCATGATTCTCTCCTCTCTGTTTTTTGCTATGATGGGAGGCTTTGTAAAATTCGCCCTTCAGAAAATTCCCGTGCCCGAAGTGGTTTTCTTCCGTTCGATCGTATCAGCTGTCATTTTGGGTTACGCCCTGTGGAGAAGAAAAGAGTCCTTTTTGGGTAATCGACCGCTTTTGCTATTGGGGCGAGGGCTTGCCGGTTTTACCGCTATCAATCTGAATTTTTACGCCGTCTCGCACATTCCTCTCGGAGACGCGGCTATTCTCAACCAAACATCTCCTCTCTTTGTCGCTTTTTTCTCAGTCGTTTTGCTAAAAGAAACACTCTCACCCCGAGCTTTTTTCTTTAGCATGCTCTCGCTGGCGGGAGTGGCGTTCATCGTCAAACCATCGCTTTCTGGTTTTCATCTTCCCGCTCTGGCAGGCTTGGGAAGTGGGATCATGGCCGCGCTTGCCTACGTTGCGATTCGCCAACTTCATGCAACCGATTCGTTTTTAACGATGGCTTTTTACTTTGCAGCCGTCAGTGCCACTCTTTCAATCCCAGGTCTCGCCCTGGGATTTGAAATGCCGGATTTGCAGTATTTCATGGTTTTGATGGGAGCAGGACTTGCAGGAACCCTGGGACAACTCCTCATGACCTATGCCTACAAAAATGAAGAAGCCTCGATCGTTTCGCCTTTTTCGTACATCGCCATTTTGTTTTCTTTTGGAATTGGAATAAGATTTTTTGGAGAGATTCCGGATCGATACACGCTGATTGGAGCCTTGCTGGTCATTGCATCCTGCATCGGGCTTATGCGTGTTCGCGCTGCGAGAAAAGGAGAACAGGAGGAAAATCCGTCGCTGGAGATGGAGTAGAGTTGAAAATAACGGGGAATACTAACTTCGTAAAAAAGATATCGGGAGATGCCGCTACCTCTTCAAAAAAAACTCCCTTAAGGAAGGATCTTCCTGAACGGCCTGCAACAGACTGAAGGCAATCGTCTGAATCACTTCAGGATGATTCATATCCGGATTCAGTTGATTCTCGAGGGCTTCCTCGATTTTCATCAACTCTTTTTCTTTTCGGACTTTAGGTCGTTTTCGTTTACGGACAAAAGGCAGGGTTTTTGTAAGACCCGAAAAAAAGGCATCTGCTTTTTTAAGTATCTGATCAGCAACCCCTTCGATCTTTTCGATTTTATCGAAAGGAATAAAGGGGATGTGGGTGGCCAGTTTTTCAACAGGACGCATCATATCTTTAATTAAATGATAAGCATTCATAGGTTTTGCTATAAATAATTGATTAGAAGCCCATCTACCATGATGAGCACTCACCACTTATTTTCGTCACCTGTATGAAATAGTTGCTAAGATTTGAGGTTTACATTTGAAAATTTTGCATGGTACTAGCCATTTCCTCATTCATCTTAAGGTGTTTTTCCCGATCGTTTCTAAAGTAAAGATTGGGTCCTGACACCCTACCACCCCTATTTAGCGATTCCCTTCAAGCCAACTGAATAGGGCTTTTTTATCGACCGTTATTAAGGAGAAATTATGATCAAGCGTGGAAAAAATATCCCACCCGCCCAGGGAAAACTTGGAGTGTTAATGGTGGGCCTGGGTGCTGTTTCAACGACTTTTGTCGCAGGGGTTGAATTGATTCGCAGAAAGCATTCCAAACCCATCGGGTCCTTAACCCAAATGGGGCATATCCGCCTGGGAAAGCGCACCGATAAAAGAAATCCTCTGGTTCAGGAATTTGTGTCCTTGGCAAAACTTGAAGACCTCGTTTTTGGAGCCTGGGATATTTTCCCCGATAATGCCAAGGAAGCCGCGCTAAAATCAGGTGTTTTGAGCAATGAAGATATCGCCCGGGTGGGAGATTTTTTAGAGACGATCAAACCCATGCCTGCCGTGTTCGACCAATCCTACGTTAAGAATATTCAAGGCAGTAATTTAAAAACTGAGCCGAACAAAATGGCCCTGGCCGAAGCCCTCATGAAAGATATCGCTGATTTTAGAAAAAAAAATCAGCTCGAACGCGTCGTCATGATCTGGTGTGCCTCCACCGAGCGCTTTATCGAACCCAATAAATGTCATGAAAATTTAAAGAACTTCGAGGCGGCCTTAAAAAACAATGACCCCACCATTGCCCCCAGCATGATTTATGCGTATGCCGCCTTAAAATCCGGGGCCTCCTTCTCAAACGGTGCCCCCAACCTCACGGTCGACACCCTTGCCCTTCAGGAACTGGCGATCGAAAAAAACCTTCCCATCTCCGGTAAAGATTTCAAAACCGGTCAAACCCTGCTCAAGACCATCCTGGCCCCTGGCATCAAAGCACGTTTTTTGGGTTTAAGCGGTTGGTTTTCAACCAACATTCTGGGAAATCGGGATGGAGAGGTTTTAGACGATCCGGGTTCTTTCAAAACCAAAGAAGAAAGCAAATTGGGTGTGCTCGATACCATCCTTCAGCCGGAGCTTTACCCAGACCTGTACGGTGAGATCCACCACAAGGTACGCATCAATTATTATCCGCCTCGGGGTGATAATAAAGAGGGCTGGGACAATATCGATATCTTCGGATGGCTAGGCTATCCCATGCAGCTCAAAATCGATTTCCTCTGCCGCGATTCCATTCTGGCAGCGCCTCTGGTCCTCGATCTCGTTCTTTTCATGGATCTGGCCCAGCGCGCTGAAATGCGAGGCATTCAGGAATGGCTTTCCTTTTTCTACAAATCGCCTATGACCGCTCCTGGCCTGTATCCGGAGCACAACCTGTTCATCCAGGAAACCAAACTGAAAAACACCCTGCGTTATTTAATGGAAGAAGATCAGATTACTCACTTGGGCCTGGAGTACTACGAAGACGAATTACAGAAATAAAAGCACAGAGGATTTACTTCGATAATTTAAACATCTGAAACTCGGTAAAAATCTCCCAATAAAAAATGCACCTTAAAGGTGACTTTTTTATGACTAAATGCTGCTGATTTTCTTTTAAGAAGGTTTTTTTAAAGCATTTGCGCAGCTTAATGGCCGGGTTGCGCACCTTGAAAAATCCTTACGCATTTTTGATACGCTTGAGTTTTCTAGGCCCCGTGCCTTTTTGCGGCGGTTTCAAAATACGCTTTAAGAGAACGATCTTTATTGCGATAAAAACGAAGCCTTCACGGCCTTCATCAAGGGATCGATTTCACCGGAGGTTTTCCAGTCTGCCAAATATCCCTGGCTAATTGTCCAGACAATCGTCCCACCAAGTCCTTGCTCAAGGACGTAGGCCCCTTTCTCGGCAATGGAAGATTCATTCTCATAGGTAACATAGGTTGTCGCGACGGGTTCATTCGCCCAGCCAGGAACCGCGACGATCTTGGGAGTTGCAAAACTCAGGTAAGGGGCACGTGCGGTTGCATCCCAGCGATAGGCAGAATCCTCATAATAGTATTGCATGATATTCGAGTAACTAACGTCGTTATCGCTAAAACGAATCCAGGTCGTTCCATCGGTTGGCTGATGGGGTTCGGTAATATAGGGTGCTCCTTCATGAATGAAATGACCGGTTCCCGTATCCCAATGCCCCTTCTCAATCGCAGAACCATAAAATCCGATGCCAACACCAATCTTGGCCGTAGGCACTCCGCTCGCCTGCAAGGCTTTTACGGAATCATCTACCGAAGTGGGTGTGGTGGGAGTTTCACCAAACAAGGGAGAAGAATGCCAGCTTTCCCATCCACCTCCGGACCACAACATTCCGTAACTCATCAGATTGACACGATCAAAATAATCCTCGAGCTCCCCATAGAAATTATTCTGCATGTCATCGAAGTTCGTATTATTGACTCCAACCGGAATCGTATAGACCAGATTGGGCATCGCCGCATGTAGGGCTTGCATCAAGGGCACAATGATCGTGCGATCATCTTGTGTGGCCGGATCCATTTGAATAGGTTCCCAATCAATATCCACCCCATCAAATCCATAAGTGTCGACGATGTTTTTCAAGTTGTTGACAAAATCCGTGCGAATCGAAGGATTTTGAGTGGCACGAAATCCATCGACATAACCGGCTCCTCCCAACATTAAAATCGCCTGGATTCCAGCAGCATGAGCGCGATTGACGGTTTCCTGCGCCCAGGCAGGTCCATCGACACTGTTGAGATAGAAGTTGGTATCAAATGTGCCATCGGTATTGGGAATTGCTGCCCCGATCATAATGTGGGTCATCGCCGAATAATCAATTTGATCAGGAGATTGAGAAGAAGATTGATAACCGACGTAGTAGCCCATCACCCACACGGGATTTAAAGAAGAGGCAGGTGCGACGATGACACTCGCTGTACTGAAAACACTGCCAGAGGAGTTGGTAGCCGTAATCGTATAGGTAGTGGTTGTCGTGGGAGTGACCGTTGCCTGGGATACCCCCGTCACATCGCCAACCCCCTGGTCGATGCTGACTGTGGTTGCCCCTGTAACGCTCCAGGTAAGAACTGAAGAAGCCCCGGAAGAAATACTGGCAGGTGAGCTGGAAAAACTTTCTATGACGGGGAGATTTGCGCCTCCATCTCCATCGCCGCCATTGTTACTCCCTGGTGAGGCACTACCGCCGCCTCCACATCCGCCGATTCCCAGGGAAGAGATAAGAAATATAAGGAGTAAAACGAAGATCGATCCTCTTGCAAAGATCATTTCTGTTTTTTTTGAGAGTATCATAGATGATGAAATGATTTATTTTCAGGACTATCTCGCCGGGATGAAATGCGAGTCCTTCTTCACAATGTTTTTACTGCGCAGATAAAAAATCATGATCAGGCTGGATTTCTTGAGAAAACCGCACACGCATCACCCCTTCATCACACTATTTAAATACCACGAGGATGGGACAAGTTCTTTTAAGCACGATGCTCTCACTCCTGAGAAACATCGCAGAGAAAAGCTGTCATTTCATCATACTGTTTTAAAAAGTGGTAAGGATGAGACAAGCCCTTCGAGTCACAACAGGTTCTTTATTGTTCACCCTTAAGTTTCATTGTGACGAAGGACAAGAAGGTGAGGATTTTCGTCAGGAAATTGAAGCAACGCAAATCGCCCAGTAACAAAGTCCTAATTTTATTTGTTTTACCCAACACGAGGCCTATCCCCGCATTTGGCTCAGGCATATGAAGTCAGTCGATTCCAAAAATCAAGGCTGAGCTGAATAAATTCAACTTATTTTATGACTCAATGCAGAAATTCAGAGATTTGATTTTTCGATCATCAGCACAAAACTCTGCAGTTTTGATCAATTACATCCATTCGCCGGACATTGGATAAACCGTCCCTGGAAGGCATTCCAGGTATTTCCCAACCCTCCCGATCCTCCCTTCATAAAGAAAGGCACATAGGCTGCGGTTCCATCACTGGGATTCGTGTCGGGTCCATCGTTGGAATCATACTTCGAAACCAACACGAGGGTGGCTCCATATTCCTGTTTGCTCAAGGGAGTCAGCGGAGTGAGAGGAGATCCTCGGATGTATCCTTCAGCATTGGTCGGTTGTGTCACGTAACATGTGAATTCGGGATGAGGTGAAATTTCCTCGGCATCCCATCCAGTGGGACAGATATTAAAGGTGTTCAAAGTTGCGGCCGGAATGGAAATAGAACCCATCTTCGAAAACTCAGGCACCAGCAATGCATCTTTGACCAGCTGGGTCGTGAGAGTTCCAGGCATGGGCGTATTGGTTTGATTTTTCGAAGGGTACGCAGCGGTCACATCGGCATGATACGGATTGACGGTATAGAACATCATCCCGGGTAAGGTAATTTCTCCCGTGTCCGGATCGTAGGTGCCTTTCTGCGACTGGGTAACAACATAATAGAAATATCCGCAATCTCCTGCCTTATAAGTCCCTGCATCGATATCCGATTTCCAGGTAGTAGAAGGTTCTTTGCAGGCAGGGAAACCTTCCTGACCGGGAATGCCATCCGTATCGCACGGAACCGGGTTTGAGCTGGAATCCACGCAGGTGGAGTTACGGGATGAATAAATCCGGAACATCTTCTGTCGATGACTCACCGGCAAATCGCGAATGAAGGTTATATTATTTTTAGGATCGGTGGGGTAATCGATTGAACTGCCCCCCGCCGTCACCTTGGTCACCAACGTGACTTCCGCAGGACCTTCGGGATCATTGGGATCTTTGGGAGCGAAGGTAAAAACCAAAGGACCCGGTTTTAGATAGGGGAGCGCTGTGACCTCGCGATTGTTGATCGAGTTGGTCGTTTTGAGTCCTACACTGTTCACGATGTAAGTACTGATAAAATCAAACTCGAACTTCACGTTTCCGCTCAAAGGCTGCACCCCATGGGTTCCAACGAGAGTGATGTTGAATATTGAAGGAGCCCCTTTGGGAGTTGCCGGACTGATCGTACTCTTGGGAACGTATTCTACTTTTAGATCCGCGCTGTAGGGGCCTTCATTCGCAGGATCGGGTGTAAAACGAATTACAAAGGCCTTCACCCCAGGTTTGTGGGTGACGGAATCGACGGCCGGAACCTGAAGTGCTGCGGTGGTATTGGGAGATCCGGTACAGTCGGAAACAGCTTTTGTGGTGGTATCGTAACTGCAGATCTGGAACTTGCCTACATCATTCGGATCAGATCCCGTGTGCGAATTGAGAGTGAGTTTGATTGGTGGATAGGTCGATCCGCTCATGGGAGCATTGACCAAAATATCGTTACTCGAATTGACCAGCTCAAACACCCGATCGATCGTGGTATCGGAAACATTCTGGATATTGACCCGCAAACTTCCACCATTGGCCACACCGGCGTTATTGTTTGCTGCATCCGTATACTTACGTATCCGCAGAAGATCGGAGGTATCTTTGCTGACCGAGGCCTTGAGCGGAATCACCAAAGGTTGGGTCGCGTAGACTGGATCATTCGAGGTGATCGTCAAAGTGGTTTCATCCGGTTTACCGGTGAGGATGGGGCTCGTGTTGTGCGGTTGATAAAAGATGTAGAAGCTGATCTTTCCATCTTTAGGCTGCAAAGTCGCACGCCAGATATTTCCTGGAAGGATGGTATAGCTCGCTGCCGAAATTACCTGGGGAGGAATCTGACGGCCGAATTCCTGGCTAGGACTAGGACTGCATCCTGGATCATGGGTGTCCTGAATCGCAGCAGGCCCTGGGACATCCACAGTCAAAGGTCGAATTCCCGTGTTCGAAATAAAAACCTGGCGGGAGAGAAGCAAAAGTTTGGTGCAATCCAGTTTATTATTCGCCGTAAGCTTGACCGGATCGGTGAGAAGATCGATTTCGTGCGTCGTTGGAGAATCTGTTCCTTCGATCTCAAGTTGAGGGCCTGCTTTTTTCGTAATTCCAGACAGGCTCACCTTGTCGGTACCAAAGGTCAAAGAAGCCGTTACCGTTTTCGTCGCGGAAACGGTCGAGTAATCGGCAGGCGGTGGAAGACTGAAGGTGATGGTGAAATCAGCCGATGCATTGGCGGCAATAGAGAAACTGCCGGAGGGAGTAATTTTGTAGCCTTCGGCATCTGCAAGCGTACCTGAAATCGCCGCAGTACTGGTGTTTTTTACGCGCAGAATGCGAGTGGTTACAAAACGCGTATCGGCGGGATCGACCGTATCTTTACCTGCCTCAGGGATAAAGACCGACCCGAAATCAACGGTATTACCCGTTGCCAAAGCCGACTCTTTGGTGGAATCGGCCGGATCGACGATTTTGAAGAAAATCCCAGAACCCGAATCGGTAGCGCCACTACCGGCACAGGTCGCCTCATCGGGTAAAGATTCAAGGGTTCCATCGAAGGTGATGATCAGAGGAGCGTCATCAAGAGAAAATCCTGTAATCGCGCCAACGGGAATATTGATTCCACCCACGAGTTTTAATTTTTTATCATCGCCTAAAGGAGAACCGGTCGCCGAAATTGTTTTATCGTTGGCTCCGTCTTTTCCGGTTTGATTGACCGTCCCTGTCGTCAAACTCAACCCTTTAAGCTCAAAATCTCCCAACAAATCTGAATGAATTTTAAAATCGATATTATCCAGGGTGATGGATCCCTTATTGGGACCGGTCGGCTCATAAGGACCAAAGGCGTTGTTTCCATCCGCTTGATCCACTGTCACTGCCTGGCCCGCCAGAACGATCGCGACATCATTGGGAAAGTCTGCGGATCGCATCTTGGCAGTCACTCCATTGGCATCATAATAAAATTTTAAAGGGATGGGACTCTTGATACTTTTCGGATCACTTTTCACCTGACCGCCCAGACCCGAGTTGAAGGTTTCCAGAGTAATGATGGGATTAAAATTGATCTTACAGCCCCCACCTGTATCGGGAGAGGTGTTGGTATTCCCGCCTGTGTTTCCACCTGTATTTCCCCCCGTGTTTCCACCCGTATTGCCCCCAGATCCGCCTGTCTCTTCATCGGGTTGTGCTGCTGTATAAGGAGTATCGACGCCTCCGCAACCGAGGGGAGATAAAGCAAAAAAACTGAAGGCGAGAACAAGAAAAAGGCAGGATCGGATCAGGAAAAATCTCTCCGATTTATTCAGGAAAAACTGCATATCATCCTCCCTTGAAATGATTCGAAAAAATCACCTGGAGAGTGCGTAAAACCTCATCCCCAGCCCTTTTGAATCAATCATAAAACGAGCTGAGGGTAAATCTCAAAGAGGACAATTGGAGTGAAATTATCCTTTAATTTCGACCATCTGCGTCAAGATGGTTATGAGAAAGAGAGGGCTTTCTTCTGAATTCTGTATTCTTATTGTTTTTATTCTCTTCCTATGGAGGGGTGCCCGTCAGGGGGTAGTTCTGCCTAGAAATTGAATTCAAGGATATTCTCCTGCCTTCTTCTCCACTTACTGACACACTGGATCGTTTGCCTCGCACGGAACAAATCGCCCCTGAAAGGCATTCCAGTTATTGGAGCCTGCCATAAAGACCGGAACGTAGGCAGAATAGATTTCGCTCGTAGGATCATCGGCCTCTGTATTCGTATCATATTTTGAAAGCATGACGAGGTTTACCGCCTGCAACATGTGGGTTGGATTTTTAAAATCCTTGATCGGAGTTACAGGTCGTCCCTGAAGAAAGTTTCCCCCTTGGGGTGGAGAGTAAAGATAGCACATCATCTCAGGGGGTTTGGAAACTGACTCGAACGTCCATGCGGGGTCGGTGAGCGAAGGGCAATCGGTAAAATGATCCACCTTGCCCTGAGGAATCGAAGGAGTTCCAGCCGGATAAAGTACTGGATTCGAATAATCGAGAATACGGGTCGTCAGGGCTCCTTTCATAGCGGTAACGGTCTTTTTGGAAGGGGCATAAACGTTTGAAACATCCTGATGATAAAGATTGATCGTGTAGAAAGTCAGTCCTGGAAACGTAAATTCTCCCGTCTCTGGAAAATAAGTTCCCACACTCGTCCCAGGGTCGATGATGTAATAGAAGTAAGAGCAATCTCCCTTTTGATAAACCTGATTGATATCGGCCGGATCCTGACAGGCTGGATTTCCATTAAGCCCAGGAATTCCATCGTTTGCGTCGCACTGCCCCCCGCCCTCGCAGGCGGTATTGAGTGCGGAGAAAAGTCTGAACATCTTTCGCCGATCGGTCTGTGAAAGTTTGCTGGCAGCATGGGTCGGGTTTGCAATGAAATCGGCATATTGCGATGGATCGGATGGATAGCTTTTTCCCATCACATGGCTAGACAGCGTTACGTTCATGGGGCTGTCTTCATCGGTGGAATTTGGACCTGGCATGAAATTGAAAATCAAAGGTCCGGGTTTGAGGTATTCCAGGTTCAATGAGGACGTAGGTTCTGGAATCGCCGCATACTGGATGGTTTTGATCGGCTTGCCTCCAGGAATGTAAGAGTTGTCGATAAAGGTGACCACGTAATCGAACTCCAGTTTTACAGGTCCTTTTAAAGGCTCAAGCCCCACCGTACCAACCAGCGTCACTACAAAACTCGAGCTCGCCCCATTGGGAGTTTGAGCGGTCACCGTGCTTTTGGGCACGTATTCGACCTTCAGATCAGCCATGTAGGGTCCGGGATAAATTGGATTGGAGGCATCGGGAACAAAACGGATCCCAAAGGGCGCAATCCCGGGGGCCTGGGTGACCGGATCCATCGCCGGGATCTGCATCACGGCGCTCATGCTTTCCTGGCTCAAACAATCTGAGTCGCTTGCGACCTTTTTTTGAGAATCGACTTTGCAAATTTTGAAATGCTCAATGCTCGAAAGATCGCTGCCGGGATGGGCATGGAGGGAAAGACGAATGGGCGGATAATTCTGATTGCTCATCGGTGCGTTAACCAAAGGATCGCTACTCGTGTTCATCAGCTCCAGAATTTTATCGATCTGTGATTGAGACGAATCCTGCAGATTGATCCGCAGGTTTCCCTTGTTGGAGATGCCATTGGATGAGTTCGTTCCACTGACATATTTTCGAATGCGCACCGTATCGGATGTGTCCTTACTGATCGTCGCCTTCAGCGAAATCGTGAGGGGTTGAGTTGCATACGCCGGATCGTTGGACTGAATCGCCATCGTCGTAACATCCGGAGTGTTTGTTAAAATCGGCCCGGAATCATGGGGATGATACAGAACCCAAAAGCGGACTTTTCCTTCATTGGGATCTAAAGTGCATTTCCAATGGTTTTGCGGCGGAGATGGAATCGAGCACGTCGCCGCCGAAACGACCTGAGGAGGAATCTGTCTGCCAAACTCCGGACCCGGGCTGCAGGTCGAATCGGCAACATCCATCGGAATCGGCGCGGGTGCCCATGAATCGAGAACCAAAGGTCGAATCCCCTTGTTTGAGATGACCAAAGCCCGCGAAAGATTGGGAATCTTGAATGTGGGATGGGTACAATCGAGGGTTTGAGCAGGAGTCAGAATGACAGGATCAATTCCGAAATTGATTTCAGGCGCACTCACAGAGTCAGTTCCTTCCAGCAAAAGCTCAGGAGCGGCGCGTTTTCCGATTCCTGAAAGGGTTACAGACCCTGTCCCAAATGCAAGCTGTCCCTTCACCTCCTTAAGTACGGGAACCTTTTGCAGGGAATAATCATTTGTCGGCTGAAATCCCAATCGGATGACAAAATCTTTCGATTCACCCGCAGCAATCGAAAAATCTCCGGAAGGAGTAACGGTAAAGGCCTCCGTGTTTTTCAAATTTGCCTGAATGACATGATCGGAAATATTTTTGACCCGAAGGGTTTTGGTCTCGGTGAATAAAGGGTCCTTGCCCTGAGGATTGTCCACACCGGCCTGCGGTACAAAAACACCTTTAGGACTGAAAGCCAGCGTATTTCCGGGTGAGAGTCCCAGCTCGGTTTCGTTTTGGGAGTCGCTCACGATCTCGCGAAACACCACTTCAGCGTTGGAAGTTCCGAAACATTTGGAGGGATCTGGCATTTCATTCAGTGCCCCTGTGAAACTCACCAACAAGGCTGCATTATCAAACGCAGAAAGAGGAATGGCACCTGCCTCCACCTTGGTCCCTCCAACGAGTGTAAGCGATTTGTCCGAGGCAAGTACTAGCCCTTGGGCGTCGAGTGAGCCATGATCTCCTGATTGGGAAATTTGTCCGGTGGTTAAAGAGAGGTTGAGAGGAAATTCGAGATTGCCCAAATCCTTTGAGGAGACCTTAAAGGAAATGTTCTGAATCGTGATCGAGCCATCCTCGGCGTAAGTTCCGGTGGCAACGGTATTCTCGGTTTGTACGATGGAAACTTCAAATCCGCCATTACCCTGCTCATCGGCCCCCAGTACGATGGAAGCAAGTTCAAAGAGTTTGGAGTCGAGCGTTACTGTCGAAGGTTTTTCTGAAAGATTGAATTGAAGATGAAGAGGCGGGATTTCTTTTGGTTCGCTTTCGATGATTCCTTCTGGATTCGCGCCGGGAGCTCCAGGTGCAACTTTTACTTTCAGTTGCAGCTTGGAAATAAAATCGAGAGTACAGCCTGTAAGGGATTCTGGATCCTCTTGCGAATCGCCCACTTGTGTGGTGGGGGGATCTTCTTCGATCGATTGCAAACCGTAGGGTTGATCGGCCCCACAGGCATGCAACAAAAGCATCAGACAAAACACCAGAATAGAGCCCAGCCAAGGCACACCCCACGCCCGCTTGCCTCTGCCTCGCATTTTAACCTCCCCCGAATCTCGGCACGGTCGAACTTTCCTCGAAATAAAGTCCGACCGTCAGAAAATTTTCTCAAATCACTTTTTTATCTGCATGGGAGAACTTCCTCCTACGGTGTGAACTGTGTGATCGTACAAATCCATCTGATCCCGAAGATCTCCTAAATTTTTGGGCTTCTCTATGACCTCCTTAACCACCCAACAACCCGGATCACTCGGCAGATCGAGAATCGGCGAATGATCTGCATTCTGATAGCAAATGCCCAAGTGCGCGGTGAGATCTAGATAAGGAAAGTCTAATGGTTTGTTCTGATTCTCCATCAGATTATAAATCACGGGAAGATGTGGATATTGCCCACCCGTACTGGTGATCTGGAAGTAACCAATTCCAAAATCAGCGAGGGTTTCGGAAAGCCCTGAGGGTTGCACATTCGCCTCAGGTTTTAAGATTCCTTCGGGAAGTGCGATGCGGATTTCGCCAAAGCTAGCTTCTTTACCACTTAGGGCGTTAGGAATGATTACGCCACTCAATTTTTGGGTAAGCTCATCTGCCGTAAAAGGCGTCCGATTTTGAAGGACCTGAAAATCAGCAATGAATCCTGGCCCCGTTGTATTGATATCCTGATCCAGAATTTTAATGCGCACGAAATTTGTAGGTTGTGCAGCCGCTCCCAGATCGTAGCGATCCTGATTCAGTACTTCTGAAAAAGCCCCTTGAACTACTCCGTGAATTACCAGGTTCAATTTTACAGCCACCCAGGGAACGGGTTCTGAGGATCCAGGAATGGCAGAGATCAGCGTGGGAGAGTTGCGCACAGGAATCATATCGGACAGTGCATTGATCTGGAGACTGGAAAACCCTGGCTCACAAGTCTTTCCAATCTTTCTCTCGACAACAGGTTTGAATTTCTGAGCCATCCCCTTGAGCAGGTTTGTTCCGTTTTCTCCACCGCCTTCGTACAGGGAAGGGACATTGTGACGGAGTTCGTTATCCAACACATCGTTATCGCTCACACAATATTGCTTATATCCTCCCTGAGATAACGGAAGCGGATCGACCCGATAAATTCCAATCACCGCATTCGTGAGCGTGAGTCTGAAAAACTTGAGTTTTTGATTCAGCGGTTTTTCAGTGTGCTTAGAGAGCTCCGCCAGCTCTTCACTATTCAGCCAATGCAGGCTGGGCGGAAAGGCCTTGTTCGTGCGCAGTTTAATGTGAACAGGAGCGTTGATGTCATCCAGGACTCCGTTTCCATTGATATCAACGGAATTTCCAAGAATGTCCCCCACGGTCAGCGTGGCCTGGTTGATGGGATCAATATCATTATCCGATAAGAAAGAAGGATCGATATCCAGGTCGAACATTCCCGCCAAATTTGCCGAGAAGAGGAACTGATTGATCGCATCTTCCGGAAGAGAGAGGGCCAGCTCGTTAAAACCATTGGTGGAAGGAAGTACATGGTTCACCTCGTCATTCTGTAGGGGAGCCGACAGGGAGCCGAGGCTTCCAGATTTCACCAAGCCTGCGAGTTCCTTGTCTTCAGGTGGAACCGATGAGAAAGGCATGGTCGCCAGACTGAGGAGTTTTTTGAGGACGAAATCAGGAGGGGTGATGCGAACAGGTACATCTTTCACTTGAATCGCCTTATCGGTAAATCCGATATCACTTCCTACAAAAGGATTAAGCGCCACGGTTGCACCAGTGGGTTTACCGAGCAAATCAAACTCAATGGGAATTCTTAAGGGATTGGTATTATCCCAATCGATCACTTTTCTGATTTCACTAATCCAATATCCCACGCCACTCGAAGGAGGGTTATCGATATTGTAATTATCAGGGGGATTGATGCCTTTTTCGACACTGCACAGCAAGGTACGGTTTAAGGTTGGTATGAACTGGGAAGTCACAAGCCCCCCAACGGCATCGAGATTTGCAATTCCCTGTCCCGCCGGCACGGAATCATCAATGCTGACAAAGTCACCAAAACCTGTCTTTCCTGTAAGGTTGACGACTTCCAGACCTTTAAGCGCAAAAATATCCAGATTCATGATCCCAGGGGATCTTCTCACAAAACGGACACCTACGTTCACCTGAGCACTCGCATGAAATTTTAAGGGAATATAACCCTGAATATTTGGATTGTTTTCGGGAGGAGGTACCTGGACGTTTCTCAAAGCGGCTCGACCGTGGATATCATCCACCTTCACCTGAACCAGGAGATAATCGAAGTTAGCATTCGAATCTGCAGATCTTGGCTCCAATTTTTGAATATGAAGCCCCTGGATTTTGAAGTCCTTAAAAAGATCAATGGTGGTATCCCCTGCATCATATGCAGGCTCTCCATACTCAGTACAAACACTTGGTGATGAGGGGGAATTTGTTTTGTAACCGCTTTTGATCGAATCAAGGAAATCTGGTTTATTCAGATAATCCTCTAAAATATCTCTCACCTGATCGATAATTTTCTTATTCACTTCCAAAGAAAGTTTTCGGGCAAGAAAGTTTCTCGATTCTTTTAAAGTCACGTGATCGTCTTCAAAAAGCGGATTGACCCTTCCAAAGGCAAACACCGACTCCAGCGAATCATCAATTCCAAACTGATTAAAGCTCACATGAATCCGGATGATATTATTACCGAAGGAGGGCTTCACCTTCACACTGTAGATCCCGCTTCCATCGACATTTAAAGGCCGCTCCGGATCTTGGGCCGAATAGCGTACATTATTCACCCACAGCTCCGGCGCCTGACCACCCCACGTTTTCAAACACTCGCCGGCAGGACTTCCCTGAGTCACACCCGTAATTTTTGGAAAATCAGTGATGCAGAAACTGACATTCACCAGATCGTTATTTCCGCTGGGTTGAAAAATGCGATTATTCAATGGTGAAATGAGTTTGATTTTAACGCGTGGAAGCTGGTTGTTGAAGATGAGATGAATGGGAGTAGAATCGACCTGTTTCATCTGCAGGGCATCGACGGCCGTATTGTGCGCCGTGACTTCAATCCGGTTATAGCCATTGATCAAAGGAATTGTTGCAGGCTTTACGGAAAAAACACCCTGACCATCCTGTTCGAACAGAGGGCTCCCATTGCTACTGTCGCCGTTGGAGATTGAAATGATTTTTCCATCCTTGTCGTAATTCTTGAACTGGAACGCGGCCCCTTCACTTCCACCATCTTTCAGATGAACGCGAACAACCACAGAGTCCATGCTGACCGGGATTTCCGTGTCGGTGTTCGAAGGAACAGAAATGTCCTTGTGGGTATCCGGCGGAACACTTTGATAGCCTAAAATATTTCCAGGATTGGGATCAGCAAGCGGGGAGATTCGAAACCACTCCAGCACCGGCACATCCACGCGCTGAACATTGGTCGCGCTCACCGCTTCATTTTGCTGGGTGTCTTTATTCGTCGCCTGCAGGGTAATCGTATAAATGCCAGGACCCGAGAGAGTAACCGCCTGATTCACATCCTGAACACCCATATTCGAAAGATCGAGGGCGACAAAGTACGTGTTGGTTGAACCGCCTACTTTCGAAACGATGATGCTGGCCGCCTGAGCAGGATCAACGGCAATCAGCTTGGCTCCGTTGATTCTCCCTTTGACATTGATGGCATCCGTGGCGACCGCAGAGTTTGTGGTGGGCTTATCGAGGCAGATAAAACCCATCGTTGGATCACATGACTCATTGCTTAAAGGAATCATCGTTGGATGATTCTGTCCTCCCCTGTCTCCAAAAAACTGACTCGTAAAATCGATCGACGGGGTCGGATTTTCTTGAGTGACTTGCAAATCAGGAAGCGTTCTTCGATCTTCCCCGCGCTCGTTTGTACCTTGAGTAAAAGAAGCAATGAGAGAGCTGGAGGATGAAGAAATATCTGCTGGATTCTCGGATGTTTCTTGGGAGCCACAACCGGCGCCCCCGAAGGTCATCACTAGTAATCCACTCAGACAGTAGGCGAGTAATTTGCGTGTCATCATTTTTTATCCTCTGGATAAAGTTAAGATTGATGAATAGAAATTTAGAATCTACCACTCACGGTCACAGCATTATAATTTCCAATGCTTGCACTCACATTGAAAGCTGGCCCTCCTTCAGCACGACGAGCCACTGGAGTTCCTGGAGTAGGACTTTCGACAGGATTATCCTTGAGATTATCTCTTCTAAGACCGTCGACTCCTCCCATAACAAGGGATAACCCTGAATTAATTGCAAAGGCTGCTATCTGAGTAACGTTAACCATTTTCCCCTGATCGTTAATCGATTGTTGGATTAACTTGATATCCCCCGCCTTCGAGGCAAGAGCAGGATTTTCCAGGGCCCCGTAAGGTGCACCAAAAATAGAATTTGCAAATAAGCCGCTGCTATCTTTTGCGCTTCCAATTCCGGCAAAGTTCCTGGCTCTCAATAACATTACGCCACCTAAAATGCCCAAACCAGATCCGATCGCAACCTCTGCAATATGGGCAGGAGGGTTATCTGCTTTCTGGAGGGGAATCTGCAAAGCTCCACCCAATCCAACTTCTAATGCAACAGGCATCATTAGCTTTGCATTTGCATTATAATTTCCTTCTTTTTGTGCAAGCCCTGCCGCGGCAACACCTACATGAGATGCATCCAAGGCACCAATCACCAAACACTGCCACCAGGTTCCTTTCCCGCAAACCCTTCCCAGCTGGGAGGCCAGTGTAGAAGCCTTGATTCCCATACTGGCAGAAAGCAGTCCCAGTCCAAATTGGGTATCTTTCCAGCTCTGTAGACTGGCCTCCCTTCCCAAACTACCCGATTGAAGCTGATAACCTGCTACATTCATCAAATCGTTTTGGGTTTGTGCAGTATTATAAAGTCCAAAAGCAGCTACAGAATTTAACGCATCATAGACGAACTCTCGATGTGGAATGTAATCTTCTGCCCCCCCTGTAACAGGGTTATTAAGGAAATAGGAGAAACTCACGGTAAGGGTTCCAAAATTTGTAGGAGCCAAACGACTTACCTCTGTGTTGTGCGTTTTACTTTCGGAACCCACGATTTTGGCGCCACTCCCCAAATATAGGTTACTTTCCGATTCCAAAAGCCCCACACCGATCTCAAACCCTTTCCAACCAGCGACCAGAACATTTGAACGATTCACAAGCCCCAAGTAAGGAATGAATTCATGGGGTTGCTGAGCAGTATATTTTGAGGAGTTATCGGTTAGAAATTTAACAAATCCAAGACGAACTCCAAGCTCTCCCGATCCACCAGC
>JBPOIC010000062.1:0-5079 GCA_052034865.1 Myxococcota bacterium | reverse complement strand
TTTCTCCTGTCGTAGATTTCAATGAGTTGGGCAAAAATTTAAACGACATTGCTCTCGATTTAAAAGAGATCACTGGCTCTCTTAAAACCTCCATCAGTGGAGATCAGGCCGTTCTTCCCCAAATTTTAAAAAACATCGAAAAAATAACGTATGGGGTGGCAAGTCTCTCGGATGAGAATCGCGAGAACATCAGCGTGATGATTGCCAACCTGAAAGACCTGAGCCAAAACTTAAAATCCCTGACACGTGAGAATACCTATGAAATTCAGGACACCTTACGCAATATCGATCAAATCACCCGCAAGATTAACGATGGAAAAGGAACCCTGGGCCAGCTAATCAACAACTCTGCAACTTCTGATCGGGTTAATGAGGCATTGGATAACATCAATGAATTGACAGGACCCATCGCCAGACTTCAAACCCTGATCGACTATCATCTCGAATATCTCGGCACGACAAATGATTTTAAACATTATGCCGGTATCATTCTGCAACCCAGACCTGATAAATATTTTAAGCTCGATTTTATCGCCGATCCGGATCCTTCTCCCACAGTGACCCGAACCGTCACCGATGTCACCTCCGGCGGTGTGACCTCCACCGTTTCAACCAGCAAAGAAGAGTTTAATAAGAAGTTCAGAGTGTCTGCGGAGTTTGCAAAAAAATTCCACGACTTCACTTTTAGGGCAGGGATGATTGAATCGACGGGAGGAGTAGGGCTCGATTACAACCGCGGTCCTGTTGGCATTCAGCTCTCAGCGTTCGATTTTCAGAATACTAAAAACGACCGAGCCCATTTAAAGGCCATGGGAACCGTGAACTTGACGGATAGCGTCTATCTTTTGGGAGGAGTCGATGACATTCTCTCAAAACGTCATGACCCTGACTGGTTTGTGGGCGCTGGCCTTCGTTTTCTGGATGAGGACATCAAATCGCTTTTGGGCGTGTTGTCGATGAAACCCTGATCTGGAAATGCAAATTTTTCTCAGATAGAAACGAATCTAAATTTACTCAAAACACTTTTTAATTTTGGTGAAGGAGATTTTATGCAGGAAGTACAAATTAGACGTGCTCTCATCAGTGTTTCCAAAAAAGATGGAATCATAGAACTGGGAAAATGCTTGCATTCTTTTCAGGTCGAAATCCTCTCTACGGGCAATACGGCTGAAATTTTAAAGAAGGAAGGTATTCCGGTAAAAACAGTTTCAGAATTTACCGGCTCTCCCGAAATTCTGGAAGGCCGTGTAAAAACACTTCATCCCAAAATTCATGGGGGTCTTTTAGGTCGTCGTGAAAGCCCTCAGCACGTAAAAGAAATGCAAGCGCATCAAATAGAGCCCATCGATCTGGTCGTTGTGAATCTTTATCCCTTCGAAGAAACGATCGCCAAAAAAGAAGTCCCGCTCCATGAGGCAATTGAAAACATTGATATTGGCGGGCCTTCTATGATTCGCAGCGCTGCCAAGAATTTTGAATCGGTGGCCGTGGTTGTCGATCCCTCCGATTACACTTCTCTCATCCAAACCCTTAAAGAAACCCAGGGAAAAACAGACCGCCAGATGCGATTCAAACTGGCCCAAAAAGCCTTTACCTATACCGCATCCTATGATGGTGCTATTTCCAATTTTCTCACACGAATCGATCGTTGCGAATGGGACGAAATTCCAACCCTTTCAAAATTTCCAAAATCCTTTACCCTTCAGGTTCAGCAGGTCTCTCCCTTGCGCTACGGAGAAAATCCTCATCAGAATGCTGCCTTTTACAAATCCGCAAAAATCGAAGAGCCCTGCGTATCAAACGCAGCCGTCTTGCATGGCAAGGAGCTTTCCTTCAACAATCTGCTCGACCTCGATGCCGCATTGAATATCGTCAAAGAGTTTCAGGAACCCGCCTGTGTTATTGTCAAACACAACAATCCTTGCGGGGTTGGGCTGGGAGATTCCATTCTTCAGGCTTTTCTGAAGGGACGCGCCTGTGATCCGGTTTCGGCTTTTGGTGGAATTGTGGCTGTGAATCAAAAAGTGGATTTGAGTTTTGTAGAAGCTTTTCAGCAAACTTTTTTTGAAGCCCTCATTGCTCCAGAGTACGAAGCTCAAGCTCTCGATCTCTTAAAATCCAAGAAAAATTTAAGAATTCTCAAAACCCCTTTGATTCAGCATTGGAAGCCCGAAACCCTCGATCTGAAAAAAATCACGGGCGGTTTGCTTCTTCAGGATAAAGATCTTCAACCCTTTAAAATTGAAAGCTGTCAGGTGGTAACAGCACGACCTCCTACCCCTCAGGAAATAAAAACCCTCGATTTTGCCTGGCGTGTCGCCAGACACGTCAAATCAAATGCGATTGTTTATGCAAAACCCGGAGCCACAGTCGGGATTGGGGCAGGGCAAATGAGTCGGGTGGATTCCGTTCGAATCGGTGCTCAAAAGGCACAGGAGTCTTTGGAAGGATCAGTACTCGCCTCCGATGCCTTCTTTCCATTTAGAGATGGGATTGATGAAGCCGCAGGGGCCGGAATCAGTGCAATCATTCAACCTGGGGGATCGGTGCGGGACGAAGAAGTGATTCAGGCTGCCAATGAACACAACCTGGCAATGCTGTTTACGAGTGTGCGACATTTCAAACATTGAAAAATTGAAAGAAGGAATTAAGTGAAAATTTTTAAGGCAACCCGCTCACTATTGCGAGGATGTCTTCTCTTGTTAGAGAGATCAGCAATTTTCCATCTTCAATCACAATGCCTGAAGGTAAATGGATCATGCCTGGAATAATCCCGTCTAAAAAAGATCCCTGACCAGGATTACCAACAACGGTAGAGACCTCCGCGCTCGCAATGACAATCTTTCGAATCGTGTTATTCCAACTGTCAGCAACATACAGTTTTCCATTTCCATCATAGGTAATGGCGTCTGGGCCATCAAATGTAGTGCTATTTCCAATTCCATCATCGTTTCCATAAGAGCCCGCAGAACCAGCCAATGTTGTAACGGCGCTATTTGAGAGATTCAGTTTGCGAATAGTATTATTATAGTAATCCGTTAGATAAATGGCTCCACTTCCATCGTAGACAAGATCCGTTGGATAAAAAAATCTCGCAGCCGTCCCCGTGTCGTCGGTAGATCCGAACTCACCTGCTAAACCAAAGGCAGTCGTCACCGCAGCTGTTGAGATATTGATCTTTCGAACCGTGTTGTTAAAGGCATCAGTAACATACAGATAATTTCCCCCATCGTAAGCAATTCCAGAGGGAAAATAAAAGCTTGCGGCAGCTCCGGTATCATCGTGAGAACCGGCAACTCCTGCTGTTCCTGCCAACGTAGTTACCTGTCCAGTTGAAACATTCACTTTCCGGATCGTGTTATTGAAAGAGTCCGTTACGTACAGGAACCCTCCTCCATCATATACAAGATCCTTAGGTTGATTAAAGCTGGCACTGGTACCTATATCGTCTAAACTTCCAATAAAACCTGATCCTGCGACGGTGGTCACTTCACCCGTAGCCACGACAACTTTTCGAATCATATTGTTGCCACTGTCCGCAACATACACATTTCCATCCCCATCGGAAGTAAGCCCTTGCGGATAAGAGAATCGGGCGTTTGAACCAATATCATTGGTATTACCAAATCTTCTTGGAGCCCCGGCAAATGTCGTAATTGCTCCAGAAGAAATAACAACTTTTCGGATTGTGTTCGAGTTGGTATCTGCAACGTATAGAGCATCGCTACCGTCAGAGACCAGATCATAGGCATAGCCAAAATATCCTGCCGATCCAACTCCATCTTCCAATCCATAAAAACCTGCAGTCCCAAAAGGAGTACTGACTACTCTGCTGGAAATAATGATTTTTCTTATAGTGCTGTTGTCGGAGTCGTTGACATAAAGGTTTGCACTTCCATCGTAGGTAATCCCTGTTGGATAGTTGAATCTCGCTAAAGTTCCCGTATTATCGGTGCTTCCGGTGGTCCCGGGAGAACCCGCCAGCGTACTCACAACGGCACTTCCCACAATGACCTTTCGAATTGTGTTATTATCGGTGTCCGAAACGAAGAGGTTACCGCTACCATCATAAACGATGCCTGTGGGATGTCTGAATCTGGCTAAGGACCCCGTGTCATCGGTGCTTCCGTTAGCACCAGGCGAGCCTGCCAGTGTCGAAACCGCCTGAGTGGCTATGATTATTTTTCGAACGGTACTGTTTCGGTTATCAGTGACGTACAGGTTTCCACTTCCGTCATGAGTAATTCCGCAAGGTTCATTAAATTTTGCAGAAGTGCCTGAATCGTTCGTATTACCCGTTGTTCCAGCGCCTGCGAGCGTCGTCACATCACCTGTCGATACGTCAATCTGTCGGATCTTATGGTTATTTCGATCCGCAATATAGAGGTACCCGCTGACATAAACCACGCCTGTAGGACCATTAAAGCTGGCTGACGTTCCATTACCGTTTACACTTCCCGCTGATCCAGCAGTTCCTGCTATTGTAGTTACTACTCCCGAGGCTGCTACAATTTTTCGGATGGTATGATTGGCCGTATCGGAAACGTATAGGTTTCCACTTCCATCATAAGCCACCCCTCCCGGCTGATAGAATCTCGCCACGGTTCCTGTTCCATCTGCAGTTCCATGGCCTCCGGGATAACCTGCCAGAAGAGACAGAAAATAATTAGGTTCCGCACTTACTTCACTCGAAATCACTCCCTCTCCCGAAACATTATAGGCAGTCACAACCACATAATAGGTCGTTCCATTGTTTAACGAAGAGACCGTGACTCCGCTACTCACACCAGACACTTTGGTTCCATTGAGCTTCGTCACACCAGAGCTTGTCCGGTAATAAAGATGATACCCGGTGGCTCCACTCACTGCATCCCACGTGACAGAGAGCTGACCATCGCCTGCGCTGGCTACGACATTGGAAGGAGCTGCGGGGATCGCAATGGGTGTGGCCGAGACCTCGCTGGAGATCACGCCTTCACCCGATCCATTATAGGCAGTCACAACCACATAATAGGTCGTGTCATTGGCAAGTGAAGAAACCGTGACTCCGCTACTCACACCAGACACTTTGGTTCCATT
>JBPOIC010000041.1:0-47285 GCA_052034865.1 Myxococcota bacterium | reverse complement strand
ACATTGAGTGTCATGGCTGGAATCTCTTATAAAAAGTGATTAAGTCTCATTTTGGCTTTTAAAAGACAGAATTCAGGAGTCAGAATCCAGAATTCAGAAGAAAAACCTTGAAAATCAATCTCCCTATAGGGGCGATGCATGCATCGCCCACCCTCCTGCCCATGATGAGCGCAGATTTGAGGGAGGGTGAGGATTTAATTTTTCAACCTCATTTCCTACCTTAAGGCAGAACCACCCCGCCCTGACGGGCATCCCTCCAAAGGAGGGGAATAAAAACAATCAGAATTCAGAAGAAAGAAATTGAATTCGATTGAAAACCTACTGCACTATTTCCATCCGTTCTTCGGAAATCTCTTCTTCCTTTCCAGTGGGCATTCCAAAATAGGCTTGGGAGATCAAGCCGTTAAGATTGAGCAAACATTTCAGGATGTTTTGCAAAAATGGCCCGAACCCACTTTTAAAAAGACTTTCCATCGAGTGGATCTGGAGTTCGGATTCGAGGCCAGTGACATTCTGTTTCAAGAGCCAAAACGGAATCGAGTTTTCATAGTGAGGCAATGCCTCGAGGATGCCGCGCAATGACTGGATGTTAAACAGAATCGAGCGTGGAAAAGTGGTTTGCCGAATAAGCAACTCAGCACCATTTCGCGCAAGAATGCGGTTCTGATAGGTTTGAACGTAGGCCTCCAATCCATCAACGGATCTTAAAAGAATTTGCCATTGGTGCAAATGTTGGGCGCGACTGGAGCCTTCGATCGTCTCCTGTAAAATCACATTGTTGAACTCAAGAAGCCAGGCCGTCTGAATGGCGCGCTCCAGCGAGCGGCCCATCCTTAAAAAATACCAGACTTCATCACGCAACAGGGTGTGATCGCAGGCGCCGGCAAAGGCCAGACAAAACGTGCGCGCTTTTCTAAAAAATGATTCGCGATCTAAAGATAGAATTTCTTCGACTTTAAGCGCCTGGAGGGTGTGATAGAATTCGTTCACGATGAGCCACAAACTTTGAGAAAGCAGATTTCGGGCCGAGCGGAGGTTTTCGCGCACATTCCAGATACAGCGGAATACAGAACTGGGATTTTCGGGGGAGAGGATTAAAAATTCATAGACTGTTTTTTCGTTGATTTCGCGCTGCGTGTTTTCAAAGGATTCCAGTTCCTGATTGGCCGCCAGAAGTGATTCCCACAGGTGCGGCGGAAGCACTCCCAAATGCCCCCCTTCAAGAACGGCCAGATGCGTCGCCTGAAGCAGGCTGATGGTGTTAGTCACTCGCTCGATCGAGCGTCCCATCCAGAACAGATTTTCGGCAATTCGACTGAGCATAAAATATTCCGATTGATCTCTCTTTATTCAGAATCCAGGAGTCAGAAGCAAAACCCTGAGTTCAATCTATTGATTTCTGGATTGCTTCGTCGCTACGCTCCTTGCAAAGACGCTGCGGGCTTCCTTGCGATCTGCCGGAGGCGGATCACCCATAATTTAACGAACAGAACATTCAGGGCGACCCATGGGATCTCCCCTACAGTCGGAGCGAGATAAATGTAATTCTACGGGCTAGGCATGCATCGCCCGTAGAAGAATCCACAACTCACAACAAAATATTATCCATTCTCAATCCTCTTCCTCACTCAGCACCCAGGTATCTTTGCCTCCACCGCCCTGCGACGAATTGACAACGAGTGAATCACGCACCAGTGCAACGCGTGTCAGACCGCCCGGGACGATACGCACGCGCTTTTCGGCATCCATCAACACATAAGGGCGCAAATCCACCCGACGGGGCTCCAGACTTTTTGTTTCTGAAATGTAAGCAGGATGAGAAGAGAAAGAGACAATCCTTTGAGCAATATAGCCGCGGGGGTTTTCGCGAATTTTTTTCACAAATGCATCACGTTCGCTCGAGGTTGATTGAGAGCCCATGAGCATTCCGTAACCTCCAGAACCCCAGGCGGTTTTCACGACCATCTTTGGCAGATTATCAAGAACGTACTCGCACTCCTCCGGGCGATCGAGGTGATAGGTTTTAAGACTGGGGAGCAACGGCTCTTCCTGCAAATAAAATTCGATCATTTTGGAAACATAAGGATAGACCGCCTTGTCATCGGCCACACCATTTCCAATGGCATTCGCCAGGACGACATTTCCGGCAGTATAGGCCTCAAATAAACCCGCCACGCCTAACATCGAATCCTTTCGAAATGCCTTGGAATCTAAGAACTCATCATCGACACGCCGATAAATCACGTGCACGGGGGTGAGTCCTCCAGTTGTTTTCATGAAGACTTTTTTGTTTTTGACCACGATGTCGTTGCCTTCGACCAGGGGGATTCCCATTTCGGAGGCCAAAAAAGCGTGTTCAAAATAGGCACTGTTGTAGATACCTGGGGTGAGTAGAACAGCTGTTGGATAAGTCTCATTGGGCACAAAGGATTGAAGGGTGATCAATAAATCATGCGGGTAGGTTGCCACGGGACGGACACCGTAGATTGAGAATAGCTCGGGCATGACCTTTTGAAGGTTTTCCCGATTCTCAAGCAGATACGAAACGCCCGAAGGACAGCGCAGATTATCTTCCAACACATAAAATACACCCTCTTCATCGCGGATCAAATCAATCCCGGAAATATGCACATAAACATCCGCCGGGACTCTCACGCCTTTCATTTTTTGCTGATAAAGCGGACTCTTTAAAATGATCTCAGGCGGCAAAAGGGAGGTCTTTAGAATTTTTTGATCATGGTAAATGTCATGTAGGAAGGCGTTGAGAGCGAGCACGCGCTGACTGAGGCCTTTGCTTAAAACTTCCCATTCTTTTGCTTTTAAAATGCGGGGCAGGATGTCGAAGGGGAGGATTTTCTCAATCCCTTGAGAATCACCGTAAACGGTGTAGGTGACACCGCGCATACGTAAGGAAAGCTCGGCCAGCTGGGTGCGTTTTTGAAATTCGTTTTTGGGAAGCTGTTTTAAAAATTCAGCCAGACGTAGATATTCAGGCCGCGGGCTTGCCCCCGCCTGAAACATCTCGTCGAAGGAATCATTCAAGGAATAGTTTTGAAGGAGAGATAGCATCCCCGCTCCTGCCTAAAATTAAGCCACTTGCCAAATCTTTCGGCGATCTCTGCCTGGCAAAGAAAACCTAGCTCTTTAATTTTAAAGGGGTTTTGAAACCCGATCCTAATAGATCAAGCTCATGAGAGAATGGAAGTGCAAATTGATGTCCAAAAGTTCAAGAGGGTTTGCAGAAGAATTCAGGAAACAAAAGAGGATAAAGGCATGGTGTGCTATGGGTGATTGGAAAAAAGCCTAAATTCAGAAGAAGTCCCTGAATTCAATTTTCTGGTTTGCGACATATCTGCGTTTGGAGGATCTGTCCGGAGGAGACGACTCCTAACAACGGTCTGTGAGTCGATCACAGATAAGTCCCCAAATCACAAAGCCCCCTCAAATTGTGTACATCGCTTTCAAGACGAGGCACGAGAACGAGCATTTCTTTTTTCCCTACCTTGTCTTTGAGCAACCTTAATTGCTTTTGATCCTGAGAAACCAAAGAATGGTAAGATTTGTAAATCTGTAGCAGGCCCTGCTGCTCATCATCGCTTAAATTCAGACCTTCCATCACTTCACCCAATCTTGACTGGCTCAGGTCTCCGGCTTGTGTCTGGTAAACCTGGTTGATCAAAAATCCCCCAAAAGGAAGTCCAAACTCCTGGATGCGCTCATAAAAATAGAGCGCCTCTTTTAACACCAGGGCCCGCGGTGCGGAAACCAGTAGAAAAGTTGTGTTGGAGTTTCGCAGAAGAGTCTGAACTTCTTGGGCACGGTCTTTAAATCCTTCCAGCAAACCTGCGGTGGACAAAATCATTACGGAAAGATCTTCCAAAAACTCCATCCCCACCACATGGCTAAAGGTCTTGAAAATCTTTCCTGCCCCTTTTCCCAAAAGCTTAAGCGATGTCTTTCCCAAAAAAAGCGAAGGTTTTAACAACCACTTGAGCATGCTGTCGGTAACGGCATTCACCATTTTTTGCGGGGCTTCTAAAAAATCGAGGGCATGCTGAGTGGGAGGAGTATCGAGAATGATCAGATCGTATTCGTTTTTTTGATACAGCTCATACACCTTTTCCATCGCCATGTACTCCTGGGAGCCAGCGATCATATTCGAAAGATGTTGGTAGAGAGGATTTTTAAAAATTGACTCCCTGGCTTCTGCATTGGGGGCATAGCGTTCGATGATTTTATCGAAGGTACGCTTCGTATCGAGCATCAATGCAAACAGACGACCCGGCGGATCCGATTTAGAGTGGGCCAGTGACGAAATATCAATTTCACGCTCTTCATCTCCCAACCGGGAGACCCCCAGCGAGTTCGCCAAACGACGGGCCGGATCAATGGTAAGAACCACCACTTTTGAATGGATTTGACAGGCCTTGAGGGCAAGAGCTGCCGAGAGCGTGGTTTTTCCCACTCCTCCTGAACCGCAGCAGACAATCAGTTTTTTACTGGCAATCAGATCCTGAAAACTCATGGTTGCTTTCGTCGATGTTTGCGGATGGGGGTGGATGCAAGACAGGCCTCTTCCAGATGCGTGGCAAGCTCCTCCAAGGCGTTGACATTGAATTCTGTTTTAAAAAGAAAAGGAAGCAAAAGCAGGTGTGCTCGTGCATCCAGATTCATTTTCAGTTTGTTAAGATAAAATCGTTCGAGCAACACGCGTTTGCGGTAAAGATCAGTGACAAGACAAAGAGGTTTTTGGATTTCGGGATCTTCTGCCCTGGCGATTTTCTGGCTTAGGTTTTTCCATTCCTTATCTTCGAAAATGGATGGAAACAGGGCATTGGCGATCACAGGACCGCAGGCAATTTTAACTTTGGAGCGTGCCGATTCCATCATTTCAAGGGTTTCATTGACGGGCATTTCTTCGGCCAAAGTCGTGAGAATGAGGAGGGTTTTTTTAGGATCCTGAATCAGCCGCATGATCTGCTCGGCCTTGTTTTTCAACGGCCCCACCCGAACCGCTTCGACCACCACCCGCGCGACGTTCAAAAACGCAAGGCCATGGCCGGTTGCCGGAGCATCGACGATCACAAGATCGTACTTGGGTCGCTCGCCCGATTCATCAAGGTCGCGCTCGGTCAAGGCCCAGATCTTGCCAATTTCCAAAAGCTCGTTAAGCCCCGGAGTGGCATCTAAAAATTTGCGGACAAAACGGTTTTCAAAAACCAGATGAAAGAGTTTGGAGCTGTGAATCTGCTCGAGGATGTATTCTTCAAATGCAGAACGCGGATCAATATTGATCGCGAAGAGCTTTTCAGAAAGCCGGGTTTCTTTGTAGCCAATGGGCGGGGTCTTGAAAAGATCGGCCATGCGCTCGGCAGCATTGATTTCTGCGATGAGTGTTTTTTTGCCGGCCTCTGCTGCCAGTAGCCCCAGGGTGGCTGCGACCGTTGTTTTGCCTACACCGCCTTTTCCTGAAACAATGATGAGCCTTCGACTAAGGATATCGTCCAGAAGCATAATAGGGTGGGATTCACTACGATTAACCACAGGTTTCGGAAAGAACAAACCGGTTCATCTGAAGGGAAAAACAGTTCGGATCATTTTTCAAAGCGTTTGATTTTACGCTCGAGGTCGACCACTTTTTGCTGGAGGGAACGGATTTCGGAACGCAATTGGGGAATGTTGGTTACGCGTCCCAGCGACTTTACCTTTTCTTCAAATTTTTTTGAAAAATCATCGATACTATTGTGGGCCTTGGCCAGATAATCCTTTACGAAAGCACCCCCGTCTTCGATTTCATCGCGGATTTTATCAATGACCTTTTCGGCCTCATCTTTCACAGTCGAAATATGCGACACGCTATGAATTGATTTTTGAAAGAAATCCACCAGCTGTTCGCCTCCACTTTGAATGATATTGCGCAAGGCCTGGAGGGGTAAATGGTGCTTCTTCTTTTTTTCCTGCTCGAAAATGATTTGTGAAAAGGTAATCGTGGTGAGGTCTTCCTGATTTTTGTTGTCGATCACGACAACGTCTTCTCCATTGCGGATAAAATTCGCAATATCTTCAAGGGTGACATAACAGCTGCTCTGCGTATCGTAGAGCTTTCGGTTTTGATAACGCTTCACAACCCGTGTTTTTTTATCCGAATGCATAAATCCCCTTTAGAAAAATGATGAGCGGTTAAACCTGCCGCAACAATCAGGAAGAAAGTGTTTTATCGGATTTGGACTCATCGTCTTTATCTTCCCCGCGAATCCCTTTTTTAAAGCTACTAATTCCTTTACCCAAACCCGCTCCGATCTCAGGTAACTTTCCAACTCCAAAAATGATGAGCACGATCACCAGGATGATCGCCAGCTCACCCGTTCCCAAGCTCCACAACAATGGATATCTCATAAACAAACTCCTTTAATCGATGATTGAAGTACGCAAGGGCTAACACGCGCTTTAAAATTTTGTCCATTCCAAAACAGGAGGTTTTTCGACTCTGTGTCAGCCTTCTTCGTCGCTTAATGGGAGTTGCCGGTCAGAATATTAGGGCGGGAGGGGTCGGGATCTTTAAAGTGAAAAAAGATGAGAATACAGGCCGAAATCGTGATGGGTAAAAGTAAAAAATCAAGGATTAGGAGGATCGTGAAGCTCGGAAAAAAAATCAGACTTATTGTTTGAAGAAGCCAAAAGTAAGAAACAAGCACGAGAGCTTTTTGAAATTGCAGTCGGATGCCAATGCCGGGGGCATTTTTGGGATACCAGGGATAAAGCTCTACTCCCCGCGCAAAAGCAACCTGGAGCAGGAAAGAAAAAAGAAAAACCTGATAGGTGAATGAATGGAAACTGAGAGAAGAAGTGAAAATGAAAAGATAAAAGAGGCAAAAGGTGCAAAACCAGAGGTTGAAAGTCACAAACCGGCTTTCACGATGAAAAAACAGACGGAGCATAGAGCTCGACAGTCGCACTTCTTGTCGAAAGACGTCAACCTTCCCTTCTGAATTCTTAAGGGCGATCCGCCTGAGGCAGACGTCTCCCTTACCGGAGATCGAGATCAGAGATTTTCTTCTGTCTTCTGCATTCTCTCCCCTGCCCCTCCCTTCCTGATTTTTAAATTGCCATCAGATTTTTAATTCGATTAAAGGAAAAGCCAATGCGCGAGTAGCTCAGTTGGTAGAGCATCAGCTTCCCAAGCTGAGGGTCGCGGGTTCGAGACCCGTCTCGCGCTTTTATAATTTCAAGCACTTAGGCGATTTTGGCTTAAGTGCTTTTTATTTTCGGGGTAAATTCGGGGTAAGGAAATTTCAGCTCGCTTGTTTTTTGAGGTGTGCTTGGAGGTCGATTACTTTCTGTTGTATCCCATCGATCGCGACCAATTCATTTTTAGCCACGACGGATTCGGTAGACAGATGAGCATAGCGTTCGGTGGTCGTAATACCGGAGTGACCCATCAACTTCTGCAGGTCATAAAGATTCCCGCCTTTCATCATGAAGTGGGAAGCGAAGGTGTGTCTTAAATCATGGAAACGGATCCGCCGAATTCCAGCCGCCTTGAGATCCTTCTCAAAACAATCCCGCTTGAAATTTTTAAGATCGATTGTTTTTCCATGGTTCGGAAAAACTAAGTTGAAAGGATTCCCAGCGGATCTTTCCTGGTACTGCTGGCTTAGTTCAGGGAGGAGGGAGGAATTCATTCCGACGTAGCGCACCTTCCTGCCTTTGGTCGTTTCCCGGATTTGCTTGGAGGCATTGCAATAACTGCGAGCCACAATGATCGTCTTTTTGTAGAAGTCGATCTTATCCCATCTTAAAGCGATAATCTCACCCCAGCGCAGGCCGGTATTTAAAGCCAGTAAATAGAGGCGGTAAATCCATCGTTTCTGATCCGTGTATTTCTGGTTCGTATAAATCAAGAAACGATCCGCTTCCTCGAAGCTCAAATAATCGTAGTGGGTATCGATCTCAGGCAAAAGCCCCACGATCGAAACCACGTTAAAGGTGAGGTGTCGCTTTTTGATGTAGTAGTTGAGAATGGCCCTTAAAGCCTGCAGATAACGGTTAATCGTCGCTGGCTTTAGGCCAGTTTTCATTTTTCTTGAGATTTGCTGTTCTACAGATTCGGGGGAGATCTCTTCGAGAAGAGAGTTTCCGAAATCCGCAGAAAGGGATGCCACCAGACCTTGGTCCAGTTTGTGGGCCCCAGGAGACTTACGAACGCGGGAGTGATTTTCCAACCAGAGTTGAGCCGCTTTTGAAAAGCCCATCTGCTGTTAAAATCCGAAACGATGCAATTCTTCCTGCTGCTTCAGCCACGCTTCCGCATCGAACTTCCGATCAAAACAGCGCTGCACCCTCTTGAGGTTTTTGCAAAATACGGCCCGATAGATCGTTCCTTTTTTTCGTCTTTCCATTTCGATAGCCATGGTCAGTTCCTTTCTTCAATCCAGCCATGGATTTCCGAAGGATCGAACCGGACTAGCTTTCCTACTTTCTTAAACGGAATCTGTCGTTTGTATACCCAGTCTCTTAAGGTCTTCTGGGAGATGCAAAGCATCTGAGAGGCCTTGCGAATATCCCAGAGCGGATTGTCAAAGAGCGAAGCGCTGCCTCCCTCTTGGTAGTGATGTTGTTTGAGTCCCGTCAAGCCGTTCCTGTTCAAGCTCATAAATCCCCTCTTAGTTAAGTATGGACCCTGCCCATGGGTTCGCTTGCCTTACCGCTTTCGGTAAGCCTCAAACTTATACAAAACAAATCGGGAATTTAAGAAGAGGACAAACGGGGCCAAATGGGGCCAAAGGGTGCCAGGAAGGGCCAGGGGATTGAAACCGCACACCAACTTATCTATACAAACAGTCCGGATTTTGGACGGCAGTGTCGTAAAATGAATCTAAAAATGTCAACAGGCGCCTAAAAATATAAACACAAATCAAAAATGCTCAAAAAAAGCCTTATAAAATCAGACAAGCAAAAATCAAGTCGCTTGGCACTTTAATTGCCTTAAGGAGCTTACAGATACTCTTGCAAAGGGACTTTCAAAAAGTCCCCACACCAATTTTTAAACCACATCAACTTAAACTCACCTTACTTCCATCGGGAGGCCCCTATGAAGACGACCCCTTTTTTTAAGATCAATGCCACGGAATACCTGTCGGATAGCCGGATCCAATCCTTAAGCCTAGAAGAGCAAGGCGCTTACTTTAGACTGCTTTGCTACGCCTGGAATCAGGAGGAGTCTGGGAGTCTGCCTGACGACGATGAATCGTTAGCGACTCTTTCCAGACTGGGGAGGGAGAAATGGGAGAAATCCAAGGCTAAGATCTTAAAAAACTTCGAGTTTGTGAACGGTAAATGGATGGATCGGAGGTTACTTCAAGAATCGAAAGCGCAAAAATACTTCCGTGAAAATCAGCGGGCCAAGGCCCTCAAAAGATGGCGGGGTCACCCAATTAATGTTGAGCAGACTGCGCCCTCTCACCCGGAAAATTCAGTAAAATCTGCGGAGCCAGATCTGCAATGCCGCGGCAATGCCTTATATAAGAAAGAGAATATAAATAATAAAATAGAGAATAAAATAATAAATAATTCTTTTAAAAGTTTTGAAAATTCAAATTTAGAAAATAAGAATCCGGTTCCCGAAAAATTTACGATCACCCCGGAGCTTAAAAGCTGGGCCGAAGAAAAACAGATTACGCACATCGAGACCAAGACCGAATGTTTTTTAAACTACCACCGGGCGAGAGCGAATCAATTTGCCGATTGGGAGGCCGCATGGCGTTACTGGATGATCAACAGCTTGACGATGGCGGGAGGCTTTAGCACCAAGGCCAAACGTACAGACCGCCTTACACCTTCACTGAGCTCATCACCGCATTTTCATCCCTCCTCCCCCACTTCTCAAAAACCCACACGCACCGGAAAATACGACCACCTCTACGTATGAGCTTATTCAGCGTTGAAAATCGCCATCGGCCAAACCCTTGTTTGAAATGCGGAGTAGTGCTTCTCCCTTTTCAAATTCCGTCCCTCTCAGGGGCCCCGTCCCCATGGATTCAAGCTCCCGAGATCTGTGAGGCGTGTGTTTTAAAAAAGGATCGGCAGATCAAAGCACAAAAGGCCCAGGAGCACATCGACCGCGTGTTTCAGCACGTCTTGAAAAGTCCCAGGTTTCAAAAAAGGACGTTTGAGACGTTTCAGCCCAGTCCTTCAAACCAAAAGGCCTTCGATCAAGCGTTGGGTTTTAAAATCGACGGATCGGGCGAGAGCCTCCTGCTCTCAGGCCCGTGGGGGATCGGAAAGACGCATCTGTCCGCGGCCATCGCCAACCGTTTTTTAAATCAACACACTTTGCTCTACATCTCCTGCCCCGAGCTTTTAAATCAGCTGCGCCAAGAGATGCTGGAAGCCTCCTCTGACAAACTGAATCTGGTGCGCTCCGTGGAGCTTTTGGTTTTGGACGATCTCGGCGTGGAAAAGCCCAGCGATTGGGTGAAGGAGATTTTATTTCTGATCATCAACCACCGCTACGAATATGAGCGTGCCAGCGTTTTTACGACCGATTGCGATCTTGAAGAATTGGAGCGTCGCTTGGGCAGCCGCATTCTTTCTCGGCTCATCGGCATGTGCTGCCTGGTGCGCTTTAAAGATCGGGATTTCAGAATTCAAATAAATCAAAACCGCCTTCCAGAAAAAAACGATTTTTAATTTTCAAGAGAAAGGAAAGGCTTATGTCAGCGGATAAAATTCTATCGGGGTACAAAGAGATCTCTCGCTTTTTGGGCATTTCGACGCGCTCGCTCAAGCGCTATATTTGTAAAATCCCCATCACCAAGCTGGGAAGTCGTGTGATTATCTTGGAATCGGATCTGATCGGTTGGGTAAAAAAACAGGCCGTTCAGTTAAACCTCAACGCCAAAACCCCGCCTTCTCACCCTGCGCGGAAATCCTGACCCCATTTGGCCCCGTTTGGCCCCGTTTGTCCGTTGAGCCTCTCCTCTATCTGAGCCATTCTTGTGTTTAGGAGTTTTGCTTTTCTTTCTTTTTAAAACCTGGAGGAGCCCATGAAATTCTTAAAAAAACATGCAGGTTATTTTGAGTTCGGATTTTGGGTTTTAGGATTTTTCTTAATCCCTCACGTCAGCTTCGCCGCCCCGGCCTGGGATTCCGCCCTGGAGACCATTGTCGGCTATGTGACCGGAAGCACTGCCCGCTACATCGCGATTCTGGCCGTTGTCGGATTCGGCTTTGCCGCCTTTTTGGGGAGGATCTCCTGGCAGAGGGCCTTGGAGATCGTGGTGGCGATAGCGGTGGTGTTTGGAGCGGCCAAGATTGTCGATATGTTTGCCGGGGGGTGAGGGATGAAATCCATCGGTTGCGATCCACTATTTTTAGGGCTCACCCGTCCGGCGATGTTTTTGGGCGTGACCCAGTCTTTTTTTGTCATCAATGGGCTTTTGAACACGATTTTATTTCTGGCCCTCGATTCGTTTCTTCCTCTTTTGATCTTTCTGCCTCTCTTGCACGGGCTTGGATATCTCGCCTGTTTAAGAGACGCCAAAACCTTCGATCTTCTTGCCACCTATGTCCAGCACTGCACCAAATGTCGAAACAAACGCTTCTGGAGAGCAAACTCCTACGACGTGTTTTGATCTGCGCTTAAAACAAAAGAGGCCTTTTTATTTTAAGCTCGCCCGTCGTGAGATTCCGGAATCGGTGTTTATTCCCTACGCCTGCTTCTATGACGATTCCACGATTCTGACCAAATCCGGAGATCTCATCCAGGTGATCAAGATCGAAGGACTTGCCTTTGAAACGGCGGATCTTCAGTCTCTTCACTTCCAAAAGAATTTAAGAAACACACTTCTGCGCAGCATCGCACAGAGCCGCTATGCGGTGTATGTGCACATGGTCCGACGAAAACAGACGATCTATCCGGAGGGAAATTTCCCTTCAGGTTTTTCGAAAGATTTAAACGAGGCGTGGAAAAAAAAGCAGAAGGCTTTAGAGCTCTACGTCAACGACTTCTATCTCACCATTGTCCAGAAGGGCCATGAGGCGGGCTTGTCGGGACTTAAAAACCGTCTGAAATCCTTGTCCCAGAAGGTTAGTAAAATCGATGAGGAGATCCAGCTAAAGCTTGCTCACAAGGCACTGGAATCGATCTCGCAGCGTTTTCTGGCCAATCTCAAAGACTACAAGGCTAGGCTGTTGGGGGCCGTTCAAACCGATCACGGAACCTACTCCGAACCTCTTCGTTTCTTCCACCAATTGATCAATTTAGAAGACACGCCCCGCCTGCTTCCGGCGATGGATCTGTCAAAGGCCTTGGCCTCCAAAAGGCTTTTGTTTGGAAAGGACGCGCTGGAAGTTAGAGGGATTCGCTCCTCGAAACTAGCCGCTATTTTATCGGTGAAGGAATACTGCGACGCGACCCATCCGGGACTGCTGGATCATTTCCTCCAAATCCCCGCCGAATTTATTCTCACCCAGTCGTTTGTTTTCTCGGATCGTCAAAGCGCCCTGCGTAAGATCCAGCTCCAGCAGCGCAAGATGATGCAGACCGAGGATCTCGCCCTGTCTCAGATCGAGCAGATCGATCAGGCCTTAGACGATACGACCTCGGGAAGAATTGGATTTGGATATCATCACTTCACCGCCCTGATAATGGGCGAGAGTTTAAAAAAACTCGATCACGCACTCTCTCAGGTGGAGGCCTCGTTTTTAAATTTAGGGATTGCCGCAGTCCGGGAGGATTTAAATCTAGAGCCCAGCTTCTGGGCCCAGCTGCCGGGAAACTTTGCGTTCATCGCGCGTCAGTCTTTAATCAGCACCGCCAACTTCGCCTCGTTTGCCTCGCTTCACAACTATCCGTGCGGAAAGCTTAAAAACAATCACTGGGGCCCTGCGGTCACCGTGTTGGAGACCGTTTCCGGCACGCCCTACTTTTTTAACTTCCATCAAAACGACGTCGGACACACGACAATCATTGGACCTACGGGCACCGGCAAAAGCGTTTTGTTAAATTTTTTAATCGCTCAATGCTTAAAGTTTCGACCGAAGATTTTCTTTTTCGATAAAGACCGAGGCGGGGAGATCTTTGTGCGTGCGACCGGCGGAGTCCACGCCACGCTGGGGCTTTCTAAGCAGAGTGGATTTAATCCTCTAAGACTTCCCGACACGTCTGAGAATCGAGCCTTTTTAACGGAATGGTTGGCGCTTCTACTGTCTTCGCACGCAGAGCGTTTAAGCTCAGAGGATTTGCTTAAAGTCTCGGAAGCCGTGGAGGGAAATTACAAGCTGGACCCAACTCATCGTACCCTGGAGAACCTCGCTGCCTTTTTAGGAATGGGAGGGGCCGGTTCCTTATCGAATCGGCTCTCTCTTTGGTACGGCAAGGGCACGCACGCCAATCTGTTCGGCAGTGAGGAAGACGTTTTAAAATTCGATCAGACTTTTTACGGATTTGAGATGGGTGAGATTTTAGAGGATAAGATCGGGCTCTCACCGGTGCTTGCCTATCTTTTTCACCGGATTCATCTCGCCTTAAACGGTGAGCCCACCCTCATCGTGTTGGAAGAGGGCTGGAAGTTACTCGACAATCCTTACTTCGCTCCCAAGATCAAGGACTGGCTCCAGACGATTAGAAAACGAAACGGCTTTGTCATCTTCTTAACCCCCAATATTGAGAGCGCCATTCATTCCAGTATCGGCGACACGCTGGTTCAACAATCTTCCACCTCAATCTTTTTGCCCAATCACAAGGCAACTCAAGAAAGCTACTGCGGGGCGTTTAAGCTTTCTGAAAAAGAGCTGGATCTGATTCGGATGATGAACCCGAGCGATCGCTGTTTCTTAATCAAACACGGCCAGGACTCCATCGTGGCCCGCTTAAACTTAAGCGGGCTGGAGGAGTTTGTCCGCATTCTCTCAGGCACCGCCAAAAACGTCGCTCTCTTAGATGAGATTCGAATACAAGTCGGAGAGGATCCTCAAATCTGGATTCCTCACTTTCAAGAAAGGAGTCGGAGGTGAAAAAAAATATTTTAAAATCATGCGTCATGATCGGTTTGGCTCTTACTGCTTCTCCCAAGATCCACGCGGCCTGGCCGGTGATTGATTCCTCTGTTTTGGCCCAGACGCTAAAACAGCTCTCCGAGCTTAAGAAGCACTACGACATGCTCAAGAAACAATACGACGAGCTGGTTGCCACCAAGAACGCGCTGACCGGATCCTACGGGATGGGGACTTTAGAGAACGGCCCGTTGGCAGAGCTGGGCCGCAAGACAATGCCTGCCACCTGGCAGGAGGTCGTCGCCCTGCAAAACTCCGGCGTTTTGCCCGGCATCTTTAGTGAGCGCCAAAACTATTTTAAAAAACTGATCCCCGATATCAAAGACGATCTGTTCTCTTTAAATCCCCATGATCGAAACATAACGGGCTACAAGCTCTCCTCCGACCGGACCCGCGCCGCATTCGCTGCGACCGAGGCGATTTATAACCAGATAACAAACCGGCTCAAAAGCATCGAGACGCTCACCAAAAAAATCGATCACACCGACAACGTCAAAGAGGCGACAGATCTCAACAGCCGAATCGCGGCGGAGAACGGTTTTTTAAGTATCGAGATGGCGCGCTTAAACTCCCTCCAGCTCTCACTGCAGACGGTTTTGCAAAACAATCAAAACCAGGCTCAAGCGAATCACGCCGAGTTTTTCGGCGAGCCTCTGAAAAAATAACTTGTTCACCAAAACCCCATGGCACTCCCCACCGAAATTTTACAAAAGGTCGATCAAATCACACTGGGATACACCGCCCATGCCTATCAATCGATTGTCGGCGCTCATCACACCGAGATCCATCTCATGTTGGTCGCCTACTTTGCGGTCTTCGGGTTGGCGGTGCTTCAGGGGATGGTTGCGCTGTCGATGAAGGAGATCATTCGACACGTGCTCAAAGCGCTCATCATCTTTCAGCTCGCGACGAACTGGGGCAGCTTCACAACGTTTTTCTACAACGGGTTTACCTCGGGGCCTGAGAAAATTACGCAGGCCTTGATCGGAGGCTCCAAGCCCACGGAGCAATTGGAAGAGGTGTTTACCACAGGAGTAGAAGCCGCGCGTCAGATCAACCAAAAGGCGGGGACACTGGATATCGCCCAGATGTTTTTGGCGCTGCTCGTTTTGTTGGGGACTGTGCTGATGACGGGCGTGGCTTTATTTTTACTGATCTTATCCAAGATGGGACTCGCAATTTTGCTCTCGCTCGCTCCGATCTTTATGGCCTTGGCCCTCTGGAAGGGCACGCAGGGCCTGTTTCAAGGCTGGATCAATTATCTCATCAACTACGCGATGATTCCGATCATCACCTTCGCCCTGCTAGCCCTCACACTTCAGCTTATGAAGGAGCCGGTGAGCTCGATCCAGCAATCCGGCGAGAATCTCACGATGGCGACGATCATCCCGTATCTCTTGATGGGAGCAATCTCCACGATGCTCTTCTCTCAAGTCCTTCGGATCGCGGCTGCCCTTGGAGGAGGGGTGGCCTTGTCCACGATGGGAGCACTCAGTCGTTACATGACACAGCCTGGGAGTTCGTTGGCCAGACTTGGAATGAAGCAGCTTTCGGGAAGATCGTCTTCAGGCAAGGCCTTAGGTCAAAGCTCACAGGGCAGTGCTTCTTCCTCTTTCGTGGTGCCTTCAAATCCTACTTACAGCACCTCGAAGGTCTCATTCATCGAAAGAGAAGCGCCCCATGTAAGCAGCTCCACGTTAGTTTCCAGAGAGGAGAAAACAGCATGAGTCTATCCTCCCGAAATACCTTCAAAGGCGATCCACAAGTGTCTGAATGGTATCAGGATCACTTTGGCTCAATGATGATCAGCCGTAACCGCTGGTGCCTGATCGCCTTGATCGCTCTCACGTTGGCCTCATTGGAAGTGCTCGCGTTGATCTTTCTCACCCCCTTTAAAACCGTCGAGCCCTACGTTATCCAGGTGGATCAAAAATCCGGAATGACGACGGTCTTAAAACCTTTAAGGGATGGGCAAGAAAAAAGCCTCACTGAAGAGGAAGCGCTCACCAAATCCTTTATCGTCAAATACATCCTGGCCCGCGAGACCTACGATCCTCAGGATATCAATCAAAACTACGATCTGGTCCGCCTTATGTCGGCCTCAAGCGAGGCGCAAAAGTTTGATGCGCAGGTTACCAACGGCAACCCTCAAAGCCCCGTCGAGCGCTACAAAACCACGACGACCCGCACTGTAAAGATCAGTTCTGTCTCGTTTCTGGATCAGAAAAAAAAGACCGCCCAGATCCGTTTTGTATCCACCGAATCCACCCACAACCAAACCAAGCCCGAATACTGGGTGGCCATCTTAACCTTCAGATACGTCAACGCCCCGATGGATGAGAGCGATCGCTTAAATAACCCCTTGGGCTTTCAGGTCCTCTCGTATCGGGTCGATCAGGAGATCGTCCCATGACAAACACTCATCACAAGTGCAGATTCAGAAATATCAGTTTTTCGGTTTTCCTTTTTGTTTCTTCCTTTGGTTTCATGGCCACAGGCTTCGCCGAACAGGTTCCTAAAGCCTTCGGCTCGGACGGCCGGATTCGACACGTCATCTTTAATCCGAACGAAGTCTACGAGATCAAGGCGACCTACGGGTTTCAGACGACTTTGGAGTTTGCAGAATCGGAAACGATTCAGGTGGCCTCCATCGGAGACTCGATTGCGTGGCAGGT
Organism: Myxococcota bacterium; assembly: GCA_052034865.1. Classification (GTDB taxonomy): domain Bacteria; phylum UBA10199; class UBA10199; order JADFYH01; family JADFYH01; genus JBPOIC01. The sequence continues at coordinate 30,555 of JBPOIC010000041.1, read as the reverse complement.
GGTGCCGGTTAAAAATAAACTCTTCTTAAAACCGGTAGAGACAAAACCCAAAACCAATCTCACCGTCGTCACCAACAAACGGACTTACTATTTTCATCTCACGACGTTGTCAGTCCCGGATAAGGCCGAGATGACGTATCTGGTCCGATTCGAATACCCAACCACTCCCTCGACCTCCGACAAATTCTTCGAGGCCAAGCCCCTCATAAGCTACAACTTCGACTATCAGCTCAAAGGGGATAAAAAGAGCGGTCTCATTCGCGCCTTCGACAACGGTGAGTTTACCTACCTTCAGTTTAAAAACGTCTCGGATCTGCCCGCCATTTTTTTAGTGGATGAGAAGCGTGAGGAGTCAGTCGTCAATTACCGCATCGAAGGGGTCTACGTCGTCATCGAACGGATCGGTGAGGAGTTTTTACTTCGTCGAGGCAAGAAGGTCGGAAGACTGATCAACAAACGTTTTGCTCATTCCGACACTTCTCAAGCTCCACAAATTTCAAAAATGGAGGTGGGCCGTGACTGATTTCGAAGAAAGCACTTTTAAAAAAGATGAGTCGGAAAAAGAATCGAGCCCTTCTTTAAACCGGGATTCCGCTCTTCAAAATACTTCCACTCCGAAGAAAAACTTTGGACTGTTTGGACTCATCTTGATGGGCATCACAGTGGCGCTACTTTTCTTTTTCTTTTCTGAAAAACAAAAGCCAAAAGACGGGATTCAGAAAGAAGTTGTGGAGTTCGAACCGGCGTTCAAAAAACAGGTGATCGTGCCCGAATCGGCGCCTGTGCTTCCTTTTCATTCAGAGGATGAATCCTCCGCGGAAGATAAAGAGAAGGCCAAACAGGAAGAGGCCCTAAAACAGGCCCGGCTCAAATCCTCCATTTTGGTCTATGGCGGAAATGGATCAGGACAGGGTTCCAATGCCTCCTCCAGCACGGAAGGTTTCCAAGACACTGCGCAAAACTCTTCCCCTCAAAATTCCAATGCCCGCTTTCAAGAAGGAATTGAGGCCAGCGCAACTCCCAAGGTGAAGGCCGCAGCTTTGGGCTCACTCGATCAAATCATCCTGCAAGGAAAATTAATCGACGGGGTGTTAGAGACCGCGATTCAGTCCGATCTGCCGGGAATGATTCGAGCGATCGTGAGCCGCGATGTGTTTGCCGAATCGGGCGCTCAGATCTTAATTCCGAAAGGATCGAGACTGATCGGCCAGTACAACTCCGAGCTGAGCCAAGGCCAGTCCCGTCTGTTTGTGATCTGGAGCCGGTTGATCCGACCGGACGGGATCGAAGTCGCCCTAAGCTCAGGCAGCACCGATCCGTTGGGACGTGCCGGCATGAGCGGAAAGGTGAATCATCATTTTTTTAAAATCTTTGGTAACTCTTTATTGCTCAGCATCATCGGCGCCGGCGCCTCGACTTTAGGAGTGAGTCCCACCGATCAGAACAACTCGATTGCCACCTACCGGGAGCAGGCCGCCCAGGCCTTTCAAAACAGCGCCTCTCAAGTCCTTCAGGGATCACTCAACATCCCGCCCACGATCAAGATCGCCCAAGGCACGCTGATTAAAGTTCTTATCGCCAAGGATTTAGATTTTTCCGAGGCCCTAAACACTCACAAAAATCTTGTGATGATCCCATGAGCGACATTGCCATTCAGACCTACTTAAGACCTCTTCTGCCTTTTTTAAATGAAGAGGGCATTTCCGAGATCTCTATCAATCGCCCGCTTGAGGCCTGGATTGAAAAGAAGGGCGAGATGGAATGCCACCCAATTCCAGAGCTGAATTTTTCTCACCTTCGCACCTTGGCCAATCTCGTGGCGAAGTATTCCGAGCAGAACATTAGCGAAGAGACGCCGCTTCTTTCTGCAACCCTGCCCGGCGGGTATCGGGTCCAGATCGTGCTCCCACCCGCCGTTGAGGCAGGACTTGTCGCGATCTCCATTCGAAAGCAGGCGCTGCTGGAGATGAGTTTAGATGACTATGAGCGGCTGGGGGCGTTTCGCTCGGTGGCCCAGGGAAAAGAAAAACAAAAGGAGGAAGAGCAAGAAATGTCCTCTCTTCTTAAACAAAACCGCTACCGGGAATTTATCGAATCCGCATTACTTGCCAAAAAAAACATCCTCATCTCCGCCGGCACCTCGACCGGCAAAACCACCTTCTTAAACGCGTGCGTAAAAAGCATTCCCCAAACCGAGCGGATCTTAACGATTGAGGATGCAAGGGAGGTGAAGCTTTCCCATCCCAACCATGTACACCTGCTTTCATCGCGTGGAGGCCAGGGACTCGCGAAGGTCACGCCGCAAGGACTTCTGGAAGCCTGTCTGCGCTTAAGGCCGGATCGAATCATTTTAGGAGAGCTTCGAGGGATCGAGGCTTTTTCGTATTTGCGTGCCATCAACTCCGGTCATCCGGGATCGATCACCACGATCCATGCGGACAGTCCAGCCTTGGCCTTTGAGCAGCTCACCCTCATGGTGATGCAGGCCGATCTTAACATGGAGCGGCCCCAGATTTTGGAATACATCCGCGCCATCATTCCCATCGTCGTGCAACTGAAGCGTGGAGAGAAAGGACACCGCTATGTCTCGGAGATTCATTATCGGGAAGGAACGTAAGATTCGCTTCTTCTTTTTTTTTCTTCTCATGGTTTGCAGCGCCCTCTCTTTTAAGGCTCAAGCGAATTGCCACGATCCAGAGCTGCGACAAAAGGTGGCGCAGACAGCCAAAGCTGAAAGCGTAAACGAAAACGAACTCCTCTCCATCATCGCCCATGAATCGGGATGCCGTTATTTGACCGTCGCGTGGAACGTGCCGAAAAAACCCGAGACCGCGAAGTCGAAATTCTTCTCTTCGATCGAAGAGGCTAAGGCTTTTGCACAAAGTTTGATCGATACGAAAAGCTACCGGGTAGATGTGGGGATCGGCCAGATTAACAACGAGGCGCATATCAAGCCGAAGGGGTGGAGTTTGGAGGAGGTGCTTAGTCCGGATATGGCTTTGGTGAGAGTTGCTCAGGTGCTGAAGGAGCGAGGGTGGGCGCGTTATCATTCAAATAATCCGGTTTTTGCGAAAAGATGGCAGGTAAATACGGTTACGGCTTTGAATAAAGTCCTATCGGGAAAGGGTAAAATAATTGGACTCAACAAGCTTCTGCATCAAAAACAGCCAAATACTCTTTTAGTTTATGGAGCAGCGACGGAGGTGATTGTTGGGTGTTTTTAAAACTCTCTTTTTTACCGAAGAAAACATATTAAAATTTCTAGATCGCCTTAATAAAATCTGAGAAGAATTTCTTTCTCTTTTTTATCTCTTTCTTTGTCTGCAATTTGAAAGTTTTCCCCATTAACTCCATAGCTGCAAGCATGAACGATCCTGCAATCGCCAAATAAACATCTGCCCCTTTATTATTGCTCTCTAACAATAGAAAAGATCCCTCAGGTGTTCGCTCAATATAGTTAAGAATATCGTCGCCATGGATATTTAACGACGCTGCTCTATAAACCGTATCATATGTAACTGACTGACCAACCTGTCTGAAGGCTTCTTCAATATTACCTTTGAAGATTCCTTTCCATACTTTCCCTCGCATTTGTTCATAGGAGTCGGAACCATACTCTGCTCTTAGCTCCTCAGTCCTCGACTGAATCAGCTTTTCCAGATTTGGATCTACAGCGGACAATGCTTTATTATTTTTATGGGCATTCAAAATTTTATCTAAACAAATGTTGTAATAAGCTAAATATTTGCACGCCCGTTCTTCTGAATCTTCTTTATTTAAGTTTTGTAAGGTAACGACCGCTTCCACCAATACTCTAAGCAAACAATGAGCTTCGTCGCTAAGCTCATTATCACAGAGAATTTTAATCGCTTTAAAAGTCCTTACCACTTTTGTAAATAAACCAAAGTTACAAATTAAGAGCGTACTGCCACTTTTTTTAAAAAAAATCGGAGGAAGATCGTCTAGAAAATTTTCCACAAATTTAATTAGTTCTTCTGCTTTTTTGAAAATATCGAGCTGTTTTTCCTTTTTTATTTTCTCTATCTTCGTGTCTTGAAAAAGAGCGTGAGTACTAATTTTTTGCTTTCGCATAACTTAATCCTTTTTGAGCATTAACTTCACTCGTTCGGAAATATTCTGTTTTTTTCTTATTCTTTATATACAGACCGTATCGCAATACACGTAAAATAATTTCAATGTGTTTTTAAAATATCGTTTATTTCTTCAATCACTTTCATCTCCACTTCTCCCCAAAATATAATCGAACGCCCTTTGAGCCTGAGCGGAGGCCTGAAGAGTCAATCGCTTGTCACTCTTTAAAGCCTTCAGCCACCCCTGAATATAAGCGGCAGAATTTGTCAGTGTCTGATTGAGAACTCCCGCCTCGCCGCAAAGAAACGAAGCCCCGATCTCGGCCACCAGTTCTTCCTTGGAATAAATCTCGTCGCCAAAGTGGGGAGTGGTGGACAACGTGGAGCGCTTGAGTCTCTGCACATGCCCGGTCGAGTGGACCATTTCGTGAAACAAGGCGGAATAATAATCCTCACTGGAGCGAAACGATTCCAGTCGTGGCATTTGAATCTTATCCTCCGCCGGATGATACGAGGCCGCACTTCTGAAAACGATCTCAGGCTTATTCACATACCCCGCCACAATCTGTTCGCAGCTTTCCAGTTTTTCAGGATTGGAGTTGGTTTTTAGATACTGAGAAACATCCAGCTCAATGCCCTCGGTTTGATCGAAGTTAAACACGGTGTAGTAGCGGGCAAAGGCCGACTTCTCGATTTCTCCGGTTTCTTTATCTTTTTTCTCGGACCAGTTCCAGAAAATGACAGGACAGCCCTTCTGCCCTTTTTTGATAAATCCTCCCAAGCTTTTGGCACTTACAAACCTTGCGCTCGATTATTATCGAAAATCCTCATCCTAAATCTTTTCTTCATATCCTCACTCTTATGACATAGGTCATGCTTCCCCAAAAATTACTCCGGTAAAACTTTATCCAAAATAAGCGGATTTTAGAATTCTGAATTCGGCGATGGAGGCCCCGTCCTGCGCGACAGTTGAAGGAGGGCTCTGTTGCAAACCTACTAAGGATAAAATCATGAATCGGTATTGGAGTCTGTTTTTTATCGTCCTGCTTTTAAGAATGTTACCCGGCATCGCTCAAGCCGAATCTTCCAAGAATTCCCTCTGGCCCGAGAAGATCAAAATGGGCGCAGAGCTGCGATTCCGACACGAGACGCAACTGAATTATAATTTCGATTCTGGCACGAGCCAAGACAACGATACCTTTTTTCTGACGCGGGCCCGTGTTTATCTCGACGCCCATCCCACTTCGCGCATTCGCCTCTTCGGCATGTTTCAGGATTCGGAAACCTTCGGTCAGAGTGGGGCCTTGGTGAAGGTGAAAGACGCCCATCGCTTCTATCAGGGGTATGCGGAGTTTAAGACCGACGCTCTTCCCCTCGAGACGACCCTGCGGGTGGGGCGTCAGGAGATCAATTACGGCGATCAGCGTTTGCTCGGCTCTTTTGGCTGGGGCAATTTGGGCCGCAGCTTCGACGGCGCGGTCTGGCGATTTCATGCCCAAAAGAGCTGGATCGATTTTTTGGGCCTGCGCATCGAACCGACCACGGGAGTAGAGAATCAACTCGCCGGCATTTACGGTCATTGGAGCGGCTTTCCGCAGGGAGAGTTGGAGCCCTACGCGCTGTATCTTCACGGTTCTCAATCGGGACTGAATAAGGGAGAGCTGCAACTTGCCACCGTCGGCATGCGAGTGAAGGGAAAATTTAAAAAGAATTTCGATTACGCCGCCGAGGGGGCGTACCAGACCGGAGATTCCTCGGGCAATACGATCAGCGCCTTCGCCGGCCATGGCCGGATCGGTTATACGGCGCCGGTTTGGGCAAAACCGCGTTTCGGCCTCGAATACAATTTTGCCTCCGGCGATTCCACGCCGACTGCCGGAAAGGTCACGACGTTCAATAACCTCTTTCCCACCAATCACGACAAATACGGTTTCATCGATTTCTTCGCGTGGAAAAACCTCCACGATTTCAGAGCGGGAATTTCGGCGGCCCCGTTTTCGTTTCTAAAACCTTCCATCGATTACCATGCCTTCTTTCTGCCCGAAACCGCGAACGGCGTTTTCATGGCGAGCGGGGCTCAGCTGAGGGCGGGAAGTGCTAGCGCCAGTGCGTTTGCCGGGCAGGAGATCGACGTCCTCATCAAATTCGAACCGATCAAATATTTCGACGCGACGATCGGTTATTCGCTTTTTCTCCCCGGACAATTTTTCAAGGATACGGGGAGCTCGGATCCTGCGCATTTTTTCTATTCTCAACTCACAGCCAAATATTAATTCGATTTTTACGGAGGGAGTTTCATGCTTTCAAAATCTCAAGCCCGGAGTTTCTTTTTGGGGGGAACCCTGATCTGTGCGACTGCCTTTATCGCGCTCAGCGTGGACAGCATGCGTCAGGTTCCAAAAAGAACCCACAGTCAAAACCTGAGTGAGGAAGTCAAACGGGGAAAACATCTGTGGGATAAAAACAACTGCATGGGTTGTCACACGCTGATGGGCGAAGGGGCCTATTATGCGCCGGAGCTCACCAAGGTCTACGAACGGCGCGGACAAGAGTGGATGAAGGTTTTTTTGAAAGACCCCGAGGCAATGTTTCCGGGGGCGCGCAAGATGGTGAACTATCATTTAAGCGATGGGGACATTACCGATCTGATCGCCTTTTTTAAATGGATGGGTGAAGTCGATCTGAATGGTTTTCCAGCCAAACCTAATCTCGTAGTTCCTCTTCCGCCCTCAGTCGGGATTGCGCCGGCCCTTTCTGCGGCCCCTCAAAAATTTGCCCAGATATGCACGGCCTGTCATGCCCTCGGCGGCAAGGGCGGCAACGTCGGACCGGCACTGGATGGAGTCGGCAAAAAATGGGACAGCGCGTATTTAGACGAGTGGCTGAAAGATCCTCCCAGTAAAAAACCGGGAACGCTGATGCCCAAACTACCGCTGACCGATCCGGAGCGTGCGGAGTTGGTCCAGTTTCTCTCTGGTCTGAAATAACCCGTTTCTCAAAAATGTAACGGGGCGGTGCTGCCGCCCTTTTTTGTCGACGTTACCCAAAGGAGCCCCCATGAAATATTCCTCTCAAAAAGTCGCCTACTATTTCTTCGCCACCTGCATGCTCCTCCTCGGTCTTCAGCTCTGCTACGGCTTTATCATGGCCTTCGCGCATATGGGCTACGACGTTCTGCATTCCTGGATTCCCTTCAACGCGGCGCGGGCGACGCATACGAATCTTTTAGTTGTCTGGCTTTTGTGCGGATTCATGGGAGCAGCCTACTTCATCATTCCGGACGAGGCGGGAAGAGAGCTTCACTCTGTTCCGTTAGCCTACGTTCAACTCATCTCGTTGATCGTCGTCAGCGTCACCGCCGTCATCGGTTTTCACTTCAACTGGTGGGAGGGCCGGAAATTTTTGGAGATCCCCCGACCTCTCGATTATCTCGTCGTCATCAATGTTTTGACGTTTCTCTACAACATCGGGATCACCGTCTTGCGCGGCAAACGTTTTTCGACCACCGGCATCGTTTTTTTAATCGGCCTCACCTCTGCGGCTCTTCTATATCTGCCTGGGATGATCTATTTCGATAATCAGACGACCGATTCCTATTTCCGCTGGTGGGTCGTGCATCTTTGGGTCGAGGGCGTGTGGGAGCTGATCATGGGATCCATCCTCGCCTATCTGCTCATCAAGCTCACCGGTGTCGATCGCGAGGTGTTGGAGAAATGGTTGTATGTGATCGTCGGCCTGACCTTCCTCTCCGGAATTTTAGGGACGGGACATCACTATTATTTTATCGGGACCCCGAAATACTGGCTCTGGGTGGGAGGAATTTTTTCAGCCCTGGAGCCCGTCGCCTTTTTGGGAATGGCCCTCTATGCCATCACGATGTATCGCAGATCGGGAAGGGTGCACCCGAATAAAGTCTCGCTCTATTGGACGCTCGGCTGCGCCATCATGTCGTTTGTCGGCGCGGGTTTTTTGGGATTTGCCCATACCCTGCCTCAAGTGAATATCTGGACGCACGGAACGCTCATCACCGCCATGCACGGTCACCTCGCCTTTTGGGGCGCGTACGCGATGAACGTCCTCGCCATCATCAGCTACGCGATGCCTTTGATGACGGGACGAAAACTGATCAACAACATGACGAGTCTCCTCGCCTTCTGGTTTTCCAACATCGGCATGGTCGCGATGACGGCGGCCTTTGCCGTCGCCGGTATCGCTCAGGTCTATCTGGAAAGAAAATTGGGGATGGATTTTTTGATGGTTCAAAAAGAGCTTGAGGTCCACTTTCTAGGCCTCGCCCTGGCGGCCTCTCTTTTTTCGCTCGGAGTGATTTTATACATCGTCAACTTCATCCGTTTTGGACGACCGACGGATGAGGCGTTGGAAAGGGCGTAAGTTTTATGTCTTCATTCCCCATCCCCTACTACCGATCCATCGCCCAGGAATGCGATGTATTCGATCACGCCTATCGCAACAAACTTCCTCTTTTGCTGAAAGGGCCGACGGGATGCGGGAAGTCGCGCTTTGTCGAGTTCATGGCGGCCAAACTTCAGCAAAACCTGGTGACCGTCTCGTGTCATGACGAAACCTCGGCCTCCGATCTTCTCGGACGCTATCTGGTAAAAGGTTCGGAAACCGTTTGGCAGGACGGCCCTTTGACGCAAGGATTGCGGGCCGGCTCCGTCGTGTACTTAGACGAAATCGCGGAGGCGCGCCCCGATACGATAGTCTCGCTGCACTCCTTAACCGATCATCGCCGCGTCTTGTTCTTGGATCGACATGACGAAATCATCTCCGCGCCAAACTCCTTCATGCTCGTCGCGTCTTTTAATCCCGGCTATCAGCGCGGTTTTAAGGAGCTCAAACCCTCGACCCGCCAGCGTTTCATCTCGTTAAGGATGGGATATCCCGCGCCCGCCATCGAGGCCGAGATCGTCCAGGCCGAAACCCTGATGGATTTAAAGACCGCCGCAAAGCTGGTGCAGATCGCCCAAAAGATTCGAAACCTGGTGGAGCTGGGCCTGGCCGAGGATGCCTCGACACGCCTGCTCATCGATGCGGGAAAACTGATCGGTTCCGGCCTTCCGCCCCGTCTGGCCTGCGAAACAGCGATTGTCGAGCCGTTGACGGACGATGAAGAGGTGGCTGCGGCGTTAAAGGATGTGGTGGCATTGATTCTGTAATGGAAAACAAGTTTCTTGCTTTGCATGATCCCTGTTGTAGGGAGGTTCCTCTCGCCCCACCCTCTGTGCAAGAGGTTTAGGGCGGGAAGACCCCCGCCCCTACACAGGGTATTTCCGGTTCTGGCCATGGATCTCTTCGAACTCCTCTTTAAAAAAATCTGGAACCAATGGAAGGGCGATCCTCAAAAGAAAAGAGGACTTTCCGATGGCGCCGTCCGGTTGATCGACGTCAAAGGATCTCTTACCTTGCTGGCACGCGCCCTCACGGGATCTCCCATCGAAATCATCTCGGCGGAAGAAGAAGGCGGATATACGCCGGCTGTGTTTTTGCTTCCCGCAGTGTGCGACCGCTTTCAAACCCTTCGAGAAAATCGGGACTACTATCTTTTTCGCATCGTCTACCTGAGTATTGAAAAAAAACTGGACCTCAACAAAACGAGCGCGGGCCCTTATTCGATCGAGCTTTCCAGGCAGAAGGCGATCGAGGACTCTTTGAAAATTTTACCGCAGCTTCTCGAAGAATATCCTTCTCTTAAAACCCTTCACGACCATCTTCTAAATCAGCTCCTCTCAAAACCGCATCCTTCGAAAATTCCTTTTCTCAATTTTCTCTACGGCCGCTGGTTTTCTCCGCTAAAAGCCGCATCCGAAGACATTGCCTCGCTTCCCCAGAACTCGGAAAGAAAGAAAGATTCGGAACAGACGGAGATCCAGGGCCCGGCACGCGATGAGGTGGAGATTCTTAAGATCGATCGAAAAGCGGTGGAGGATTACACCCTCGCCCACAATTTCGAAAAGGTGGAGACGCTGGAGGAATTTCAGGGAAACTGGCGGGATTTGGATTCGGCGGATGAATTAGATCAGCATGCCGACGCCTTAAACGAGCTTAAATTAAAACATCTGGTGCGCACGGACAATCCGTCGCATTCGGTTTATCGATCCGATTTCAGAATGCAGGCGTCCATTCCGGAAAGTTCTGAGAGGACCTCCTCGGGCTTTTATCATTGTTATGACGAATGGGATGGGCGGAATAAAAACTACCGAAAAAATTATTGTAAACTCTATCCGGGACCGTTTCAGATTTTATCCCCCGAATTTGCGCAGACAACGCTTCGCAACAAACAACCCCTGTTGCGCCGGATGAAACGCGAGCTGGCCCATGTTTTTCATGAACGAGAGCTTTCGCTGCGCGAGAAGGAAGGAGAGGAGCCCGATCTTACTGCGATGGTCGAGGCCTTTGCCGATCTTCGGGCCTCGCGCCCCGTCTCCGACAGGCTTTATAAGAGCCTGCGAAAAAAAAGGCGCAGCTTAAGTCTTTTATTTCTGGTGGATCGCAGCCTTTCGACGGATGCGTATACGGGAGGGGCGCGCGTTATCGATGTCGAAAAAGAGGCACTGCTACTTTTCGGCGAGGTTTTAAACGAGCATGAGGACCGGTTTCAGATCGATACCTTTTCTTCCCACACCCGCAATCGCTGCGACTATCTCACCCTGAAATCGTTCTCTGAAAACTGGCAGCGTGCCAAAAACAGGATCGGCGGGCTTTTCCCCCAAGGCTACACGCGCATCGGTCCCGCGATTCGCCATGCGACCCACCTGCTTGAAAAAGAGCCGACGGAGCAACGCTGGCTGATCCTCCTCACGGACGGCAAGCCCAGCGATTACGACGTCTACGAAGGCTCCTACGGCATCGCCGACGTCGCCCAGGCCTTGCGCGAGGCCCATGGTAAGGGGATCGAGGCCTTCGGCTTGGCCATAGAAGCCCAGGCCAAAAACTATCTGCCCCGCATGTTGGGCCATGGGCGTTATGCCATTCTTCCCCGCCCTGAACTTTTGCCCCAGGCGTTGAAGGAGTTTTACGTGCGACTGGTCAGGTGAGAACAGGAAACGTTCCTAATCGCCGTTTCGTCGGAAAATCTTCAATACCTCAATTATCCTTTGATCAAACTTTCCTGCGGATGATCTTAGGAAAAAACCCCAACAACCAGATTAAGATTCCTCCCGTCCAACAAGTCGCCGCAATCCCTAAAAACAAAAAGTAGTTCGGACTCACCGGCGCAAAAAGACGGAGGCCTAAAGAGATCGTCGTCAGACTCAAGCCTCCGATCAAGGCGGGCGACGAGACTTCGAGAATTTTAGGATGGCCGCCGTGCGATACGACGACGCGGGTGGCCACCGATAAAATCATGATCGAAATGACTCCGATAAAAATCAGATGCTTGAAATGGATCTGATAGGCGGGCCAAACAATGCCGGGCCAGCCGCCGATGAGAAGAAACCAGGCGCTGAGCCAAATGCCTACGGCCATCGCACTCTTGGGAGGAAGTCGAAACAGCGGCCAGCGCAAAATCAGAAGCGCGCTCACGAGAAGATACCTCAGCGTCTGTCCGAGAAGGGGTAGATAAAATTGCTCTACTAAAAAGGAGCTCATTAAAAGCAGGCCGAGGCCCAAAAAGAATCTTCGTTCCTGATGCGGCTTCACCCCAATTTGAAAGGGATGCGCCGTTTGGGGAGGAAGGGCTCCGATAAAAAAGGGAAGCAGGCGCGTGCCGACCCCGAGGAGCAGGCCGAGGGGAAAACCTTCATAGAGGAGAAGACGGGCCCACGAATTGGGATTTTGAGAGAGCGGAAAAAAAAGCCCCGCGACTTTGATGGCGCTGCCTAAAAGGGCGCAGAACAGTCCGAACCCCACGAGGATAAAGGGCGGAAAGGGGGCGCTCGATCCTTGCCTCAGGCGTCGAATGCCAAACCGGATCAACAGAATCATCTGTAAAAGGGCGATGAGTGATATCCACTGAGGACGCCACATCATCATCCAGGGGATCTGAAGAAACAAAAACGCGGGAATCAGGATCTCCTCGCGAGTAGCTGCAAACGAACCGGTAAAACGCGGGACTGCCGTCATCAAAAAACCCATCGCGATGCTTAGGAAAAATCCGAGGATCATCGTGTCGCTATGATAAAGCCCCGGATAGCTCCCGTTTTGTCTCACCGAAAATAAAAGCCAGGAGAGAACGCCGATAGCCCCTAGAAAAAACCCGATGGGAAAAAAGATCCGATAGGGATCTGCAAATTTTTTAGAAGTTGTTTCTGACACCGTTCACGATCCCTTTTTTATTTTTGTTAACCTTAGGCTTTAAGTCCCTGAAGATTTTTCTGCTGCAAGATCAATCAATTAAAAAATCCTGCGTCAATCTTTGAAGGAAGTGCTCGATGTACTTTTCAATTACCCCTGCGCGCTTCCTTCTTAGGTTTCCTTCTCTTTTTTAATTTCTTGACCTTTCGCGACGAAAAACTTCAGGGACTTAAGCCTAACAATCCTAGCGAGTCTGCGCTTTACCCCTTATGATTTTTATCATATAAAATCTTCTCTCATGAAAAAATCGATCGCTTACATGAAGCAGCTCCCGCTGTTTGCGAGCCTTTCCGAGGAGGAAATGGATCTGCTTGCGGCTAAATCCGAGCTGGTCGTGCTCAATCGCAAGGAAGTACTTTTTGAGGTGGGCGACCCGGCCGCGCATGCTTTTTTGCTCCTCTCTGGAAGCCTGAAGTTGACGCGCCCCCATCCCGAAGGACGCGAGCGTATTGTGCATCTTTTTTTAAGAGGCGATCTTTTGGGAGCCGCCGTTGCAATACAGGATGGAACTTATCCTGCAAGCGCCGTCGCGCTGGAGCAATCCGTCGTGATGAAGATCGAGCAAGGCAGTTTCGGATCTCTCTTTCTCAATCATCCCAAAATTGGCAAAACGCTGATCGCCCAGATGGGGGAGAGAATTCAGCAGGCGCATATGGATCGTTTGGGAACTTTCAACTCCGTTGAAAAAAGAATCGCCCACTTTCTTTTAGATCTTTTGAAGCAGGTTTGTATCGTTTACGGTCCGACCTCCCGCATTACTATTCCCTTAACTCGTCAGGAAATCGCCGACCGGATCGGCTCAAGCGTTGAGACCGTCATTCGGATTATGAGTCTGTGGTCCAAGACCGGCTGGATTCAAACCAGCGATCAGATGATCGAAATTTCCGATCCTAAACGGTTGATGGAAATTGTTGAACGGGACAATTAAAAATCCTTTTGTTTTTTGGCGGTAGTCTCCGTTTTTATGACATGGGTCATAACCGGGATTCGATGTTCCGTTTAGTCATGACTCCATGGAAAAAACATCTTCTCACGAACTTTCAAATTCGATCTCAGCTTTAGCTTTGAATCCTGAACTCAAGAAGAAGACGGATCCTTCTCAAAGCGTAGCTCCCCTCTCAGATCTGGAGAAGCCTGAAAATACCGATTGTTGCGGGTGCAACTGCAATAATCCCGACTGACTTTAAAAGAGTCGTCGCAATTTATTTTATTTTTCATCAAACGCTTTCAATCAATTCCGACCCGTTTCTCGCGGGCCAAATCAAGAGGAGACTTCCTATGTTTCAATGGCGCCAAGCAATGACGTCCGTTCTCATCTTTGCCACGCTTATTTCCTGCAGCGGCAAAGGATCGGGGCCCGCTTCCGAAAAAAATACCGGAGGCTCCGCGAAGGGCGACTTCGGTCCTCCTCAGGGCGAGCCGATTCAGGCGGTGATTACGGATGCGCCGGACGTGCCTCCTCCGATCAAGCGGGACAAACCGGCCAAGGTCGTTGTGAAACTGGAGGTGAAGGAAGTGACGATGCCCATCTCCGAAGGGGTCGATTACATGTTCTGGACCTTCGGCGGAAAGGTGCCCGGAAAATTCATCCGTGTGCGCCAGGGGGATACGGTGGAATTCCATCTCCAGAATCATCCGGACAGCAAGATGCCGCACAACATCGATCTCCACGCGGTCACCGGTCCGGGCGGAGGCGCGGCCAGCTCCAACACAGCGCCCGGCCATGAATCCCAATTCACCTTCAAGGCCCTCAATCAGGGACTGTATGTCTATCACTGCGCGACCGCGCCGGTCGGCATGCACATCGCCAATGGAATGTACGGGCTTATTTTAGTCGAGCCGCCCGAAGGGCTGCCTCCGGTGGACCGCGAGTTCTACATCTCCCAGGGCGATTTTTACACGGTCGGAAAATATCATGAAAAAGGCAACCAGCCCTTCGATATGCAAAAGGCCATCGACGAGAATGCGACCTATGTACTGTTTAACGGATCGGAAGGCGCGTTGCTGGGAGACAAGGCTTTAAAGGCCAAGGTCGGCGAAACTGTCCGGATGTATATCGGCAATGGGGGGCCTAATCTGGTGAGCAGCTTTCATCTGATCGGAGAGATCTTCGACAAGGTCTTCTACGAGGGTGGCACGCGCTATCAGGAAAATGTGCAGACGACTCTGATTCCTGCTGGAGGCTCGGCGATTGTGGAGTTTAAGGTGGAGGTCCCGGGCACCTATATCTTGGTGGATCATTCCATATTCCGCACCTTCAACAAAGGCTCGCTGGGCATGCTGAAGGTCGAAGGAGCAGAAAACAAGGCGCTTTATTCCGGAAAAGAAGTCGATGCGACTTACCTGTCCGAAAAGGCGGCCCCGCAAGGCGCGGTTACGCAGATGGCTAAGGAAATGAGTCAGGGAAAGCTCACCAAGGAGGCGCAAATCGCCGCAGGAAAAACCCTGTTTATGGGAACTTGCTCGGCCTGTCATCAGCCGAGCGGCGAAGGGCTTCCCAACGTTTTCCCCCCTCTTACCAAATCCGAATACGTCAGCGGGGATACGGAAAAGCTGATCGCCATTCCTCTCAACGGAATTTCAGGGCCGATCCGGGTGGGTGGGAAGGATTTTAATTCGACGATGCCTCCGATGAGTAATTTAAACGACGATGAGATCGCCAACATCCTCACCTATGTGCGCAACAGTTGGGGCAACCAAGGCGATGCGATTTCTCCCGAAGAGGTGGCGAAGGTACGGGCGAACACGCAACGTCCGCCGGGAGCTGCTCATTAAGAATCGACTGCAGAGGAAGGCGGGGCTTAAAATCCTGTCTTCCTCTTTTTTTATTTCCAAACGAGGTCTGAATTGATTTTGAGCAAACCAAAACTGCGGAGGTTTTTTTTCGCTTTCTCTCTTCTCGGAATGTGTCTGGGAGGAAGCCCTCTTCGCTTAAACGCGCAGAGCCTTCCCTTCACCGCGCCGCTGTCCTCTTTTCCCGGAATGGTCCAAGTAGAAGGCGGCAGTTTTCGCCCCTTTTTTAAATCCACACCCCAGGAAGAGATTGTGAAGGTACAATCATTTCATCTGGACCGCTTACCCGTCACGCATCAAGACTTTCTGAATTTTGTTAAAAAAGATCCCGCGTGGAGACGTGATAAGATCTCCAAACTGTTTGCCGATGCCTCTTATCTGGCCCTTTGGAAAACTTCCTTAAGCCTGGGAGAAAAAATCGATCCCATCCAACCGCTCACGCAGGTGAGCTGGTTTGCCGCCAACGCCTACTGCGAGGCCCAGGGAAAAAGACTTCCTACCGAAAACGAATGGGAATACGCCGCCGCGGCCTCCCAAACGGAAAAAGAAGGGCGGGCCGATCCTCAATTTCGAGAGGCCATCCTGAAGTGGTATGCAAAGACCTCGGAGGCCCATCTTCCCCGGGTCGGAAAAGGCTCACCCAATTTTTGGGGCGTCTACGATTTACACGGACTGGTCTGGGAGTGGGTATTGGATTTTAACAGCACCTTGGTGGGCACGGAAAAGCGGGAGGGCGGAGGCGCCGAAGCCGCGCGCTTTTGCGGCTCGGGAGGTTTGAACGTGACCGACAAAGAAGACTTTCCTAGTTTTATGCGAATGTCGTTTCGCAGCTCTTTAAAACCCAATTACACGACGAAAAATCTGGGCTTTCGCTGCGCCCGGCAAGGAGAATAACTTGTGAAGATCCAGACAAAATTATTATTTTTCATTCCATTCGCCCTAGGAGTTTTGCTTACCTCCTGTCGTTCGAAACAGGACGCTGCGCCTCTGCCCACGCTCAATTCCCCAACAAAACCGATGAACGAGACCCTGCCCGCCCAGGAAGGCATCAAGGGCGAATCCATCTATCAACTCAATACCCCACTCACCGACGCCTCCGGAAATCCGATTGCTTTGGATCGCTATAAAGGTCATCCGGTCGTGATCAGTATGTTCTACGCCTCCTGCCCCTACACCTGTCCGACCCTGTTTCACCATCTCGTGCAGATCGATAAAAACTTGGACGAAGGGCTGCGAAAACAGGTGCGCTACTTGGTGATCAGCTTCGATCCCGCACACGACAAGCCCGCCAAGTTGTGGGAGTTGACCCAGAATAACCATCTGGATCCCGAGCGCTGGACGGTCTGCGTGCCCTCCGAAACCGGGGCCCGCGAGATCGCCGCCGTGTTGGGAATTCAATATCGCCAGCTGCCCAGTGGCGATTTCAACCACACCTCGCTTATCAGTTTATTGGACAACGAGGGAAAGATCGACACTCAGTTCGATGGACTCCGTCCGCCTTTCGAGGAAATTACCTCCCGCTTAAAAGTGCTAACGTCCCCTTAAAATGACTGTTGTGAAAGAACATTTATCAAATCAAATTCTATTTATCTCTAAAGCATTCTCTTTCCTATTCTCTCGTCCCATCACATCCGGCAACTTCCCCCGATCATTCGTATAAATCCTCGCCTCCTGCCGCGCCCGACTGATCGCCACATAATAATTATCCCGACTGCTCGTAAGACTTTTCGTATCCGCTTCGATCAAGACGCGGCTGCAGGTTTTCCCCTGAGCCGCGTGCACGGTCGAGCAATAGCCGTAGTCGAGATGAAGCGGCTTTGAGGCATCGAGCTTAAATGTCTTTCCATCCTCCTGCTGAATGTGCAGCTTTTGATTCTCATCGATGCCGATAATTTTTCCCCGCTCTCCATTTACCAATCCCTGCTTTCGGTCATTTTCTGTAATTCTCACGCTCTCACCTGGACTCATCTCCTTCACTTGAGAGGCGTACACGCTTACCTTGTTTTTCTGATGTGGCTTCCACTTGGCTACCGATCCGTCCGGTTTTTCGATGACGATGTATAACGCTTTGATCTCCTTGATTTGAGCAAGCTCACCTTTTTTAAGCCCCAAGGATTTATAATCCCGATGGGGCTTCATAAAATCACCCACGCGGTAGTTTTTGATCTGCTTGATCTGCGCCTGGGTGAGATTTTTGCGCTCCAGGGTTTCAATCTTTTGTCCTTTGCCTGAAAGGCCCAGCTGATCTCGGACGCTATCGTTGATTGTCTTTCGCGCCTTGTTCGTGCCGGATACGATCAAGGTTTGATCCCTCTCGATTTTAGAAAGCAAGACATAGTCCTTGGCGATCTGGGCATACCGCTGCTGAGGATTTTGAATCTCCGTCACCGATTTTTCCATCAACGCCACCGACGCTCTCACTTGACCGGCGGCGGCCAGCTCCACCGCTTTTTTAAGATTCGGGTTTTTCTGGCGCTGAACTTGGCTCATCCCTGCCGTTTGCATCCCGTGGGCTTGGAGCTGGGCAAAAGGCTTTCCCGCCTCAACGGCTTTTAACTGCTGGGTATCGCCGATCAGAACGATCTTGGCATAATGCTTCTCGGCAGTTTTCAAAATCGATTCCATTTGCTTAGCTGAAACCATTCCTGCTTCATCGATCACAAGAATGGATTTCGAGGAAAGACGCTTTTCTTTCTGTGCTTCGAAGGAGGCCAAGGTCTGGCTTTGAATACCCGTCTTTAAAAGCTCGCCGGCTGCGGCGGCGCTGGGAGCAAGGCCAATCATTTGGTAACCTTCCTTTTCGGCGAGTTCACGGACCTTTTTCAACATGAACGTCTTGCCCGTGCCGGCCAGGCCTTGCACACCGACGATGCGGTTCTTACTTATCAAAATCAGCTCGGCGGATTTTTTCTGGCCCTCGTTTAATTTTGTATTCTCCAACTTCTTAAAAACTTCCGCCTCACCCAAAACTTGTTCTGTGATTCCTCGGCCCCTTTTTTCAATCTGAAGGATTTTCTTTTCTCTCTCAATCGCCTGAGGGGTCGTGTAGCGATCGTTGGAGCGTATCAGAAGGCCAACGTCCACTCGTCGTTTCATCTCCGCTTTAATTTCTGAGTAGGTGTTTGTTCCCGTGCCGTGCTGCAGGGCCTCTTTCACAATCTGGGCTTCTTTGATGACGGCCTGGCGCTCGGTTAAGTGATCGAGGGCAAAGCCGACCGTCTTCGCCGCTGATCTCGATTCATAGCTCTTTTGGGGGGAAGGGATTTTGTAATCGATCTGAGCTTCTTTACTTTTCTCCTGCCAGTATTCTTTCAGTACCTGGCGATCCACGTCCGTCTTTTTCGGACGGGTTGCAATCGTGAGAATGGATTTTTCCTGAGAAGAGGCCTCGGATCGAGTTTTCCCTTCTTTTTTGAGTGCTTCTTCAATCGCCTGACTGCGCTGGCAAAATTTTTCGATCTGCTTGTCCTGGATGTGGGCAAGCTCGAATCGTCCATCGGCATGGGTCACCCGAATCCCGTAGCCTAGTTCCTGAACTTCTCTTGCCAGCTCCGCTCGGTAGTAAGCACCCAAAAGCATCTTCTGGCGATACATCTCCTCGTTATCCATCGCCCGCCACTTCCCATCTTCCCGCTGGGTCATGTTGAGTACAACACAGTGCGTGTGGATCTGAGGATCGCAGGCCCGGCTCAATTCATGCCGAAACGTCGCGGCGACAAAGTTGTTCGATTGAACTTTAGAAATTTCTTTATCTTCCATTTTTCGGTAAGCGGATAAACCTTCAGCATACTTCAGGGCTTCTTGAACCGCTTTTTGATGCGCTTCTATCAACCGAGGATCTTCTCCTATCAAGGCCTGCATCGAGATCGATTTGGGGGCGCTGAAGGTGAGATCGGTCCCGCCCCGATGCCCTGAGGCCGCTACTTGAATCATCTCTCCATTGGGAAGATTTCCATCCAGTAGCTTTTCAAAATCTCCAATCGAAACCTCTCCCGACAAACCTAAAACTTCTGCCCCTTTGCCCTGCCATTCACTCGGACTCTGATCCTGCGTGTAATAATCATCCGCCTTCTCGTAGTATTTTCCCGCCTCCTGACCTCCTCCGACATTGGCGATGCTCAACATGATTACTCCTCGAAGGGTTTGGCTAGGGTGGGAAGTG
Organism: Myxococcota bacterium; assembly: GCA_052034865.1. Lineage (GTDB taxonomy): Bacteria > UBA10199 > UBA10199 > JADFYH01 > JADFYH01 > JBPOIC01. Next base: position 11,193 of record JBPOIC010000041.1, on the reverse strand, counting down.
AAAGCGGTTTCAGTTTGATTTTAGCGACGGGATACTCGCCAGCCAGGCTTAAGTAACCGCTTAAGGTGGGAAGGGAGGTGATCTCGCTGGGCAGAACGATTCGCTCCCTGATTCTTTGGGTGACGGAGGTCTTTTGTCTGCCTTGTCGTGTCTGTGTGGTGGAGCTTTGAACTCGTTCTAGATCCTGCTCGCCCAGGCCTCGGCTAAAATCCTCCGCCGTCTGGGCATCCGAAGAGGTGCCTCCCAGAATCAGCAGATTGCTAAAGCAGGAGCGCAGGACAATCGCCTTCTCTTTTCCGTAGAGATGATCGAGCTGGGCGGTGGACTGAAGGCCGGTGACGATTCTGAGTCCGTGCTTTCGTCCCTTCGTCAAGGCCGCCTCCAAACTGTTCAAGCGCTCCAGTGAGGCCAGCTCGTCGATGATGATCCAGATCTTTCGACTGTCGCTGGGGATAAGGCTCAAGATGGACGTGCAGAGGATGTCCAACCAGCTGGAGATGAGGGGGCGCAGGGCATCGGCCATGTCCTCTCGCCACGTGATGTAGAGATTTCCTTGGGTCTCATCCTTCAGCCAATTTTTGAGCGAAAAATCTCCGGCCTTTAGATACTGATGGGGAGCGATGTAATTGGCGACGATAAATCTTGTGGAGGCCAAGGCCTTCGCCGCCCCTGGATCGAACAGGGCGGAGGCTGCTGTTCCTTCTAAAAACTCCTTTAGCTGCTCCACGGGCTTTATCGTGAGCCACTCCCTCAATTCTGAAGTGAGGTAACATCCATTTTCAAAAAGCTTCTTCGTCGTCTCGGAAAATAAAAGCTGGGCGTAGCCGTGCCATTCGGCATCGCTGACAGAGCGGGAGGGAGGAATCACCGACTTGGAGTAGCGTTCGTGATCATAGACGGAGGAGATCTCGTTAAAGATCGACCAGCCTTCTGATCTTTGATCGAAGGGATTTAAGATGACATCCCCTTTTTTAAAAAAGTGGGAGAGAAACTCGCCGTTGGGATCGGTGATAATGACCCGGTCTCCCCGAGTCATAATCGACTGGAGCATCTCATTGATCGCGACCGTCTTGCCGGTGCCCGTTCGTCCTCCGATGAGGAAGTGCAGACTCTCCAGCTTTCTCGGGATGGGAACCTCGGCTAAATAAATCTGAGATTCTTTTCTACTCTTCGTCTTCCACTTTAAATTCTGCGCCGTAATAATCTGAGAGCCTCGGATGTAATCCCCGCTCTTTTGCTGGGCGGGGGAATACAGATACATCAGCACCAGAAGTGTGCTGATCGTAAGTCCCGAGGCTCCACTTCCTAGCGTGATCCAAAAGGTCTCGTCGTATTTGAAAGCCACCGGATAGATCTTTAGAAGATCGGGGTAGTAGGGCTTTCGAATCTGAAAATGATCGATCATCCAAAAGCACCAGATCCCCACCGCGAACACTGCCACGAATAAAATCCCCACCAGTACCGGTTCCAAAATTTTCTTATTCATCCGACCCTCTTTCGATCTTTACCGAAGCGCCTCTCCAGTTTCTCATCGACCTTCTTTAGAATCTGAGCGTTGCGCTCGAATAAAAACTCGCGGAGTAAAAATAAAATCTCAACAACCAGCGGGCTCTCTTGTGAGGAAAGTGACGCATCTTGTGCGTGGGATAATTGAAGATCGATCATTTTTTGTTCGATGTCTTGAAGGCGCTGAATGAGTGGAGAGGACGTATCGAAGTGAGAAGTGCTGGACGAAAGTTTTTGTAAAAATCGATCCCTTAACACTTCAGATAAAGGGAGTTTGAAATTTAAAGCCTCACGCTCGCACTCCTCCACCAGCTTTGACGGCAATCGAAAGCTGACTTTTTTAAGCCTCAATTTGTCCCCGTTTGTCCCCATACCAAAAGATCATAGATTTAAAGCCCTTAACGCACAACGTGCCAAACGGGGACAAATGGGGACAGGAAGGGACAAAGGGCAAAAAGACTGGATCCTGCTGTCATTTTAAGGGTTTATATCAAGTGCACCACTTGCGTCAGGTGTGTCCGTATTTTTGGGCCCGGGCGAAGCCCGACGATGACTCAAGTGCGGAGCTCAATGTCTTAAATTTCTTATCAACGAAGGGGATAATTTATGGCGACAACCCGAGAGAAAATTTTAGAGCGCAGAGAAAAACTGAAACAAGAACGGCTCAAAGAAGAATCAAAACTCAAGGCCCTCAAGCAAAAACTAAAAGCGACCGAGACTGAAATCCTAAAAGCCGAGGAACAGGAGGAAATCGAGCGGAGGGGCATCATCGGAAAAATATTTGCGGAGAAAATGAAGAGCGATGCCGATTTGAAAAGGAAATTTGAGGAGGTGCTTTTGTCTCAAGGCAGTTCCCAGGAGAAGGCCTTGTTTCATCTGCCAGTTTAAAAAATCCTATGCAGCCTTCTCAAAAAATCAGAAAACCGGTTCAGATCTCTCAAGGAATCTTTTTCGATGAAAAGGAAGGTGCCTTGAAGAAAAGGCCTCTGTGTCTGTGCGATGATGGAACGATCTGGGAGCTGATTCAGGGGGCTTGGGAGTTGTTGCCGTCGATTCCGCAGACTCGGTATGAGGTGCTGGTGAAGTCGGAAAAAGAGTTTTAAGAAAATTAATTCCGCAACCTTTTTCGAAGTTAGGTCGATAACAAGAACACTTACGTAGGGAGTAAATTATTCCTTACTCGAATCGATCTATTTTTTGAAGAGGCAGACATGACTTTTTTACCCCCAGTCGGACAGGATGTACACAAAACTCAACCTGCAAACCCAACGGATTCTATAAGCCCAGTTCTACCTTCTAATTTTACCTTGCTGCCCCCTACCTTAGGAGAGGCTCAAAACTCCTTTATTCAAGCGCCATCGGGTCCTTTTGCTCCGGTTTCACAAACTCCTATTATCTCGGAATCCAATCCTTCGTTAGTTATCTCCCCAATCCCTCATTTGGAAGGTGCTCCTATGGCCCGCTCAATGACTCAGGTTCGGTCAGAGGTGCAGGCCCGAGCTGTAGCAGGTAAGGTCCAGATTTCGTCTCCCAATATTGTAAGAGAAACTGTGTTACTGGATGATCGTATCGCTCGCCTTTACAAAAGATTATGTGAGCAAAAGGCGAACTTGCCAGCGACCCTGGAAGAGAGAAAGGATTTTCATGCTACACTGGAGGAGCTCACCCGGATTGCCAATTGCAGTATTTATGGAGAGTCGACTGAGGCTTACCTTCCTGGAACCAGGGATTTGATTTTTCGGAAACTGCCTCTTTCGACAGAGGACCGGCAGGCTTTGGTGTTTTTTATTCTTCAGGAACAGGCCGATTGGCTCAAGGGCCATCCAAATGAAAAAGATCCTATTTTTCTTTCGGGAGTCACGGCTGCTCTCGATCTGTGTCGTCATGAGATAAGTACGGCAGCCCCTTATCAGGCTGTTTTTTTGAGAGCAAAATTGTATCGCTTAACAGAGCTAATGCCTCCAGAGGAACGGGGCAAGGCCTCCGTCGAGCTTGCCGCGTCGATCCAGACAGGCTTGAACTTTTATGCTGAACCCAACGCCTTGATAAACATGCCGCCTCCCCTACGGATGCAGGCGTATATTCGTCTTGCCAAAACCGCTCAAGAATGTGGCATGGCCGATCTTGTGGGAGTTTTTTTGCAGCAAGCGCAGCGAATCTCCGAGAGATTTCTCGCCGGACCACAGCGGGCCCAACATCGAGTGGATCTTCTGCAGGCATTAAAAGATCTGGGAATGGATGGAGAAATAAATACCCTTGTAAAGGCTTGGATTGAGGAGGCCCAAGCCGGAGCATTCGTGGTCGAAGAGTGGACCAAATTGGCCTATCAATTGGCGGGTATGGGTCATCTTCCCCAAGCTCTGGATGCCTTCGACCTTTTCCATCATAAGGTTCTGCGTCTTCCTGTTCAACAACAGGCTCAGTTTCTACCTCCGCTTTTGAAGTTGATAGAGACCCTTCACGAAGAGGCATACGCAAATCAGGATCCACAGACTGCCTTTGCCACCGTAAAATTAGACCTATTGTGTAAAGAGATCCAAAACACCCATTTATCTTCGGATTCAAAAATGCCTGTGGTGGAGCAGGCAAAGCTGTGGATCTGCATCGCTCAGGCAGCATCCCTTTCGGAGGACGCCCTCAAGGCACTAAATCACGTCCAAAGATTATGCAAATCATTGTCTCTCCGCGATCAACTCGACCTCTATACGGCTCAGGGACAGGTCCTCCTTGATCTGAAAGTCCGTTACTCAGGGGATCCTGAGCAACTTAACCAAATTAAGAGAGCCGTAGGCAGTTTTGCTTCTCAGTGGAAAAGTAGGTTCGAACAGATTCTTGAGACCGGTCCTGCACCGGGTTTTGAAGATGCTGGAAAGCCTCAGGAGTTTAAAATCGATCTACTGGTTTCCCTCTCAAGCTTTTGTGAGCAGGCGGGAGAAGGAATCATAAAGGATGAATCTGGAAACGAGGCGGAGGTCTCCCTTGCCGCTTGGGGGGCAGCCGAACATCGTTCCATTGGAGACTATCTGAGTCGAGAACTGGTCGGTGCTTCCTTGGAAACCTTGATGAGCAAGGCTGGTCTTTTGTTGCAACCGGGCACTGCAACATACAACCCTTTGGGAGCTGCAGCACTTCTTAAAATGGTTCGGAAGGAAGCCATCGCTCAAATCTCTCTTGAGGATCGGTCCGATCTGGAGCTTAAGATCGTAGGCCTTATTTCAGAGGCGAGGGCTGCTTTAGGACAACTGCGTTTAGCTTCTCCAAAAGATCTGCGGCTTTCGGGTGCGCTGAACGATCTGAATGATTTGTGGATCGTGATGTGGGAGCAGGTGGGGGTGGATGCGCAAGAAAGCCTAAGACGCCTTTCTTCAAGTCTTCTTGTTCTCAGCGAGCCGACTGAAACCCCTCTGGGCCTTCTTTCCAAAGCTATGGTGCTTGCGGCCCACGGGAAACACGAGCAGGCAGAAAATATTTTTCAAAAAATTCAGCAAAATTCGTACTCAGATCAACATCCATTTGTTGAAAAGGCAAGAGCAATGGCTGAGTTTTATACTCGGCAATTTTCCATTGAAAGAATCACTCGCGATGTTTGTGTGATTCGAGCCTCTATCGCCTCCCAAAGGCTGAAAGAAAAGAGTTTTGGCAATCAAGTGGCGCTTCAATCGACAGAAGATGCCTTGGAAAATTTCCTTGGGGGTTTGAGCCGACTAAAAACTGTTCCAAAAGACTTCATGGCGGCTTTAAAGGCAGTCGGCGAGCAAGATCCTTCGACGGCCTCGAAGTTAACGGGTTATCTTAGAGAGATTGGGGCATTGGATCTGATTGAAAGTCTCGGGAATTTAGGATCGGATGAGGGCGTTCGAAGGGCTTTTAAAGGCTTGCAAGCCCTGTTTGATGGAGACGTTTCTTTTTCAGGAAATGGAAGTCTTGCTGCTGCAGCCAACGTCGTGGCGGATCTTTTACTGCAACATGCTAAAAGTTCTCAGTTGATTGGAGCGCTTAAAGAGTTTCAATCGAAGCTTCCGACCCGAACGGAATCAGGCGAGTTTGTTCGAGGGTTACCGAATCTGGCCATAATGATGGCAGTTGCTTACGGCACCGGTACGATGGCGGTCCATGTGGCGAAATGGGCAGTGATGGGAGTGGAGGCTGCTTTGGGGACGGGTCTGGCTGGATCCGCCGCTAGTACGGTCGCCGGAAATCTTGCATTTGCCTCCACATTGTGGGCGACAAATTTCCCTCTAAACGGATCTTCGAATTTACAGACGATTCTTTTCGATACCCTAGTTGCCCGATTGTTCCTCACACCAACCAGAGCTTGGACAGGGAGGGGGGTCAACATTGCCCGCGGAATCCTGGGAACACCTGCCATGACTTTTGCGGGCATGGCCAGAACCCAAATACACAAAACAGCTCCCGAACTGCGTCTGGCCCACGACGGAGAAAATCCCCTCACTCTCTTTTCTGTATTGAATAACCTTTGCCTGTGCCTGGGTGTTGAAACCGGTCCTACAGTTCTTAAAGGGGGAAGTCTCGCCGCAGCCCGGGCGACGCGTAGAATCTTAGCCGACCCTCGTGTGCAGCAAGCTTTGGGAAGCGGTCCGGCAAAACTATTAAGGGCAGCCTTTTTTGCACCCGGGCTATGGCTTATGGGAGCAGGAGCTGGGGATATGGGCGGAAGTCGTAGAATTGGAAGTGGACCTCAAGCTCCCACGCAAGATTTAGTGGCGGTGTCGGATCAATTTATAATTCAAGTGCTTGAAAACCATCCAGCTATAAGGGAGCTTTTTGGTCCCGACCATTATTGGGAAGCTGCAACCCATTTTGCCCGAATGTATGCGACTTATCCTTGGTTAGAGGTTGGGGCTTATCATACTATTGGAAATCCTCCAACCCCTACCTTCGTTCGCTATACCCCGGACATGTTGAGAGGGGCTGGCATGAGAGAGGCATTTGGATTGCACAGAAATGTCCTCAACGTCGTTTACCCAAGAGCTGTTGGCGGGGGTACATCAACACAAGTAACCTCAGGGCCTTTTGCTGCACTCAATCATATATGGGGGTTAAGGGAAGCCTTTTTACAAAGTGCTGAAGGGCAACCCGCGCCTTCTCAGGCTGCTCCTACGGGTGGGATGCCACAGTTTCCAGTCGGCTCCCGTGTATCTGTAAGGGTTGGGCAGAATCTTTATGAAACAAGGAGTGTGGGGCCGTCATCGCAACCAGCCTACATCGAAATTGGAAGAGAAACCCTGGCTGTGTCGGGCCGTCGAGACATTAATGTTTCAAGCAGACATGCTGTTCTAGTGATTAGTGAGTCAGGAATGTTTGTTGTGGATGTGGGAAATGACAACGGTGGAAGCATGAATGGAACCTCTGTCAATGGACGCCGAATCGATCCTGGAGTACACGTCCCTGTTATTGAAGGAAGTATCATAGGCTTTGGTCCACAAACGAGAGCTAAGGTAGTAGCGCGGGGAGGTGGCATTTTTGATTTGGAGATTATTTCCACGCAGGAAGGACCTGTAGCAGTGCCTGTTTCTAAACCTGCCCCTTCCGCTCCGCAACCGGCAGTCATCCCTCCACCCGCTCCTCAACAACTCCCTCGGACGCCACCGCCTACCCCCCCAGTATCTCCAACCTTCGATGGTAAAACATTAACTGTAAATGGCGCACAAGAGGTTCGTTTGGGTACTGGAAATAACGGTCATGAACCCCAAGAAATAGCATCCGGAGTATATAGAGTCGCTCTTGCCCCAACTGGACCTTGGGGGCTTCGATGGTTATTAAAACCTAAAGATGGAGCCAAACTTTCTCATGATGGACGTGTATGGAGACTTGATCAAACCTCAAACTCTCCCGGCAATGTTAGGGTTGTAGGACCTGGTGGAAAAGATTTGCATCTTGCAAAAGATGAACAAAAAACTGCTGTAAATTCTGGAGATTCAATCACGATGTATGGAAGAACTCTTTCATTTAAATCCAAATGATTTTCTGGGTCCAATTTCCTAGTAAGGGCCGCATGAAGGAACTCAGAAGTAATTTTGGGATTATGACTTGTCTCTGTTATCATTGAGGGAAAGCTTTGGAGTTTTCTGAAAAAATGGGTAAAGGGAGATGCGTCCTCATCGTCATTTTGATCTTCATGTTTGCCTAACTGTCATTCTTACAAACCCGCTTGCAAAAGGAGAGCTATTCGCTCTCCTCCAATTCCTCCTCTTCGCAAATCTGAATCAACGACTCACGCACCGACGCCAAGATCTCCTCTTTTTCTCTGAGCTGACCGTAAGTGATCAGCGTCATCAAATCGACCTCCTGCAACCCAAATTCCTCTTTTGCCTCGTCACAATAAGCAATCCGTTTCAAATTGGAGCTAAGCCATTTCAGCAGGTCGTGGTGGTAAATATCGGCCTCCAATCTCACCTCGTCTAAATCTTCCAACCCATCGGACAGCGCGCACAGAGCATCCTGAATCGTTTCGTAGCGAAAATCATCCGGCAGAAAATCACCGTGCGCTTCTCGGACAAGATCTTTAAGAGATGGAGGAGCCTGATCTTTTAAGGTGTAGATTTCTTCTTCGGATCGATCGACTTTAATGCATTGGAAGTGATCTAAAAACTCGGCTGCTTTGTCTGCGATTTTTTCTGTGAGTGATTTGGTTTGTTCTGTTTTCATGGAATCCTCCTTAGGTTTTTGGTTTTTATCTCCTTCACAGACTGAGGAGATAAAAATTAAAAACCTAAGGAGGATCAGCCGGAGTCCCTCTTAAGTGAAATCGGAGGGCTCGCAGGGAAGTGACACGCTGCAAGCGTGGCGCGCGCCTGGCTTTTGCCCGGAGGTTTCAAGCGTAGCGGCTTAAGAGGGATGGAGGCGGCGGGGAAACGGAAGAAAATTTTGATGAAAGTTGAATGACAAAATCGGAGAAGGGTTTAGAAAAAGATACGCCAGTTTTCCTCTTTTCAGAGGATATCCTAGCAAAGAAAAGTGCTTGAGAAAATATAGGCGGAGCGGCTGTCATACCGATTTTCAGGAGAGAACATGAAGCTTAAGAAAACTCAAAAGACGATACCGTTACTCATCTTGTCAGCCATCGCCAACGACCTGGAAACGCTGAAGCGGCTTCTCAACGAAGGAGCGGATGTGAACGTCCAAGATCATGAGGGCAGAAGGGCTTTGCACCAGGCCTCCAGCAACAAAAATGTCGAGATGGCCCAATTGCTGATTAAAAGACAGGCCGATGTAAATGCGCCGGACCTGTACGGTTTTGTGCCGCTGCACTTTGCGGCCCAGGAGTATGCCATCGATCTCGCCAAGCTCTTTCTTAAAAACGGCGCCTCAGTCGATGCCCAAACTCGCCGCTGTTTACCGCAATCTTTCATTCGCGTGGCAGGGGTGAGATGATTTCACTTTTGATTGAAGCGGGAGCGGATGCCGATCGGGCGAACAAAAACGGAGTGAGCCCCAGAAGGCTTGCGGAGACGATTGGCAACTATCAGTTGGTAGATTTTTTGGTGAGAAAATAATTTACAAACGATTCCTGCCCTCTTTTAAAGATTCGCTGAGGCTCAAATTGCGACAGATCCATTCATCCCCACGCATGTGGGGAACACCCAGCCCAAGCATTGGTTTCCGTCGCATCAACCGGTTCATCCCCACGCATGTGGGGAACACTAAAATATCGTTCGCGCCCTTTTTGCTTCTCGCGGTTCATCCCCACGCATGTGGGGAACACTATTTTCGGGAGCACGTCCAGGTCGATCGATGCGGTTCATCCCCACGCATGTGGGGAACACTGGAATGACAACGCGGCGGCCGTTCAAAGCGCCGGTTCATCCCCACGCATGTGGGGAACACATCTCTTTACAAAGATCCATGACCTCATCCGACGGTTCATCCCCACGCATGTGGGGAACACGAGATTGGGTGTGTGAGTGAGAGTGGTTTTGCCGGTTCATCCCCACGCATGTGGGGAACACTAGACGTTGGAGCCTCTGCCGTTGATCGTGCCCGGTTCATCCCCACGCATGTGGGGAACACCTCGTTCCATTCGAAACCATACCACGCGTCGTCGGTTCATCCCCACGCATGTGGGGAACACTTCTATGAGCATATCAAATCCAACCCTCAACGCGGTTCATCCCCACGCATGTGGGGAACACTTCTTTGAAGGTCATTTCGAATTCTCTTTGTTCGGTTCATCCCCACGCATGTGGGGAACACCTCGTTCCATTCGAAACCATACCACGCGTCGTCGGTTCATCCCCACGCATGTGGGGAACACTCAGGACGATTTAGACTGGGAGTCTTTGGAGCCGGTTCATCCCCACGCATGTGGGGAACACGTTTCGGCAGTAGAAGCAGCAAGTTCGCCAACCGGTTCATCCCCACGCATGTGGGGAACACCGTCTACTCTCAGCTGCGCTAAGTGCGGGGTGCGGTTCATCCCCACGCATGTGGGGAACACAAGGGGGGCCGCGGGAAGCTCGTCCATCCGTACGGTTCATCCCCACGCATGTGGGGAACACTTTGTGCAATGGGTGACCTGGTAAGATGCGTACGGTTCATCCCCACGCATGTGGGGAACACACTCTCTGTTAGGTTTGCCATATAGATTTTCCCGGTTCATCCCCACGCATGTGGGGAACACGATCAGAAATTTTGCATGGTTGAAATCAAATCCGGTTCATCCCCACGCATGTGGGGAACACAGTTGTCTGGCGACCTCCAAAACCGAATCGACCGGTTCATCCCCACGCATGTGGGGAACACTAGTGAGGTGAGCGAATTCAGACTGAGAAAGCCGGTTCATCCCCACGCATGTGGGGAACACTCGCGGACAGGATTAGGAGGCAGGGGTGAAAGCGGTTCATCCCCACGCATGTGGGGAACACGACTGGAAAGACATTGTGGCTCTCCTCTCCCACGGTTCATCCCCACGCATGTGGGGAACACTCAAACCTCCCTCTTTTTTACCCACACAAATCCGGTTCATCCCCACGCATGTGGGGAACACTTGAAACTAAAGATGATCCTGCAATTTCAAACCGGTTCATCCCCACGCATGTGGGGAACACACCGGGCCGACGAACGCCCATTGATTCACGTGCGGTTCATCCCCACGCATGTGGGGAACACCACCAACGTCAACCTTCAAACCAACACCCTCACGGTTCATCCCCACGCATGTGGGGAACACCTGGGGAGAGATCCGCTTTCGCTGCCAATCTCCGGTTCATCCCCACGCATGTGGGGAACACTAATAATAGTCCGATGATCCCCAAAAAGATGCCGGTTCATCCCCACGCATGTGGGGAACACACCACCGATGTCATCAAACCCTGATTTGTTTTCGGTTCATCCCCACGCATGTGGGGAACACCCAGAGGGTGAAATTGCCTAAAATACCCGCCGCGGTTCATCCCCACGCATGTGGGGAACACTGGCGCTGTTTTAACTGGCCTAATTGGTCAAGCGGTTCATCCCCACGCATGTGGGGAACACTTGAAAGATTATGAGGGAGCTGGGGGAGACGGCGGTTCATCCCCACGCATGTGGGGAACACAGACTGGGATTCTTTGGAGCCTTCTATTGAGCCGGTTCATCCCCACGCATGTGGGGAACACATAGTCCTGCGGCGCGATAGCCGTTTCCTGGACGGTTCATCCCCACGCATGTGGGGAACACGAATTTAGT